>JANXTF010000080.1 GCA_025352565.1 Rhodospirillales bacterium | reverse complement strand
TCAATCAGCATGGCGACCTCGTCGCGCAGTGCCGCCGGTCCGGCTTGCAACGCAAGCGCCCCGCGCCCCCGGCGGCGGCGGACGCCGCCTGACGCCGCCGGGTGGTCGATGGTGGCGGAGCGGCGATGCGGTCGCGGTTGAATTGAGGCGTCTTTTTCGCGAGTGACAGGGAACATCCGCGAACGTATCATCTTGGCATTGGTCGGTGACTGACCGCAGACCAGGGGTATTGATGCTCGAATACGCTCGAATGATCGCGGCTGGGATTGATGGAGACGTGGCTGGTTCGGATTTTCCTGATGCTCTGAGGCGGCTGCGTTCGCTTGGACTGGGCGATTTCGCCGAGTTGATATCGACCATGCCTGACGCCGCCCTGCCGAATCTCTCGCGTCTTCTGCCCGCCATGGCGTCTGCGGCAACACAGCAGAACTGGACCGGAAGCAGCGGTCTGCCGCTGCTTATGCAAACGGTGAGCTTCGTCCGCTCCGTGGCGTATAACTACGCGCGGTTGACCGGCAGGCCTCTGGATCGGGCCAATATTCTTGATTTCGGCTGTGGCTATGGCCGTATCGCAAGGCTTATGTACTTCTTCACCGATCCCAGCCGGGTAATCGGTGTCGATCCTCTGTCGCAATCGATCGCGCTGTGCCGCGAAGCGGGTCTCGGTGATAACTTCCTGCTCTCCGACTATCTGCCCCACGACCTTCCTGTCGGTGACAAGCGCTTCGATCTCATCTATGCCTTCTCTGTTTTCACCCATACATCGAGGCGTGCCACACGCCACGCCCTCGACACCTTGCGGGACTACGTGAAGGAGAGCGGGCTCGCGGTCATCACCATTCGCCCGGTAGAGTTTTGGTCCGGCTATTCCGACCAAAGTGCCGCTCTTGCCGCCGAACATCGGAGCACGGGGTTCGCCTTCGCGCCCCACGGTCTGGCGCCTGTCGACGGCGACGTGACCTATGGCGATACGAGCATCTCGCTGAACTACCTGACCACGGAATTCCCGAACTGGCAGATCGCCGCGACGGATCGCTCGCTGGAGGACCCGTTGCAGATTTTCGTTTTCCTGCGGCCCAAGTGAGCGGAAGTCGACACGATCCCGCGTTTCCCCCTCTATGTCTCCAGCTTCGACGGAATTCCGCTTTGCCTTACACAAGACAGGTTTTCACGAACTACTCGCCCGGCAGCTTGACCACGATCCTTCGGGGCATTTGCGGCGAAATCGGCATAACCATCGACGTCAGCGTGCGCCTTGCCGAAATGCCGCAATCGGCGGTCGACGTGGTTTTCCATCCGTACATGGCGATCGAGATCATCGCGCCCGCCAGCTTTACGGCAGCGGAAAGGCGCGACTATTTCACCAACCACTGGATCGCTTGTTTCCGCCTGTTCCTTGCAGCCAAGGAACGCAGGCGCGATCTCGTGGGCTGCTGCCGCCTGTGGAACGACGACTTTCCGAGCGGGGCGGGTCTTTGCTTTTCCGGCAATGCGGTCAGCCACATCGCTTTCCCCGATCCGGTGTTCATGGAAACTGACGGCTATGCCGAACTGCGCCATCAGGCTCAGGGCCAGTGGATACCCTGGGAAGCACGCGAAACCAGTTTGTTCTGGCGCGGCGCCTCGACCGGGGTGCGCGAGTTGTTGCGCGTGTCGCGTTGGCAGGACCTGCCCCGCTTTCGGCTCTGTCTTGAGGCGCGCGCTCACGCGTCCGAGGATATTTTGGATATCGGCATCAGTCAGGTCGCCCAAATCTGGGATGAGACCGAACTGGCGGAAATAGCCGCCAGCGACATGATGCGCCCCCATGTCCCGCTGCTCCGGTTCATGTGCTACAAATACGCAATCGATGTCGACGGCAACACGTGCGGCTGGGCAAGCCTGTTCTCGAAATTGCTGATGGGCAACACCGTCGTGAAGGTGGCCTCAGCGATGGGCTGGAGGCAATGGTACTATGATCGCCTGGTGCCATGGAAAAACTTCGTCCCCTTGTCCGAAGACTGCCGGGACGTTCTGGAGGTCGCGAAGTGGCTGCGCGACAGCCCGGCCGAGGCGGCTGACATCGCCGAACAGGGACGTGCGCTGGCGCGGGACCTGACGTTCGACCACGTCATCGAGCAGGCGACGCATGCGATATACGCAAGCGTTTCCCGTTTCAGCCACCCGCACTGAGCAACTTCGCGCGGAGCGGTTGGGCTACATCGCCGCTTTTGTCAGTGCCGCGATGAAGTAGCCGTTGTGCCAGTCGCTGTGTTGGCGACCATGCAGCGGATGCGAATCGTCCAATGTCGTGCGAATCTCGGTCGCCCAATCGACGCGATGCCCCAGTTCCGCCAAGGCCCGGTGGGTTCCGTCGCGCACCGTGCGAAAATTCCAGTCGTCCACGATCAGCACGTGCTGGTCGTCGAGCGCGGGCTGCGGCATGCAGAGACCGTCGTATTGGTCCACCTCGGCGTGCGGGCCATCGAAAAGGAAGATGTTGAAGCTGCCGATGGTCTGGTAATCGATGGTCCGGAAGTCGCGTTCGAGGAAACTCACCCGCGATTTGCTGCCCCGGAATAGCGAAAGGTTCTGGAGGAACATGCCGGAAGGGCCGCCGAATTCCGACCAATTGTCGATCGCCATCGCGATGACGTCGTTTCCCTGGATGGCCGAGCAAAGCGTGGATCCGGCCCACGAGCCGATTTCGAGGTACCGTGGCGACGCGGCACTCGCCACGAGCATGTTGATGAACTGGCGGTACTTTCGTCCGGACATGCCTTCGATCGCCAGAACCCCCGCGTCCAGCTTGCCCTCGCCGCGCCATGCCGCGTCGAAGGAACGCTGAACATGGCTGACCCACGGGTTTCTGCCTGTCGTGCTGATCTGGACGATATGCGTATCCATCTTCCTGCTCCCGGGGCGACCACGCAGCCGCGATCGCGCGACGATACGGTCAGCCGATCGTTCCAACAACCAACCTTCCCTTGACCCCCCGCACCCCCCATCCCCATAGTCACGTCCATGCACGAGGTGTACAGCGCGCGGCGAATTAGACTCCCGGCCTGGTGAAGGCCGGATCCTCCGCCCACGCGCCCCTCCTGCCAGCGGCCCAGCGCCGCATCTTCCAGGTTCCCGACACATGAACGAAGCCCGCGACTACCGCGACACCGTCTTCCTGCCGACCACCGATTTCCCGATGCGGGGCGACCTTCCCAGGAAGGAGCCCGCCATCCTGGAGAAATGGGCGGCGCAGGACATCTGGCGGCGTCTCCGCGATCGTGCGCCCGGCCGTACGCCGTTCATCCTGCATGACGGACCGCCTTACGCGAACGGCCACCTGCATATCGGCACCGCGCTCAACAAGATCATGAAGGACTTCGTCAACCGCGCCCAGCAGATGGCGGGCCACGATGCGCCCTATATCCCCGGCTGGGACTGCCACGGCCTGCCGATCGAGTGGCAGATCGAGGAGGCCTACCGCAAATCCGGCCGCGACAAGGACGAGGTGCCGGTGCTGGCGTTCCGCGCCGAATGTCGCGCCCACGCCGCCAAGTGGATGGGCATCCAGGAGGCGGAGTTCCGCCGGCTGGGCGTGCAGGGCGACTGGGCGAATCGCTACGCCACCATGGACAAGGCGTCCGAGGCGGCAATCGCCGGCGAGATCGGCCGGTTCCTGATGAACGGGGCGCTGTATCGCGGGCTGCGGCCGGTGATGTGGAGCCCGGTGGAAAAGACCGCGCTGGCCGAGGCCGAGGTCGAATACCACGACCATGTCAGCACCACGATCACGGTGGGCTTCCCGATCACGGCCGCGCCCGAGGCGGACCTGATCGGCGCCAGTCTGGTCATCTGGACCACCACCCCCTGGACCATGCCGGGCAACCGCGCCATCGCGGCCGGCGCCGAGATCGACTACGCGCTGGTCCGCATCGACAGCGTGGCCGGGGGCGCGCTCGCCAGCGCCCATGCCCCTGTGGCCCATGCCCCTGTGGCCCATGCCCGGGTGATCGTCGCACTCGCGCTGCTGCCGCAATTCTGTGCCGAGGCGGGCATCGCGACCCATCACGTGCTCCGCACCCTGCCGGGGTCCGCTTTGGCCGGCACCATCGCCGCCCACCCGCTGCGGGGGCGTGGCTACGAGTTCGACGTGCCCGTGCTGCTGGGCGATTTCGTCACCGTCGAGCAGGGCACCGGCCTCGTGCATATCGCGCCCGGCCACGGCGAGGACGATTTCTATCTGTGTCAGGCGCACGGCTTCGCGGTGCCCGAGACGGTGCAGGCCGATGGCACCTACTACCCCCATGTCCCGCTGTTCGCGGGCCAGCACGTGTACAAGGTGGCCGACGCGGTGTGCGCCGCCATCGCCGAGGCCGGCAACCTGCTGGCGCGCGGCAAGCTCACCCACTCCTACCCGCATTCCTGGCGCTCCAAGGCCCCGGTGATCTTCCGCGCCACCCCGCAATGGTTCATCCGCATGGACGGGCCGGGCCAGATCCGCGCACGGGCCATGCAGGCCATCGCCGACACGCGGTTCATCCCCGAAAAGGGCCGCACCCGCCTCGGCAGCATGGTCGCCGGCCGGCCGGACTGGTGCATCAGCCGCCAGCGCAGCTGGGGCGTGCCGATCCCGGTGTTCGTCGAGCGCGAAACCGGCGAGGTATTGCGCGACCAGGGGGTGATCGAGCGCGTGATCGCCGCCTTCGCCGAGGAGGGGGCGGATGCGTGGTACTCCTCGCCGCCGTCGCGCTTCCTCGGCAACGGCCGCGATCCCGCTGCCTACGAACAGGTGATGGACATCGTGGACGTGTGGTTCGAGAGCGGCTCGACCCACGCCTTCGTGCTGGAGGCGCGCGGGCTGCCATGGCCGGCCGATTTGTATCTGGAAGGCTCCGACCAGCATCGCGGCTGGTTCCACACCTCGCTGCTCGAGGCGGTGGGCACGCGCGGGCGGGCGCCGTTCAAGGCGGTGCTGACCCACGGCTTCGTGCTCGACGAGCAGGGCCGCAAGATGAGCAAGTCGCTCGGCAACGTCACCGCGCCGCAGGAGGTGAGCAGCCAGTACGGCGCCGATATCCTGCGGCTGTGGGTGATGTCGTCGGACACCAGCGAGGACCTGCGCATCGGCAAGGATATCCTGAAGCAGCAAGCGGAACTGTACCGCCGCCTGCGCAACACGCTGCGCTGGCTGCTCGGCAGCCTCGCGGGCTGGGACGAGGCCGAGCGCGTGGCGGTGGCGGAGATGCCCGAACTCGAACGCTGGGTGCTTCACCGCCTGGCCGAGCTGGACGCGCTGATCCGCCGCGCGGTCGCCAGCCACGACTGGACCGGGGTGTATCCCGCGATCCATAATTTCTGCGCAACCGACCTCTCGGCGTTCTATTTCGACGTCCGCAAGGACGCGATCTATTGCGACCTCCCCGCCAGCCTCAAGCGTCGTGCCGCGCGCACGGTGCTCGACCATCTGCACCGCTGCCTCACGCTTTGGCTCGCCCCGGTGCTGGTGTTCACCGCCGACGAGGCCTGGAGCGCCCGCTTCGGCGCGGACGCGAGCGTGCATCTGGAGGATTTCCCGCAGGTTCCGGCCGAGTGGCGGGACGACGCGCTGGCGGCGAAATGGGAGTTGGTGCGCGAAACCCGCCGGGCCGCCACCATCACGCTGGAGGCGATGCGGAAAGACGGGCTGATCGGCTCGTCGTTGCAGGCGTCGGTGACGATGAACGCCGGTCTGCTGTCGGCGGAGGATTGGGCGGAGGTTCTCATTGTGCCGAATGTCACCCTCGGGGCGGCCCCCGACCAGGTCGCGGTGGTGGCACCCGGCACCAAATGCGCCCGCTGCTGGAAGGTGCTGCCCGAGGTGGGGCGGAACCATCGCCACCCAGCCCTGTGCCTTCGCTGCTGCGACGCGGTGGATGCGATGGCCGGCACGAGCGTCGCCGCCTGATGTCGCGCAACCGCCTCACTTTGGTCGGCGTGCTGTTCGCCATCCTCATCCTGGCCGCCGACCAGGGCAGCAAGCAGTGGATATTGTTCGACCTCGACCTGCCGAGCCTGGGCCGCGTGGATGTGGCTCCGATGCTCAGCTTCACCATGGTGTGGAACCGCGGCGTCACCTTCGGCCTGCTCACCGACTTCGGCGGCAGCGCCTTCGTGCTGGCGGGGGTGGCGCTGGCGATCGTGGTGGCGCTCGCGGTCTGGTTGCGCCGGGCCGAGCGCGCGCTGGTGGCCGCCGCTCTCGGCGCCATCGCGGGGGGCGCCATCGGCAATGTGATCGACCGATTCCGCTGGGGTGCGGTGGTGGATTTCCTGCACTTCCATGTCGGCGGCTGGTCCTGGTATGTGTTCAACGTGGCCGACGCGGCGATCGTTTGCGGCGTGGTGGCGCTGGTGCTGGATTCGGTGCTGCCGCATCGCGGCTCCTCCCGGAGCGACGGGCCACGCGACCGCCTTGCCGGGGCCGGCGAGCCCCGCTAAACGGAGGATCAACCATGTCACATCCGAATCACACGCGCTTTCCGCTGCTCGCAGGCCCCGCGCTCGCGCTCGCCCTGCTGGGCCTGTCCGCGTGCAAGGGCGAGGATATCACCCGCACGTTCGGCCTCGTCCGCGACGCGCCGGACGAATTCCAGGTGACCACGCGGGCGCCCCTGTCCATGCCGCCGGATTTCACGCTGCGCGCGCCACGCCCCGGCGCCGAGCGGCCGCAGGAGGAATCGGCGCGCCGGGGTGCCGAGGCGACGCTGGCCCCGCAATCCGCGTTGCGCTCGGATGGCGGCGCGGTCACACCCGGCCAGAGCGCGCTCGTGGCCGCCGCCGGGCCGGCGGTCTCCGACGAGGTCCGGGCCAAGATCAACTCCGAGTCGGTGAACGACAGCACCAACCGCTCGATCACCGACCGTCTGATGTTCTGGCGGACCGCCGAGCCCGCCGGCACCGTGGTCGATCCGACGCGCGAGGCCCAGCGCCTGCGGCAGAACTCCGCCCTCGGCCAGGACGTGCAACAAGGCGACACGCCGATCATCCAGCGGAAATCCAGTGGCGGCGACCTCGGCGGATTGCTCGACCGGATTTTCTAGCCCGCGTTCGTCCGGGGCGGGCTAGACTTCCTGATGCGCCCCGAGTCGAGTCTCCCCGCTCCGCCACCGCGCATCCGCATGTTGGCGGAAGGCACCATCAACCGCATCGCCGCCGGCGAGGTGATCGAGCGGCCGGCCGCCGCCGTGCGCGAACTCATCGAGAACGCGCTCGATGCCCATGCCAGCCGCATCGCGGTCGGCATTCAGGGTGGCGGGATCGTCCGGATCGAGGTGACCGACGACGGCGTCGGCATGGCGGCGGACGACCTGGCGCTGGCGGTTCAACGCCATGCCACCTCCAAACTCGCGGATGACGACCTGGTCCGCATCGAGACCCTCGGCTTTCGCGGTGAGGCGCTGCCCAGTATCGGCGCCGCCGCGCGGCTGCACATCACCTCCCGCCCGCACGGCGCCGCCCACGCGGCGGCCATCCGCGTCGAGGGCGGGCGCGTCGGCGAGGTCGGCCCGGCACCCGGCACGCCCGGCACGCGCGTGGTGGTGGAGGATCTGTTCTTCGCCACGCCCGCCCGCCGCAAATTCCTGAAGACCCCGCGCGCCGAGGCCGACGCGATCGAGGTCGCGGTCCGCCGGCTGGCCCTGGCCGCACCCCATGTCGCGTTCCGCTACGAATCCGACGGCCGCCTCGGTTTCGAGCTGCCCGCGCAGGACCGGGCCGCCCGCATCGCCGCCCTGCTGGGGCCGGACGCCGCCGCCGTGTTGCGGCCGGTGGAAGGCGTGCGTGGCGACCTCACGCTGTCGGGTTTCGCCTGCCTGCCCACCGTCTCGCGCGTCACCGTCGCGGCCCAGACCCTGATCGTGAACGGCCGCCCGGTGGCCGACCCGGTGCTGCGGACGGCGGTGCGGGTGGCCTATCGCGACGTGATCGCCAGCGGGCGCCACGGCGTGGTGGCGCTGTATCTGAATCTTCCGCCCGAGGCGCTGGACGTGAATGTGCATCCGGCCAAGGCCGAGGTGCGGTTCCGCGATCCCGCCGAAATCCGCGCGCTGGTAATCGGGAGCATCGGCCGGGCGCTGGCCGGGGGGGCAGGCCAGGCGGCGCCCATGTCGTTCTTCAGCCGCCCGAAGCTGCGCCTGGTGCGGCCGGCGCGGCCCGGCGGCTTCGCGGAGCCGATCCTCGCCTTCCCGATGCCGCCGGCCGCCCGGCAGGCGCCGGCGCCTCCATCCAGCGACTTCCCGTTGGGCGCCGCTGTGGCGCAGGTGCTCGACACCTACGTGATCGCGGTCGCCGCCGATGGCAGTCTCGTGCTGGTGGACCAGCACGCCGCGCATGAACGCCTGACGCATGAGGCGCTGCGCGCGCAACTGCTCGAAGGCGGCGTGCGCGCCCAGCCTTTGCTGCTGCCCGCCGTGGTCGACCTGCCGCCAGCCGATGCGCGCCGGCTCACGGACCATGCCGGGGCGCTTGGCCGGCTCGGCCTCGAGATCGAGCCCTTCGGTCCTGGTGCCGTCCTGGTCCGTGCGTTGCCGGCTTTGCTCGGCACCCCCGACCCGGCGCCCTTGCTGCGCGATCTGGCCGAGGAGTTGGCCGAACACGACGAGGCCACGGCGCTGGACTCCCGGCTCGACGCCGCCGTCGCGCGCCTCGCCTGCCACGGCAGCGTCCGCGCCGGGCGAAGGCTGGGGGCGGCCGAGATGGACGCGCTGTTGCGCCAGATGGAGGCAACCCCGCGTGCCGCCACATGCAGCCACGGGCGGCCCACGTTCCTGAAGCTCAGCCGTGGCGAGATCGAGCGGATGTTCGGGCGGCGGTAGGTTACTTCACCAGCGCGCAGCCGCCCTCGGCCAACGGCCGGAATGCTTCCGCCGCCGGGATCGTGGCGACCAGCTTGTAGTTGTCCCACGGCGCCTTGCTCTCCGCCGGCGTCTTCACCTGCATCAGATACATGTCGTGGACCGCGCGACCGTCCGCCCGCACCACCACGCGCCCGAACAGCGCGTCCTCGATCGGGGCGGCGCGCATCTGGGCCACGACCTTGACGCCGTCGACCGTCCTGGCGGCGGCCACCGCGCGCAGATAGGCCAGCGTGGCGGAATACACCCCCGCATGGTTCATCGTCGGCACGCGGCCCGCCATGCCCGGCGCGGCGGCGAATCGCCTGGCGAACGCGCGGGTGCCGTCGTTCATGTCCCAATAGAACGCCGTGGTCAGCAGCAAGCCCTGGGCGGTCGGCAGACCCAGACTCTGCACGTCGGTGATGAACACCAGCATCGCCGCCAGCTTCTGCTTTTCGGTCAGTCCGAATTCATGCGCCTGCTTGATCGCGTTGATGACATCGCCGCCCGCGTTCATCAGCGCGACCACCTTGGCGCCCGAAGCCTGCGCCTGGAGCAGGTAGCTGGACTGGTCGGCCGTGTTCAGCGGCGGTCGCACAGTGCCGAGCACGCGGCCGCCCATCTTCTCGATCACCGGCCGCGTGTCGGCCATCAGCGCGTCGCCCAGCGCGAAATCGGCGGCGACGAAAAACCAGCTGTCGCCGCCCTGCTTCATGATCGCCGCCGCCGTGCCGTGGGCCTGCGACCAGGTGTCGAACACCCATTGCACGGTGTTGGGCGAGCAGAATTTGCCGGTGAGGTCCGCGGTGGCGGCGCTGGAGGCGAGGAAAACCTTGTTGGCGTCGCGCAGCAGCGTGTTGATGGCCAGCACCACGCTCGACGTCGGCACGTCCACCACCGCGTCGATCTTGTCCACGTCGATCCAGCGGCGGACGATGTTCGAGCCGATATCGGGCTTGTTCTGATGGTCGCCCGACAGAATTTCGACCTTGAAGGCGGGGCTCTCCCGCATGAAATCGTCCGCCGCCAACTGCGCCGCGACCACCGAGCCCTTGCCCGACAGGTCGGAGTAGATGGTCGACATATCGTTCAGCACGCCCACCCTTATCGTCGTCGGCTGGGCCTGTGCGAGTGCCGCAATCAGCAGAGCCGCCGAGAATGCGGTGAAGCCAAGCAGCTTTTTCATTGTTTCCCCCGAGATGGAAGATGGTCGTGCGCGAGGCCGACCTGGTCAAGCCCGCGATGGCGCACCTGGCGCCGCCCGGCGACGGTCCTGGCGCGACGCGGGATCGCTTCATCGGCCGCGCCGCCGTGCTGTTCGGCAGCCTGTCAGAACTCCTTCAGCGTCGCCCGCAGCGTGGTGGTTTCGTATCTGGTGCGCACCAGTCCGCGCCGCTGCAAGGCCGGCACCAGCCCCTCGGTGATGTCGTTCACCGCGCGCCGGCTGCTGCGCTGGAACGGCGTGCTGATGAGAAAGCCGTCACCCCCCACCGCCTCCATCGCCGCACCCATTTGGGCCGCCACCGCATCGGGCGTGCCGATCAGCCGCAAGCCGCCATCGTAGCGTTCCGAGGCGAGTTGGCGCAGCGTCTTGCCGCTGCCCCACTGAGCGAACTTGTCGAGCGTGCCCTGCTCTCCGTTCGTGGTGAGGCGCGGCAACTCGGCGTCCAGGTCGAGCCTGGAGAAGTCGATATCCGTCACCGTCCCGATCGCGGCCAGCGCGGCCTCGATGAAGTCGGGCGCGTTGACCATGCGGCGATACTTCGCCCATGCCTCTTCGTCGGTGGCGCCGATCACCGGATAGATCAGGAACAGCACCTTGATGTCGTCAGGATCGCGCCCCGCCGCCGCCGCGCGCGTGCGGACATCGTCGCGATACCACTTCATCCCCTCGGTGCCGTTGGCGGTTGCGATGATGGAATCAGCCGTGCGCGCGGCGAACGCGCGCCCGCGCGGCGAGCCGCCCGCCTGCACATAGACCGGGCGTCCCTGCGGCGAGGCGACGGTGTTCAGCGGTCCCCGGCACTTGAAGTATTTGCCCACGAAATTGATCGGCCGGACCTTCGTGTGGTCCGCGTACACGCCGCGCGCCCGGTCCATGACAACCGCGTCCGGCGCCCATGATCCGAACAACTGGTTCACCAGCTCGACGTATTCGTCGGCCATGTCGTAGCGCGTCTCGCGCGGCGGCAATTCGTCCATGCCGAAATTCTGCGCGGCGCTGTCCTCGCCACTGGTCACGATGTTCCAGCCGAACCGCCCGCCGCAGATATGGTCGATGGTGGCGGCAAGCCGCGCCAGCATGAAGGGCGGATAGGCGAGCGTGGACATGGTCGCCACCACGCCCAGCCGCGTGGTGGCGGCCCCGATCATCGCCGCCAGCGGCAGCGGATCGTGCTTCGGCGCCTGCAGCGCGTAACGCAGCGTGGCTTCCGATGTGCCCTGATACGCCTCGGACACCATCAGGGTGTCCTCCAGCATAAGGTAGTCGAAACACGCGCGCTCCATGGCCTGCGCCATCTCGACATAGAACTTCCCGTCCCACGGCGCCTCGTTGGGGGCGAAATCGCCGTTCCAGTCTCCGGACGTGAAATTGCAGAACCAGCCGAGATGAAACTTCCTCGCCATCACTCCGCCCTCTCATCGGCCACCACGTTGCGCAACGTCCCCAGCCCGGATGCGGAGATCTCCACCACATCTCCCGGCACCAGCCATTTCGGCGGATCGAACCGCGCGCCCGCGCCGGTCGGCGTGCCGGTGAGAATGATGTCCCCTGGCGCCAGCGGCGTGAAGGTCGAGACATAGGCGACGATCTCGTCCATCGGGAACATCATCCGGTCCGTCGTGTCATCCTGCCGCAATGCGCCGTTGACATGCGTGGTCAGCCGGAACGGCCCGTCGCCCGCCTCGTCACGCGTCACGATCGCGGGTCCGAGCGACCCGGAGCGATAGAAGTTCTTGCCCTGCGTCACGTTGAACTTGCCGTGCCGAATCCAGTCCCGCAGCGTGCCCTCGTTGGCAAGGGTGTAGCCCGCGACATGATCCATCGCGCGCGCGGGTGCGATGCGCCGCCCGGCGGTGCCGATCACCAACGCGATCTCGCCCTCATAGTCGAACTTCTCCGACTCCGCGGGCCGCAGGATCGGCTCGTCGGGGCCGGAAAAGCTTGCCGCCACGCGCATGAACAGGCTCGGGTATTTCGGCGCCTCGCTGCCGTCCTGGTACTCGGCGTTGCGGTCGGGATAGTTGACCCCGACGCAGAAACACTTGCCCGGACGATGCAGCGGCTTCAGCAGCCGATGCGCGGCGGCTATCGGTTGCTCATGCGCGAAGCTCGCGGCGCGCGACAGCAATCCTCGCTCCAGCATCGCCTCGATATCCGGCACGCCGAGGCGCGCGGCGAGGTCGATCAGGCCGCCCTCGCCCGTGAGAAGTCCGAACGCGCGTGTTCCGTTCGCTTCGTACGCGACAAGCCTCATCGGACTCCCTTTTGTTGCTCAGAACCGCTGCCGCATCCATGCGGCGGCATAGTCGAACAGGTTGCGCATGCTGTTGCCATACTGCCCCGGGGTCGTCTCGCAAGGCGTGCAGGGCGTGAACCCATGGTTGGCGCCGGCGATGTAGATGATCGACTTGTCCTTGCTGGCGGCCGCGTCGAAGATCAATTCGGTGTCGCGGATGAACAGGAAGGCGCCCATGCCGGCGAACATCACAGGCACCGAAATCGACTGCACCGCGCAGACCGTGGAGTTGTTGGCCGAGCAATGCTCGATGCCGTCGTCGGCGTTGCTCGACCGTACCGCGTTGGCACTGAGGAACGAGCTGATCGTCAGCACCTTGGTCCCGGTATCGAACCCGTTGTTGGACTGTTTCAGCGAGGGGTCCGCCCGAACCACGCTTCGCACGATGCCGGTCGTGATGGAGCCGTCGTTGTTGAGCAGCTTCTGGGGCCGCGTCGTGCTGTTCATCGACCCGATCGAGGGGTCCAGCACGTTCAGGTACATCAGGCCAGCCGGTCCCGCACCCGGATTGCCGCCGCGTGGGATCAGCAGGATGTCGTTGTCGGCATAGCCGTAGCTGCCGGCCTTTATTTCGGCGCGGTGCTTGATCGCCCCGTCGATGATCCGGTTCAGGCGCGCCGATTGCCCGGCGAAGAAGCGGGCACGGAATTCGTCCGTGTAGTGGGAGTCGCCGTTCGGGTTGAACCCGTTGCGGACATCGAAAGCGTCCAGCTCCTGCCTGTTCGGTGCCGTCGGCGGGTCGCTTTCATCCGCGACGGCCGGATTGAGGCCGCGCACCACCATGACGGGTTGGCCCGGATGCGCGTCGGCGAACACGATGCCGTCGACCGGCGGCAGACCCGTCAACTCGTTGCCGCATTTGTCGATGCGCGCGGGCTCCTGGCAATACGCCACGCCCTTCTCCGCGACGGCCTGATAGAAGCTCATGGTCGGGCCGCCGCCGCTGTGGCCGAACAGCACGACCTTGGCGATGCCGGGCTGCCGCCGCAGGAACTCGACTCCGGCCTTCACGTCGAGCGCGATCAGCGGCCACACGACCTGGGATTCGTTGTTGACGAAACGCGAGCTCATGCAAAGCACCGCGAACCCCCGCGCCGATAATTGGGTGCAGGCGGGGTGGGTCA
The DNA here is from genome assembly GCA_025352565.1 of Rhodospirillales bacterium. Taxonomy (GTDB): domain Bacteria; phylum Pseudomonadota; class Alphaproteobacteria; order Acetobacterales; family Acetobacteraceae; genus JANXTF01. The sequence continues at coordinate 3,515 of JANXTF010000080.1, read as the reverse complement.
GGTAGTTGGCGGTGCGGTGCATCACCACGACGCCGACATGGGCCGGCGTGCCTCCGTCGGGCTTGTAGAACGCGCCGACCGCAGGCGATAGCGGCACGAACTCGGGATGGCTCTGGGCCTGGGCGCGCCCGCTTCCGGCGCACGCCAGGGCAAGCAGAAGCGCGGCGACACCGCGGATGTTTCTCTTCATTCGAGCCTCCCTGAAACGGTAAGCATTGCTGACAAAAGCTTTCGTCCGCAAGTCCCGCGGTGACGCTCTCGTGGCGCTACGCGGCACGACCCTGGCCCAGATACATGTCCACGATGCGGCCATCAGCCGCCAGCGTTGCGCTGTCGCCCTGCAGCGTCACGCGTCCGGTTTCCAGGACGTAGCCGCGATCGGCCACCCGCAGCGCCGCCCGCGCGTTCTGCTCCACCAGCAGGATCGCGACGCCGGTGCGGCGCAGTTCGGCGATGATGCGGAAAATATCGCGCACGATCAGCGGCGCGAGTCCCAGGCTCGGTTCGTCCAGCATTAGCAGCCGTGGCCGCGCCATCAGCGCCCGCCCCATGGCCAGCATCTGCCGCTCGCCTCCCGACAGCGTGCCGGCGGCCTGACGGCGGCGTTCCGCGAGGCGCGGGAACAGTGAGAATGCCCGGTCGAGGCCCTGCGTGGCGGCCGCGCGGCCCGCGTGGCGGAAGCGGAATGCGCCGAGGCGGAGGTTGTCCTCGACGCTCAAGCTGGCGAACAATTCGCGCTTCTCCGGCACCAGGCTCATGCCCGCCCGCACCCGCGCCTCGATGCCGCGGGCGCCCAGGGCGGCACCATCGAAGCGGATGGCGCCGCGCGACGGCAGCACGCCCATGATGGCGTTCAGCAGCGTGGATTTGCCGGCGCCGTTCGGCCCGATCACGGTGACGATGCTGCCCGCCTCGACCGCGAGCGAGATTCCGGTCACCGCCGGGATGCCGCCATAGGCGACGTCGAGACCCTCCACCTCCAGCAGGGCGCTCACGCGGGGGCGCCGAGATAGGCCTCGATCACCGCCGGATCGCGCCGCACGGTCGCGGCCGTGCCTTCGGCCAGCTTGGTGCCGAAATCCATCACCACCAGCCGGTCGGTGAGGTTCATCACGAAATCCATGTCGTGCTCGACCAGCAGGATGGTCATGCCCTGGTGACGGAGCAGGCGCAGCAGCGTGGCCAAGGCGGCCTTCTCGTGGTGGCGCAGCCCCGCCGCCGGCTCGTCCAGCAGCAGCAGCACAGGGTCGAGGCACAGCGCGCGGGCGATTTCCACCACGCGCTGCTGCCCCAGCGCGAGGCTGGTCGCGGGGCGGTCGGCGAATGAAGCGAGCCCGACCCGCGCCAATTGCCGCGCGGCCTCCGCGAACAGCCGCGCTTCCTCGGCCCGGTCCAGCCGCAGCATCGCACCCAGGGCGCCCGCGTGGCCCCGCAGATGCGCGCCGATGGCCACGTTCTCGATCACGCTCATGGATGCCACCAGCTTCACGTGCTGGAAGCTGCGCGCGACCCCAAGCCGGGCCACGGCCCGTGCCGGCAATCCCACCAGCGACTGCGCCAGGAACAGAATTTGCCCGGCACCGGGCCGCGCCACCCCGGTCAGCAGGTTGAACGTGGTGCTCTTGCCCGCCCCGTTCGGCCCGATCAGCCCCACGATCTCCCCGGCAGCCACCGTGAACGCGATGTCGTTGACCGCCACCAGCCCGCCGAATGTCTTTCGCAGGCCCGCCACCTGCAGCACCGCCGTTCCCGGCGCTGGCATGTCGCGCATCGGCAGCGGGGGCGCATCGTTCACGATACGCCGCGCGCGAGGGCGCGCCCGCGAGAGATGCGGCCAAAGCCCCTCGGGCGCCGCCTGCAACACCGCGACCAGGATGGCGCCAAAAACGATGGTCTCGAAGCTGCCTTGCGCGCCGATCAACCGGGGCAGGATGTCCTGCAGCCGGTCGTTCACGATGGTGACGAGGCCCGCCCCCAGCAACGCGCCCCACACATGCGCGGCCCCCCCCATCACCGCCATCAGCAGATACTCGATGCCGGCGTTCAGCCCGAACGGCGTCGGGTTAACCGAGCGCTGCATGTGCGCGTACAGCCACCCGGCGAACGCCGCGAGCATGGCGGCATAGACGAACGCCAGGATGCGGGCGCGCGGCGTGTCCACCCCGAAGCTCGATGCCGCGATGGCGCCGCCGCGCAGCGCCCTGATGGAACGGCCGACGCGGCTGTCCAGCAGGTTCCGGGTCAGCACGATAGCGACGATCACCCCCGCTGCCACCACGCCGAAATACGCCCGCGCGTCGGTCAGGCGGTATCCCGCGATCGACAGCGGCGGGATGGCGCTGATGCCGTCGTTGCGGCCGAAGAAGTCGAGATTGGCGAACACGTAATACAGGCTGACGCTCCAGGCCAGCGTGCCAAGCGCCAGGTAATGCCCGCTCAAGCGCAGCGTCACCGCCCCGATCAGCATCGCCGCCACCCCCGCCACGGCGAGCGCCACCGGCAGCGTGAGCCAGGGCGACCAGCCATACCGCACGGTCAGGATCGCGGTGGCATAGGCCCCGAAACCGAGGAAGCTCGCCTGCCCGAACGACGTCATCCCCCCGATCCCGGTCAGCACCACGAGGCCGAGCACCACGATGGCCGCGATACCGATGGTGTTGAGCAGCGTGATCCAGAACACGGGGACGCCGGGCAGCCACGGGAGCGCGATGCACGCCGCGAGGGCGGCGAGGGGCCAGAGCCGGGTCAATCGTTCCGCCGCGCGGCTGACACTCTCAAGTCGCGTCGGCCTCCATCTTCTCACGAAGAATATGGTTGATTTCTGTTTGATACCGACCGCTCCGTCGCTTCAGCCAGTCCAGCACGTCGGCGTCGACGCGAAGGCTGATGGCTTCCTTGCGTGGTTTGAAAAGACGGTGGGCATAGCGCCAGTTCTCGGCAGGTGCTTCGGGTAAGTCGATGACATCGGGCCGGCCATCGAGCCCCTGAAGTTCAGCAAGCTGCGCTTGGGTGAGGTCGGGATGTTCAGTCGAAACCTCCTTGCTCATAGCAACTCCTTTCACGAGCGGTCGCCTCACGAAGACCGATAACCCCCGACAAAATCCTCATTCTCCGGGTCAGGGTAGGCGTAAACGAGCAACAGACATTTGCCGCCAATATTCGCGAAACAATGCCATCGGTGCTCGCCGTTTTCAAAGCGATCGTAAATTTCGATCGCGAGAGGATCGCTTAGGATCCTATCCGCCAAGGAGAAACTTAACCCATGTTTGACCTTATCGCTTGCTTCCTTGGCAAGATTTTTTTCAACGTGCATGCACAAATGCTCCAATAAATTGCCATCAATCCTGCTTGCATGAACGTCCCCCGTTTGGAATTCTTAACCACCTTGTGGGTCGGTGTGACTTGTATATACGTTTTTGTATGGGCGTTGTCAATTGGTGGTCCGATTTCAACCCTCACTCCTCGTCCTCCGCCGCCACCTGCCGCAGCGAGCGCCACAGCAGCACCGGGATGAT
>JANXTF010000072.1 GCA_025352565.1 Rhodospirillales bacterium | reverse complement strand
GGCTCCACCACGCCCAACGCGAGCGAGGTCGCGACCGCCGCGTCGAACGCATTGCCGCCGGCACGGAGCACGTCGAGGCCCGCCTGGGTCGCAAGCGGGTGGTTAGCGCCGATGGCGCCGTTGCGGCCCATGATGAGGGCACGGTGGCTGCGGGAGGCCGTCGTCATCATAGGTATTTCCCAAAATGCTCGACCAGGGCAGCGTAAACGCGGCGGCGGTGGTCGGGGCGAATGAAGCCGTGGCCGGCATAGGTGAACTTCTCGTAGCGCACCTTCTTCTGGCGCTGTTCGAGTGCACGGGAAAACTGGTCGCTCTCCTCCATCGGCACCCGGGGATCGCGATCCCCGTGCAACACGAGCAGGGGCGCGGTGACGCGATCGACGTGGTGAATGGGGGAGATCTTCTGGAATAGAGCGTCGTCGGTACCGGGGAAGCCATACTCCCGAGCGCGATGGTCGCGGCGCCAAGGGCCGGTATGTTCCAAAAGGGTGACGAAGTCGGCGATGCCGTAATAGTCGATGGCGGCGCGCCAGAGTTTCGGCTGCAGCGTGATGGCGGCGAGCACGACCCAGCCGCCGTAGGATTGGCCCATGATGCCGATGCGCGCGGGGTCGATGCCGGGCTGGGCCGCGAGCCAGGCATGGCCGGCGGCGAGGTCGGCGAGGCAGTCGGGGCGTTTGGCCACGTCATCGCTTTCCATGGCGGCGCGGCCATAGCCGGTGCTGCCGCGGATGTTGGGCATGAGCACGGCGTAGCCCTGGGAGAGCAGAAGCTGCATGTCGGCGCGGAAATTCGCGCGGGTCTGTGAGGCGGGGCCGCCATGGACCCAGACGACGGCGGGGTGGCCCTCGGCCGGCACAAGGGTGGCGGGGCGGGCGAACCAGGCCTGGATGTTCATGCCGCCAAGGCCGGGCCATGCGACGAGGTCGAAGTCGATCAGGGTTTCGGCGGCGGGCGGCTGGAACAGGCAGGCGGCGGCGTGGGTGGCGGCGTGCCAGAGCCAGAGGCCCGGGGGCGTGGTCGGGGATTGGGCGGTGAAGGCGAGCGAGAGGCTGTCCGGCGCCCAGGCGAGATCGGCCGTCACGCCGCGCGGCAGGCCCGCGACCGGCTCGCGTTCGGTGCCGGCGACGCCGGCGCGCAGCACGCCGTAGCCGCGATCGTTCTCGATGGTGGCAAGCAGGGTGCCGTCGGGCGAGAGTGCCCATGCCTCCACGTCGCGATGGGCGGGGGCATAGACGGGCGTGGCGTGTCCGGTCTCGGGGTCGATCCGGCAGAGCCGCATGAAGTCGGCCCCGCCATGGTCGGTGAGGCCCATGAGCGAGCTGCCGTCCGTGGTCCAGCGGACCGAGGCATAGCGGGTCGGGCCGGGGCGCGGGAGTTCGTCGAGGACGAAGCTGGCGAGGTCGAGGATGCCGAGGCGCTGGTCGCCGCTGCTGTGGTCCTCGATGACGGTCACTTGATCCGCCTTGGGATTCCAACTGCCGACGGCGCGCTGGCCGGTGGCCTGCAGGACGCGGCGGGCGACGCCGGTGGCGAGGTCCATGACGAGCACATCGAAATGGCGCTCGTCGCGATCGTTCGCGGCGTAGGCGATGCGGGCGCCGTCGGGCGACCAGGCGCCGAAATCGTGGATGACGGCGGGGGCGTCGGTGAGGGCGCGGGGCGGCGGAGCATCCTCCATGACCCAGAATTGCTGCCGCTCGTCGCCGCCCGCGTCAATGCCCCAAATCAGGCGATCGTCGGTTGGCGCGCGGCGTAGGAACGCCACCTTCTCGTCGTGCGCCGACAGCGCGCGGGCGGCTGAGCCGTCGCGCTGCATCACCCAGACCTGCGGGAGCCCCGCGCCACGCAGGTGGAAGATGCGGGCGCCGTCCTTGGAGAAGACGGGCGACGTGGCGGCCCCGATATCGACCCAGGAGGCGGTGGATGGCGGCATGGTGGCTCCAGTTCGGCGCGTGACGGCCGGCACCTTACGCCCGGCTCGCCGGTTCACAAGGTGCGGGGCAAGGTTGCATTGCGGCTGGGAGTGCTTAGAACAAAGCAGGAATATGATGATCCTTGCCAGGCCAATCGCATGACCTCGTCTCTTGCCTCCACTTCTCTTCATGGTCCGCGAAGGCGGACCATGACTGTAAGTTTCGCGGCGACTAACCTGAGACGGCCCGAATTTTAAATGGACCTGCTCGGCAAACTCGAAATCCTCGCCGACGCCGCGAAATACGATGCGTCATGCGCGTCTTCGGGCACCGACAAGCGTAACTCGTTGGGGCGCGATGGCGGCATCGGCTCGACCGAGGGAATGGGAATCTGCCATGCCTACGCCCCGGACGGGCGGTGCATCTCGCTGTTGAAGATTTTACTCACGAACGCCTGCATCTATGATTGCTTGTACTGCGTGAACCGCCGCTCGTCCAACGTGAAGCGGGCGCGGTTCACGATCGAGGAGGTGGTGACGCTGACGCTGGGCTTCTATCGGCGCAACTGCATCGAAGGATTGTTTCTGAGTTCGGGCATCATCCGCACGCCGGACTACACCATGGAACAGGTGATCGGGGTCGCGCGCTGCTTGCGCGAGGAGCACGGGTTTCGCGGGTATATCCACCTGAAGACGATCCCGGACGCGGACCCGGAATTACTGGCGGAAGCGGGAAAATACGCTGACCGGCTTAGCATCAATGTGGAACTGCCGAGCCGCGAGGGACTGGGCGCTTTGGCACCGGAGAAGGACTTTGCCGGCATCCGGCGTACGATGGGCCGGATGCGGCTGCGGATCGAGGCGGGGCGGGAGACGTCGCATACCGGCAGGCGCGCGCCGCGCTTCTCGCCGGCGGGGCAGAGCACGCAGGTGATCGTGGGTGCCGATGCGAGCAGCGACCGCGACATTCTCGACATGAGCACGAATCTTTATGGCTCGTACGGGCTGAAGCGCGTGTACTACTCCGCGTTCAGCCCGATCCCGGATGCGAGCGCCGCGTTGCCGCCGAAAGCGGCACCGCTGGTGCGGGAGCATCGGCTGTATCAGGCGGATTGGCTGCTGCGGTTTTATGGCTTCGCAGCCGACGAGTTGGCGACGGACGCGGCAGGCAACATGCCGCTCGCCATCGACCCGAAATTGGCCTGGGCGCTGGAACATCGTGAAAATTTTCCGACGGACGTGAACAAGGCCACGCGGGAGCAGTTGCTGCGGGTGCCGGGAATGGGGGTGAAATCGGTGGACCGGCTGATCCGCGCACGACGGTTTCGCGGGTTGCGGCTGGACGATCTGGCACGGCTGCGGCTGCCGATGGGCAAGGTGATGCCGTGGGTGGTGACGGTCGATCATCGCGCACGCGGTCTGGACTCGGTGACGCTCGGCAAGCCGGCGCCCCAACAGGGTGAATTGCTGTTGTGAGGAGCGTCGTGCTCGCGCACGAGGTCGATTGGGGTGGCTGGCGCGACGCGGCGCGCGGGCTGGCGCTGTCTGACGTATCGCCGGATGAGGTGGTGTGGTCGGTGCGGACGTCGAGCGATCTGTTCGCTGACGCTGACACCGAGGACGTGCGGACGCCCCGCCCAGGCGGGGCGTTCACCGTGCCGCGCGCGCTGGTGGGCCTGGCGGAGACCGTGATCCAGGCGCGCGAGCCCGAGCGGTTCGCGCTGCTGTATCGGCTGATCTGGCGCGCGCATCGGGGCGAGAAGCATCTGCTGGAGCAAACAACGGACCCCGAGTTGCATCGCGCCAACCGCATGGCGCAGGCGGTGCGGCGCGACACGCATAAGATGCGCGCCTTCGTGCGGTTTCGCGAGGTGGTCGAGAATGGGGCGACGCGGTACGTGGCGTGGTTCGAGCCGTCGCATTTCATCGTGGAGGCGAACGCGGCGTTCTTCGTAAGGCGGTTCGCGACGATGACATGGTCGATATTGACGCCATACCGCAGCGCACACTGGAACGGTGTCGAGACGAGCTTTGGCCCCGGGGCCAACCCCGCGGAGGTACCCGACGATGACTGTCTGGCGGAGTATTGGCGCACCTATTTCAGCAGCATCTTCAACCCGGCGCGGCTGAAGATTTCGGCGATGACATCGGAGATGCCTCGCAAATACTGGAAGAACCTTCCGGAGGCCGCGGCGATTCCTGAGCTGATCCGCGCGGCGCGAGGCCGGGTGGATGCGATGGTGGAGACGCCCGTGATCTCGGCTCCCAAACCGACCCGCCGCTTCGAGCAGGCGGCGCCGCGCCCCTCCAATTCACCGCTGGCGCGCGCGAAGGCCGAGGCGGCGGAATGCCGGCGGTGCCATCTGTGGGAGCCGGCGACGCAGACCGTGTTCGGCGAGGGACCGCCCGACGCGTCGATCATGATGATCGGCGAGCAGGCGGGCGACCATGAGGACCTTGCGGGGCGGCCATTCGTGGGACCGGCGGGGCAGCTTCTGGACCGGGCGATGGCGGAGGCCGGAATCGACCGCACCCAGGTTTACGTGACGAACGCGGTGAAGCATTTCAAGTTCGAGCCGCGCGGCAAGCGGCGCATCCATGCCAGGCCCGACACCGGCGAGATCGCGGCGTGCAGGTTCTGGCTGGACATCGAGCGGGCGGAGGTGGCGCCGAAGGTCACGCTGCTGCTGGGCGCAACGGCGGCCCGCGCCGTGCTGGGCCGCGCCGTGACGATCTCGCGGGAACGCTCGCGGCCGATCCCGCTCGCCGGCTCGACCGCGTTCGTCACGGTGCATCCCGCGTATCTGCTGCGCCTGCCGGATGAGGCGGCGCGGGCGCGGGAATATGCGGCGTTCGTGGCCGATCTTCGCGTGGCGGCTTTGTTGGCGGCTGCGTGAGGGGACTGCATCCAAAACGTCGGTTGGCAACGACGACCGAAGGGTTACCCCAGCAGCATCTTGCGCGCGATCGCCAACACGAGGCCGCGCGGCGCGAAGCGGACGCCGAAGGCGCGGGCCTTGTTCTCGGCGCCCGTGACGATGAGGCGCTGACCCGCGTTGGTGGCCGCGAAGGCCTGGCGCGCGACTTCGGCCGCCGACATCGCGCCACGCATGAAGCGGGGGTTTTTGAAGCCGGCGACTTCCGCGAATTCCGTGTCGGTGGCTCCGGGACACAGGCATGTGACGGTCACGCCGGTACCCTGCAACTCGGCGTGCAGCGCCTCGGAAAAGGACAGCACATAGGCCTTGGTGGCGCTGTACACGGCAAGGCCCGGCGCCGGCTGGAAGGCCGCCGTGGAGGCCACGTTGAGGATGCGGCCGCCCCGGCGTTCCAGCATGGCGGGGAGATGCAGTCGGGTGAGCGCCGTGAGGGCGGCGATGTTCACGGCCACCATGCCGAGCTGCCTTGCGAGTTCGATCCCGGCCACCCGGCCACCGGCGCCGAAGCCCGCGTTGTTGACCAGCACATCGACCGGGCCGGTCTGGCCGAACAGGGTTGCGGGGGCGGTGGGGTCTTCGAGATCGGCCGCGATGGCACGAACCCGCGGGCCGAGGCGGGCCGCCAGCGCCTCCAGCCGATCCAGCCGGCGAGCGACCAGAATGACGTCGTCGCCGCGCGCCGCGAACAGGCGGGCGAGTTCGGTGCCGATGCCGGCGGAGGCACCGGTGATGAGCGTCGTCGTCATGCGTGCCTGTCCTTTGCCTGGTTCGACCCCACATGGGGCGGGAACAGGGAGTGTTGAGCATGAAGGCGGTCTGGAACGGCAAGGTAATCGCGGAGAGCGACGACATCGTGACGGTCGAGGGGAATGCGTATTTCCCGGCGTCGGCTGTGAAGGCCGAGTATCTGGCGGATAGTTCCCATACCAGCGTCTGTCCGTGGAAGGGCACTGCGAACTACCATTCTCTGTCGGTGGACGGGCAGAGCAACGCCAACGCGGTGTGGTTCTATGCCGATCCCAAGGCGGCGGCGGCCGGGATCAAGGGGCGGATGGCGTTCTGGAAGGGCGTGCGTGTGGAGGAGTAGCCGGCACGGTACCGCTGGGCTGGCCGGGCTTCGCGACCCAAACCGGGAAACGGGGTGTTCAGCCAGCCCCGAACTCCAACGCCGCCTCGCGCAGCAATGCGTGGACGTAGCCTGCGAAGGAGCGGGCGACCTCGAGGTGGAACAATGCCGCGTCGCGGCGCCAGAGCGTGATCTGGGCCTTGCCGAACACCGTGCGGGTGCAGGCGCCGACGGGGAAGGCATCGAGGTCGAGGTCGAGCGGGCAGGCGGCGTTGAGCAGGGTCTCGGCGCGGTAGCCTTCGATGTGCAGGCCGACCTGGCGGTGGCTCACGTCCACCACGGAGCCGTTGCCCGGCACGACGTTATCGCAAGCGGGGGCCAGGACCAGCCATTCCTCGGGACCGAGCCACAGGATGGCCGTCTCGTCGGACAGGGCGGCCCGGAGCGGCGTGCGCGGCAGCGGGATGCCGGCATAGAACGACATGTCGCCGTGTAGCGCGACGCGGCGCATCGGGGGGGCGAGGGTCACGCCGGGGACAGGGGAGGCGCGGTCGAGCGGGCCGCGCCGGGCGAGGGCCGCGAGTGGCGGCAGGGCGTCAGGCATCGAGGCGCGCTCCTTCGGGGTCGTAGAACACCGGGGCCGTGACGCGTACCGCAATGGCGCGGCCGGGCATCCGCACCTGGAGGGTGGCGCCGAGGCGGTCGCGGCCGCTCTCGATCATCGCGAGCGCGATCGAATGGCCCACGGTGGCGCCGCCATAGGCGGAGGTGACGTGGCCGAGCGGGCGGTTGTCGTCCGTGGTGGCGGTGATCTGGGCGCCTTCCTCCAGCACGGTTGCAGGGTCGTCGGTGCGCAGGCCGACGAGCTGCCGGCGAGGGCCGGACATGCCGCTGCGGGTGAGCGAGCGCTTGCCGATGAAGTCCGGCTTGGCTTTTCCGATCGCCCAGGCGAGGCCGACATCGTCGGGTGTCGCGGTGCCGTCGGTCTCCTGGCCCACGATGATGAAGCCCTTTTCGGCGCGCAGCACGTGCATCGCCTCGGTGCCATACAGGCCGCCCTGGCACGCGCCCACCCGCGCCGATATGGCCTCCCACGCGGCATGGCCGTAATCGGCCGGCACGTTCACCTCGAAGCCCATCTCGCCCGAGAAGCTGACGCGGAACAGGCGCATCTCGATGCCCAGGAACGTGCCTTCGACGACACTCATGTGCGGCATGACGGCGGCCGAGATGTCCAGGCCGTCCACCAGCGGCAGCAGCGCCTCTCTGGCCCGCGGCCCCTGCACCGCGATCACCGCCCATTGCTCGGACACCGAGGTAAGCCACACGCGCAGTTCCGGCCATTCGGTCTGCCGGTAGTCCTCCATCGCCGCGAGCACGCGGGCGGCACCGCCGGTCGTGGTGGTGACGTGGAAGCGATCTGGTGCCAGGCGGCCGACCACGCCGTCATCCATGACGAAGCCGTTCTCGCCCAGCATCACGCCATAGCGGCACCGGCCGGGCGCGAGCCTGGTCCATGCGTTGATATAGACGCGGTTCATGAATTCGGCGGCGTCGGCGCCCACGACCTCGATCTCGCCGAGGGTGGTGGCGTCGAACATGCCGACGCTGTCGCGCACCATGCGGCATTCGCGGGCGACGGCCATGTGCATGTCCTCGGCCGCGCGCGGGAAATAGCGGGCGCGCTTCCAGGTGCCGACATCCTCGAAAACGGCCCCGGCCGCGACCGCCAGCTGGTGCATCGGCGTGGTGCGGACCGGATCGAACAAATCGCCGCGGGAGTGGCCCGCCAGAGTGCCGAAGGTGACCGGGGTGTAAGGCGTTCGGAAGGTGGTGAGGCCGATTTCGGGGATTGTGGCGCCCAAGGCACCCGCGACGATCCCGAGCGCGTTGATGTTGGAGGTCTTGCCCTGGTCGGTCGCCATGCCGGTGGTGGTGTAGCGTTTGACGTGCTCGATCGAGCGGAAGCCCTCGCGGGTGGCGAGTTCGAGATCCTTGGCGGTCACGTCGTTCTGGAAATCGACGAAGGCGCGGCCCTCGGACGAGACAGGGGCGATGCCGGCGCGGTAGGCACCGGGCATGTCGCCGGCGCAGGCGCCGACGCAAATGAGGTTGCTGACCTCGGTATCGGGCACGAAGGCCCCCAGCGCCGCATCGAAGCGGGGTTTTCCGCGCGCCTGGGAATACAGATGGATGGAGGGTGTCCAGCCGCCGCACATGGCGACGAGGTCGCAGGGGATTTTCTCGCGCGCGCCCCCGCGCTCGATCCCGATGAACGACACGCGCAGGCGGCCCGAGGTGCCGGTCACACGAAAGCCCTCGCGGAGATCGATCACGCGGGCGATCCGTACGCCGGACGCCGCGAGGTCGCGGGCGACATCCGCGCCGGTGTCGCAGGCGGTGACGACGACGGCATTGCGGCCGGGATTGGCGCCGTAGCGCGTGGCGAAAATTCGCGCCGCGTCACCCAGCATGATGCCGGGGCGGTCGTTGCCGGGAAAAACCAGTGGGCGCTCGATCGCACCCGCGGCGACCACGATCCGCTTGGCGCGGACCTGCCAGAGCCGCTCGCGGGGCAACGCGGGATCGGGGTCGGGCAGGTGGTCCGTCACGCGCTCGGCGAGGCCCACGAGGTTGTCGCCGTAGATGCCGAATGCGGTGGTACGGCAAAGCATGGTGGCGCGCGGATTGGCGAACAGGGCGGCGAGCGTCTCGTGCAATCCGGCCGCGGCGGCCGGGTCGGAGAGCAGGCTGCCGCCGAATTCCGCCTGCTCGTCGCACAGCATCACGCGCATCCCGGCGGCGGCGGCCTCGGCGGCGGCGGCGAGCCCGGCCGGTCCGGCGCCGATCACCAGCACGTCGCAATGGGCGAAGCGCTGCGTGTAGCGGTCCGTGTCGGGCAGGTCAGGGGCGCGGCCCAGCCCGGCGGCGCGGCGGATCAGCGGTTCGTACAGCTTTGCCCAGGCGCCGATCGGCCACATGAAGGTCTTGTAGTAGAAGCCGGGTGGCAGGAAGGGTGCCAGCAGATCGTTGACGGCGCCCACGTCGAAGCGCAACGAGGGCGTACGGTTCTGGCTGCGCGCGACCATGCCGTCGAACACCTCCACGACAGTGGCGCGGAGGTTCGGGGTGCGGCGGGCGCCGCCGCGATCGATCTCGACCAGCGCGTTCGGCTCCTCGGCGCCGGCGGCCAGCACGCCGCGCGGGCGGTGGTATTTGAACGAGCGGCCCATGAGGTGGACGCCGTTGCGGATGAGGGCGGCCGCCAGCGTGTCGCCGCGGCGGGCCTCGTACGGGCGGCCGTCGAAGGTGAATTTCACGGTATGAACTTGTCGGTCACGGTGTCGCGCGTGAGGTTGAAGAACCGGCCGCAGCCATGAATGTGGCGCCAGCGTTCGCGCAGCGCGCCCTTCGGGTTCTCGCGGCTATACAGATAGGCGCCCCATGCGGCCTCGGTCGCGGTGGGCGGCGGGCGCACGAGGCCGGCCTGGCCGCCATAGGCGAACTCGATCTCGGCGCGCTCGCCGCAGATGGGGCAGGGGATGAGTTTCATATCGCTTCCTTCCCGCTCCCCCTCGTGGAGAGGGAGAAGGCCATTCGGGCCGTCAATGCGCCACCGCCGCCGCAGCAGCTTCGTCGATCAGGCGGCCGGTGTCGAAGCGGGCGAGGCTGAACGGGGCGTTGATCGGGTGTGGTTCATCGTGCGCTACGGTGTGGGCGAACAAATTGCCCGAACCCGGAGTCGCCTTGAAGCCGCCAGTGCCCCAGCCGCAATTGACATAGAGGCCGGGCACGTCGGTCTTGCTCAGGATCGGCGAGCGGTCCGGCGACAGATCCACGATGCCGCCCCAGTTGCGCAGCATCCGCAGGCGGCGGAACTGCGGCACCAGTTCGCAGATCGCGTCCAGCGTCTGGGTGGCGATGTGCAGCCCGCCGGTCTGGCTGTAGGAGACATAGGCGTCGGTGCCGGCGCCGATCACCATCTCGCCCTTGTCGGATTGGCTGATATAGGCGTGGATGGTGTTGGACATGACCACGCAGGGGAAGGCGGGCTTCACCGGCTCGCTCACCAGCGCCTGAAGCGGATAGCTCTCCAGCGGCAGCCGCACGCCGGCCATGCCCATCACCACGCTGGTATGGCCGGCCGCGACCACGCCGACCTTGCGCGTCGCGATGTTGCCGCGCGTGGTCTCGACGCCGGAGATCGCGCCGGCGGCGTCGCGCGCAAGCCCGGTGACCGCGCAGTTCTGGATGATGTCCACGCCAAGCGCCGAGGCGGCGCGGGCGAAGCCCCAGGCTACCGCATCATGCCGCGCGGTGCCGCCGCGCCGCTGCAAGGCGGCCCCGAGCACCGGGTAGCGCAGGTCGCCACCGATATTGAGCGGCGGGCAGAACGCCTTCGCCTGCGCGGGCGTCAGCCATTCATTGTCCACGCCGGCCAGCCGGTTCGCGTGGATGTGACGCATCGACACCTGCACGTCATGGACGTTGTGCGCCAGCATCATCACGCCGCGCGGCGAGTACATGACGTTGTAGTTCAGCTCCCGCGACAGCGTTCGCCACAGCTTCATGGAGTGGTCGTAGAGGCCCGCGCTTTCCGGCATCAGGTAGTTGGAGCGGATGATGGTGGTGTTGCGCCCGGTGTTGCCGCCGCCGATCCAGCCGCGCTCGATCACCGCCACGCGGCGGATGTTGTGTTCGCGGGCGAGATAATAGGCGGTGGCGAGCCCATGCCCGCCGCCGCCGACGATGACGACGTCATAGGCCGCGAGCGGCGCCTCGGGCGCGCGCCACTGGGCACCCCAGCCGGAATGGCCCGAGAAACCTTGGCGCAGAAGCCTGGCGAGAGAGAATCGGTCCATGGGACTCATCCTGTGCCGTTCAGGCCGCGCAGGCTTGTCTGAATGCGACAAGCACGTAGCCCGCCCGCGTCATAAATAGGGCCGGCGATCCGCCGAGGCCGGTGGGCGAAACGGCTTGGCCGCCGTCTGGCCGCGGGGCTCGACCTTGGCGCCGTGCGGCCACCATGCCTGCAGCATGCGGTGCAGCGCCTCGGCGCCCTGCACCTGGGCGGTGGTGGGCGGGCAGCCGAACACCGTGCGGAACACGCGGCTGAAATGGGCGGCGTCGGCGAAGCCGCATTGGGCGGCCACGTCGCTGATGCGGGCGCGGGAATGCGCCATCAGCCACACGGCATAGGACAGCCGCAGGTCGCGCCCGAACGCCTGCAGGCTGACGCCGAGTTCCTGACGGAACAGGCGCTCGAGTTGTCGCTTCGATATGGCGACGATGCCGGCCAGCTTTTCGGCGTCCAGCGGCATCGAGAGGTTCTGCTCCATCGCCAGCATTGCGCGGCGTACCCGCGCATCGGCCACCGCCACCGTGTTGGGCGGCTGCGGCTGGGCAGCGCCCGCCTCGCGCAACCTTTCGGTCAGCATGATGTGCAGTCCCTTTTGTGCCGCCGAGCCGCCGACATGGGTGTTCACCAGCGTCGCCGCGAGGTCGATGGCCGCAGTGCCGCCCGCACATGTGACCACGGGGCCCTCGCGCACCCACAGCCGGTCGGCCACCGGACGGATCTCGGGATAACGCTCGATAACGTCCTGATGGTGGTACCACGAAACGCAGCACGCCTTCCCGGCACCCAGTATGCCGGCCTCGATCAGGGCCAGCGCCCCGGTACAGATGCCGATGATGCCGACGCCCTTGCGGTGCGCCAGCCGCAGGAACGCCAGGGTGCGCGGGTCCAGCATGCCGCGTCCGGGGGGCGGCAGCAGGCCTCCGGCCACGACCACGTGGTCGAACCGCTCCGGGTGGGACAAGGTTTCCCACGGCATGATGTCGATGCCGCAGCTGGAGCGCACCGGGCGCGGCTCGGGGGCCATCACGGTCCATTGACAGGCGCGTGGGCGGGAGCGGTCGCCCTCGTCGGCCGCGAGGCGCAGCAGGTCGATGAAGCCCGCGAACGGCATCAGCGTGAAGTTGGGAAGCGGGATGATGGCGACGGACAGCATCGCGCGACTGTAGGCTGCGTGTCAGGGCGGTCCTAGCAGGATGTCGCGCCTGGACAAGCTCCGGTTGCGCGGCGGCGGGACAGTGGCGCACCATTTTCGCCTATCGCGGCAGGAAAGAGAGCCTCCATGAATATCGTGACGGTCACCCAAGTCGAGGCGCGCGAGCGGCTGATCCGCCGGAGCGATCTGGTGGCCAGCAAGCTTGCCTTCATCGACTGCAAGATTCCTGGATCGCACCTGAAGGAAAATTACGCGATCATCGGCCCGGGCGTCACCCAGGACGCCGACCAGGTGATCCCGCTGGCCGAGCCGCACGGTTTCCAGATCGGCGCGGCCGCGATGCCGAGCGGCATCACCAACAACCTGCACATCCATTTCACCGCCGAGGTGTTCATCATCTTCCGCGGCACGTGGCTGTTCCGCTGGGGGGCCGATGGCCGCGACGGCGAGATCGTGGGCGAGGCGGGGGATGTGGTCTCGGTGCCGACCTGGATCTTCCGCGGCTTCACCAACGTGGGCGCCGACGATGGCTGGATCTACACGGCGCTGGGCGGCGACGACACGGGGGGGATCATCTGGCACCCCACGATCCTGGAGGTTGCCAAGCAGCACGGCATGTATCTTTCGAAGGAGAACATGCTGATCGACACCGCGAGCGGCGCGCCGACACCGAACGAGGCCGACCTCATTCGCCCGATCCCGCCCCGCGCGATCGCCGCGCTGCGGAAATACAGCGTAGACGACATGCGCGCCCGCGTGGTGAGCGCGGGCGAGCGCGACTGGTCCGGGCGGGCGCTGCTGGATGCGGCCCTGCCTGGCCATGCCAGCGAACTTGCCCCGGTGCTGGGCTATGGCATGACCGAGGATCGCGACCACGCGCCGAAGGTGGCCAACCCGCATGGCTTCTCGATCGAGTGGTTGCGGATCGAGCCGGGCAACCGGGTCGGCATGTACGCGGTCGATACGAAACAGGTGCTGATGGTCTATGGCGGCCGAGCAGGCGTGGTGCTGAACGAGGACCAGGATGTCCGCGTCGAGGCCGCCGCGTGGGACAGCTACTCGGTGCCCGCCAACACCTGGCGGACGATCGAGGCGGTGGGCGATACGACCCTGGAGCTTGTGGTGATGACCGCCGGTGACGCGCGGCCGGCGATGCGCTGGTCGCCCAAGGTGGCGCACGAGGCCGCCGCCGCCGGCTGGGTGCTCGATGCGAGCGGCTTCATCGCCGAACGCGATCTGGTGCCACAGGCGCTGATGGCGGCAGAGTAGCCGCGCCGCGATCGGGGAGGCGCTTGCATTCGGCGCCAACCGCCCCAAACATTCACTTATGTCGGGATTCGCTCCCCGGGTGAAGGCGGTGCTCGGCCCCACCAATACGGGAAAGACACACCTCGCGATCGAGCGGCTGCTCGCGCATTCGTCCGGCATCATCGGCTTTCCGTTGCGCCTTCTGGCGCGCGAAAATTACGACCGCATGGTGGCCCGCAAGGGCGCGCGCCATGTGGCGCTGATCACCGGCGAGGAGAAGATCGTGCCGCCGGACGCGCGCTGGTTCGCGTGTACGGTCGAGGCGATGCCGCTCGACCGGCGCGCGGAGTTCCTGGCGGTGGACGAGATCCAACTCTGCGCCGACCCCGATCGGGGCCACATCTTTACCGACCGGCTGCTGCACGCGCGGGGCATGGTCGAGACCATGTTTCTCGGGGCCGAGACGATACGCCCGTTGCTGCGGCGGCTGGTGCCCAAGATCGAGATCGAAACCCGGCCGCGCCTGTCTCAACTCAGCTATGCCGGCCCCGCGAAGCTCACGCGCCTGCCGCCGCGCAGCGCCGTGGTCGCCTTCAGCGCAGGCGAGGTGTACGCCATCGCCGAGATGATCCGCCGCCGGCGCGGCGGCTGCGCCGTGGTGATGGGCCGCCTGTCGCCGCGTACCCGCAACGCCCAGGTTGCGCTGTATCAGGACAAGGAGGTGGATTTCCTGGTGGCGACCGACGCCATCGGCATGGGCCTGAACATGGACGTGGACCATGTGGCCTTCGCCCGCCTGACCAAATTCGACGGCCACCGTCCCCGTGCGCTGACCGCGGCCGAAGTGGCGCAGATCGCGGGGCGCGCTGGGCGGGGGATGCGCGACGGCACGTTTGGCACCACCGGCGAATGCCTCCCGATGGAAGATGAACTGGTCCGTGCCGTCGAAAGCCACCAGTTTCCCTCGTTGGCCCAGATATGCTGGCGCGAGAGCACGTTGGATTTCTCCTCGATCGACGCGCTGCTCGCCAGCCTGACGACGCCGCCCGCCATCCCCGGCCTGGTTCGCGGCAACGACGCGACCGACATGGAGACCCTGGCGGCACTTGCCCGCGAACCCGAGATGCGGGCGCTGGCGGACCGCCGCCCCCGCGTGAAGCTGTTATGGGAAGCGTGCCAGGTGCCGGATTTCCGCAAGCTGGCGGACGAGACCCATACCCGCCTGTGCGGCCGCATCTTTGCCCATCTGGCGCGCGACGGAAGGCTGCCGGCCGACTGGCTGGCGGGCCAGATCGACGGGCTTGCTCGGGCCGACGGCGATATCGACACCCTGATGGCCCGCCTCGCCGGCATCCGTACCTGCACATACATCGCCGCACGCGCGGATTGGGTGCCGTCTGCCCTGCAATGGCAGACTCGTGCCCGCGAGGTCGAGGACATGGTGTCCGACGCGCTGCACGAGCGGCTGACCACGCGATTCGTCGATCGCCGGGCGGCCCATCTGATGCGCCGGCTCGATGCGTCGGAGGCGGATGCGCTGCTTTCGGCGGTGACCCCGCGCGGCGAGGTGATCGTGGAGGGCCACCCGGTCGGCCACATCGCGGGATTCAGCTTTTTGCCGGACCCGGCGACGGAGGGGCAGGGCCGTAAACTGGTGCTGCGCGCGGCGCGAAGGGCGTTGCTGCGGGAGATGCCGCGCCGCGTCACCGCCCTCGAGGACGCCGCCGATACCGCGTTCGCGCTGTTTCCCGACGGGAAGCTGGGCTGGGAGGGAGTTCCGCTCGCGCGGCTGCGGCCAGGGGCCACGGCGCTTCGCCCGGCCGTGGAAGTCGACGACAGCGAATTCCTCGATGGCCCATCGCGCGAGCGTATCCGGCTCCGCCTGCAAGGCTTCATCGACGCGCACATCCGCGAGACCCTGGCCGCTTTGTTCCCTCCGTCATCGGCATCTCCGGCGCCGGTGCGCGGGCTGCTGCATCGGCTGGTCGAGGATTTGGGCATTACCGCCCCGGTCGAGGATCTGCCGCAGGCCACCCGGCACTACCTGAAATCCCGCGGCGTGCGCGCGGGCCGGTTCGCATTGTTCATCCCGGCGATGCTGAAGCCGCGCGCGGCTGCGCTGCGCGCGCTGCTCCTGGCGATCCGCTCCGGCCGCGCGCCGGTCGGGCTGCCTGCCCCTGGCTTGGTCTCGGTGCCGACGCCCGACTGGCCGCCGGGTGTCGCCCAGGAACTCGGCTGGCTCGATGCGGGGCCGATCCTGGTCCGGCTCGACATCGCCGAGCGCATTTTGGGCGATCTCCTGCATGCGGGGCATGGCCGCCCGATGCCGGTCCCGCCCGACCTTGCCTCGCGCCTGTCGGTGCGCGCCGAGATGCTGCCGGCGATTCTGCGTCGGCTCGGCTTCCGGCTGCGCCCCCCCTCGGTGGTGGCGGCCGGGCAGTTCGGTCCCGCCGCTCCCGCCATGATGGAGGCCCCCCGCCGCCGCCGCCCGGAACCGATCGCTCCGGTGGTGCTTCCGAGGCCGGATCACGCCTTCGCGGCCCTGGCCCAGCTACGCCGTTGAGCAGCATGGAAGACAACGGCTGGCAGCGGATCGACAAGTGGCTGTGGTGCGCGCGGATGATGCGGGCGCGGTCCGATTGCGCGCGTCTGATCGCCGAGGGGTCGCTTCGCATCAACCGCCAGGCGACCGACAAGCCCCATGCCCGCCTTCGGGTGGGCGACATAGTGACCCTGCCGTTGCGCGGCGAGGTGCGGGTGCTGGAGGTGCTGGCGCTCGCGGTCCGGCGCGGTCCAGCGCCCGAGGCGCGCGGGCTGTACCGCGAGATCGCGCTGGAAGCGGCGCCGCTCCCTTGCGGCAATGCGGAATCGACGGCATATCGCGCGCACTGAGATCGCTCTGCTGAAACTTCGAGGAGTGCCCGATGACCTACGTGGTCACCGATAGCTGCATCCGCTGCAAATACATGGACTGCGTCGAGGTTTGTCCGGTGGACTGCTTCTATGTCGGAGACAACATGCTGGTCATCCATCCGGACGAGTGCATCGATTGCGGCGTCTGCGAGCCGGAATGCCCGGCCGAGGCGATCGTACCCGACAGCGACGACCAGGCCGCCGCCTGGGCCGAGCAGAACCGGACCTATTCCACACTGTGGCCGAACATCACCCGCAAGGGTGAGGCGCCGGCCGATGCCGACGATTGGAAGGGCAAGCCCGACAAGGGCAAGCTGTTCTCGCCGGAGCCCGGCGCGCCCTGATCGCCAAACGATAGGCAGTCATGCGGAAAATCCCGTGCGAATCGGGTGTTCCCGGTTGATCCGGACCTGACTGCGGCCAATTTTTGTGCTATACGATATCGGCAGGGGCCGGAGCAGCGTTGCTTCGGCCCCTGCCTATTCCGCACCCGTTCACGTTTCGCGCGCGGCTCGTTGGGCCTGAAATGTGTCCCGGAGCCGGCCCCGCGTCGCGCGAACCATAATCGAGGTCACGCATGAAGGCGTCTGCTGCCTCCGCCGGTTCCGATCGCAAACCGCTTCCCGTGCCAAAGGTGCCTGTCGCGCCGAAGGCCCCGCCCCCGAAGGTCGAGATGCTCAACACCGAGACGATGACGACTCCCGAGCCCGAGATCGCTCCGGCCGCAGCCCCGCAGCCAGTCGCCGTCCCGGCGCCGGTCGCCGTCCAGGCAGTGGTCGCCGTCCAGGCGCCGGTCGCCGTCCAGGCGGCGGCGGAACCTTCCTACGTGCGCCCGCCGGGCCAGTCCATGAACGGCCGGCCCATGATCGCGCCGCGCGCGATGGCCAAGGCCGAGAACTTCGTGGAAGGGGACTACGTGGTCTATCCGACCCATGGTGTCGGCAAGGTCGAGAAAATCGCCACCGAGGAGATCGCCGGCCACAAGCTCGAGTTGATCCACATCACGTTCGAGGAAAACCGGATGACGTTGCGCGTCCCGGTGTCCAAGGCCCGCACCGCGGGTTTGCGCAAGCTGGCCACCCGCAAGATGTTCGACGAGGCGCTGGCCGTGTTGAAGGGGCGTGCCCGCATCAAGCGCACCATGTGGTCCCGCCGGGCGCAGGAATACGAGGCCAAGATCAACTCGGGCGACCCGATCGCCATCGCCGAAGTGGTGCGCGACCTGCACCGCAACGCCGGCCAGCCGGACCAGAGCTTCTCCGAGCGGCAGATCTACGAGGCCGCGCTGGACCGCCTCGCGGCCGAACTCGGCGCCTTGGACCAGACGGACAAGGCGACGGCGGTGGCGAAATTAGGTGAGTTTCTTAAGGCGGCCTGAGGCGTAACGCTCGATTGGACATCATGGAAAAGGCCCCGGCGGTCACCCGCCGAGGCCTTTTTTCGTATCGAGGCGACCCGCGTCAGTTGTTGCTGCTGCGGTTGCCGAAGATGTTCAGCATCAGCATGAACAGGTTGATGAAGTTCAGCAGCAGCCCGAGGCTGTCGATCACGCTGCGCTTGGCGGCCATTTCGGGGCCATAGCTGGAGGTGACGTTCACGTAGTCGGACTTGATGCGCTGCGTGTCGTAGGCGGTGAGGCCGACGAACACCAGGACGCCCACGATGCTGACGATCATGCCCATGCCCGAACTGCCGATGAACATGTTCACGAGGCTGGCCAGGATCACGCCGAACAGGCCCATGATGCAGAAGCTGCCCAGCTTGGTCAGGTCGCTGCGCGTGGTGTAGCCGTAGATGCTCATGGCGGCGAAGGTGGCGGCCGCGATGAAGAACACCTGCACGATGCTCTCATGGGTGTACACCAGGAAGATCGTCGTCAGGCTGGCGCCCATCGCCACGCAGAACGCCCAATAGAGCGCCTGGGCCGTGCCGGTGGACAGTTTGTTGATACCGAAGCTCAATACCAGCGTGAACGCGAGCGGCGCGAACATCGCGATATAGGCCAACGCGCCGGGCGAATGGACCAGGCCGCGGGGGGTCTGCACCAGCGGGTAGAACGCGTCGAACAGCGCGGGCACGTTGACGATGCCGTAGGCCACGATGCCGGTCAGCACCAGGCCGGACGCCATCCAGTTGTAGACGCGGAGCATGTAGGCGCGCAGGCCGGCATCGAGCGCGGCGGCGGTCTGGGCCGTCCCCGGTGCGCCCGGGTAGGCCCGATAGTCGGGACTGAAGGCCATGGTTGGTCTCTTTCCTTTCAGGCTGGGTTGCCTGTCGAAGTTGATCTTGGAGCCCCCCGTCATTTGTTCAAGCAGACGGGCCTTGATACGACATTAACACGGTTTCACTCGTTCCGCAGCAACGGCGCGGCCTTTACCCGAAGCGCCGCCGCCGTGCCCAGATAGCCGAACGCCAGCATCAGCGCGATACAGCCCAGCACAGTCAGCGCGAGCGTGCCAGGCAAGAATGCCCAGTCCGTCCCCATCACGTAATGCGTCACCGCGTAGCTCGCGGCAGAGCCCACCAAGCACGCGAGCACGCCCGCCGCCAGCCCGAGCAGCCCGAACTCCAGCAGCCACGCGGCGCCGATCTGCCCGCTGGTGGCACCGAGGCTTTTCAGGATGACCGCGTCGGCGATCCGGCGGCGCTGCCCGGCGGCGACGGCACCCGCCAGAACCAGCGCGCCGGCGGCCAGCGTGATCGAGCCGGTCGCGGCGAGGGCAGTGGCGAGTTGCCCGAGCAGGTCGCCGATCGCCTTCAGCACCTCGGCCACCCGGATGCCGGTGACGTTCGGTAGCGCGTCGGTCACCTGGCGCAGCAGCGCGCCCTCGGCGGCTGGGGGCGCCTTCACGGTGGCGATGTGCATGTGCGGCGCGCGTTCCAACAGACCGGGGCTGGCGACCATCGCGAAGTTGAGGCCGAGCGAACGCCAGGCGATGTCGCGCAGGCTCGCGATTGTCAGGTCGATGTCGCGGCCCAGCACGTTCACCCGGATGACGTCGCCCAGGCCCACGCCCCAGCCCCGCGCGATGCCGGCGTCGAACGAGACCAGCGGGGGGCCGTTGTAATCGGCGGGCCACCACGCGCCCGCCACCAGCCGCGTGCCTTCCGGCTCGGCCGCCGCATAAGTCAGCCCCCGGTCGCCACGCAAGGCCCACGCGGTGTCCGGGGTGGTGCGCACCTGTTCCGCCGGGACACCTTTCACGGAGACGATGCGGGCGCGCAGGCTGGGCACCTCGCGGACCTGGCGCACGTCTTTGTTGCGGGCGAGCACGGCCTCGAAGGTCGCCATCTGCTCGTTCTGGATGTCGATGAAGTAGAAGCTGGGCGCATCCGCCGGCAGCTGGTCGGCGATCTGATGGCGCAGATTGCCCTCGATCAGCGCCAGTGCCGCCAGGGTGGAAAGCCCCAGCCCCAACGAGACCAGCAGCAACGGGGCGCCGGTGCCGGGCCGGTGCAGGTTGCCGACGCCCAGTCGGGCCCAGGCCGGCCGCGGCCGGGGCGCAAGAGCGGCCAGCCGAACCACCGCCCAGCCACCGGCCCAAAACAGCACCAGCGTGGCCATCGCGGCCACGCTGAAGCCCAACGCGAAGCCGCGCTGCTCGGCGGTGAGCACGATCAGGGCCACCAGGCACGCGGTGAGCCCGGCGGTGGCGGCGATCACGGCGGCGGGGGGCCGCACGCCAGCCGGCAGGACCGCATCGCGGAACAGCCCGGCGCCGGAGATCAGCATGGCGCGCGACAGGGGCCACAGCGCGAACACCAAAGCCGTCAGCATGCCGTACAGGGCCGCCAATGCGAGCGGCCCCGGATAGATGGCGTTCACCGGGGGCACCGGCAGCACCCCGCGCAGCAGCCCGCCGAGTGCGATCGGCAGCACGGCACCCGCCACCAGCCCCAGCACCACGCCGGCCGCCGCCAGCGCCATCACCTGCATCAGGCAGATCAGGAACACCAGGCGCGGTGCCGCCCCCAGACAGCGCAAGGTCGCGATGCTGCGCGCCCGTGCCTCCAGCCACGCCTTCACCCCGTTGGCAACCCCGATGCCGCCCACCAGCAGCGCCGAGAGGCCGACCAGCGTCATGAACAGGCTGGTGCGGTCGATGAACTGCACCACGCCGGGGGCCGCGTCGCTGGCGGTGCGGATGCGCCAGCCGGTGTTGGGGAACGCGCCCCGGATGTCGGCGGCGAAGCGGGTAGGGGTGGCGCCAGCGGGGAGCGTCAGGCGCAGATGGTAGTTGGCCAGCGCCCCCGGCTGCAGCAGGTGCGCGTCGTTCAAATTCGCCTGGCTCACCAGCGCGCGGGCGCCGAACACGGCCAGGCCCGAAACCCGGTCCGGCTCGTCGATCAGCACGCCGCGCAATTTCAGCCGCGCATCGCCCAGCCGCACCGTGTCCCCGGGCTTAAGGCCGAGCCGGTCCATCACGATCCGCTCGACCGCGACGCCGGGCGCGGTGGTCGGCTGCGGCGGATCGAACGTGGCCGTGCCGATCAGCGGCCACGCATCGTCGACCGCCTTCAGTTCCACCAATTGCCGGTCCCCGCTCTCGGCCACCAGCATCGAGCGCGTCGTCACCACATCGGAGGTTCGCGCGCCGCGTCCGTGCAGCCAGTTTCGCAAGCTGTCCGGCAGGGGTTGCGAACCGCCTTCGATTTCGAGGTCCCCGCCCAGGACGCGCGCGCCGTCACGCGCGAGGCCGGCTACGATCGCCGTGCGCAGGGAGCCCACGCCCGCGATCGCCGCCACGCCCAAAGCAAGGCACGCGAGCACGATCCGCAGCCCCTTGATGCCGCTCCGCAACTCCCGCCGGGCCAGCTTCGCCGCGAGCCGGATCACGCGACGACCCGCCCATCCGCCATCTCGATCACCCGCCCGCAGCGCGCCGCCAGCACCGGATCATGGGTGATCAGCAGCAGCGTGCTGCCGGCTTCCTCGCGCATCGCGAACAGCAGGTCCATCACCGCCGCTCCGGTCGCCCGGTCGAGGTTGCCCGTGGGCTCATCGGCCAGCAGCAGCCGGGGCTTGGCCGCGAACGCGCGCGCCAGCGCCACGCGCTGCTGCTCGCCGCCGGAAAGCTGGCCTGGCAGATGCGTCAGCCGATGGCCGAGGCCCACCGCCCGCAATGCCGCGACCGCGCGCGCCTCCGCCCCTCGGCTCCCCGCCAGTTCCAGCGGCACCGCGACGTTCTCCACCGCCGTCATGCCTGGGATCAGGTGGAACGCCTGGAACACGATCCCCACCTGCTCGCGCCGCAGCATCGCCAGGGCGTCTTCATCCATGCGGGTCAATTCCTGCCCGGCCACGCGCACCTCCCCGCCACTTGCGCGTTCGAGTCCGGCCAGCACCATCAGCAGGCTGGTCTTGCCAGAACCCGAGGGTCCGACGATGCCGACCGCCTCTCCAGCAGAGATATCGAGATCGATGCCGCGCAGCACATCCACCCGCGCCGCGGCCGACCCCAGCGAAAGTGTCAAATTTCTCACCCGCACCAAGGGCTCCACCGAATCGGTCGGGCGTGGCAGCGTGTCGCTGGCCGGGATCGTCGGGGGTGGGGTGATTGCATCCATGGTTGTTCGATATGGCGTGAGACTTGCGATGCGGAAAGCGGCGATGCTGTCAGGTTGCCTCGTTTTCATGCTGGCATTCGGTCAGGCAGCCGTCGCCGCGCCGATCAAGCTGCTGATTTTCGGCGACTCGCTGGTGGCTGGCTTCGGCCTGCCTCATGCCGACGGCTTCGAGGCGCAGCTTGCTGCCGCCCTGAAGGCGCGCGGCCATGACGTGACCATCATCGACGGCGGCGTGTCGGGCGACACCAGCGCCGGCGGCCGGTCACGGCTGGATTGGGCGTTGGGCGACGGGGCGGACGCGGCCTTCGTCGAATTCGGCGGCAATGACGGGCTGCGCGGACTCGATCCCGGCCAGATGCAGTCCAACCTCGCCGCCATCCTCGACACGCTGGCGGCGCGCAAGATCCCGACGCTGCTGAGCGGCATGTATGCGCCGCCGAATCTGGGCGCCGAATACGGCCGTGCCTTCCGTGCCGTGTTCGACGGTCTCGGAAAGCGCCCGGGCGTGCTCTACGATCCGTTTTTCCTCGAAGGCATCGCCGCCGTGCCCGAACTGGCGCAGGCCGACCGCATCCACCCCAATGCCGAAGGCGTGCGCCGCAACGTGGCGCGGCTGTTGCCGCTGGTCGAGAAATTGCTTGCCGAGGCTGCGCCGAAAGGCGGTTGAAACTCGAAGGAGGCTGCGATGCGCCTGTTCGTGGGACTCGATCTGCCCTGGACGCTGCGGGAACGGTTGACGCTGATGCAGGGCGGCGTTCCGGGCGCACGCTGGGTGCCCGCCGAGAATTTCCACCTCACGCTGCGCTTCATCGGCGAGGTGGCGGCCCCGGAGGCGGAGGAGATCGACCTGTCGCTATCGGCCCTGCGTGGGCGTGGCTTCAGCCTCACCCTGGCCGGCATTGGCACCTTCTCCAAGGGAGGGCGTGAGACCGCGCTGTGGGTTGGCGTGGAACGCAACCCGGCGCTCGATCACCTGCAAGGCAAGGTCGAGACCGCCTTGCAGCGCGCGGGCCTGCCGCCCGAACGTCGCCGCTTTACCCCGCACGTGACGCTGGCACGGCTCGACAACTCGGTGGTGCCCGACAAGCTGGCCGCCTTCGTGCAAGCCCGCAACCTGTTCCGTGCGGCAACTTTCGAGGTGGAGCGCCTGACGCTGTTCAGCTCTCGGCTTGGCAAGGAGGCGTCAGCCTATACGGCGGAGGTGGAGTATCCCCTCGCTTCTCCCCGCCCTTCCTCGACCGCGTGGCAGGCGACCAGCGTGCCGCCCGCGACGGTGTAGCCGGGGCGCTCCACCCGGCAGCGATCATTCGCCAGCGGGCAGCGCGGATGGAACGGGCAGCCGGGCGGCGGCGCCAGCGGGCTCGGCACCTCGCCTCCTACCGGCGTGCGCGCTTTGCCGACCATTTCGAGGTCGGGGATCGCGTCCAGCAGCAGCCGCGTGTACGGATGGCGCGGCGTGCGGAACACCTCCTCGCCCGGCCCGATCTCCACGATGCGGCCAAGATACATCACGCCGAGCCGGTCCGACATGTGGCGCACGACCGCGAGGTTGTGGCTGATGAACAGGTAGGTCAGCCCCAGCCGCTGCTGCAGGTCGCGCATCAGGTTAAGGATTTGCGCCTGCACCGACACGTCGAGCGCGCTGGTGGGCTCGTCGCACACCAGGAAGTCAGGCGCGCTGGACAATGCCCGTGCGATCGACACGCGCTGGCGCTGGCCGCCGGAGAATTCATGCGGGAATTTCTCGCCGTCGGCGGGGGTGAGCCCCACCTGCGTCAGCAACTCCCCCACTCGTGCCACCACATCGCGCGGACTGGTCAGGATGCGGAACGCGCGCAGCGGCTCGGCCACGATGTCGCGCACCCGCCAGCGCGGGTTGAGCGAAGCATACGGGTCCTGGAAGATCATGTTCATCCGCCGCCGCAGCGACGCCTGGGCGCGGGCGGCCGAGAGCGGTTGGCCCTCGAAATGGATGCTGCCCGAGGTGGGCTCATACAACCCGACCGCGAGCCGCGCGACGGTGGATTTGCCGCAGCCGCTTTCGCCCACCAGCGACAGCGTCGTGGCCTTCGGGATGGCGAACGAAACGTCGTCCACGGCGCGAAGCGTGGTGCGCCTGCCGCCGGTGAGGGCGCGTTGCAGCCACGGTTTCGACACGTCGAAGTAGCGCGCGACCTTGACGGCTTCGAGCACGAGGTCAGACATGCGCCGCCGCCTTGTCGTACAGCCAGCACGCCGCCCGCGTGGCATCCGCCTCCAGCAATCCCGGCCGCTCCACCCGGCAGCGGTCGAACACCTTCGGGCAGCGTGGGTTGTAGGGGCAACCGGGCGGGATCGCCGCCAGACGGGGCATGGCGCCGTCGATCTGGCGCAGCCGTGCCACGCGATGCTCCAGCGAGGGGATGCTGCCCATCAGCCCCTCGCTGTACGGATGCTTCGGGTGCCGCACGACCTCCACCACGGGGCCGATCTCGGCGATGCGGCCGGCATACATCACCGCCACCCGGTCGCATGTCTCGGCGATAACGCCCATGTCGTGCGTCACCAGCATCACCGACGTGCCGTGGTCGCGCGCCAGGCGCTTCAACAATTCGATGATCTGCGCCTGGATCGACACGTCGAGCGCCGTGGTGGGCTCGTCGGCGATCACCAGGCGGGGTTCGGCGCACAGGGCCAACGCGATCACCACACGCTGGCGCATGCCGCCGGAGAATTCATGGGGATAGGCGTCGATCCGGGCGCGGGCGGCGGGGATGCCGACCTCCTCCAGCCACTTGATCGCCCGTGCCTTCGCGTCGCGATCCGACAGCCTCAGGTGGGTCTGAATGGTCTCGACCAACTGGCGACCGATCGAGACCAGCGGGTCCAGCGTGGTCAGCGGGTCCTGGAAGATGGCGCCGATCTGCCGGCCGCGGATCGCGCGCATGCGGTCCTGCGAAAGATTGTCGATACGCTTGCCAGCAAACAGGATCTGGCCGCCGGCGATGCGGCCGGGCGGCTCCAGCAGTCCGATGATGGCGGCCCCCGTCAGTGATTTGCCGGCGCCGCTCTCGCCCACCACGCCGAGGATCTCCCCCGTCCCGATCGAGAACGAGATGCTGTCGATCGCCCGCAAAGTGCCGCGCCGGGTGGGGAATTCGACGGTCAGGTCCTGGACGTCCAGCAGCGTCATCGCAGCGATCCCATCAGCGCAAGCGGGGGTTGAGCGCATCGCGCAGCCAGTCGCCCAGCAGGTTGATCGCCAGCACCATCATCGCGAGACCGATGCCGGGAAAGACGGTGATCCACCACTCGCCGCTGAACAGGAAGTCGTTGCCGATACGGATGAGGGTGCCGAGCGAGGGCTGCGTCGGCGGCAATCCCACGCCGAGGAACGACAAGGTCGCCTCGGTCAGGATCGCCTGGCCAAGGTTGATGGTGGCGATCACCAGCACGGGGCCAAGCACGTTGGGCAGAATGTGGCTTACCATGATGCGCGGGGAGGAGAGGCCGATCACCCGTGCCGCCATCACGTATTCCCGCCCGCGCTCCACCAGGGTCGAGCCGCGCACGGTACGGGCGAATTGCGGCCAGAGCGCGATGCCGATGGCGAACACCAGCACGTAGATTTCGAGCGCCTCATGCATCTCGCGCGGCAGCAAGGCACGGGCGATGCCGTCCACCAGCAGCGCGATCAGGATCGACGGGAACGTCAACTGCACGTCGGCGACCCGCATCAGGATCGCGTCCACCGTGCCGCCGAGATAGCCTGCGGTCAGGCCGATGCTGATGCCGACGACCAGCGCCAATGCCACCGCCAGGATGCCGACCAGCAGACTGATGCGGGCCCCGTACATGATGGCGGAAAGCAGGTCGCGGCCCTGGTCGTCGGTGCCGAGCGGGAAGGCGCGCTCGCCTTCGGCCAGGAAGGCCGGCGGCTTGAAGCTGTCGAGCAGGTTGAGGCTGGCGAGGTCGAACGGGTTGTGCGGCGCGATCCAGGGCGCCAGGAGGGCTGCCAGCAGGCAGATGGCGGCGACCAGCGAGGCGGCGATGGCGATCGGCGAACGTCGATACGCATAGACGAAATCGCTGTCGAGGAGGCGTGCCACCGCTCCCGGCGCGGTCTTGTGGGCGGCACTCATGGGGCGTTCGCCGATACGCGCCGCGTCATCCGCAGGCGGGGATCGACCGCGTAGTACAGCAGGTCGACCACGAGGTTGATGCCCATGAACACCACCGAGATCAGCAGCAGGTAGGCCGACATCACCGGGATATCCGCCACCTGGATCGACTGCACCAGCAGCAGCCCCATGCCGGGCCATTGGAACACGGTCTCGGTCACGATCGAGAAGCCGATCAGCCCGCCCAGTTGCAGGCCGACGATGGTGATGACCGGAACCAGCGTGTTCTTGAGCGCGTGGCCAAAATTTATCGCCCGCTGCGACAGCCCGCGGGCGCGGGCGAACTTGATGTAGTCGCTCCGGAGCACCTCCAGCATCTCGGAGCGCACCAGCCGCATGATGAGTGTCATCTGGAACAGTCCGAGCGTGACAGCCGGCAATATCAGCGCCTTGAGACCGGAGACGGTGAAAAACCCCGTGCTCCAGTGCGAGAAATGCACCACCTCGCCGCGCCCGAAGCTGGGCAGCCAGCCGAGCAGAACGGCGAACACGAGGATGAGCAGGATGCCGATCAGGAAGGTCGGCAGCGACACGCCGAGCAGCGAGAACACCATGAAGGCGCGGCTGGCGAAACTGTTGCGGCGGATGCCGGTATAAACGCCCATCGGCACGCCGATCAGCAGCGCCAACGTGGCCGAGGTCATCGCCAGTTCCACGGTTGCGGGCAGGCGCTCCAAAATCAGCCCGCTGACCGGGCGGGCGAGGCGGTAGCTCAACCCGAACTCTCCTTGCGCCGCCGCCCACATGAACTTGGCGTATTGCACGAAGAACGGCTGGTCGAGCCCAAGCTTGTGTACCAGCGCGATACGCTGCGCCTCGGTGTAGTCCTGCCCGAGCATGGCCGTCACCGGGTCGCCCACGAAGGCGAACATGGCGAACGAGATGAAACCCACGACCAGAAGGACCGGGATCGCCTGAAGGATTCGCGAGAGGATAAAGGCGGGCATGGCGTGGTTGGCATTCCCCGGAATCGGCAAAGGACAGGCTTGGCGATGAGAGCGTCATCATCGCTTCGTGTAAAGGCGCCAGAGCTCAGGTCGCGCCAGAGCTCAGGTCGCGGTTAGCTCCATGTCGCCGCGCGCGTATTCGCTCACCAAGGTGAACGCCACGCCCAGCAGCACCGGACCCACGAAGATGCCCAGGAGACCGAACGCCAGCGCGCCCCCAAGCACGCCCAGCATGGTCAGCAGGAAGGGCAACTGGGCGCCACGCGAGATGAAATAGGGGCGGATCAGGCTGTCGGCGCCGCTGACCACGATGATGCCGTAGGCGAACAGGAACATCCCCCACGCAGTGTGTCCGCTGGTCAGCAGCCACAGCGAGGCCGGGATCCAGACGACGGGTGCCCCGATCGGCAGCACCGACAGCCCACCCGCGATGACGCCCAACAGCAGCGGCCGGGGGACGCCCGACAGCCACAGGCCGAATGTCACCAGGATGCCCTGCACCAGTGCGGTGCCCAATATGCCGTACACCACGCCGCGGATGGTGGCGCCGGTCACGCCGATGAGGCGTTCGGCACGGTTGCCCATGATGCGATGCAGGGTGGCCACCACGAACACGCTCAGCCGGTCACCCGACGCGTAGAAGAAGAACGCCACGAACAGCGCCAGCAGGAACATCAGCACGCCGTTGGCCAGGCCCAGCAGCGAGGTGAGCCCGAACTCGGCGGCGGCACCGAAATACGGCTTGAAGAACATCACCATGGCAGTGAGGTCCGCCGCCCAGCCGTTCCAGAGATCGGCGATGCTTTGCCCGATTACCGGCACGGCGGCGACCCAGCCGGGCGCTCCCGGAAGTCCGGCCGCAAGCGCGTCCTGGATCAAATGCCGCAAATGGTCCGCGTCGTCGGCGCCGCTCGGGATGGCGAGGGCGAGCGGCAGCACGATCATCACGGCGGTGAGGAGCACCATCAACCCCGCGGCTCCCGTGCGGGCGAGATGCAGGCGGGTGCGTAGATGCTCGTAGAGCGGCCAGGTGGTGTAGGTCAGGATGGCCGCCCACAGGATGGCCGACAGGAACGGATACAGCACCAGGACGCACCCGATGGCCACCCCGCCCAGCAGGAGGGTGAGGAGGAGGCGTTCGACGGTCATGGGCGGAGGGGGGGCATGCTGGCGGGAGGTATTCCCGATGCGGGGAGGGAAGGCAAATCACCGGCCTCGCTCACGACGCGCCGTTGGCGGGCGACTGGCTGACTGTTCAACCCGCCAGCGTGTCGCTACCGTCCGGTTGCCGCTCTGGGAGGAACAAGCATGCCGCGTCTGGCCGCCAATCTGTCGATGATGTTCAACGAGGTTCCGTTCCTCGACCGCTTCGATGCCGCCGGCCGCGCAGGCTTCAAGGGCGTCGAGTTCCTGTTCCCGTACGAGCACAAGGCCGCTGATATCCGCACCCGGCTGGATGGCGCGGGACTGACCCAGGTGCTGTTCAACATGCCGCCGGGCGACTGGGCGGCCGGAGAGCGCGGGCTCGCGTCGCTGCCGGGCCGACAGCAGGCGTTCCGCGACGGGGTGAAGCTGGCGCTCGACTATACGGCGGCGCTGGGCGGCAAGATGGTGCATGTCATGGCCGGCATTCCGCCCGCCGCCACGAGCCCAGTCACCGCCGCGGCGATCTATGCCGCCAACCTCGCCTGGGCCGCCGAGCTCGCGCTTGCGGCGGGCGTGAAGCTGGTGATCGAGCCGATCAACCATCGCGATATGCCGGGCTTCCACCTCAATACGATGGCGCAGGGGGCGGCGGTGGTGGATGCGATCGGGCGCGACCGGCTCGGCCTGCAATTCGACATCTACCACTGCCAGGTGACCGAGGGCGACGTGACGAAGCGCATGGAGGCGCTGCTGCCCGTGATCGCGCATATGCAGATCGCGGACGTGCCGGCGCGCAACGAACCCGGTACCGGGGAGATCGGCTGGGAGTTCGTGTTCAAGCGGATCGACGCGCTGGGCTATCAGGGCTGGGTTGGGTGCGAGTATCGCCCGGCCGGCGATACCGTGGCAGGCCTTGCCTGGCGGCAGAAATACGGCGTTTGAGCGGCACGGGGAGAACACGGCCATGAAGATCGGTTTCATCGGGTTGGGCATCATGGGGGCGCCCATGGCCCTTAACCTCAAGGCCGCCGGCCATGAGCTTTTCGTGCCCGACCGGCACAGCCTGACGCCCGAGTTGCGCGCGGCCGCGTCCGCCGTGCTGACCGATGCGGCGGCGGTGGCCGAGGCGGCCGAGGCGATCATCCTGATGGTGCCGGACACGCCCGACGTGGAGCGCGTGCTGTTCGGCGCGCATGGCGTGGCGGAGGGGCTGCATCCGGGCAAGTTGGTGATCGACATGTCCTCGATCGGCCCGATGGAGACCAAGGATTTCGCCGCCCGCGTGGCCAAGTACGGCTGCGAGTATCTCGATGCCCCGGTATCGGGCGGCGAGGTCGGGGCGAAGGCCGCGTCGTTGACGATCATGGTGGGCGGGCCGGATGCCGCGTTCGAGCGGGCGCGCCCGCTGTTCGAGGCGATGGGCAAGAACATCACCCATGTCGGCCCCGAGAACGGAGCCGGCCAGACGTGCAAGGTGTGCAACCAGATCATCGTGGCGCTGAACATCCAGGCGGTGGCCGAGGCGCTGACTTTCGCCCGCAAGGCCGGGGCCGACCCCGCGCGGGTCCGTCAGGCGCTGATGGGCGGCTTCGCGTCGTCGAAAATCCTGGAGGTCCATGCCGAACGCATGATCAACCGCACCTTCAAGCCCGGCTTCAAGGTGAAGCTGCACCAGAAGGATCTGAACCTCGCATTGTCGGCCGCCCGCGAGATGGGCATGGCGCTGCCGAACACGGCGGTCGCGCAGCAGATGTTCTCCTCGGTTGTGGCCCATGGCGGGGCCGAATTGGACCATTCCGCCCTGGTGCAGGCGGTCGAGGCGATGGCGGGCCTCTGACCAGCCTCGCGCGGATCACACGCGGCGGCCGCAACCACGCGGCCGGCCTTGCGGCCGAGGATGCCGCGTGTGCCGCCCTCGTGCGCGACGGTTGGATCGTGCTCGCGCGTCGCGTCCGCACGGCTTGCGGCGAGATCGACGCGGTGGCGGAGAAATCGGGGCTCGTGGCCTTTATCGAGGTCAAGCGCGGCACCACCTTGGCAGGTGCAGCGCACGTACTGTCGGCGCGTCAGCGGGGCCGGTTGCTCCGGGGCGCCGGCATATTGCTCGGTGAGCACCCCGACTGGGCACTCGGGGACGTGCGGTTCGACGTGATGCTGGTCGATGCCGCGGGCGCGGTTCGCCGCATCGCCGACGCATTTCGGCTCGACAGCCTGGATGCCTGATTCTCAGACGGAGTTCATGCCATGACCGCTCGATTCGTAGTTTCGGCGTTTCTGCTCGCCGCCCTTCCGGCACTCGCCCAGACCGTGCCGAACACGCCCGATGGCGCGCGGCCGGGCAATATTCCGGGCACCGGCCAGTCGCTGCCGCTGTCGGACCGTGCCAGCAACATCACGCAATCGGACACGACCTCGCCCATCGCACCCCGCCTGCCCAGCCCCGATGTCAGTGAGAGCGCGCCGCCTCGCGTGTTTCTGGAAGCGGCGCGGCGGGCGCTTGCGGCCAACCGCACGGGCGAGGCGCAGGAAGCGATGGAACGCGCCGAGAGCCGCGCTTTGTCGCGATCGGTGGCGCCCTCGCGCGCGGGCGACCCGAGCCGGCAGAGTCTGGTGCGCCAGATCGCGGAGGCGCGCGGGGCGTTGGCCACGGGTGACCGCGGGCGATCGATTTCGATCATCGAGACGGCGATCGCCAATCCGGAAGCGGGCGAACCGCCCGCGTAGGGACCGCGAACACCTCTCCCCACGCCTGCCGCAAGGCCGCGTCCGCCTCCGCCATCGTGGCCGGAATGCCGAGCGCGTGCAGGCTGGTCACGCCGTGTTCGCGGACGCCGCAGGGCACGATGCCGTCGAAATGGACGAGGTCGGGCTCCACGTTCAGCGCCGCCCCGTGCCAGCTCACCCAGCGGGTGACGCGCACGCCGATGGCGCCGATCTTGGCCTCCGTGCCGGCCGCTCGGTCGGCCACCCAGATGCCGATGCGCCCCTGGCGGCGTTCGCCGCGCACGTTGAAGCGGTCGAGTGCCCGGATCAGCCATTCCTCCAGCCCCTCGACATAGCTCCGCACGTCGCGCGCACGGACCTGGCCGTGGTCGCGCGTAAGGTCCAGCATCACGTAGGCGGTGCGTTGGCCCGGCCCATGATAGGTCCATTGCCCGCCGCGGCCGGCCTCATAGGTCGGGAAGCCGGCCGGATTGAACAACTCCTCCGCACGGGCCGATGTGCCGGCGGTGAACAGCGGCGGATGCTCCACCAGCCACACCGCCTCGTCTGTGTTGCCCGCCCGGATCGCCGCCGCGCGACCGCGCATCTCCGCCAGGGCGTCAGGGTAGGCGGTCAGCCCCTGCGAAATCCGCCACTCAACCTCCATTGCCTGCCCAACCCTCATCCGTTATACCGCGCCGCTCACCACGATGCGGTCGTGGCGAAATGGTAGACGCGCAAGCTTGAGGTGCTTGTGGGGGAAACCCTGTGGAAGTTCGAGTCTTCTCGACCGCATATTCACCTTCATTGCCTGTGGCCAGACGGGGTCGGTGGCCTGACGGGGCCTGTCGCCTGACGGGGATTGCCGCTAATCCTTCCCCCAGCTTGGGGAATGAGATGGCAATGGAAGACGATTTCCGAAAGGCGGCGCTGGAATACCACCGCCTGCCTCGGCCAGGTAAGTTGCAGATCGAGCCGACCAAGCGCATGGCGACCCAGCGCGACCTCGCACTCGCCTATTCGCCGGGCGTGGCGGCCCCCTGCCTCGAGATCGCCGCCAACCCCGAGATGGCGCACGAATACACCGCGCGGGGCAATCTCGTGGGCGTCATCACCAACGGCACCGCCGTGCTGGGCCTGGGCAATATCGGCCCGCTTGCCAGCAAGCCGGTGATGGAGGGCAAGGCCGTCCTGTTCAAGAAATTCGCCGGCATCGACGTGTTCGACATCGAGGTGGACGAGCAGGACGTGGACCGCTTCTGCGACGTGGTGGCGGCGCTGGAGCCGACGTTCGGCGCGATCAACCTCGAAGACCTCAAGGCGCCGGAATGCTTCGCGATCGAAGCCAAGCTCCGGGCGCGCATGAAGATCCCGGTGTTCCACGACGACCAGCACGGCACAGCCATCACGGTCGCCGCCGCGATTCGCAACGCGCTGCTGCTGCAAGGCAAGAAGCTGGAGGACGTGAAGCTCGTCACCTCCGGCGCGGGGGCCGCGGCCTTGGCCTGCGTCGATCTACTGATCGCCATGGGGCTCAAGCGGGAAAACGTGACGCTGACCGACATCAAGGGCGTGGTGCATCGCGGCCGCGAGGGACTCGACGAGCGGCTGGGCAGCTATGCCCGCGACACCGATGCCCGCACGCTGCACGATGTGCTGGAGGGGGTGGATATCTTCATGGGCCTGTCCGCTCCGCGCGTGCTGAAGGCGGAATGGCTGCCGCTGTTCGGCGAGAAGCCGATCATCCTGGCACTTGCCAACCCCGAGCCCGAAATCCATCCCGAGGCGGTGCGCGCCGCGCGTCCGGACGCGATCGTGGCCACGGGGCGCAGCGATTATCCCAACCAGGTCAACAACGTGCTGTGCTTCCCGTTCATCTTTCGCGGCGCGCTGGATGTTGGCGCCACCGAGATCAACGAGGCGATGAAGCTTGCCGCCGTCGAGGCCATCGCCGAACTCGCCCGCGTCGAGGCGAGCGAGGTGGTGGTGGCGGCCTATGGCGGGACGGCGCCAGTGTTCGGACCCGACTACATCATCCCCAAACCGTTCGATCCACGGCTGATTCTGCAAATCGCACCGGCCGTGGCACGGGCCGCCATGGCATCCGGGGTCGCCACGCGGCCGATCGCGGATTTCTTCGCCTATCGCAGCGAACTCGAACGCTTCGTGTTCCGCTCGGGGCAGCTGATGCGCCCGGTGTTCGAGGCGGTGAAATCCGCCAGTTCCCGCATCGTCTATGCCGAGGGCGAGGACGAGCGCGTGTTGCGGGCGGTGCAAACGCTGGTGGACGACCAGATCGCGCAACCCATCCTGATCGGCCGCCGGGCGGTGATCGAGGCCCGCGTGCGCGAGATGGGGCTCCGAATGGACCTCCATGAGAGCGTGAAAGTGCTCGATCCCGCGCAGGATGAGGCGGTTTTTGCGCCAATGGTGGCCGAATATCAGCGTCTCGTGGGGCGTCGCGGCGGTCCGCCGGACGCGGCCGCCCGCCGGATGCGTATACGCAATACCGTTGCGGCCGCCATGCTGCTCCATTCCGGACTGGCGGACGCGGCGATCTGCGGTGGCAGCGGCGACTGGTGGCGGCATATGTTATACGTTATGCCTATCATCCCCAGGCGCGCTGACGTGTCGTGCATCTACGCCATGTCGTGCCTCATCCTGCAGGCCGGCGCCCTGTTCATCTGCGACACCCACATGAATATCGACCCGACCGCCGAACAGGTGGCGGAGATGACGCTGCTGGGGGCGGCGGCGGTGCGCGGTTTCGGCATCACCCCCAAGGCCGCGCTGCTGTCGCATTCGAGTTTCGGTGCCAGCAACTCGCCCTCGGCCCGCAAGATGCGCATGGCGCTCGGGCTGATCCGCGCCCGCGATCCAGATCTGGAGATCGACGGCGAGATGCACGCGGACGCGGCGCTCAGCGAGGCGATCCGCGACCGAGCGGTGCCGGATAGCCAGCTGCACGGAACCGCCAACCTACTGATAATGCCCAGTCTTGACGCCGCCAACATCGCATTCAACCTGGTGAAGGCGGCCGCTGACGGCCTGCCGGTCGGGCCGTTGCTGCTGGGCATGTGCAAGCCGATCCATGTGGTGGTGCCCAGCGTCACGGCGCGCGGCATCGTCAACATCAGCGCCATCGCGGCGCGCGAGGCGCAGGAGAATGCCCTGGCGGAGGCGACCGTCGCCGCATGATGATGCTGTTGCTCGGCGGGGCCGCGCTGCTGGTGATGATGGGCGCCTTGGGCATGTTCTCGCGCGCCCAGGTCGCCACCGTGAAGAGCTTCGGCATCTGGGTCGCGGGGATCGGCGGCCTCCTGCTGGCCGCGATGCTGTTCCTCACCGGGCGCGGGGCGGCGGCGATCGGCGCGCTGGTGGTGCTGGGGCCGCTGATCTGGAGCTTTCGCGGCGAGTGGGCCGGCAAGGTCGCGCCGAAACGCACGGCTGGCCGCGCGATGTCGCGGGACGAGGCCTATGCGGTGCTCGGGCTGGCCCAGGGCGCGCCCCGTGCCGAGGTGCTCGCGGCGTATCGGCGATTGATGCGGGCGGCGCACCCCGATCAGGGCGGATCGGACTGGCTCGCGGCGCGGATCAACCAGGCACGGGATACGCTCGTGTGAACGGCGCGCGCTTCGGGCAATCCGGCCTGCCCACTTGCCCTCCCGGCGGGGCGCATGGCACGACGTGTTCGGTGTCGCTTGCCCAGTATCAGACGAGGAAACCCCGTGACAAAGCCGCTTCGCAAAGCCGTCTTCCCCGTCGCGGGATTGGGCACGCGCTTCCTGCCCGCCACCAAGGCGATGGCCAAGGAGATGCTGCCCATCGTCGATAAGCCCCTGATCCAATACGCGGTCGAGGAGGCGCGCGCGGCTGGGATCGAACAGTTCTGCCTGGTGACCGGGCGCGGCAAGATCGCGCTGGTCGACCATTTCGACGTGGCCTACGAGCTGGAGGCCACCTTGCGCGCGCGCAACAAGCAGGCCGAGCTGAACCTCCTGGCCGAGATGCGGCTGCCGCCCGGTGCCATCGTGACCACGCGCCAGCAGGAGCCGCTGGGCCTGGGCCACGCCATCTGGTGTGCGCGCGCGTTCATCGGCGACGACGCGTTCGCGATCCTGCTGCCCGATGACCTCGTGCTGTCCGACACGCCGTGCATGAAGCAGTTGGCCGATGCCCACGCCGAGACCGGCGGCTGCGTGGTGGCCGTGGTCGAGGTGCCGCGCGACCAGACCAACAAATACGGCATCCTCGACGTCGGCACCGATGATGGTCGGCTGGTCGAGGTGAAGGGGTTGGTCGAGAAGCCGAAACCGGCGGACGCGCCCTCGAATTTGTCGATCATCGGCCGCTACGTGCTGACGCCCGAGGTGATGGGCTTCCTCGCCGCGATGGAGCGGGGCGCGGGCAACGAAATCCAACTGACCGACGGGATGGCCAAATTGATCGGGCGCGTGCCGTTCCACGGGCTGCGCTATGAGGGAAGGCGGTTCGATTGCGGCGACAAGATCGGCTACCTGGAGGCCCAGATCGCGTTCGCTCTGATGCGGCCCGATATCGGGCCGGCGGTGCGGGCGTTCCTCAAGACATATGAAACGGCGACCTGACATGGCCTTCCGGCACGATTTCGACCCGACGGTTCTGCGCGAATACGATATCCGCGGCATCGTCGACCGCACGCTCCGCAAGGCGGACGCCTTCGCCATCGGGCGCTGCTTCGGCAGCGTGGTCGCGCGCGGCGGCGGCGCCACCGTGGCGGTGGGTTATGACGGGCGGCTGTCCTCGCCTGACCTCGAAACGCCGTTGGTGGCGGGATTGCGGGCGAGCGGGATGGAGGTGATCCGCATCGGGCGGGGGCCGACGCCGATGCTGTATTTCGCCTCGACCATCATGAAGACCGACGGCGCCATCATGCTGACCGGCAGCCACAATCCGCCGGATTACAATGGCTTCAAGATGATGCTGAACCGCAAGCCGTTCTTTGGCACGCAGATCGGCGATATCGGCCGCATGGCCGCCGCCGGCGACGTGGTGGCCGAAGCGGATGGCAGCGAGCGCGAGGTGGATGTTTCCACCGAATACGTCGCCCGGCTGCTCGCGGACTGGGATGGCGGCGACCGGCTGCTGAAGGTGGTGTGGGACAACGGCAACGGTGCTGCCGGCGATGTGCTGCCGCGCCTGGTGGCGGGCCTGCCCGGCGAGCACACCATCCTGTTTCCCGAGATCGACGGGCGCTTCCCCAATCATCATCCGGACCCGACGGTGGCCGCCAACGTGGCGCAGCTTGTGGCCGAAGTCCGGGCGCGCGGCGCCGACCTGGGCATCGCGTTCGACGGCGACGCGGATCGGATCGGCGTGGTGGACGACAGCGGCGCGATTTTGTTCGGCGACCAGCTGCTGGTGGTGTTGGCGCGCGATGTGCTGAAAACCCATCCGGGGGCGACCATCATCGCCGACGTGAAGGCCAGCCAGGTGCTGTTCGACGAGGTGACGCGGGCGGGCGGCAACGCGCTGATGTGGAAAACCGGGCACAGCCTCATCAAGGCGAAGATGGCCGAGACCGGCTCGCCGCTCGCGGGCGAGATGTCGGGCCATGTGTTTTTCGCCGACAAATGGTACGGCTTCGACGACGCGCTGTACGCGGCGGTGCGCCTGCTTGGCATTGTGGCACGGATGGACGGCCCATTGTCGAAGGTGCGGGCCGCGCTGCCGCATGTGGTGAACACGCCGGAACTGCGCTTCGACTGCGGCGACGCGCGCAAATTCGTGGTGATCGAGGAGGTGGCGGCGCGCCTGAAGGCGGCGGGCGCCCGGCTGTCCGACATCGACGGCGTGCGGGTGCGCACCGACGATGGCTGGTGGCTGTTGCGGGCATCCAACACGCAGGCGGTGCTGGTGGCGCGTGTCGAGGCCAGCACCGAGGCGGGGCTGGAGCGGTTGAAGCAGGCGTTGGTGGACCAACTCGCGCTATCCGGCCTGGCCTCGCCGGATTTCTCGGGGACCAATGCGGGTCACTGAACCGGTGTCCGCGCGCCCCGCGTTTTAAGAGGAAGCCCGCGTTTCAAGAGGAAGCCCGCGTTTTAAGAGGAAGTTAGGGCGCGTCGTCGATCATGGCCGGATCACATCGGGATCCGACCATGGTTGTTCTCACCAAAGCCGCCGGGACAGGTTTGCCCGCGCTGCTCGTCGAAGCCGGCAGGCTGCCGGGGACGGGGAAGCGTCCGGGTGGCCCGGCGCGCTTGCGTTTCCCTCGTCCGGCACGGAGCGATACCGCTCCGGCGGGCGATGGCGACGTCTTCGGCGTTCTCGACGGGACCGTCGCCCGCGCAAGCCCCGCGTTCCGACCGCCGCCCTGCTACATCGAGGCGGTTCAGCTTCCGCTCGGCGCGATCGATCAGGGCATCGATTGGCACGGCTGCCTGGCGCCGCATTCCTTGCTTCCGCATCATGCGCTCATCGAGGGCTGCCGTCTTGCGCAGGGAGATTGCGCGCCGACGGGTGGGCCAGCGGGTAGAACAAAGTCGTAAGAGGGTCGCTGTTCCTCATTGCCGGCGTGGCTTTCGCGGCCGAAACTGCCGTTGAAGGCCATGGAGAGCGACCACGATGCTGCAAGCCCCGCCCGCGAGTCCTGGAATGCCGGAGGACGAGATCGATACGCCGGCCCTGCTGATCGATCTCGACGCGTTCGAGGCCAATCTCGATACCATGGCGAGCCGACTGGCGGGCAGCGGAACCCGGCTCCGGGCGCATGCCAAAACCCATAAATCGCCCTTAATCGCGCATCTTCAGATCGCGCGGGGCGCCGTGGGGCAATGCGTGCAGAAGGTTTCGGAGGCCGAAATCCTCGCCTGGGGCGGCGTGCGGGACATCCTCGTCAGCAACGAGGTCGTCGGTGCGGCCAAGCTCGCGCGGCTGGCGGCATTGGCCCGGATCGCCACGATTTCGGTTTGCGTGGACGATGCCACCCAGGTCGCGGCCCTCGCGCGGGCTGCCGCGCAGGCCGGCGTGCGCCTGGGGGTGCTGGTCGAGATCGACGTGGGGGCCGCGCGCTGCGGGGTGCGGCCGGGTCCGGATGCGGTGGCGCTGGCGCGGCTGATCGCCGCATCGCCGCATCTGCGCTTCGGCGGCTTGCAGGCGTATCACGGCAGCGCGCAGCATCTGAGATCGCCGGCGCAACGCCAATTCGCGATTGCCGCCGCCGCTGACGGGACGCGTCGCACGGTGGAGCAGTTGCGCCAGCAAGGGCTCGACTGCCCCATTGTCGGCGGCGCGGGCACCGGCACGTTCGAGCTGGAGGCGGCGTCGGGCGTCTACACGGAAATCCAGGCGGGCAGCTACATTTTCATGGATGCCGATTATGCGCGCAACCTCGATGCGGCAGGCCAGCCCGTTGGCCTGTTCCGGCATGCGTTGTTCGTGCTGTCCACGGTCATGAGCACCGCGCAGCCCAATGTCGCGGTGCTGGATGCGGGCCACAAGGCCGTGGCGGTGGACAGCGGACTGCCGGTGGTTTGGGCGCGGCCCGACCTGCATTATGTGGGTGCGTCGGACGAACACGGAAAGCTCGAATTCGCCGATCCCGCCGCGTCTCCGGCACTTGGCACCAAGCTTCGCCTGATCCCGGGACACTGCGACCCGACGGTGGACCGCTACGACTGGTATGTCGGCGTTCGCGCCGGGCGGGTCGAATGCCTGTGGCCCGTGGCGGCACGCGGGGGCCTCAGTTGAGGTCTATCCGCCGTGTTGCGTGAACACGCCGTGTTCGCCGGGCAATGCGACAAAGCGGTCGGTGATGCCCTTCAGACTCTCGCCGCCGCCGAGGTAGAGAAGGCCGTCCGGTGACAACCCGGCGGCGATGTTGTCGAGCACCAGGCGCCGTGCGGCGGGGTCCAGATAGATCAGCACGTTGCGGCAGAACACGACATCGAACTGGCCCAGCGGCGAGGCCGAATCCAGCAGATTATGCTCGCGAAACGAGATCGGCGCCTTCAACTCCGGTCGGACGAACCAGCGTTGGCCGTCACGGAAAAAGAAGCGGGCCTGGAAGTGGGCAGGCAAACCGCGGCTCACCTCGAAATCGCTGTAGCGGCCGGCGCGGGCCTGTGCGAGGGGCGCGCGGGCGATGTCGGTCGCGACGATCCGGATCGCGCGGCGGCATGCTGACCGCGGCGGCCCGGTGGCAATCATCGCCAGGGAGTAGGCTTCCTGGCCCGAGCTCACGCCCGCGG
Source organism: Rhodospirillales bacterium (assembly GCA_025352565.1). Lineage (GTDB taxonomy): Bacteria > Pseudomonadota > Alphaproteobacteria > Acetobacterales > Acetobacteraceae > JANXTF01. The sequence continues at coordinate 5,799 of JANXTF010000072.1, read as the reverse complement.
ACCAGATACGAATGGGGGCGGCGGCGTCTGGCCGTGCGGCATGGATGCGCGGCAGGCCATGATCGAATAGATGCGCGAACGAAGCCCCGTCGCGAAAGAACAGGCTTTCATTCGTCGTCATCGCTTCCGTCACCTCGCGCGCGAGCTCGGTTTGGGCAGTTTGGGCGAGCAGTCTCGCCAGGGCCTCGAGATCGGGCAGTCCCAGCCGCCGCTGGATCGGAGCGAGGCGGGCACGCAGCAGATACGTCTTGTGCTCCCGGAGCGACATGCCTGAGCCGTCGCGCAGCACGGCGGCGAATACGGCGAAGGCGGCGGGAGCGAGCGGGGATCTCATCGCGATCTCGCCGCGGTGGCGGGACCGATCAGACCGAGCAGCCGTCGCGGCATTTCGCTGAGAGGGAGTACGTCGTGGCACAGGCCTTCCAGCGCGATGGCGCCGGGCATCCCCCACACGACGCTGCTCGCCTCGTCCTGAGCGATGGCGCAGCCGCCGGCCGCGACGACGTCGCGGGTGCCGCGCAGTCCGTCCTGGCCCATGCCGGTCAGCATGGCAACCAGCACGCGACCGCCGCAGGCTGCACTCGCGCCGCGCAGCATGGGGTCGATCGACGGGCGACAGTAGTTCTCGGCGGGCTCGCTCGACAGGCGGGCGCGAATTTGATGCGCCGGTCCCTCGACCAGCAGGTGGCGGTCGCCCGGCGCGAGATAGGCATGGCCGGGCAGCAGCGCCGCGCCGTCAATTGCCTCGTGACAGGGCGCGGCACCGATGCGCGTCAGCTGGTCGGCCAGGAGCGGGATGAATGACGCGGAGATGTGTTGGGTGATCAGAATGGGCACCGGCACCCCCGGGCCAAGCCCCTTCAGCAGTGAAAACAACGCCTGTGGCCCGCCGGTTGAACTGCCCACCGCTAGAATGAGCGGTAAGGCGTGCGCCGGTTCGGGCCGCGTGTGGAACAAGGCGGTCGGCCGGGCTGGCCGGGCGAGGCCCTTGACCTTTGCCAGAAGCTCGCGCTGGAAATCTGTTTGGCTGGCAAAGGTGGGGCCGGGCTTGGCGATGCAGTCGGCGGCGCCCAGCCGCAACGCACGCAGTGTCGCGGCGGCGCCTCGTGTCGTGACCGCGCTCACCATGATGACGCGCAAACCCGGCCGCGCACCCAGCAGCAGCGGCAGCGCGGTCAGCCCGTCCATTCCCGACATCTCGACGTCGAGCACCACGACATCGAATTCGGCATCGCCGAGCCGGTCCATCGCGGCCAGCCCATCGCCTGCGCGCGCGATGACCGCGATGGCGGGATCGTCCGCCAACAGGCCGGCGATCACGCCGCGTGCCACCGCGGAATCGTCGCAAATCATCACACGGACCGGCTGGACGGCGGTTGCCGCCATCGGGTTCATGCGTCGGTCAATGCGCGAGATCGAGCAGGCGCGACACGTCGAGTGTCACCAACAAGCCGTCAGGCGTCTGGAACACGCCGGCCCCGTATCGCGCCCACGCGGCGTGCAGGGTGGGCGGCGCGGCCTCGACTCCGCTTGCCGCCAGGGTCACGACTTCGCGCACGCTGTCCACCAGCAGCGCATACAGATTGCCCTCGTGCTCGGTGACCACCGACATCGCGGCCGCGCCGGGTGCCGCTGGCGGCAGGTCCAACCGGCGCCGCACGTCGATCGCGGTCACGATCCGGCCGCGCAGATTGAGATTTCCGGCGATCACCGGCGAGGCCAGCGGAATACGGTTGATTGACCGCGCGCTGAGCACGTCACGCACATCTCCGACCGGGATGCCGCAAAGCTGGCCGCCGACCGACAGCGTGACGAGGGTGATCGTCGCTACGGCGCTCATGCGGCGAGCGCCTCGGCGGAAATGCCCCTGGGGCGCATCGCCGGATTCTCTCCGGATGCCGGCCGCTCTGCGGATGCCGGTGGCTGTTCGGATGAGAGACATCGGCGCAGACTGGCTGTCAGCGTGTCGCGGTTGAATTTTTCCACATAATCGATGAATCCGGCCTCGCGCCCTGCCGCCACGTCGTTCGGGGTGATGCGTCCGCTGAGCGCGATCATCGGCGTGTCGCGCCACGTCGTTCCGGCGCGGACCGCGCGCGCGAACTCAAGGCCGCTCAGCCCCGGCATCTCGATGTCGGAGACGATCGCGTCGAACAGCTTTCCGGCATCGCGAAGGGCAAACGCCTGCGCCGCGTCCGCCGCCGCCGTCACCTCGTAGCCCTCCGCGGCCAGCACGGGTACCAGCATCTGGCGGAAGAACGCGCTGTCCTCCACCACGAGCAATCTGGGCGTCGGCCGGGCGGCGGTGTTGGTCGCGAGGAACCAGTCGGGAAACACGCTCGTCAGCCAATGGCCGGTGTCGATGACCTCGACCGCAAGCCCCGCGACGATCGCGGTGCCGAGTGTGCCCGGCCGCGACGACGCGAGTTGAACCCGCAACTCGTCCTCGATCACATCGACGATCTCGTCGACCACGAGGCCCGCGGCGCGATCCCGCCCGGTGGCCCGATCCGTGTCGCTGAAGACCAGAACGGATTGGTTGGCGCGGGCCGGGTCGAGCGCGCCCGAGATCGGGGCAAGCGGCATCAGGCGCCCGCGATACTGCGTCACCATCCTGTCGCCCGCCCGCTCCAGCTTCTCGCGCGGCACTTGCTCCAATCGGGCGACCAGACTGAGGGGCACGACCATCAGCGACCCGCCAGCCTTCACCAGCAGCATCGGCAGAAGCGACGCCGAGGTCGCGATTTCACGCGCTACCGCCGCGCGCGTCTCGATATCGCGTCCGTGCAGACCGGCCGCGCGGGCGACGCCGCCCGGATCGAGGATCATGATGACGGAGCCGTCGCCGAGGATGGTGTTGCCGCCGAACACGCTCAAGCCCCGCAGGATGGGCGCCAACGGCTTGACCACGATCTCCTCCGTGTCGAACACGCGGTCCACCACGATGCCAACCATGGCGGCGGCGATCCGGGCGACAACGATGATCGGATCGGGGATAATCCGATCGGGGATGATCGGATCGGGGATGATCGGATCGGGCGCAACCGGTTCGCCTGAACGAAGGACGGGCGGATCGAGAGCCAGCACGTCATGCAGGCGGATCAGCGGCACGAGCCGGCCGCGCAGCCGCAGCACCATCGCGTTGTCGATACGTTCGACGTGCGCGTTCCCGACGCTGACGAGTTCGATGACGCCGATCTGCGGCATGGCGAAGCGCTCGCCCGCGGTCTCCACGATGAGCGCCGCCACGATCGCCAGCGTCAGCGGGATTTTCAGCGTGAACCTGCTCCCCCGGCCCGCGGTGCTGGCGACCTCGATGATGCCGCCGATGCGTTCGACGTTGGTTCTCACCACGTCCATGCCGACGCCCCGGCCGGACACGGACGTCACCCGGTCGGCGGTGGAAAAGCCCGGCTGAAGGATGAAGCGCATTATGCTGGCATCGTCCATCGCGGAGAGCGCGGAATGGGTGGTGAGACCCTGTGCCAATGCCTGGGCGCGGATGCGGCCCAGCCGCAGCCCGGCGCCGTCATCGGCGATCTCGATCACGATGTGGCCGCTCTCGTGATACGCGTCGAGCGAGATGGTGCCCGCGTCCGGCTTGCCCGCCGCGCGACGTGCCGCGAGGCTTTCCAGCCCATGGTCCGCGCAGTTGCGGACCATGTGGGTGATCGGATCCTTGATGAGTTCCAGGACCTGCCGGTCCAGTTCCGTTTCTGCGCCGCGCAGTTCGAGCAGGATCGGCTTGCCGAGATCGTGGGACAGATCGCGCACCAGCCGGGGCAGCTTGTTCCAGGCCTGGCCGATCGGCTGCATGCGCGTCTTCATCACGCCTTCCTGCAAATCCGCCGTGATCTGCGACAGGCGCTGCAACGGGGCGGTGAACGGCTCGGTTTCGACACCTGGATTTTTCTGCCCGCGCGCCAGTTGCAGCAACTGGTTGCGGGTCAACACCAGCTCCCCCACCATGGTCATCAGGTTTTCCAGCACGCCGACCTCGACCCGGATCGTCTGTCCGGCGGATGCCGTGTCTGCCGCGGGTTCGGCGGCGGGCCTCTCGTGCGTGGCTGTCGCCTGCGTCGTCGAGGCGGGCGGCGGCGTCGAGGCGGCGTAGGCGCCCTGCTCCAGTTCCGCGATCAACGCGGCATCGTCGCCGGCCGGCTCCGCGCCGGCGGCGGCCAGGCCGGCCAGGATCGACCGTATGCCGTCCAGCGCATGCAGCACGGCCGACACCAGCGCCGGCGTGGCGGTGATTTCGTTGTCGCGCACGCGCACCAGCACGCTTTCGGCCGTGTGCGCCAGCCGCTCCAGCCGGGGCAGGCCCAGGAAGCCGCAGGTGCCCTTGATCGTGTGGACCAGGCGGAACACCAGCGCCAGCGTCGGCTTGTCCCCCGGCGTCTGTTCCAGCCGGACCAAAGCGAGATCGAGCGCGGCCAGGCTCTCGCTTGTCTCGGCCAGGAATTCCGCCAGCAGATCGTCCATCGCGCGCTCCGGTTCAGGGGGAGCATGGCAGCGCCGGCCGAACAAACGGTTAACGCGGTGGTCAGGCCCGGCGGACGGTGTAGCTTTCCTCGAGTGCCGCCACGATCGCCGCGCCATGGGCCGGGTCCCGCGCTTCGAACATCACCTCCAACTGGGCCGATTGCACGCTGGGGGAGGCGAACAGGCGTTGGTGCGACACCTCGATGATGTTGCCCCCGGCCGCCCCGATGCGGCCCGCGATGTCGGCCAGCACGCCCGGCCGGTCGGGGATTTCGAGCACCAGCCGCAAGAGCCGCCCGTCGCGCAGCAGGTTGCGGAGCAGCACGTTGGCCAGGATGCGCGAGTCGATGTTGCCGCCGCAGATGGGAATGCCGACGCAGCGTCCGGCGAACCGCTCGGGAAAGGCGAGCAACGCCGCAAGCCCGGTGGCGCCAGCCCCCTCGGCCACCACCTTGGCGCCCTCGATCAGCAGCGCTATCGCTTCCTCGACCGCGCGCTCGGGCACCACCAGCACGTCGGCGACATGGGCGCGGATCACGGCCATCGGCGCCGCCCCGATGTCGCGCACCGCGATGCCCTCGGCGATGGTGGCCCCGCCGACGGAAACCGGCTGCCCGGCGAGGCGCTGGGCGAGGGCGGCGTAGGCCGACACCTCGACGCCGATCACCTGAATGCCGGGCTTCAATGCGGTGGCGGCGACCGCGCAGCCGGCAATAAGGCCGCCGCCGCCCACCGGCACCACCAGGAAATCCAGTTCGGGAACGTCTTCGAGGAATTCCAGCGCCAGCGTGCCCTGGCCCGCCATCACGCCCTCGTCGTCGTAGGGGTGAATGAACACGAGGCCTTCCGCCGCGGCCAGTGCATGCGCGTGCGCGGCGGCGTCGGCCAGCGTGTCGCCGTGCAGCACCACGCGGGCGCCCCAGCTCGCGGTGCGCGTCACCTTGGTGGCCGGCGTGGTGTTGGGCATCACGATGACGGCTTCGATACCGAGCAGCTGGGCGTGGCGGGCAACGGCCTGGGCGTGATTGCCGGCGGACATGGCGACCACGCCCGCGCGGCGCTCAGGCTCCGACAGCAGCGACAGCCGGTTCGCCGCGCCGCGTTCCTTGAACGCGCCGGTGGCCTGCAGATTGTCGAGCTTCAATACCACGTCGGCACCGGTGGCGCGCGAGATGGTGGCGCTGCGCAGGGCGGGCGTGCGGATCACGCGGCCGGCGATCCGCGCGGCCGCCGCCCGCACGTCGGCCAGCCCGATCATCGGCCGGCCAGACGAAGGCCGGTCAGACGAAGGCCGGTCAGACGAACTTGAACGACAGC
>JANXTF010000044.1 GCA_025352565.1 Rhodospirillales bacterium | reverse complement strand
CGAGCAATGGAAGCGCAAGGCCGCCATCTATCGAGAGCGCACCCTCCCGCTGCACGTCATCGACAGCGCCGACACCGTCGATGCCGAGGCGATGCGGGGCCACCTGGCGGCGATCGCGACGCTGCTGCAGGTGCCGCCCGCCGTGGCCTTCGACACACACATTCAGATGCGGGCGCATGGCACCTGGACGTTCGACTTCCTGTGCGACGCGGTCGCCGAGGTGGCCTCCGAGGTCGGCGGCTTCCCGACGCATACCCAGTTGCGCGAGGCCGGCTACGGCCATGCCGTCCAGATGCTGAAGCAGGCCGGCATGGCCCCGCGCGTCGCGGAGACGACGGGCATCGCGCTGCGCAACCGCAAGGGCACCTGGCCGCGGGAGCGCGTCATCGAGGCCCATGTCGCGTGGGTGAGGGCCCATGACGGACAGTTCCCGACCGCGGAGGGACTCAAGGCCGCCGGGCATGGCGAAATGGCGCTCGCCCGCAAGCGCATCTTCGCCAATGCGCAGGAGGTGCTGCGCGACGAGGTGGCGCGGCGCACCGGGCTGAAATTCCCGCTTCCCCGGCTGCCGAACGGGGCGTGCGACACGCAGGAGCAGGCGGCCGCATTGCTGCGGCCGCTGTGCGACCGGCTCGGACGCTTCCCGACCTGTGCCGAGATGGTCGCCGCCCTGCCGCACCACGTCCACAACACCGTCGTCACGCAATGGGGGGTGCGCGCCATGGCCGCCTATATGGGCGTGCCCCACACTGGCACCCGACGATGGAGCCGGGAGCTCGCCCTGGCCGAGTTCGTCGCCAAGCTGCCGCGCCGGCGCGTCTTGGCAAGCGGCGGCGGGGCCGACGAACTGGCGATCAACTGCACCACGATCCTGCAGACCATGGGTCACACGGGGATCCACCTCATGCAGAGCTACTTCGGCAACATCGCCGGGCTCCGGGCCGCGCTCAGCGGCGTCGATCTCCGGCGTCCGTTGGCCGACCCCGAGACCGGGACGCCCAGCGGCTAGCCGCTCGGCACGCGGCGGCGATCCGGCACCGGGCCGCCGCCGCCTTGCCCATGGGCCATGCTCAAGAAGACGCGCCGGCATCGCCGACACGAACCGGGCAATCGGTGTTCATCGGTTCGGGCCCGGTCGCAGATACGCCGGGCGAAGCTGGCGCGGTTCAGCGGGTCGAAACCCGCCCGGGTGGGCTAACGGTGGTCTGTTGCTACAGGATCATACCCGCATACGGCGTGTTCCTTACCATCCGGCGTCCGTAGTCCGGGGCGCCGTCCGTCCACCAGGGCGGCCCCCGTTCGCCCAGCGCCACCTTGGCCGCGTCCACACGCTGGCGCGCCGCCTCCCTGGCTTGGACATCCCCGGCGCGCATCGCCCGGCCCTTGGCGGCTCGTGCGGTCATCAGCTCGCGCGTCAGTGCGGACCGGACATCGTCCGCAAGGGCCGGGTTCGAGCAGCGCCATAATCGGCCCCGGACCACGAAGTAGCGGCCATCGGGCGTGGTCGGGTAGTTCACCGTGCCGTCCTCGTGCGCCCTGCCCAGGCAAGGTCGGCTTCTCTTAGCAGCTCGGCCAGGCAGGAACTCATCGCCAGGCATGTCGGATTCAGACGCGCCGCCCGCATGGCCGCCCTACCGGGAAGTCTGTTCCCTTCTTGTTCCGTAGCGCATGGTGCCGCCATGCCGCCGACCCTCCCACACGATCGCGCGCTCGCCCTGGCCGCCTCATTACGCAGCCTGCGGCATTTGTGGCTGGCCGTGGAGTGCTGCGGCACGTCCATCATCCCGCTGCGCACGCTCCCTGCCCGCGGCACGCTGGCGGATGTGGCACTGGCGCTGCGGTGCAAGAAATGCGGCGATCCGGCACGGCGCGCCGTGTTGCTCGACAACCCCGCCGGCGACATGGCGCCAATCTGGGGCGGGCGGGAGCCGTGGCGGCTGGTGGTGCTCGACGCGGCAACCAGCGACCGCGCTGGTCCGAGAGCGCCCAGCGGCGGTCCGCCGTGGAACGCCAAGCCGCCATGACGACCGAGCCGACCCTCGCGTAGGCGCGGCACCGCCGGCCATGCGGCCGGGATCCACGATGGCCTGGTCGAAGGACCGCGGCGTCGCGACATCAGCATCGGCGTATCCGGCTTGGCCTCGCACCGTCGTTCCGCAACCGCGGCAGGTCCACGAACCCTGGGCCATGCACGTGGCTGGTGCCTCCCCGTGGGTCGGATACGCCGCAATCGTCTCGTCATGCGAAGGCGAGGCTCGACCCGCTCCCCGCGTGTGACCGCGACCTCCTG
>JANXTF010000021.1 GCA_025352565.1 Rhodospirillales bacterium | reverse complement strand
GCGGCGGCGGCCGATCCGGCGAGCGGATCGGCCGACGACAGCACCTGAAGGCGTGATCAGTCGAACTGGTAGGTGAAGCCCGCCGCGTCGGTGCCGACATGCACCCGCGTCGCCGGGGTGCCGGCGAGCAGCCGGTCGAGGAATATCGCGCTGATGTCCGGCAGCATCGTGTTCGTCAGGATGGCATCGATCATCCGCCCGCCGCTCTCCGGTTCGGTGCAACGGCTCGCGATCAGCTCCACCACGGCCTCGTCGTAGGTGAACGGTATGCCGCGCGTCGCGGTGACGCGCGCCACGATGCGGCCGAGTTGCAGACGGATGATGCCGCGCAGCACCGCGTCCGAAAGCGGCAGGTACGGAATGACGATGAGACGGCCGAGCAAGGCCGGCGGGAAGACTTTCTGCAGCGGCTCGCGCAAGGCCTTGGCGATCTCCTCGGTTTCGGGGATCAGTTCCGGGTCGCGGCACATGCCCATGATCAGGTCGGTGCCGACATTCGAGGTCAGCAGGATCAGCGTGTTGCGGAAGTTGATCGAGCGCCCCTCCCCGTCCTCCATCACGCCCTTGTCGAACACCTGGAAGAAAATCTCGTGCACGTCCGGGTGGGCTTTCTCGAACTCGTCGAGGAGCACGACGGAATAGGGCTTCCGCCGAACCGCCTCGGTCAGCACGCCCCCCTCGCCGTAGCCCACGTAACCGGGCGGGGCACCCTTCAGCGTGGAGACGGTGTGTGCCTCCTGGAACTCGCTCATGTTGATCGTGATCAGGTTCTGCTCGCCGCCGTACAGCGCCTCGGCGACCGCCAATGCCGTCTCGGTCTTGCCGACACCGGACGGGCCGCAGAGCATGAACACGCCCACCGGCTTCACCGGGTTATCCATGCCGGCGCGCGACGTCTGCACCCGGCGCGCGATCATCCGCAGCCCATGATCCTGCCCGACCACGCGGCGCCCGAGCGTGGTCGCGAGATTCAGCACGGCTTCGGCTTCGTTGCGGACCATGCGGCCCACCGGGATGCCGGTCCAGTCGCCCACCACCGAGGCGACCGCCTGCTGGTCGACGCTGGGCAGAATGAGCGGCGTCTCGCCCTGGTGGGCGGCGAGTTCCGCCTGGAGCCGCGACAATTCCGCGAGGCGGGCGGCCCGGTCGGGCTCGGCGGCGTGGGCCGGGGCATCGACCGTCTTGCCGCCCTCGCGCAGTTCCGCCCGAAGTGCCAGCAGCTTCTCGACGAGGCCGCGTTCGGTCTCCCAACGCGCCTCCAACAAGGTCAGCTCCGCCTTGGTCTCGACCAGCCGCGAGGCCACGCGGGTAAGCCTTTCGCCGACCTCGATGCCCACCGCCGCCTCGCGTCCGATGATGTCGCGTTCGGTTTCGAGCAGCGCGATCCGGCGCCGCGTGTCCTCCACGGCGGGCGGGACGGCGTGCTGGCTGATCGCGACGCGGGCGGCCGCCGTGTCCAGCAGACTCACCGATTTGTCGGGCAGTTGTCGCGCCGGGATGTAGCGGTGCGAAAGCCGGACCGAAGCCTCGATCGCCTCGTCCAGCAGCAGGACCTTGTGATGTTTCTCCAAAGCACCGGCAATGCCGCGCATCATGCCGATCGCCGTCTCCTCATCCGGTTCGTCGACCTGCACGACCTGGAAACGCCTTGTGAGCGCGGGATCCTTCTCGAAATACTTCTTGTACTCGGCGAAGGTCGTCGCCGCGATGGTGCGCAGCGTTCCGCGCGCCAGAGCCGGCTTGAGCAGGTTCGCCGCATCCCCCGTGCCGGCCGCGCCACCGGCGCCGATCAAGGTATGCGCCTCGTCGATGAACAGGATGATCGGGGTCGGCGAGGATTGCACCTCCTCGATCACCTGACGCAGCCGGTTCTCGAACTCGCCCTTCATACTGGCGCCCGCCTGCAACAGCCCGACATCGAGCACGCGCAGGCTGACGTCGCGCAACGGCGGCGGCACATCCCCCGCCGCGATACGCAGCGCGAAGCCCTCCACGACGGCGGTCTTGCCCACCCCGGCCTCGCCGGTCAGGATCGGGTTGTTCTGCCTCCGGCGCATCAGCACGTCGATCAGCTGGCGGATTTCGCCGTCGCGTCCGGTCACCGGGTCGATCGCACCGTCCCGTGCGCGCGCGGTCAGATCGACCGCGAATTTGGCCAGCGCCTCCTGCTTGCCGACCGCCGCCGGGGCCATGGCGCCGCTCGCCTCGCCCGGCGCGGCGCCGGTGTCGCTCGCCACCAGCTTCGCTTCCGGCGAATCGGCCAGTGCCCCGGCGATCGCGTCGGCCAGATCATCGGCCTTGATCCGTTCCCACTCGCGAGAGGTCGCGAGCAAGGCGTTGCGCAGCGTCGTGGTCTTCAGAATGCCAAGCAGCAGGTGCGCGGTCCGCACCTGGCCGGCGCCGAACATCAGCGTGGCGAACACCCAGCCGCGCTCGATGGCCTCCTCGATGACCGGGCTGAAATCCTGAATGGCAGTGGCGCCGCGCGGCAGGCGATCGAGCGCCGCGGTGAGGTCGGCGGCGAGGCGGGACGCGTCGAGGTCGAAATGTCGGACGACGCGGTGCAGATCGCTGTCCTGGCCTTGCAATATCTGATGCAGCCAATGCACCAGTTCGACATACGGGTTGCCGCGCAGCTTGCAGAAGACCGTGGCCCCCTCCACGGCGCGGTACGCGAGTGGGTTCAATTTCCCGAACAGGGCGGCCCGGCTGATCTCGGTCATGCGATGGGGTCCTTCGCGGCGGACTGAGTGATGGAGCGAGCGTGACTGTCGGCGCCCGCCTCGAGGAAAAGATCGGTCGCGTCCGATGGATCTGGCCGGGGCATCAGCCATGTTGTCCAGCCCAGCCTGCCCTGCTCGCCAAGACGGATCGCCGGCACCTCATCGCGCCGCAGCACCATGTTCACATCCCATGCGAGCGCGTCGCCCGCCCAGTTGCGCACGATCGGAACGAGGCGGTGGAAGCTCAACCCGCCGGGGAGCAGGCGTTCGTATTCGGGCAGGCTGAGCGGCCCGAACACCAGCCGGAACTTGCTCTGACGACTCCAGACCCGGCCGCCCAGCAGCGAGGTCGACCCGAGCGCCGCCGTGCGCGCGCCGTCGCCCAGCCTTGAGTGGTCGGCGGCCGGCAGGTTGAGCCAGGTACCGATGAAGCTCTCAACGCGCACCGGCGTGGTGAAAAAGGCCGACAGGATCGAGCCGAGACCGGCCGCGTGCCGCGTCTGGCCGGACAGCAGGCCAGCGAAATGCAGCTTGGTCAGGTCGGGCATCGCGTCGCGGTCGCGCAGGCCGGGGGTCGACAGGCCGATGAGCGCGCCGGCATACAGGCTGAACCGGTCCTCGTCCGGCCGGTCGAAGCTGACGGTCGGTCGAACGTCCGCCCAGGCCCGGTAGAACAGCGACATCGTCCGGTGATGGAACAAGTCGATGAAGCGCCGCAGCGCCGCGTCGCCATGGTTGCGCTGTCGGTCGCGCGCGAACTCGGTGATGTGCAGCGGCAAGGGGCCGTCCGGGCCGAACAGGCCGAAGACATGCACCAGCAGCCGGTCAGGCCGCCCCTCCCCGCCCGCCTCGATCGCGGCCAGCGACGCCGCCGCATGGGTCACGCCCGGTTCCTGGCCCAACCGGATCGCATCCTGCGCGGGGCGGAGGCTGCGGCCGAGCCTAGGCCGGCCCGGGTGCAGCGCCTCAAGCAGGCGGAGCACCGCATAGAAGCCGAATTTATACGGCGCCGATCGGATTTCCTCAGGCAGGCCCGAGGCCACCGGAGGCGACGATTCGGTGGGCGGAACCGACATCGCTAGAGCACCGGCCGCCGGCCCAGGCGAAGCGGCCAGCGCATCACCTGCCCACGATCCGGGCTCGTCATCACGGTTTCGGTGAAGCCGTTGATCGACACGTATTTCGCGAAAAATCGGTCCAGCACGGCAGCGAGCACGATGCCGCCGGCGCCCCCGAACGGCGTATCGTCGATCGTCAGCCGCACCTCCAGCCCGCGTCCGGCGCAAACCGGCCCGGCGCCCGGAATGCGGCGCACCACCGGGGCGGACGCGACGGACAGCAATCCTTCGAGCTGCCGGGCGGCCCTGGCATTGCTGCTGGGGATATACAGGCGCAGCAATTCCCGCAGCGCGGCCGCCCCCTGCACTTCGTCCGTGTCGGTCAGGCTGAGATAGTTCAGGCCCAGATGCGAGATGAAACGCCAGGCAAGTTCGCCGTCGCCGCGGCATGGGCCAGGGGCGGTCGGCCCGACGAGGCAGCGGATCGATGCGATCGGCGCGTTCACCACCACCGTGAAATCGGTGTGCCGCTTGCCCACCGGCATCGACAGCGGCAGGTCCCGGTTGGTGCACAGCAGATCCAGCCCAAGCTGGCGCAGCGCCGCTGACACCGGGGCATTGTCGGCATCCACCAGCGACACGAAAACATCATGGCCCAGATAGCTCGAGCGTGGCCCGCGTTGACGCGCGCGCGACGAGAGGAGATGCGGCTGACGCCGCTGCATGTAGTAGCTGCGATGGCCCGGATTTCGACTGAGATCGTTGGCGGCGTAGAAGGGAAAAAATGGCTGCGTGGGGCCGCCATCCGCGGGGAATCCGTCCATGCCCGTGATGGAGAACACCTCGTAGTCCAGCGGACGCATGCGGTCCGGCACGATCAGGTGCTCCGCCCTGCTCGCCTCCAGGTTCACCCGGTCACTGCGCTTGGGGAACAGATTGATCGCCGGCGTGCAGTTCAGCACGAGATGTTCGGGGTTGAGCGCCGCCAGCCCCGGCTCGCTGCGGTCCAGCAGCATGATGATCTCGAGCTCGCTTCCCGCACAGCGCAAGGCCGCGCGATCCAACCCGCTCAGCGTGAAGAACAGGAAGCGCTCCGGCAGCGCGTAGTATTCCTGGAGAAGCCGGTAACCATCGAAGGTTTGTGGCAGAAGCGGAAGCAGCGCCTCCTCCGGCTCGAAGCCGGTCGGTTCGAGCGAGCTGGGCGGAAGGCGCTCCTGCCACGGCACGGGACGGTCCGCCGGGCGAACGACGATGGCGAGGAGATGGGCGGAGAGCTGCTCGTAGAGGCGCATGCGCGCGAGTTCGGGGCCGCCCAGATAAAAAGTGAGGCGCTCGAGCGCGACACGGGTCATCGGCAGCTCACCCAGAGTGCGAAGACGCAACCGGATGGCGGCCTTGGCCGCAATTGTATTCGGCAACCCCAGCGCCGCCACGGCGGCCCCCGCGCCAATATACTCGGCCCCGGCCAGTTCGACGGGAAGCAGCTGCAGCGGGTGCGCGGTGCGGAACACGCAATTGGTCTGGTCCTCGGTTCCGAGCAGGCTGCGCAGCTCGGTTCCGGCGGGCAATGCCACGCCCGATGGCGTTCCACGTATCGCATCCGAGGGCGTGACCGCCACGATCGCCATCGATGGCGTGGGCGCGCCATAATGTGGATAGACCATGTGAAGCAGCGACTGCGTGAAGGTCGGGAACTCCGCCTCCATCTTCAGTTGGATGCGGGCGGTCAGGAACGCGACGCCCTCGAGCAGCCGCTCGACGAACGGGTCGGCGACCTCCGTATTGGCGAGATCGAGCCTTCCGGCGACTTTCGGAAACTCGTGCGCGAACTCCGCGCCCATGTCGCGCAGATATGAGATTTCGCCCTCGTAGAGGCGGATCAGCCTTGGGTCCATCAGCGGATGTCCCGCGATTCCGAGACCACCGCGATGCGGGTTTCCACCTCGATCGTGGTTTCGAGGAACAGCTGCTGCGCCACCGGCTGCGCCCAGAGTTCGCCCTCGATCTCGAAAACGAGGGCAGGCACCGAGGTGTCCTCGCGGGTGCCGCGCGCCCTGACGCGCAAGGTTTCAGGCCTGATGCGCGGCTCGAACGCCCGGATGGCGTCGGCCAGATCGCGTTCCAGCGCGTTGGTGCGCGCCGAACTCTCGAACAGGCCGGAGAAGCCGGGGATGCCGTAGTTCAATGTGGATTTCGCGACCAGCGGTGTGTCCGACAGGTCCTCGATGGTCGCCAGATTGGACGTGTTGAGCAGCGCCGCGAGGTCTCGCAGCACGGCCTGGCGCAGTTGCGCGGAGGTAAAGACCTGCGTATCCGGCCCGTCCTTCATCCGGCCCGGCGCGTGGTCGATCAATCGATCTAGCAACGAGGGCTGGAGCCGCTCTCGGCCCTGAATGCCGGCCATCGCTACGGCGAAGGGTCGGATGCGGAATGCAGGAATTGAACACGGCGCAAATCCATCAGTGCCGCGTCCGCGACGTCGGTCACGAACATCCTCTGTCCGATCGGAATCGACCAATCCTGCTGATCCACCCACTCGGTACGACGCGCGAGCAGCAAGGCGGGGTCGGTGCTGATTGTGGTTCCGGGGTAGCGCGTCGGGATGAAGCCCACCGCCGTACCCGCGTTGGTCCAGGTAAAACGGGCCGGCATCCAGACCGTGTCGCGCAGGTCCTGGGGCGGCTCCAGCACGATGCTGCCGATGCGTGCGTAGGGGATCCACACATAGGTGCCGTTGACGATGGCCTCCGCGATGGGGCCAAGGCGGGGGTCCGCATCCGCGATCCAGCCGCATGTCGTCTCATCGAGCGTGGCACCGATGGCGGGGGCCGCCTCGAACGCCGCGTCCCGGAGGCCGGCGGCCCGCGCGCCATCGCCCCGCGCCAGCAAACGCGTGGCCTCGATGAGCAGAGGTACCCACGCGCCCGGGTCGCCCAGCACCGTCGGTGTCCGCTCGCCCGCGAACACCTTGGCGCGGAGCACCTCGCAGCGGACCGCGACCTCATAGGTCTGAACCATCGCGCTCGCGGAAGGGTCCAACTCTCCCGCGACCTTGAGTTGGGTGAGCGCACGGTCCCACTCTCCGGTGATGCAGAACATCTGGAACAGAAAAGTCCGCAAGCGCGCATCGCGCGGCGCTTGGCGGACTTCGGCCTTGAGAAGGTCGAAGGCCGCCTCGAAATCGCCGCTCTGCAGGGTGTCCCGTGCGTTCAAGGCACTACTTGATCGCGTCGTCCCACTTGGGATCGCTCGTGTTCTTCACTCGGTTCCAGCCCGCTTCATAGGGAGTGGAGTTGATGGAGCCGTTCGCGTTCTGCATGTTGTAGCGGATGAACAGGCCGCCATATTCGAACGTCACGGTCTCCTTCGGAGATTCGTCATCATACGACCAGGAGATGGTCTTGACCGCAACCAGCTTGAAGGTGAAGACAAGATAGATCGAGCCGGACGCGACGCCGCCGCCGGCCTTCCTCATGCCGAGGACAACAGACTTGAACGGTGTTCCGGAGCAGGCGTGGTTGAAGAAGATCGGCGACGAACGATCGATCTTCCGGGTGATGGAGAACGGGTTGAAGGTGACCTTGCCCGCCCCGGCCCCGGTGCTCTGGCTGCCGATGTTCAGCGTCTGCTCGATATCGAAACTGAAATCCTCGACCTCGAAAAGTCCGTTCGCGCCTTTCGCGTCGCCGAATTTGTAGGTCTTCCAGTTGATATCGGAGGCATTCACCTGATCCGACACCTGTGACTCGGACGTCAGGAATTTGTCGTTGTAGTCGGTGAAGTACATATATGCGTCGATCGCCACGGGTTTTCTCCCTCAGAGTGAAAACTATTTCGGCATCCGAGACACGAGCCTTAGAGAGACCGTCAAGCCTTCGAGCTGGTAATGCGGCTTGAGGAAAAACTTGGCGCTGTAATAGCCGGGATTCTCCTCGTTCTCCTCGATCTCCACCGCCGCATCGGACAGTGGATGACTGGCCTTGAACACGTCGCTGCTCATGTCGGGGTTGGCATCGACGTATTGGTTGAGCCAGGTCTCCAGCCACTCCTTGAGCTGCGCCTTGGTCTTGGCCGAGCCGACCTTGTCGCGCACCATGCATTTCAGGTAGTGCGCGAAGCGGCAGGTCGCGAAGAGATACGGCAGGCGGGCAGCCAGATTGGCGTTCGAGGTGGCGGCGGGGTCGAGGTATTCCTGCGGCTTCTGCAGGGATTGCGCGCCGATGAACGCCGCGAAATCCGAGTTCTTCTTGAAGATGAGCGGCATGAAGCCGCTTTTCGCCAACTCGGCCTCGCGCCGGTCGGGGATGGCGATTTCGGTCGGGCATTTCATCGCGACGCCGCCGTCCGCATCCGGGAAGGTGTATGCGGGCAGGCCCTCGACCGCGCCGCCACTCTCGACCCCACGGATATTGGAGCACCATCCGTACAGCTTGAAGGCGCGGGTGATGTTCGTGGCCATGGCATAGGCGGAGTTGCACCACGCGAACTTCTCGCCGTCGCCCTTCGAGACATCCTCCTCGAAGGCGAACTCTTCGACGGGTTCGGTCTTGGCGCCGTACGGGAGCCGGGCCAGAAAGCGCGGCATCGTGAGGCCGATATAGCGCGCATCCTCGCTTTCGCGGAGCGACCGCCAGGCGGCGTATTCCGGTGTCTGGAATATCTTGGTCAGGTCGCGCGGGTTCGACAGTTCCTCCCAGCTCTCCATCTGCATCACTGTCGGCGCGGCGGCCGCGATGAAGGGCGCATGCGCCGCCGCGGCGATCTGCGCCATGTCGCCCAACAACTGCACATCTTGCGGTGAGTGGTCGAAATGATAATCGCCGACCAGGAGGCCGAAGGGCTCGCCGCCGAACTGGCCGTATTCCTCGTCATACACGCGCTTGAAGATCGGGCTCTGATCCCACGCGGTGCCGCGGAACTTCTTCAGGGTCCGGCCCAACTCCTTCTTGGAGATGTTCATGACCCGGATCTTGAGCGTTTCGTCCGTCTCGGTGTTGTTGACCAGATGGTGAACGCCGCGCCAGGCGCCTTCCAGCGACTGGAAGTCCTCGTTGTGGATAATGAGGTTGATCTGCTCGGTCAGCTTGCGGTCGATCGCCCCGATCATCGCGTCGATGGAGCGGAGCGAGTCGTCGGAGACCAGGGCGGTGTTCGCCAGCGCATGCTGCGCCAGCGTGTGAACCGCCGTCTCCACGGCCTCGCGCGCGCGCGCACTTTTTGGCTTGAACTCACGATTGAGGAGGGCCGCGAACTCGCCTTCCGCCTCGCTGACCTGTGTCGTGGCTTCGGTTGCGGATGTCTGGCTCGCGGACATGCCCTATTCCTCCCCACCCTCGGTGCTTGTCGGCGCGGACTCCGGCGGCTTCGCCGCCAGGCTCTGCAGCAGAGCCGGGTCCTTCAAGGCCTTCGCGATCAACGCCTCCGCGCCGGTCTTGCCATCCATGTAGGTCAGCAGGTTGGTCAGCTGCGTACGCGCTTCCAGCAGCTTGGCGAGGCTGTCCACCTTTTTCGCGACCGCCCCCGGCGAGAAATCGTCCATGCTCTCGAACGTGATGTCGACCGCGAGATTGCCCTCGCCCGTGAGCGTGTTCGGAACCATGAAGGCGACGCGCGGCTTCATCGACTTCATGCGGTCGTCGAAGTTGTCGACGTCGATCTCCAGCATCTTGCGATCGGCGACGGCGGGCAGCGGCTCGGCCGGCTTTCCCGACAGGTCCGACATCACGCCTACGATGAAGGGCAGCTGAACCTTCTTCTCCGACCCGTAAGTCTCGACGTCGTACTCGATCTGAACGCGAGGCGCGCGGTTGCGGGCAATAAACTTTTGACTGCTGGCTTTTGCCACCCTCGCCTCCTGGAACCGATCCCCGCGGCAAGCCTAGCGCCGCCTGCGGCCCTCCTGCAATGAAATTGGACGCTACTCGTGGGTTCTGCCCACGACCATCTGGGCCTGCAACAATCCGTCGGGGGCCAGATCGCGCAATATATCCAGGAAGGGCAGCGGCGCCAGGCGCTTGGCCCGGTCGATCAACAGCGGCAGAGGGCTCGACGGCTCGTTCGTGCGGAAGTATGCGGCCGCCAGTTCCAGGGCGTGCAGGGCATCGTCCCGGCTGGTCAACGACATGATGGATTGGATCGAAGCCCCGCCCCGCGCGCGCAGGGGGCCGGGGCCGGCCGCGGCCGCCTCGACAGGTACGTCGGCCGCCGGCGCCTCGCTCGCGGCGGCGTCGGCGGCCTCGGCGGCGAGTGCCTCGTAGCGGATCAATTCCTTCTGAATGTCCCGCAGGACTTTGAGGAGGTCGGTGAAATCCGGCCCGCTGCCGGCCAAGGCGTTGGCGTCGAAACTTTGCGCGATGGCGGGCAGATCGACCAATGCGGTGTCGACGGCGGCGCGCAGCGCGGCGAGCCCACCTTGGTCGGTTCCCGCGAACGCGGCGCGTATCGCGGCCGCGCTGAGCTTCTCCCGGCCGGGTTCGGCTTCCATCGCGCCGTTCAGAACCGCGATGTCGCGCCATGTCACCGATCCGGTGCGCGGCGTGCTCGCCAGCGTCAGGTCGCGCATCGGCCGCAGGACGCTCGCGGGGTCCTGAAGCATCAACAGCGCATTGGCGCGCTGGATCGGGTCGTTGTCATCCTCCGGATCGAGCAGGGGATGGACATGCGTCCAGGCGGTTTCGAGATAGGAACGGATGACGGTCAGCACATCCGCATAGCCCGGCAGGCCTTGAAGCTGCAGCCGCGCGACCGCCAGTCGCGCCATAACCCTCAGGTCGCGGGTGCGCCCAAGCAATCTTTCCGCGACCGCCGCCGCCTCTTTCCAGTCGGGAGGCGTGGCCGGCTCGATCGTGTTTCCGTACTGGCTTTCGGGCTTGCCTTTGGCCGCGCGTTCCAGTTCCCCGAATGCCGCATCCAGCTCGAGATTCGCGCCGGCGATCGAACCGTCGGGCAGGTCTGGCAGGGTGAATGGCTCAGCCATGGCCGAACCGAGCCTGCCCGCCATGCGCCGTGCTGTCCAGCGTCGTTATTGCACGGCCGGACAATGAAACTCGGTCGGAAGCGCGCTCGTGAACGGGTTGGGGGTCGCGCGGATGTCCAGGCGCGCCTGCCTGTCGTTCCCGCTGAACAACAGCGAGACATGATCGCCGGAGACGGTCGAATGGGCGCGGCCGAACAGGCGGAACAACGCCCACGGCCCCGCTGCTTCAAGCACCAGCGAGGCTGCGGGCGGTGGCGCCGTCACGACGAGGCGGGCAGATGTCGCGGCGGGCTTGCCGGGCCAGGCGAGGGCGACGGGACGCGCCGGCGCGTTCGTCCGGGTGACGATCGTGGCACTCCCGATATCCAGGCTCGCTGAGGTTGCCGCGGGATCGAGCGCGCCGGGCGCGACATCGAAGCGGACCAGCGGCTGGGTGCTCCCGGTCGGGAAAAACAGGTCCCGGATGGCGGCGGCGCGCTGGAATTGGGCCAGATCGGCGGGCGACAAAGGAGCGTCCACGCCATCGACGGCCTTCAGCCGCCAGGTCTTGGCGCTGACATCCACATAGGGTTTGAGCTGGGTGTTGAAAAAGGCATCGATGGCACCGGCCGGGCCGAACAGGCGGGTGAAATCCTCCAGGGAGACGTCGGTGGTGGCCACGGGGACGAAGGGGTAGCGCGCGCCGATCGACGCGGCACAGAGCGCCGCCGGCCCGCCGCCCGCGTTCCACGCGGCGATCATGGCGCCGCGCGGGCCGCCATCGCGCAAGGCGGCGCCGCCGGTGGCCAGCGAGACCAGCCAGCGCGCGAGGGGTTGCGGCTGCCGCAAGGCTTCCGCCCGCAATGCGGCCGCCGGGTCCTCGCCCGGCGTCGGGGCGGCGTTGTGCGTGGTGCTGGCCGCCTGCTTGGCCAGTTGCTGTTGCAGATTGCCAAGCGGACGCAGCACCTGATCGATCACCGGGGTTCCGCCGAACAAGTCGCGCAAGGGCCTGAACTTCTCGTCCACCACGGCCATGGCCGAGACCGGCGCGGGAGCCGCCGCCGAGGCCGGGCGCGACCCGGCAGCGGGCGCCGACGCCGGGCGCCACCCGGCGGCGGGTGCCGTCTCGGCGGCCGCCGAAGCCAGCAGCGCCCGGATGGGCGAGTGGGGCGAGGCGAGGACAAACAGGTCCTGTGCCGCCTGCGACAGATTGCGCAGCGGCGTCGGGTCGAGATCGTTCAACACCCCGTTCCACGCGGCGATGTACTCGGCCGCATAGAGTGCCACGATATCGCTCTCCAGGCTCCGCCGGCGCGGGCTGTCCGGATCGATCGGCTCGCCGATGACCCAGTTCTCGGCCGCCGCGTCCCGCGCCACAAGCGCGATCGCCGGCAATACGGCGTCCCGAAAGCCGGCCGACGTGTAGGTGCCCGGAATTCCCTCCGCCAAGGCGCGGCCGGATAGACGCAGGAAGACGCGCACGCCGGCCGGGCCGAGCGCGTCGCTGGGTCGCCACGGTGGCAGGGCCTGGAGAGCGGGCAAGGGTTTCAGCCGCGAATAGGCGCGCTGCGCGAGCGGGACGCGGCCGAACGTCGCGCGCGCCTGGGCCACCAGCGGCCCGTCCAGCGCGACGGCCGGCAGCGGCTCGGCCAGCAGCGCCGCGAGGTGCCGTGCGAGGTCCGTGCCGTTCTCGCCAGCAGGCGTCGCGGCCCAGTCGCGCGCGAACCACTCCTGAACCAGCGGCCGGTCCAACGGCCCGCCGCCGCCAAGCATCAGGTAGATTCGGGTGGCCTCGTACAGCGCGTCGGGCTGGCCCAGCATCCCCCGCATCTGCTCCTCCAGCCGCCAGATCAGCCGGGGGAACAGCGCGAAGTTCAGCGCATGGCGATAAAACGCCTGGCCGCCTCCCGCCAGCTTGGCGCCCTGGTCGAACCCGATCCGATCCACGCGCAACGGGGGAGGCGGCGGGGGGCCCCGATCGGCGCGCGCCGCATCGAGCAGCGGCACGAGGCGGGCGAAGTCGGCATCCGCCACCGGGTCGAGCGGCAATCCGGCCGCGCGATCGGTCGCGGCGGTCAATGCAGCGGCGGCGCGGCCGATCGCGCTCACCCCAGACGCGTGCTCGCTCCAGATGAAACCGAAGCCCAGCAGCGCCGCCAGAAGGCAGGCGGAGAATCCCGCGACGCGCAGCACCCGCCGGCGCCGCTCGGCCCCCGGCCGGGCGGACACCAGCATCGCTTCGCGAAACACGACGTTCCGCAGCAACTCGGCGAGGAAATAGGAACGCCCGGCTTCGGGCCGCAGCACGGCGGCGCGTCGCTGGTCGATGCCGAAGGAGCGCGCCAGGGCACCGACAAGCCGGTCGACCGGCGTGCCTTCCTGAGTACCGGACGCGAAATAAAGACCGCGGAGCAGCGGCGCATGGCCGTTCGGGCCGGCACCGAAGGCGCTCGCCATGAAGGTCTGGACGGCCGGCACGATGCTCGCGAACTGCGCGGTGAAACCCGCGATCAGGACGCGGCGCTCGGGGCTGCTCTCGGCGTCCAGTCTGGGCAGGGTCCGGCGGTCGAGCCGCTCGATCATCGAGCGCAGCGCCCCCGGCACATCGGGGAGACCGGTCAGCGGGAAGGTGGTTCCCCAAATCTGCTCGCGGCCCGTGCGGTCCAGGTCGTCGAAGAACTCGGTGAACCCGATCACCAAGTCAGCCTTCGTGAACAGAAGATAAACCGGCATCCGAAGGCCGAGACGCGCCTCCAGCTCGTCGACGCGGCCGCGAATGGCCCGGGCATGCGCCTCCAACATGCCGGAGCCGTCCGCCGCGAGGTCGCTGAGCGCCATCGCCACGATGATCCCGTTCAGCGGCTGCCTTGGGCGGGCCTTGCGCAGCAGCGACAGGAACGCCTCCCAGCCGGCACGATCGACCTCGACGTTGGAATCCTGCGTGGTGTAGCGGCCGGCGGTATCGATCAGCACCGCTTCCTGGGTGAACCACCAGTCGCATTGGCGGGTCCCGCCCACTCCGGCCACGGCGCCCGGCCCGAGCGCGCCGGCGAGCGGGAATTCGAGGCCCGAATTGAGCAGTGCCGTGGTCTTGCCCGCGCCGGGCGGCCCGATGATCGCGTACCATGGCTGCTCGTAGAGATACGCGCGGCGGCCCTTGGTCTTGCGCAGCAGCGTCAGCGCACCGGCAAGCTTCGCGCCGATCGCGGCCGCCTCGTCCTGCCCGGCGTGGGTCATGCCGTTCGCCAGAGCGCTCTCGCGCCTAGTCCGCCCCCAATCGAGGGCGAAATTCGCTGCCGCCCACAGCAGCAGCAGGCCGAACAGGACGGCGACCCTGGCGGGCTGGCTCTCGAGCGGCGCGAGCAGCGGGCCGAGCACCCACACGATGCCGCACAGGAACTGCACCCCGACCAGGGTGATGCACCACCGCATGAGCGAGAGTTTCAGGGTCACGGGTCGAGCGAAAGCAGGAGATCGACGCGGCGGTTGCGCTCGCGCCCTTCCGCCGTGTTGTTCGGCGCGATCGGATCGGCGCCGGCCCGCCCCTCGGAGGCGATGCGCGCCGGATCGGGGAGCTTGCGCGCCAATGCCGCGCGAATGGCGGTCGCGCGGGCGGTGGTGAGAGCGAAAGCGGACGGGAAGCCGACGGTCCGCGCCACCGTGCCACCAGTGGCGGGCGTCCCACCAGCAGCGGGCGTTCCATCCGTATAGGCAATGACGCGGATCGGCCCGGAGCCGGGCCGAAGCGCGTCGGCGACCCGGTCGAGCACGACGCCGCCGGCGAGCGTGGCGTTCGGCTGGGGAAACAGCACGCGGCTCTGAATGCGGATGATCGTCGATGCCCGCGTGGCGATCACCTCGACCGCCGGCAGGTCGGCCAGTGCCGCGCGCAGGCGATCCGCCGGCCCCGATTGTGCCGGCTCCGGCGGCGGCGGCGGCGGGGGCGTCGCGGGCGGGCGGACCAGCGCGGGCATCACCGACGGCGCGGCCGCCAGCGCGGCCAGATAAAAGCGGTCCGAGGCCGTGTTGAGGCTGGTGAGCCCCCAGACATAGGCCGCGGCCATCAACCCGAGCGCGGCACTCGCGGCCACCCAGACCGGCACGCCGCCACGGCGCGGCGAAAACGGCCGATCGATCCCCGTCATGTCCGGCGAGAGCACCGGAGAGGGCGCTGGCGTCGCCTTGGCGATCAATCCGAACACATGGTGGCGCACCCGCTCGAGCTGCGCCGGCCC
Source organism: Rhodospirillales bacterium (assembly GCA_025352565.1). Classification (GTDB taxonomy): domain Bacteria; phylum Pseudomonadota; class Alphaproteobacteria; order Acetobacterales; family Acetobacteraceae; genus JANXTF01. Next base: position 13,241 of record JANXTF010000021.1, on the reverse strand, counting down.
GTCCGGCGCGTTCCGGTACGGCCCCATCATGCCGAGCGACAGGCAGACGAACATCAGCTCGAGCACCGGCAGCGCGGCCGGCAGCGCGGCGCGCAGCGTGCGTATCTGCTCGAAAAACCCCTGGCCGGCCTTCTCGTCCTGGTGCAGCGCGGCGGCCAATGGTTCGTCGCGCCAGCGCCCGTGGCTGCCCCAGGGCGTGTTAAGCACGACATCGTCCAGGGCCGCGCACAGCGCGTAGTGCGCGAGGCGCAGCTGGTCGGGCGCGACACCCGCCTCCCGCGCCCGCCGCTCGAAGGCCCGCAACTCGCGCCGGGTGCGTTCGCGCATGTCCCCAGGGTCGGGTGCGGTCGAGGTGTTGCGCAAGCGGGCAAGCAAAAGCAACAGCGGGGCCGCGGCATGGGCGAGCGGCCCCAGGCTGGAGGGAATGGTCTCGAGGTCGGGTCCAGCCACGGCCGGAGGGCTGTCCGCCGCCGCGCGCACCGCCCGGCGTGCGCCGCCGGGCATCGGACGGATCACGGTGCGGTCCTGGTCGCCCGGGTCGGCAAACGGGTTGTCGCTCATTGAGGGCCCCCCAGCAAATCGCTAGCATCCTGGCAGGACGCAAGCAATGTCGCCGCCCGCGCGCGTCGCCCGCCCGCCCGCGGCGCCGTGAAGGAGGACGACAGCATTGGGGCTGGTTCCCTCTCCGACCATTTTGAGCACCGACGAGATGGGCCGGATCGCGCCGCCGATTTTCGCGGCCGTCGGCCGGGAGGCGGAGAACCGGCCGCTCGACGTCTTCGTGATCCAGTCGCTGCTCAACGAACGGCTGCCGCGACCGCATACGGAGGTCCCGGTCACGGGGGCCTCCGATATCGGCACGGTGCTGGCGATCGAGGCGTATCAGGCGGTCGTGTTGCGCATGGTCCCGCCGTCCGGCCGGGTCGAACCGGGCAGCGCGACCTATTATGCGCTCGCCGCCCGTCCGATGGTCTCCACCGGCAACCCGAACGGGCCGGGACATTTCGGCAAAGTGCCCCCGGAGGTGGCGGACGCGGCGATCGCGTCCCGCCAGCATTGGAGCGTGCCCGCGTCGGTGACGGTCGCGCAGTGGGCGGTGGAAAGCGCCTGGGGCGCCGCCATGCCCGCCGACAGCAACAACCCCTTCGGCATCAAGGCGGTGGGCGGCCAGGCCGCGGTCGAAAGCGCGACCCATGAGGTCGAAGGCGGGCTGCGGATAAGCATCACCGCCAAATTCCGCAAGTTCGACTCACTCACGCAGGCCTTCGACGAGCATGGCAGGCTGCTGGCGACGGCGCCCGTCTATGCGCGGGCCATGCAGAAGAAAGACGACCCCGCGGCATTCGCGGACGCTTTGACCGGGGTGTATGCGACCGACCCGGAATATGGAACGACCCTGAAATATGTGATCACGACGTACAGCCTTGCCGCCTACGACAAATAGCCGACGAAGCGAAATGTTGTCGCAAGCCGGCCGCCGCGGGTGCAAGCTGCGTGACGGCCAATGGCGCAACGGCTCTCTGGGGGACGGTGTATCATGTTGAAGAGCCTGGAAAACAACGAGCATGCGGAGCACATCGCGCATGCGGGACACGCCGAAGGGCATGCCGGCGAGCACGCGATCGCATCCCGGTTCTCGACCCAGATCGCGGCCTTGATGGTGGCCACGTTCGCCGCGGCTCTCGCTTTGTCGGAGCAAGGGGCCAAGCACGCCGAGATCAAGGTGCAGGCGAACCTGATCGCCGCGACCGACGCGTGGGCGCAATATCAGGCCAAATCGACCCGCGCGACGCTGTCCGGCGACATCTCGGACCTTATCGGCACGATGGAGCCGGCCAGCAATCCCGAGGTGGCCGACCGCCGTGCCAAGACTGTCGCGAGGCTGCAGGCCGATAAGCTGCGGTTCGAGACGGACCCGAAGGACGGCAAGGACGCCGTTGGCCGACGCGCGCACGATTTCGAGCACGCCCGCGACTACGCGCTGGAGCAGACCCACGCCTATCACAACGGCGCCGCGGCTCTCGAACTGGGGATCGTTCTGGCCACCGCTTCGGCGATCATCGGGTCGCGTCTCCTGATCCGGTTGGCCTTCGGGATCGGAGTTCTGGGCGCGGCCTGCGCCATCGCCGGCTTCGTGGCCCCTGAGTGGGGTGCGTTCTAGCCCGGATTATTCGCCAAGGCTGACGGGCACGGCACAAGCCGATGATTTGATGTAGGATTTGGGTGTCGAAGCCAATCCAGTCAGATCCCGGCGCGCCATGCCCGCCACCACCGAAACTACGCCCATGCTGCCCGGCCTGTCACCCGTGCGCGGCAAGCCGATCGTGGCCCGCTTCGATGGCGGGCTGATGTCCTCCGATGGCGGCCTGCTGGCCCTGCGCGAGGTGGAATTGCGGCTCGGGATCGCGCGGCGGCTGGCCGGGTGCATCCACGACACCCGGGCGCCGGGGCGTATCATGCACGGTCTGGACGGCATCATCGGGTTCCGCATGCTGATGATCGCGGCCGGCTGCGAAGACGGCAACGACGCCGGCGCACTGCGGCGCGACCCGATGTTCAAGCTTGCCATGGACCGTCTGCCGGAGCATCGCGACCTGTGCTCGCAGCCGACCATCTCGCGCCTGGAGAACAATCCCGGCGCGCGCGCCCTGCTGCGCATGGGCGAAGCCATGGTCGATCGCTACTGCGAAAGCTTCCGGCAGGTGCCGCGCCGCATCGTGCTCGACATCGACGACACGTTCGACACCGTCCATGGCGGCCAGCAACTCCGCTTGTTCGATGCCCATCATGACGAGTACGGCTTCCAGCCGATCGTGGTGTTCGACGGCGAAGGCCGCATGGTCGCCGCCGTGCTGCGCCCGGCCTGCCGGCCCAGCGGGCGCCAGATCGTCAAATGGCTGCGCCGGCTGATCGCCGCCATCCGCGGCAACTGGCCGCGGGTGGAGATCATGCCGCGGGCCGACAGCCACTACTGCACGCCGGAAGTGCTGCGCTTCTGCCGCGCCGGGCGGCTCGCATGGACCTCCTTGTTTGCCGGAACCTGTTCTCGACGACGTTGAGAAAGCGGATGAACTCCTGGTGGGTGTGGCGCTGCATGCACCGGCCGATGACACTACCTTCGAGCACGTCAAAGGCGGCGAACAGGGTAGTCGTGCCGTTCCTCTTATAGTCATGGGTCATGGTGCCGCAGCAGCCCTTCTTCAGCGGCAAACCGGTTTGGGTGCGGTCGAGCGCCTGGATCTGGCTTTTCTCGTCCACCGACAGCACGACGGCATGCTCGGGCGGGTTGACGTAGAGGCCGACGATATCGCGGACCTTGGCCGCGAACCGCGGATCGTTGGACAGCCTGAACTGTCGTATCCGATGCGGTTGCAGGCCATGGCGTCGCCAGATGCGATGCACCGAACTGATGCCGATCCCGCACGCCGCGGCGACGGCCGCCGCCGCCGCCCAGTGCGTGACCTCCCCCGGCGGCTCCGTCAAAGTTAAAGCCACCACGCGTTCGACGACCGCGTCGCCTAAAGGCGGGATGCGCGATGGGCGCGTCTTGTCGATCAGCAACCCAGCCGTGCCCGCTTCCATGAAGCGCTGCTGCCAGCGCCAGACGCAGGTCTTGGCCTTGCCTGTGGCGCGCATGATCTCGGTCGTGCCTATGCCCTGCGCGGACAGCAACCCGATCTGGGCCCGCCAGACGTGCTTCTGCGGACTGTTCCGATCTGCCGCGATCGCCATGAGACGACCATGATCGGAGGAGTTGAGCTTGAGAGATACACCGGTGCGCATGCCGCAGATTCGCATGCCGGGCGGCCGGAGGGAATCCCTCGCCGGACTCTTGCGTCAGGTGTTATCCACTAGGCGGCGCAGCACCTTCACAATAGGCGACTGCGCTAGAACGTCCAGCCCCGCGCGTTCAATAGGCTGGCTGTATACCACTGCATGCAGTCATGATCAGGCGGCATCGAGTTCGCTCCTGAATATTGCCACGTCCGACTCGTTCGCTCACTCGCCGTCGTCAACAGGAGGCAACACTCGGCGTGTTGGAAACTAACAACAGACGACGTCGCGGCCTGCCAGGGCCGGCACCTGGAACATCAATCTGCAATGCCAACAGCCTTCAGGCGATCGATACGGAAGAGTGAAATGTCATGTCGCGTCCATCCCGTCATGACGAGGTCCGCCAGGATCTCGCCGATCACCGGGCAGAACTTGTATCCATGGCCTGAGCACGGCGAGGCGATCAGCACCTCGGCATGGTCCGGGTGGCGGTCGATCACGAAATGCTCGTCGGTAGTATTGGTGTAGAGGCACGCCTGCAGCGCCATCGTCGCGCCATCGCCGTCGGGGAAGTAGCGGCGCATGAAATCCCGTAGCACGCGCTCATCGCGCCTGTCGGGCTCGCGCAAGGGGGCGTCGGGAGCGACGGCTTCGTGCAGATGGTGGTGACGCCCGAGCTTGAAGCCGGGCACGCCATGAACCGGGAAGCCGTAATAGTCGCCTTCCTCCACGGTCACGTTGAACACCGGGAAGCGCGGGGTGGCGAACCACTCGGGGCGTCGGGGCTGGAACCAGCCCAGTACCTGCCGCTCCGGCACGAAGCTCGCGGCAAGACCCGGTGCCCCCGAGCCAATCCACGCGCCCGCGCACAGCACGAGCTGCCCCGCGTCGTAGGTCCCGCGATCGGTCCGCACCTCCACCCGGCCCCCTCGCGCCGTCCACCCCTGCATCGTTTCGCGGGCACGGATGTCCGCCCCGGCGGCGAGTGCCGTCGCCACATGCGCCACGATGCCGCGCTCGCTGGCGACGAAGCCGCCCTCGGGCTGGACCAGCGCCATCGTCTCGGGCGGCAGACGGTAGGCCGGAAAGCGCCGCCGCAGTTCGGTTGCGTCGAGCACGACGTGCGGCAGTCCGTAGGTGAGGCAGGCGGCGAGCGAATCGCGGAAGGTCGGATGGTTCGCCGGCCCCGCATCCACCCCGCCGGTGACCCAGAGAAGCTGCTCGCCGACCTTCGCCTGCAGCTCGCGCCACAACGCGTAGGCCCGGCCGAGCAGCGGCACGTAGGACGGATGCTCGTAATAGCTGCGGCGGATGATGCGGTTGACGCCGTGCGAAGAGCCTTTGGTGTTCGGGATGTCGAACTGCTCAAGGCCCAGCACGCGTTGGCCGCGCCGCGCGAGATGGCTGCAGGCGGCAGAACCCATGCCGCCAACGCCCACGATGATCGCGTCATAATGCATCTGACCGGCTGGTCTTCCTGACCGTCGTGGATAACACTATGCGCTGCGGCACGCACTGCCCAGACAGCTTCGGCCAAGAGCCTTGGAGGGACGATGACCTGGACTGTTGGCGTGGACGTGGGCGGCACCTTCACGGACTTCCATGCCTTCGGTCCGGGCGGCGCCTCGATCGTGCACAAGGCGCCCAGCACGCCCGACGATCCCGCCCGCGCCATCGTGGAAGGCGCGCGCGCGCTGTGCCGCGCCCACGCGATCCCGATGGACGCCATCGGCCGTCTCGCTCACGGCACCACTGTCGCGACCAACGCGCTTATCCAGCGGCGTGGCGGCACCGTGGCGCTGGTGGTGACGCGCGGGTTCCGCGACCTGATCGAGATCGGGCGGCAGATCCGGCCAAAGCTGTACGACATGCAACTCGACCAGCCGGTGCCGCTGGTGCCGCGCGAGCGCCGCTTCGAGCTGGACGAGCGCGTGCGCGCGGACGGCACCGTGGCGCGGGCGCCCTCCGCCGCGCACATCGCCGCGATCGCGGCGGGCGTGGTGGCCACCGGCGCCGACGCGGTTGCAGTGTGCCTGCTGTTCGCCTTCCTCGACCCCACGCATGAACGGCGTGTCTCGGATGCGCTGCGGGCGATCCGGCCGGATCTGTTCATCTCGCTGTCTTCGGAGGTGCAGCCGGAGTTCCGCGAATACGAGCGGCTCTCGACCACCGTGTTGAACGCCTACCTGCAGCCGGTCATGTCGGCCTATCTCGGCCGCCTCGCTGACGGCATCGGCGCGGAGGCGCCTGCCGCTCCCATCGGAATCAACCAGAGCAGCGGCGGCCTCATGTCGGTCGGCCATGCAAGGCGCTTTCCGGTCCGCACCGCCTTGTCCGGCCCGGCGGCAGGCGTGATGGGGGCGATCGAGGTGGCACGCGCGGCGGGCATCGCCGACGCGATCACGCTGGACATGGGGGGCACCAGCGCCGACGTGGCCCTGCTGCGCGGGCTTGCGCCAGTGCTTGCCTTCGAGCGCGCGGTCGAGGGCTTCCCGGTACGCCTGCCCTGCCTCGACATCAACGCGGTGGGAGCGGGCGGCGGCTCGGTCGCATGGTTCGACCGTGACGGGCTGCTGAAGGTGGGTCCGCAAAGTGCCGGCGCGGTCCCCGGTCCCGCCTGCTACGGCCAGGGGGGCGTTCTCGCGACGGTGACCGACGCGAACCTCGTGCTGGGCCGCCTGTCGCCGCGCGGGCTCCTGGGGGGCAGCATGGCGCTCGACCCGGCCGCCGCGCGGGCGGCACTTGCGCCGCTGGCCGGGCGGCTCGGGTTCACGATCGAGCGCACGGCGCACGGGATGCTCGGCATCGTCGTCTCCAACATGGCGCGGGCGGTCCGCGCGGTGTCGATCGAGCGCGGCATCGACCCGCGCGGCTTTGCCCTGCTGGCCTTCGGCGGCGCCGGGCCGCTGCATGCGGCTTCTGTCGCCCGCAGCCTCGGCATGCGGACCATCCTGGTGCCCCCGTTCCCGGGGATCCTGTGCGCCCAGGGCCTGGTCGCGTCAGACCTCAAGGAAGCCTTCGTGGCAACCGTCAGGCTGCGCCTCGACTCGCCCCTGGCACCCCATCTCGACGCGCTGGGGGATCAGGCACGGCGCTGGTTCGAGGCCGAAGGGGTGGCTGATGCCGACCGGAGCACCGAGGCAAGCGCCGACATGCGCTATGTCGGCCAGAACTTCGAGATCACGGTGCCTGTGGCAGACTCCGACATTGCCGACGCCCTTCGCGACCGCTTCTTCGCGGCTCACGAGGCGGCGTATGGCTACCACACGCCCGCCGACCCGGTGGAGATCGTCAACATCCGCTTGGTCGCGATCGCCCGCCTGCGCCATCCCACGCTCGCCGCCCTCGCCGCTCCCAGGGTCCTCGCGCCCAGCTGGCGCGACGTGCATTTCGCGTGGGAGGCGCCGGTGCGGACCGCGATCCACCAGCGCGCCGACCTGGCCGCCGGCGCCGTGATCCAAGGTCCTGCCGTGATCGAGCAGCTCGACGCCACCACCCTGGTATATCCCCGCGACATCGCGTGCGTACGACCCACCGGGATCATCGCCATCGAGGCCGCGCCATGACGCCAGATCCGATCGAACTCGAGATCATCCACAACGCGCTCCGCTCCATCACCGACGAGACCTACGTCGCCCTCATGCGGAGCGCCTACTCGACCAACATCAAGGAACGCCACGACCACTCCACGGCCATCATGGACCGCGCCGGCCGCCTCGTTGCGCAGGCCGAGATGAGCTTCCCGACCCATCTCGGCTCCATCATGGAGACCATGCAGGCGGTGCTCGCGCGCTATGGCGACGGCCGGATCGAGGAAGGCGACCTGTTCATCGCCAACGATCCCCACGTGGCGGGCGGCACCCACCTGCCGGACGTGAACATGGTCCAGCCGGTGTTCGTGGAAGGACGCCTGCTCGGATTCCTCTGCAACATAGCCCACCACGCCGACATGGGCGGCATGAGCCCCGGCAGCATGTCGGGCGGCATGACGGAGATCTACCAGGAGGGCCTTCGAATCCCGGTCATCAAGCTGTTCCGGCGCGGCGAGCTTGTGGAAGACATCATGGAGCTGGTGCTACTCAACGTGCGCGTGCCGGAGGAGCGGCGCGGCGACTACAACGCCCAGATCGCCGCCTGCCGCCTGGGCGAGCGCCGCCTGGGCGAACTGGCCGCCACATGGGGGCCGCAGACGCTGGAAGCCGCGTTCGCCGACATCATCGGCCGCACCGAGGCGCGGATGCGCGCGGCGATCGCCACCATTCCAGACGGCGACTATGCATTCGACGATTTGATGGACGACGACGGGCTGGGGACGCTCGACATTCCCGTGCGGGTCCGCATCGAGAAGCGCGGCAACCGCATCGCGCTGGATTTCTCGGCCAGCGGCGGCCAGGTGCGCGGCAACATCAACTCGGTGTTCAACGCCTCCCGCTCCTCGGCCTGCTACGTGCTGAAGGCGATGCTCGATCCGGAAATCCCGAACAACCAGGGCGTCCACGACGCGATCGACGTGACCTGCGCCAAGGGCCGCATCATGAACGCGTCGTTCCCGGCGGCGGTGGCGGCGCGCAACCATGTGTGCCAGCGCATCGTGGACGTGGTGATCGGGGCATTGGCGCCTGCGCTGCCCGATCGCGCGGTGGCTGCGGCCAATGGCAGCAACACCAGCATCGTGTTCGCCGGGACCGACCCGCGCAGCGGCCGACCCTACGTGTATTTCGAGACGGTCGGCGGCGGCTTCGGCGGCCGGGCCACGAAGGACGGCCGCGATGGCGTGCAGGTCCACATCACCAACACGAGCAACCTGCCGGTCGAGGCGATCGAGATGGAGTATCCGCTCGAGGTCGAGGAATACGCCTTCGTCGAGGACAGCGGCGGCGCCGGCCGGTTCCGGGGCGGCCTTGGGCTGCGCCGGGTGGTCCGCCCGGTCGGCCACACATGCGACTTCAACGGCGTGGGCGAGCGTTTCCGCCACCAGCCCTGGGGCCTGTTCGGCGGCGGTCCCGGCGCCGCAGGGCGGTTTCTCGTGCGCGATGCGGACGGTGCTGAACATGCTTTGCCCGGCAAGACCGCCTCGCAGCTTGTAAGGCCCGACCAGGTGCTGGTGGTGGAGACGCCCGGCGCGGGCGGCTATGGCGCTCCGGAGGAGCGTGCGCCGGAAGCCTTGCAGGCTGACCGGGCCAGCGGGAAGTTTTCGGCCGCCTATCTCGCGCGCCACTATGGCCAACCGTAACAGGAGCCGCCGATGACAGATCTCGCCGACCTGAGCGCCACCGACCTGCTCGCCGCCTACAAGACCCGCTCGCTGTCGCCGGTCGATGTCGTGAGCGCCGTGCTGGACCGGGTCGGGGTGTGGGACAAGACGCTGAACGCGCTATGGACCGTGGAGACCGAGGCGGCACTGGCGGCGGCGCGCGCCTCCGAGAAGCGCTGGGCCGAGGGACACCCGGTCGGGGCCCTCGACGGGGTGACGGTGACGCTCAAGGAGAACATCGCCACCAAGGGCACCGCGACGCCGATGGGCACCGCCGCGACCGAGCTTGTGGCGGCGACCCAGGATTCACCGGTGGCCGCGCGCCTGCGGGAAGCCGGGGCGATCCTTCTGGGCAAGACCACGATGCCGGATTACGGGATGCTGCCGTCCGGCCTGTCCAGCTTCCACCGCCTTGCCCGCAACCCGTGGAATACGAGATGCAACCCCGGAGGCTCCTCTGCCGGTGCGGGTGCTGCTGCGGCGGCAGGTTACGGTCCGCTGCATCTGGGCACGGATATCGGCGGCTCGGTGCGCCTGCCGGCTGGCTGGTGCGGCGTGGCGGGGTTCAAGCCCAGCTTCGGGCGGGTGCCCGTCGATCCGCCCTATCTCGGCCGGGCAATCGGCCCGATAACCCGCACGGTGGCCGACATGGCGTTGCTCATGGGGGTGCTCTCGGGTCCTGACCCGCGCGACTACACGAGTCTGCCGGCTGCCGATATCGATTGGCACGACCTGGAGATGGACCTGAGCGGCCTGCGGATCGGCCTGCTGCGCCATCCCGGCATCGGCATGGAGCCCGAACCCGCGATGGTGCGGGCCGCCGAGGCCGCCGCCCGCCTGTTCGCGGCGCATGGCGCGGTGGTGGAGGACATGAAGCCGTTCATGGCGCCCGAGATGCTGCACGGGCTCGACCAGTTCTGGCGCACCCGCTCATGGTCCGACTATGTCAGGCTGCCGCCGGAGCGAAAGGCCAGGGTACTGCCCTTCATTCGCGAGTGGATCGAAGCGGCGGAGGGCATGAGCGGCCTCGACGTGTATCGTGGCACCGCTCGCATGTTCGAGATCAGCGCCGCCAGCAATCACGCCTGCAACGCGTTCGACTACGTGATCTCTCCAACTTCGCCGGTGGCGGGCTTCCCCGCCGAGTGGCCGTGCCCGACCAACGATGTGGCCCTCGCCATCGACCACATCGGCTTCACCGTGGCGTTCAACATGTCCGAGCAGCCTGCCATCTCGGTCAACGGTGGTTACACCGACTCTGGCATGCCCATAGGACTACAGATCGCCGGCCGCCGCTTCGACGATGTCGGCGTGTTGCGGATGGCGCGCGCGTGGGAGCGGATGCGGCCGGAGCAGCGCGCGTGGCCGAGGCTGGGACGCTGACCTTATGAACGCGACACGTTCCAGAACGATGCAAACCCGCCCAGCACACCCGCGAGGTCCGCGCGATAGGCGGTCGGCTGGATGTACTGCCCAACGGGTATATAGGGCACATCGGTCATCGCCTGGCGTTGCATGTCGACGCAGATCGCCTTCTGGGCCGCGAGATTGGGGGCAGCGAGCCACGCCGCGCGCAGCCGTTCCAGTTCGGGGCTGACGCACCATCCGGGCCAGGCGCCGGGCTGGTCGCCGTTGCCCCGCAACGGGATGTGACCCACGGGGTTCATCTGCTCGATGCCGCCGAAGCCCGACACGAACATGCTCCAGCCGCCCTGCTCCACCGGCTCCTTCTTGGCACGCCGTTGCAGCATGGTTCCGAAGTCGGTCACCACGTAGTCGACGTTCATGCCGACACGGCGAAACATGTCGGCCGCCACGTCGCCCATCGCCTTCACGAACACGTAGTCGCTCGGCGCCAGCAGCACCACGCGCTCGCCGTTGTAGCCGGCGGCCTTGAGCTGTTCCTTGACCCGGGCGTATTTGCGCTCACCCGTAAACGGCTCCAGCGCCACGTCGCTTGCCATCGGTGTCCCCGGACAGAAATTGCCGACTGGCACGCGATACATCGACGGATCGTTGCCGACGATCGCCTGCATGAAGTCGGCCTGCGAGATGGCACCCAACAATGCCCTCCGGATGGCGGGGTTGTTGAACGGCGGCTGCAGGTGGTTGGGCCGCAGCAACTCGATGGCGCCCGTGGGGTCCTGCACCGCCACCCGCACGCGCGCATTGCGCCGCAGCACCGGCAGCAGGTCGTGCGCGGCGTATTCCCACCAGTCCTGCTCGCCGCTCTGCAACGCGGCAGCGGCAGTAGCCGCGTCCGGTATCGTGGCCCATTCCAGCCGCTCGAAACGCGCGATCTTGGGGCCCGACGTCCAGACCGGGGCGCCGCCCTCGCGCGGCCGGTAGCCCTCAAAGCGAGTATAGACGTTGCGTGCGCCGGCCATCCGCTCGTCGGCCTTGTAGCGGTACGGGCCGCTGCCGATGATCTCGGGGATCGGCTTGAACGGGTCGGTGTTCGCCAGCCGCTCCGGCATCATGGCGCACATTGGCGGCGGCGACTTGGCCAGCGCGTCGGGCAGCAGCGGGAACGGGCGCTTAAGGCGGAACTGAATGGTGGTGTCGTCGGGCGCCGACAGCTCATCGGTCGCCTGCATCAGCGCTTCGCCGAACGGGTCGCGCCGCGCCCAGCGCCGCAGGCTCGCGACGCAATCGCGCGCCAGCACACGCTCGCCATCGTGCCACCGCAGCCCGTCCCGAAGCCTCAGCCGCCACAGTTTCCCGTCATCCTCAACACTGTGCCCCTCGACCATCTGTGGCGACGCCGCATAATTGCCATCCTGCCCGTAGAGAGTGTCGAACACCGCATAGCCGTGGGTACGGGTGATGTAGGCCGTCGTGATGTGCGGATCGAGAACCGAAAGGTCTATCTGCGGGATGAACCGCAAGGTGCCCGTGCCCTGCGCCCGCCCAACTGATGGCAATGCGAGAGCGGCTGCGGTAGCTGAGAGAAAATTGCGCCGTAGCATGGTCGATGCCCCGTTGGTTCAGACATTGGCATATAACGATAAAAGGCCATTTCAAGAGCTTTGACCGAATTGGCGGTGGGCGCAGTCTGATGCGAACCCGTCTCTGGTCTGGGTTTTCCCTGGTAACAGGGAAAAATACAGGGAAAGACCACCTCTTGAGGAGGTGGCGCAGTAGGTTCAATCTTGATGGTATAAAATGCAATAAACCTTGTAGAAAGACAGTTGACGCCGCCGTGCAAAGATGGCAGATGCTGCTCATTGCCCGTGAGCCTTCATCACGGCAGTCCTGACGAAGCAGATCCATCTTGGGCAGCATCGTCTACTCGAACGCTATACGATTGATCGTGCAGAGTTTGCAAGGTCGATTGTCTCGCGCTGGGTAGGTGTGGCTGCTTCTTGTGTTGGTCCGTTCGGGTTTCCGGCCGCTTTGCCATCGAGCAACGCGGTGAGCTTTGGAGACCACCATGACTGCTCTCACCCGCGTTCGTCGCCGGCCCGTCGATACCAGCCCTTTAAAATCAGATGTGCCCGGAGGTACTAAGCCAGTCTCTCTGGCCGTCGAACACCGGCTCGTCGGCTCTTTGATACCCGCCGCCTCGAACGCCCGCACTCACTCGCCTAAGCAGGTGCAGCAGATCGCGGCCAGCATCAAGCAGTTCGGCTTCAACAACCCGATCCTGCTCGACGCCCAGCACCGCGTCATCGCCGGTCATGGCCGCCTTCTGGCCGCCAAGAAGCTCGGTATGGCAATGGTCCCGACCGTCTGTCTCGCCCACATGACCGAGGCCCAGACCCGGGCCTATCGTCTGGCCGACAACCGGTTGGCCGAGCTCTCCGACTGGGACCCCGAACTGCTCGCCATCGAACTCGGCGAGTTGAGCAAACTGGACCTCGACTTCGATCTCGGGTTGATCGGCTGGGACACGGCTGAGCTCGACCAACTCATCGTCCTGCCCGATGCGGCCGAAGCGGAGGACGAGGCAGCCGAGGACATCCCTCTCCAGCCCGCCGCCGTCGCGGTGTCGCGGCTCGGAGACCTCTGGACCCTTGGCTCGCACCGCCTGCTCTGCGGTGACTCGACCGCCCTGGTATCGGTCCAGACCCTGCTCGGCGGCGAACTGGCCCAGATGGTCTTCACCGATCCGCCCTATAACGTCCCCATCCAGGGCCATGTCTCCGGCCTCGGCGTGCACCGGCACCGCGAGTTCGCCATGGCATCGGGCGAGATGACCGTGGCGCAGTTC
>JANXTF010000018.1 GCA_025352565.1 Rhodospirillales bacterium | reverse complement strand
CCGGCGGCGGCGCTGCGGGCGTCGGCCCGCGCGCTGCAACGGCTGGTGCCGGGCACCGGCGAGGACGACCCGGAGGCGACACCGGCCCTGGCCGCGATCGAGCGGGCGGAGGAGGCGCTGGGCGAGGCCGAGACGCTGCTGTCACGGCTCTCGCAATCCGCCGAATCGGACCCTCGCCTGCTGGAACAGGCCGAGGAGCGCCTGTTCGCACTCCGTGCCCAGGCCCGCAAGCACGCCATTCCGGTCATCGAACTGCCCGGCTTGCTGGCCCGCCTGCGCGCGCGCATGGACGCGCTGCTGACCGGGTCCGCCGAGATCGAGACGCTGTCCCGCGCGGCATCCCAGCAGCGGCACGCGTTCGGCGCCGCCTGCCAACATCTTTCCGCATGCCGCCACGAGGCGGCCGAACGGCTCGACCGCGCCATCGCCGCCGAGTTGCCGCCGTTGCGGCTCGACCGCGCGCGCTTCCTCACCGAAGTGACGCCGCTGCCCGAGACCGCATGGTCTGCCCAGGGCGCCGACCAAATTCGATTCCTGATCGCGACCAACCCCGGCCAGTCCCCCGGACCGCTCGCGAAAGTCGCCTCCGGGGGCGAATTGTCGCGGCTGATGCTGGCGTTGAAGGTGGCGATGACCGGCTCGGCACCCGTGCCGACCCTGGTGTTCGACGAGGTGGATTCCGGCGTCGGCGGTGCTACGGCGGCAGCCGTGGGCGAACGCCTGTCTCGCGTCGCGCGCAGTGTGCAGGTCATGTTGGTGACGCACAGCCCCCAGGTCGCGGCACGCGGGAACGCCCATCTGCGCGTATCCAAACGCTCCGGCGCCGGCCGGGCGGAAACGCTGGTCGAGGCGCTCGATGGCGCGGCACGGCGCGAGGAAATCGCCCGGATGCTGGCCGGCGAGCACGTGACCGATGCCGCGCGGGCCGCCGCCGACGCGTTGTTCGCGGCATGAACGCCCCCCCTGAGGACGCGACCGAGGCCGCCGCCGAACTCGCCCGTTTGGCGGCCGAGATCGCAGCCCATGACCGCGCCTATCACGAGCAGGATTCCCCAACTGTCACCGACGCCGAGTATGACGCCCTGCGCCGGCGCAACACCGAGATCGAGGCGCTCTACCCGCATCTCGCGCGCGTCGACTCACCCTCGCGCCGCATCGGCCCCGCACCCGCCGGCGGCTTCGCCAAGCGGCGTCACCGCGTGCCGATGCTGTCCCTCGACAACGCCTTCGACGCCGCCGAATTCGAGGAATTCTGTCAACGCGTCCGCCGCTTCCTGGGCCTGAAGGATGCGGTCCTGCCCCTGGTGGCGGAGCCCAAGATCGACGGCCTCTCCATCTCGCTCACATACGAGCATGGCCGCCTGCTGCATGGCGCCACCCGCGGCGACGGCATGGAAGGCGAGGATGTCACCGCCAACCTGCGCACCATGGCAGCCGTGCCGCGCACGCTGCGGGGCCAGGCCCCCGCGTCGATCGAAATCCGCGGCGAGGTGTTCATGACCAAGGCGGATTTCCTGGCCCTGAACGCGGCGCAGGAGGCGGCCGGGTTGCGCCTGCTGGCCAACCCGCGCAACGGCGCCGCCGGCAGCCTCCGCCAGCTTGACGCGCGGGTCACGGCGGGGCGGAGCCTCTCGCTGTTCGCCTACGCCATGGGCGAAGCCAGCGAGAAGGTCGCAGACACCCATTGGGGTTTCCTGAAGCGCCTGGAGGAATGGGGCTTCACCGTCAACGACCGCTCGCGCCGCCTCGCCGGCGCCGAGGCCGCCGAAGCCTTCCAGACCGAGATCGCCGCGGCCCGCTCCGGGCTCGCCTACGATATCGACGGGGTGGTGTACAAGATCGACGACCTCGACTGGCAGCGGCGGCTCGGCTTCGTCGGTCGGACCCCACGTTGGGCCGTCGCCTGGAAATTCGCGGCCGAGCAGGCCACGACGCGCCTCGAAGCCATCGCCATCCAGGTCGGGCGCACCGGGGCGCTCACGCCGGTGGCGCGGCTCGAGGCGGTCAATGTCGGGGGCGTTCTGGTCACCCGCGCCACGCTGCACAACGAGGATGAGATCGCGCGCAAGGACGTTCGCCCCGGTGACACGGTGGTGCTGCAACGCGCGGGCGACGTAATCCCGCAGATCGTTTCGGTTGTCGATGCGGGCCGGCCCGATCGCGGACCCGCCTTCGTCTTCCCCGATCACTGCCCGGTCTGCGGCAGCCTCGCCGCGCGGCCGCCCGGCGAGGTGGTGCGCCGCTGTACCGGAGGCCTCATCTGCCCGGCCCAAACCGAGGAGCGCCTGATCCATTTCGTGTCGCGCTCCGCCTTCGATATCGAGGGCCTGGGCGAACGGACGCTGCGGGAATTCCACGCCGAGGGGCTGGTGCGCGGCCCGGCCGACATCTTCCACCTGCCCGAGCACGAGGCGGAGATCGCGGCGCGGGAGGGGTGGGGCGACGTTTCCGCGCGCAACCTCATGCGCGCCATCGAGCAGCGCCGCTGCATCGGGCTTGCCCGCTTCATCTACGCGCTTGGCATCCGGCGTATCGGCGAGGCGAACGCCAAGCTTCTGGCGCGGCATTACGGCAGCTACCGGGCGTGGCGGGAGCAGATGGAAGCCGCCGTCGTCATTGGCTCCGAGGCGCGCAGCAGTCTCGGCGGCATTCTGCGCATCGGCCCGGCAATCGCCGAGGAACTGGCCGAGTTCTTCGCCGAATCCCGCAACCTTGACGCAATCGATCGACTGGCGGCGCTGCTCGACATTCAGGATGCCGAGCCGGTCGGCGATGGCGGCGCGCTGGAGGGCAAGATCGTGGTCTTCACCGGCAGCCTCGAATCGATGACACGCCCGGAGGCGCGGTCTCTTGCGGAAAAACTTGGCGCCCGCGTGGCTGACAGCGTGTCGAAAAAAACCGACCTCGTGGTGCTGGGCACCGATTCCGGCGGCAAGGCCCGCCGGGCGGCGGAATTGGGTGTGCCGACCGTCGATGAGCAGGCTTGGCTGAAATTAATCACGGAAATGTGATTTATGTTGCGTTGTGGAACAATGCGTCTAGTTTTGTCTATCCGCGTTCCCGCGGACGACGACGATGCCGAGACGCGACAACGCTGGGGGATAAGATCATCAATTTCACTGTCCGACCGATCGCCCAACAAGCCGGCTTTCCGCCAATCCGAATTCTTATTATCGAGCAGGATCATCGAAGTGCCGTCAATATCGTATCGGCCCTGGTCAGTCGCGGCATGGCGGCCGTATCGGTCGGCAGCGCCGCCGCCGCGCTGGTGGCCTTCGATACCGTGCAGCCTCGAATCGTGCTGATTGGCCTGCCGCTGTCCGATTCGGCCGACGACGAACTGGCGACCCACTTCGCCGCGACCGGCACCTGTGGCGTGATCGTGGCGACCGCCGACTGGGCGCAGGCCGCCGGGACCGCCGCGCTGGACGCCGGAGCGGACGATGTGGTGGCCAAGCCCCTGCGGCTGGATGATCTGGCGGCCCGGCTGCGCGCTCTGGCCCGGCGGATCGACGTCCTCCCGATGGCATCCCTCGCGCCGTCGGGCAACACGCTGGGCGTCGCGGCCGACGACCAGCCCAGGATCACCGTCGACGCCACACGCCGCTGCCTGGTGGGACCAACCGGTGAGCGCACCCTGCTCACCGAAGCGGAACTTTCGGCGCTGGAGACGCTGCTCGACGCCAAGGGCGCCAGCGTGTCGCGGGAATGGCTCGGTCGGGTGGCGCTGCGCCGCCTGATCCGCGTGGACGACCGCAGCGTGGACCAACTGGTGATGAAGCTGCGCCGGAAGCTGACGTCACAGGGCGTCTCCGCACGCGCCATCCTGTCCGCCCGGCGGCAGGGCTACGTGATCCCCGAACCGGCGCTGTTCCGGGCGACCGTGAGCGGCGCGATCCCGGCAGCGGCAACCGCGGCACCCGGCGTTGCCGGGTTGTCCCGCGCGCCGCAGCGGCCTGAGAAAGTGACCCTGCAATAAACCGCATCGAGGCGGGCAGAGGGGAGCGCGGCGCTACAGCGCGGCACAGGCCGCACGCAGCCATGCGGCGTCGCGGCCCGCGAGGTGGGGGGCCACCTCCCGTGCGACGCGGGTGTGATATGCGTCGATCCAGGCCCGTTCCTCCCCCGAGAGCGACCCGATCAGCAGCAGGCGCCGGTCGAACGGCGCCAGTGTGAGCGTCTCGAACCGCAGGAAGGCCCGGGCCGCCCCCGCCGTCCCGGCCAGCCGCACCAGAAGCAGATTCTCCAACCGGATGCCGTATTCGCCGGGAGCGTAGAATCCCGGCTCGTTGGACAGGATCATTCCAGGCGCCAGCGCCGTCATGCGCCCGGCACGCGAAATGCTCGCCGGCCCCTCATGCACCGACAGGAAGCTGCCAACGCCGTGGCCGGTGCCGTGATCGTAGTCGAGTCCCGCCTGCCACAAAGGACGCCGCGCGAGAGCGTCCAGGTGCGGGCCTCCGACGCCCTGCGGAAAACCAGTCGAGGCCAAGGCGATATGGCCTTGCAGCACACGGGTGAAGCGGTCGCGCAGCACCTCGCCCGGTTCGCCCGGCCCAATCCAGACGGTACGCGTCACATCGGTCGTCCCGTCGGCGAACTGCGCGCCGGAATCGATGAGGTACGTCTCACCGGCGTTGAGCCCGCGATCGGTCTCCGGCATGGCACGATAATGGATGATGGCGCCATGCTCGCCCGCGGCCGAAATCGCCGGAAAGCTCTCCCCGCGGAACCCGTCCAGCTCCGCTCGGAACGCCAACAGCCTGGCCGCCGCCGACATCTCGGTTTCGCTTCCACCGGCCGCTTCCAGCCAATGCAGGAACCGGCAAAGGGCGACCGCGTCGCGCGCGTGCGCGTCGCGGGCACCCTGCTGCTCCACCTCGTTCTTGCAGGCCTTGGGCAGCAGGCATGGGTCGATCCCGGCCACCACCGTGGCCCCGGCAGCCCGAAGCGCCTGGGCAAACCACACGGAGGTGCCGGCCGGGTCGATCCTCACCCGCTTGCCGGCCAGCGCCGCCAAGTCGCGCGGCATCGGGCCGTCCGCGGCGAATCCGGGTTCGGCGATGGCAACATCGTCGCCCAGCCATTCGCGCGTGGCGCCGACGAGCTTGCCGGCCTCCATGTACAACGCGCATCGCGCATCCGCGCGCAGAATGGCGAAGCCGAGCGCCACCGGGGTGTAGGGAATGTCGCCGCCCCGGATGTTCAGCAGCCACGCGATCGAGGCCGGGTCGGAAATCACCGCCGCGTCCTGGCCGGCCGCGCGCAGCACCGCCGCGATTTCCGCGGCCTTCTCGCTTGCGCCGCGCCCGGCATGGATCAGCAGGTGCGGCACAGCAGGGGCGATCGGCGCGGCGGGGCGATCGCGCCAGACGGCGTCGATCGGATTGGTCGCCACCGGTACCATGTCGAGCCCGGCATCGGTGTATTTCCGCAAAGCCTCCTCGCCGATCAGCCGGGGATCGTAGCCGATCGCGGCATCCTTGGGGGTGGCCGCCGCGATCCAGGCCGCCGGGGGCTCATCGACGATGTGCCCCCGCTCCCACAGATTGGGATCGGTCTGCGCCGCGAGCTGGAGCACATACCGCCCATCGGTGAACACCGCCGCCCGCTCGGTCAGCACCACGGCCAACCCGGCGCTGCCCGTGAAGCCGGTCAACCACGCCAGCCGCTCGGAGCAAGGAGCCACATACTCGCCAAGATGCTCGTCCGCGCGGGGCACGATGAAGCCAGACAGGCCACGGGCAAGCAGTTCTCGCCTGAGATCAGCCAGTTGCGCGGATTCAGTCACTTTAAATTTTCGCTCCAGGATCACGTTTTAGTCATAGCTTGTCGTTCAGCCAAGCGCATATAGCATGGCTGAGGGTTGGACTTGGCAGTTTTCCATTCGTCTTCGAAGCGTATGTTGCGCTGCACAAGAGGCCGCGTGGTGAAGGACATGGAAGCCCGACGCCCGCCACGGCCGGTAGGTCAAGGATTATCACCATGAACGTTCGTATCGCCAAGGAAGAGATGGCTCTGATGATGCCGAGCAGCCTGTCGCGGTTCGCCCCCGGCGGCAAGCACGATGCCATCGATAACGGCACCACCCTGTTCGCCCGCGTCGGCGCCGCGTTGCGCTGGCTGAGCGACCTTCCGCGCCGCCGCGCCGTGATTGACGAGCTATCGATGCTGAGCGATCGCGAACTGGCCGATATCGGCCTTGCGCGTGACAGCCTCGCCGACGTGTTCAACGCGGAATTCGCCGCCGCCCGCGAGTTGGACACGCGCCGCACCCGCTTCATGCGCGGCTACGCCGCCTGATCCACCACGCTCCCTTGCCCACGGGCTTGGAGCCGGTCGCGATACGTTGCCACTGGCACCATACCCCTGGGCGGGAGCTGGCTTTGATCGCCGGGTTCAGGAGCCACGGCCCCGAAGCACCAGCGTGCTCCACCTTCCCTCGGCGAATTTCTGTTCGAGCCGCATTCCCTGCCGCCGATGCGCGGCGAGCACCATGCGGACCTGGGTGTCGAGCAGCCCCGCCAGTATGACGGTGCCGCCCGGTGCCAGATGCCGCGCCAAATCGCGCGCCATAGCGCAGAGCGGGCGGGCCAGGATGTTGGCGAACACCAGATCGTACGGTGCCGCGCGGGTAATCGCGGGCGCCGACCAGCCATCGGCGCGCAGGAAGCGGGCCTTGGCACCGAGCCGGTTGCGCACCGCGTTCTCCCGCGCCACCCGCACCGACCAGGGGTCGATATCCGTCCCCAACACGGGCCGTCCGAGCAGCCGGCACGCGGCCATGGCCAGGATGCCCGAGCCGGTGCCGAGATCGAGGATACGGCGCGGCCGGCGATAGGCCACCGCCACCAACGCAAGCAGGCAGCCGCGCGTCGAGCCATGCTCGCCCGAGCCGAACGCCACCCCCGCGTCCAATCGCAGCGCGATACGTCCCGGCGTCACGTGCCGCTCCAGATGGGTTCCCTGCACCGCGAAGCGCCGCCCGACAAGCTGTTCCGGAAACGCCTCCTGCGTGCGTGCAAGCCATCCTTCGGACTGGGTCGCCGCACGGCCCAAAGGCACCACAACCCCGCTGACCAGGGCCGCCAAAGCGAGACCGGCGGCCAGCTCCGGCTCGTTCTCGCCCAGGCCCTTGACCCCCTCCACCTGCCAGGTGTCGGTGTCCTCGTCATGGAACAGCCCGACCGTGCCGCAGGCGGTCAGCAACGCCGCCTCGTAGGCCTCCAGCGCGTCGGCCGGCACCGTGACCGAGACGGTCTCCAGCGCGGTGGCGTGGCGTGCGTGTTTGTTATGAGCCATATTATTTCGTCGCCGCCTCCACGAAGCGGTCCAGCACCCGCTTGTCGCCCGCCTTGTCGAAGGCGATGTCCAGCCGGTCGTCCTGGGTGGCCGTGACCGTGCCGTAGCCGAATTTCTGGTGGAATACCCGCGCGCCCACCGGGATGGCAGACTCCCGCGCCGGCCGCCCTGGTTGCTCCCACGCCTCGATCACCTTGGGGCGCCGCGCCATCAGCGGGAACTGGCCGCCGAATCCGTTGGAAAAAACACTGGGCGCCGAGATCATCCGGTCGCGCTGCAAGGCGGCCGATCCGGTGCGCTCCACATGCTCGTCGGGCAGTTCGTCGATGAAGCGGCTCGGGATGCTGGTCTGCCAATTGGCGTAGAGCCGGCGGTTGGCCGCATGGCTCACCACCACGAGCCGTCGCGCGCGGGTGAGGCCGACATAGGCCAGCCGGCGCTCCTCCTCCAGACCCTTGGCGCCGCTCTCGTCCATGGTGCGCTGGCTGGGGAACAGCCCCTCCTCCCAGCCGGGCAGGAACACGGTGTCGAACTCCAGTCCCTTGGCGGCATGCAGCGTCATCAGACTGACCCGGTCGCCGCCGCTTTTTTCCTCGGTCTCCATCACCAGGCTGACATGCTCGAGGAACCCCTCCAGCGTGTCGAAATCGGCGAGCGCCCGCACCAGTTCCTTGAGATTCTCCAGCCTCCCCGGCGCCTCGGGCGATTTGTCCTGCTGCCACATCGCGCTGTAGCCGCTCTCGTCCAGCAGGCTCGCGAGCATCGCCTGATGCCCGTCGCGCGGCAGCATTTCGCGCCAGCGGCCGAAGCCTTCCAGCAGCGCGCCCACACCCTCTTTGACCCGCCCCCGCAGCACGCCGCGCGCCACGAGATCGGCCGCGGCATCCATCAGCGGAGCCTCCATTTCGCGCGCCCTCACATGGATCGAGCGCAAGGCCTGTTCCCCCACGCCCCTTCGCGGCAGGTTCACGATGCGCTCGAACGCCAGATCATCGGCCGGCTGATTGACCAGGCGCATATAGGCGATGGCGTCGCGGATCTCGGCGCGCTCATAGAACCGCAAGCCCCCCACCACCTTGTAGGGCAGCCCGAGCGTCATCAGCCGCTCCTCGAAGGCGCGGGTCTGGGCGCCGGTACGGACCAGGATGGCCATTTCCGCCAGCGAGTCGCCGCCGCGGCGAAGCTGCTCGGCGCGGTCGCCCACCATCCGGGCCTCCTCGTCGCTGTCCCACAGGCCCACGACTCCGACCTTGTCGCCGCTCGCGTCGTTGCGTCCCGGCCGCAGCGTCTTGCCCAGCCGTCCCTCGTTGTTGGCGATCAGCCCCGCCGCCGCCGCCAGGATCGGCGCGGTGGAACGGTAGTTCGCCTCCAGCCGCACGATCTTGGCGCCGGGGAAATCATGCTCGAAGCGCAGGATGTTCTCCACCTCCGCCCCCCGCCACGAATAGATCGACTGATCGTCGTCGCCCACGCAGCAGATGTTGCGGCTCGCCTGGGCCAGCAGGCGCAACCACAGATACTGCACCACATTGGTGTCCTGGTATTCGTCGACCAGGATGTAGCGGAACGTCCGGTGATACTGCGCCAGCACGTCCGGGTGCCCGCGCAATATGTCGGTCACATGCAGCAGCAGGTCGCCGAAATCCGCCGCGTTGACCGCGCGAAGCCGGTCCTGATAGGCACGATAGATTTCTTTCGCCCGGCCATTGGCGAAATCGCTGTCCTCGTTCGGCGTCACCCCGGCGGGGGACATGCCGCGATCCTTCCAGCGCTGGATGATGCCCATCATCGCGGCCGGCGCCCACCGCTTGGCGTCGAGCCCGGCGGCCTCCATCACCTGCTTCAGCAGCCGGATCTGATCGTCCGAATCGAGAATCGAGAAGCTGCTGGTGAGCCCCACCAGGGCCGCGTGCCGCCGCAGCATCCGCGCGCACAGCGCATGGAACGTGCCGAGCCACAGCCCTTCCGCCGGGCTGCCCAGAATCGCGCCAACCCGCTCGCGCATCTCGCGCGCGGCCTTGTTGGTGAAGGTGACGGCCAGCACCTGATTGGGGAAGGCGCGTTGCGTCAGGAGGATATGGGCGAATCGTGTGGTCAGCACCCGCGTCTTGCCGGTGCCGGCACCGGCCAGCACCAGCACCGGGCCGTCCAGCGTTTCGACGGCCTCGCGCTGCTCGGGGTTCAGGCGAACGAGATATTCGGTCATGCTGCGGGAAGATGGAACGTCACCGCCCGCATATAGAGCCAGCCGCCCGCCAGTCCAACCACCGACCCGCGGCTCGCCTTCCCCCCGTGGGGGCCGTCGTGGGGCCCCTCTTGGGGAAGGGGGAAGGGCAATGATCCGCCTGCTCGCGCGCTCCGCGCGCCACGGCACCGCGCTGCTCGGCCTCGGCGTATTCGGCGGCCTGCTCGTGCCGCCACTGGCGCATGCCCTGCACGGGCTCATCGCCCCCATCGTGATCTGCATGATGACGGTGGTGCTGCTGCGGGTGGACCTGCCCGCGCTGGTGCTGCATCTGAAGCGCCCGCTGCGCTGGACCATGATCGCCGCGTTCCAGCTCCTGATCTGCCCAGTCCTCGCCTGGGCCGCCATCCGCCCACTGGGTCTCGATCCCGGCCTTGCCGCCGGCATCGTGATCTTCGCCACCGGCTGTGCGGCCACTTCGGGCGCCGCCTTTGCGCGCATGGTCGGGCTCGACCCCGAACTCACGCTGATCGGCACGCTGGCCACCACGCTGCTGGTGCCGCTGACGGCACCGCCCATCGCCTACGCGCTGATCGGGGCGGACCTCGCGATCGGCGTGGGCGCCTTCATGGCACGCCTCGCGCTCGTGGTGGGCCTGCCGCTGTGCCTCTCCATGGCGATCCGCCGCGTCGCTGGCGGGCGGCTGATCCCGCTCGGCCCCGCCATCGACGGGCTGATGGTCTGGCTGGTGGTGTTGTACGGCTTCGCGGTAATGGACGGCCTGATGCCGCGCCTCGTGGCCGAACCCGGCTGGGTGGCGCGCGCCACGCTCGCGGCCTTCATCACCGATTTCGGCCTCAACGCCATCACCGCCCTGGCCTTTGCCTGGATGGGCCGCCGCGCCGCCGCCTCGGCCGGCCTGATGAGCGGCAACCGCAACATGGCGCTCTATCTCGCGGTGCTGCCGGCGGCGTCCGATCCGCGCATCGCGCTGTTTTTCGCGCTCTGTCAGTTTCCCCTGTTTCTCAGTCCGTTCCTGCTACGCGGCTGCTACCGCCGCCTGTTGCGGGTCTGACGCCGGCCGGACGCCCAGCAGATGTGCGATGGCATAGACCAGGTCCGGGCGGTTCAGCGTGTAGAAGTGGAACTCGTCGATGCCGTTGGCCTGCAGCAGCCGCACCTGCTCGGCGGTAACCACCGCCGAGACCATCCGCCGCGTCTCGGCGTCGTTTTCCAGGCCGTCGAACATGTGGCCGAGCCATTCAGGCACCGCAATGCCCGACATCGCCGAGAACCGCGCCGCCTGGGCGAAATTGGATACCGGCATGATCCCGGGCACGATCGGCGCCGATATCCCCGCGGCGAGGCAGCGATCGAGGAAACGCAGATATGTCTCGGAATCGAAGAAGAAATTCGTGATCGCCCGCGTGGCGCCGGCATCCAGCTTGCGCTTCAGATGGTCGATATCGTCCGCGGGGCTTGCCGCTGTCGGATGGGCCTCGGGATAGGCCGCCACCGAAATCTCGAAATCGGCCACGCGGCGCAGTCCGGCCACGAGGTCGGACGCATAGCGATACCCATCGGGATGCGCCTCGTAGTCGCCACCGCCCGGCACATCGCCGCGCAAAGCCACGATATGCCGCACGCCCACGTCCCAGTAGCGTCGCGCCACGTCGTCGATCTCGCCCCGGCTGGTCCCCACGCAGGTGAGATGTGCCGCCGGCACCAGCGATGTCTCGCTCGCCAGCCGCGCGACGGTTGCATGGGTCCGCTCCTGGGTTGTCCCGCCCGCGCCATAGGTGACCGACACGAAGCGTGGCCCGAGGGGCTCCAGCCGCTTGATGCAGGCCCAAAGCTGCGTCTCCAGCGCATCGTTCTTGGGCGGGAAGAACTCGAAGGACAGCATCGGGGGCGTCTCGGCCCGGTCCCGCGCCGGCACGCCGCGAATGCGCGGCCCCGTCAGCCAACGCTCCAACGGCGCGAGACTGGAGGGTGCCGGGCTTGATTTGTGGCTATGAGTCATCGTGTTCCTGGTTAATTTTTCGTGCGCGGCGGCGGAACGCCGGCTTGGCGGTTGCATGGCCATAAGGCGGTGGTAGAACAAAATACAGGGGCGTGCTGCAAAGCTGCAAGCGGCTTGCCACATGTCGTCCACACGGCTCGTAAGGACCCGAATGCGCTGGTTGAAGTTTCTACCGATCGCGGGAGCAATCTCGATCGCACTCGGCCTTGGCGCCTGCGCGACCGCGCCCAACGCCAGCGACGCGGGCGCCATCGCGGATTACCGCGAGACCAACGACCCGCTCGAGCCCACCAACCGGGTGTTTTACGCCATCAACAATGGGCTCGATACGGTGCTTCTCCGCCCGCTCGCAGTGGCCTACCGCTACGCGGTTCCGCAGGTGATCCGCACCCATGCGCACGATGTGCTGGCCAACCTCGACAGCCCGGTGCTGCTGGCCAACGACATGATGCAGGGCAAGCCACGCCGGGCGGGCGACACGCTGATGCGCTTCCTGGTCAACTCGACCGTGGGTGTGGCCGGGATATTCGACGTCGCGACCGATCTCGGCTGGCCCGCGCACGACACCGATTTTGGCGTCACACTTGCGCTTTGGGGCCTGCCCTCCGGCCCGTTTCTGTTCCTGCCCGTGCTCGGCCCCACCAACCCGCGCGATGCAACCGGCTTTGGGGTCGATATCGCGCTCGACCCGCTCACCTATGTTGGCAAGGGCACCGTCGTGACGGCGCTCGACTACACACGGTTTGGCCTGTCCGCGATCGACCAGCGTGCCGCGGTGCTGGACGAACTGGACAGGATCAAGGAGGGGGCTCTGGACCCTTACGCGACCTTCCGCAGCCTTGCGCGCCAGCATCGCGAGAGCGAGATACAGGACACGCGGGACGACGACCGGGCCACGGTTCCGGCATGGTTCGCCCGTCCCGCGCCCGCAACCTCGACCCGGACGGCGCCGCGATGACGACGCTTCCGGCAACCTCGAAAGCCGCAACCATGCTTCTGACCGAGCCGCCTGCCCCCGTCGGCGCATTGTCTCGCCGGGCATTGCTGGCCGCCTGCGGTGCGACCGCCTTCCTCGCATTCACCTTCGGCGGCCTGGCTTGCGCGTCCGCCCAAGGAACCGATGCCGCCTCCGTCTTCGTCGACCAAACCGGCAGGGCGCTCATCGCCGCGGTGAATGGCAACGGCTCGACGGCGCAGAAGAAGCAGGCGCTCCAGGCCATCATCGATCGCGACGTCGATGTGGCGGACATCGCCCGCTTCTGTCTCGGCCGCTTCTGGCGCGTGGCGACGCCCCAGCAGCAACAGCAATACACCGCCCTGTTTCACGAGGTCCTGGTGAACAACATCACGGGCAAGGTCGGCGAGTACAAGGGCGTCACCTTCGCACTCAGCCGCAGCGCGCCCCGCGGCAGCGACACGGCGGTCAGCACCATCGTCACCCGCCCCGGCAACGCGCCGAGCCGCGTGGATTGGCTGGTCGTCAACGGCGCCGGCTCGCCCAAGATCGCCGACGTCATCGCCGAGGGCACCAGCCTGCGCCTCACCCAGCGCGACGACTACTCGGCCTTCCTCGCGCGCAACAACAACGACATCCAGGCCCTGATCGAGGCCATGCGCCGCCAGATGGCGCAGCCGAGCTGATTGCGGCTTGTGCGTCTCGTCCGCACACCGCTTCTCGATATAGCGTGCGAGGAAGCCGGGCCGGCCAGCGGCTGGCCCGTCATCCTGCTGCACGGCTTTCCCGACGACCCTGGCAGCTGGGACGGCGTCGTCCCGGGCCTTGTGGCCAGGGGGGCACGGGTGATCGCCCCCTACCTGCGGGGCTACGGCCCCACCCGCTTCCGCGATCCGGCCACCCCGCGCTCCGGCCACCCCGCGCTCCGGCCAGCAGGCCGCCTTGGGCGCCGACCTTCTGGCGCTGATGGACGCGCTCGGCATCCAGCGCGCCTGTCTCGCGGGCTATGACTGGGGCGGCCGAGCCGCCTGCATCGTCGCTTCGCTGTGGCCGGAACGGACCCGCTCGCTGGTCTCGATCAACGGCTACAACATCCAGAACCTCGCGCGCGCTCCCGAGCCAGCGCCGCCCGAGGCGGAACTGCGTCACTGGTATATCTGGTATTTCCAAACCGAACGCGGCCGCGCCGCGCTTCAGCGCAACCGCGCCGGATTTTGCCGCCTGCTCTGGCAACTCTGGTCGCCGAACCTCGCCATCGCCGATGGCGCCTTCGCACGAACGGCGGCCTCCTGGGACAACCCCGATTTCGTGGACGTGGTGATCCACTCCTACCGCCACCGCCACAATGCGGCTCCGGGCGATCCGTCGCTCCAGCCGATCGAGGACCGCCTCGCCGCCACCCCGGCAATCACCGTTCCCAGCATCGTGCTGCACGGCGAAGCGGATGGCGTCGATCCGCCCGCCAGCAGCCAACGCGCCGCGTCACATTTCACCGGCCCCTACCAGCGTCGCGTCATCCCGGTCGCCGGCCATTTTCTGCCCCGCGAGGCGCCCGGCGAAATCGTCCGCGCGATCCTGGACCTGGCGTGACGGGTCACGGCTCGCTCACGCACATCACCATCTCCCACCCGTCGCGCACGAACCGCTCCGCCTCCCGCATACCGATCGCGCCGAGCACGTTCCGCGAGCCGATGTTGTCGGCGCGCGCCACGGCCACCACGCGCGGCAGATGCGCCCGCTCATGCGCGTAGCGGAGCGACGCGGCCGCCGCCTCGGTGGCATAGCCGTGGCCGTGCTCATGGGGCACCAGCGCGAAACGGAGTGCCACGCCGCGCCCATCGGTCCGCTCCATCAAGCCGGCGGTCCCCACGAACCGCCCATCCCACGCGGCGTGCAGCGCCCACATCCCGAATCCGCGCCGGCCCCATAGCGCCATCTCGACCGCCAGTTCCTCGGCCGTGCGCAGCGCCGACCGCACGCCCCCGAGCATTATCGCGAAAGCGCGCGGATCGGCCTTCAGGCGCACGAGATCGGCCAGATCCAGCCCGGTCACCGGCCTCATGACCAACCGTCCGGTCCGCATCCGCCATGCCGGGTTGATGCCGCCGACACTCTCACCACCACTCCCACCGCCACTCATGATCCGGACAGGCCAGCCAGCCGCACACAGGCCTTGCCGTGCCTTCGCGGATGCGAAATGCTGCTTCCATGTCCGGTCAGCGCAGTTCCATCCGCCTTTTCGAGAACGATTTTCTGGAGCGGTTCAGCTTCGCCAGCCCCGCCCTTATCGTTTCGGTCTGGCTGCCGCTGATCGCGGCCGCCGGCGTCTATGGGGCTTCCCGCGCGGCGCCTTGGGCCACTCTCGTCACCGCTTTGCTGGCGATGTTTGGCTGGACCCTGGTCGAGTATGCCATGCACCGTTTCGTCTTTCACTTCACCGCACGGTCGGGCTTCGGCCGATGGCTGCTGTTCCTGCTGCACGGATGCCATCATGCGGACCCCCAGGACAAGCGCCGCAATGTCATGACGCCAGCGGTCACGTTGGCCATCGGCGGCGTGTTCCTCGCGATCTTCGTGACGGCGATCGGGCCCGCCCTTGGCGCCGTCGCCTTCGCGGGGTTCATGGCCGGCTATCTGGCCTATGACCTGACCCACTACGCATGTCACCAGATGGACATTCCCTGGCTGCGCGGGCTCAAGCGACGGCATCTGGCACATCATTTCGCCGGACAGGAGGCGAACTTCGCCGTCACGCTCCCTCTATGGGATCGCCTGTTCGGGACGCCCGTGGTGAAGCCGCAGGCCGGTCGGCGCGGCCACCGTTCCGGTCGCCTGTAGGCCGTCGATCACAGCCAGCATCCCGCGCACGCTCTCGTCCCAGGACGGCATCGCCCAGCCATCCATCCGCTCCACCTGGGCCGCACGGCGTTTGGAGGCTTGGGGCAGGTAGTCAAGCACCGCGCGCCGCCAGCCAAGCCCGTCCATCGGGTCGAGATATTCGGGCACGTCACCACCCACCTCACGCAATGCGTCGATATCGCTGCACAACGCCGGCACGCCCTGGGCCAGCGCCTCGGCGAGCGGCAAGCCGTATCCCTCCACGAAGCTCGGGAACAGCAGCGCCCGGGCACCGGCAAGGAGAGGGTAGAGTTCCTCGTCCGGCAGCCCCTCTCGCTCGACGAGCACCTCGCGAAGAGCCGGGGAGCGGTCGAGCATGTCGACGATGTTCTCGTTCTCCCACCCGCGTCGTCCCACCAGAACCAGCCGCGGCGTGGCATCGCCCATCTCTCCGCGCAGCCGCCGCCAGAGGTTGAGCAGCAGCAGATGATTCTTGCGCGGCTCGATGGTCCCCACACAGACAAAATACGGATGCGGGCCGATCGCCGCCGCGAGGCTGCCGGTGGAGGGATCGGGCGCGTGCCGCGTCGCCCCGTGCGGCACGGAATGCACCCGGGTCGCGGCGCCGCCGCCCAGCTTGCGCAAAGTCCGGCCAAGCGCGAGCTGGACGGTATCGCTCACGGCCACGATCGCGTCGGCGAATTTCGCCACCGTCTCGATCCGCAGTTGATGGCGTGCAGGTTCGGTGGCGCGGGAATATTCGGGGTATTCCAGCGGAATCAGGTCGTGCATCAGACAAACCAGTCTCGCATGATGCTTCGTGAGAATTGCCGCGATCAGGTCGGGCTTGTCCAGATGATGATGCGACAGCAGCAGATATACCGACCCAGGCATGGCCTTGCTGAAACTGCCCCGGAGCGCGGCGATCCGCAGCCGCCAAGCGAGACGCCGCACCGTGCCGGCTGCCTCCCCGGTCCGCCATCGAAGGGCGAGCGCGTCGAGAAACTGCTCCACAAGCGCCGTCGGCAGCAAAGCCGCACGGCCCGGCGGAACCACGGCAAGGTAGCGAAGACGCGCGGGAGCCAATGCGATCAGCCGCTCCGCGTAGATCAGTTCCACCCGATCGATGCCGGTCGGCGACGGGCTTTCGGCGCGTGAGATCAGGCGTGACACATCGAGGATAATGAGGTCGCGCGCCGAGCGGCCCCCGCGTTCGCGCGACGGGTGGAGCGACCGCCGTGGCGCGAGCGCGTTCAGCCGGCCACGCCTTGAGCCGCGACGCCGCGTGCGGCGAACCGCTCGATGCTGCCCTCCGGCATCCGGATCGCGTGGGAGGCGCCACGGGCGGTCAGCCGGGCGACCGCCGAATTCACCAGCATATCGAGCCCATGCTCGGAGAAAAATCCGCCCGGGATGAGGCAGCGCTCGATGAGCACGCGCCGGAACGCCGCGAAAAGCTCCGCGTCCGGCGGCTCAGGGGCCGTCCAGAAGGTATCGAGTTTGCCCTGGAACGTGATGCCGGCGATGTCGTACACCGCCTGCCCCAGCACGGCGGTCGGAATCCCTTCGGCGACGGACAGGGTGCCTGTCGTGCTGTTGATCGTCACGACGCCGCTCGCACGTCGCACGAGCGGCACGATGTCGCCGATTTCCATGTACTCGATCCGGTCGGCCATCCCGCGCGCGGATGCCAGTTCGGCCACGATCGCCTGCCAATCCCGCAGGCCGTTATCCAGCGGATGCTGCTTCACCACCAGACGCGTGCCAGGGGTCGCATTGGCCGCGAACGAGGCGATCACGTGCTCGATCGCCGGGCGCAGACCCCGGAACGGCGAATGGTGCTGAAGCTGGGAATCATTGTCCAGTTGCAGCGGGAACACGAAATATGGGGCCTCGGAGCGCCACAGCGCCTCGACCATGGCCTTGGACCGCACCCGCGCGCCCTTGCGCTGACTGATCCGCTTGAGCCAGCCCAGGCCCTCATGCAGGGGATGCCACGGGCGGTGGCTCTCGTAATGCGGGTAGCGCCACCAAAGCGCCAGTTGTGCCAGATTATAGGCGATGCCCTGCTTCACCCGTGCGTTGAAGCTGAATGGCACAGGCGGCAGCGACGCTACCGGCGGCAAATTCGCCGCCGCCTCGCGATACCAATGCGGATCGCGCGGCAGGTTCGAATTGCCGTTCACCCCGTCCCGCTCCAACGTCACGTAGTCCGGGCGGACGTAGCCTTCCTCGAACACGTGCGTTTGCACCTGAAGCCGGCCGCAGACGGCCACGGCCGCACGATGGATCGGCCTGCCATCGCCGAACAGCACCACATCCGTCACGCCGCGCGCGATAACGAGTTCCTCGAGGAAGGCCGGCCAATTGGCCGGCCTTCCGGCGTAGTTGACCGCGTTGGAGTTGCGCCAGAACAGACGATCGCCGCCATTGAACATCACGGCGTGGACAACGTGGTCGTGTGACGCGAGGGCCGCACCCAGACGGGAGAAAAATGGCCCCATAAGGCCCTGCAACAGCAGATAAACCCGCTTCTCGCCCGCACGTCCCGCCATCATCGTCTCCCGTCGGCATCACGGACGCTGGACCAGACGAACCAGCCAGCCGCGCAACCAACCCTGAACCTGACGGCCACGCATCAACATGCCTGGCCGCCACACTGAACGATCCGAAAGCCTATCAATCAGAACCTCCGGCCCGCAGCGAAGCAGCGTCACCGGATCGACGTACCGTGAATAGAGCAGTAACGCACCCGCAACTAAACCTTCAATAGTCAATTTCGTGCTGCGCCGCAACACGAGAGCATCAGAGATCGTAAGGTCCTCCGTCAGACCCCAGCCGGCATAGAACGGCGTGCCATACGTCACCACCCGCTTGCCCCGCAGCAGCGCCTCGAAACCGGCCAGCGAGGTCAGGGTATGCACCTCATCCATCGCCCCGATCAACCTCGCCATCGAGCCGCCGCGCTGGACGAGATTCGCCTGCCGGGCGGCCACCGCATCAGGAATCGCCCCCAGCCGATGCCCCGCATCCACGTCTGGGTGTGGCCGATAAACCACGAAGGCCTCCGGGTTGGCCGCCCGAACCCGTTGCAGCAGGTCGAGATTGTCCCGCACCCCGCCCCCCCCCAACCGGACGGAAAGATCGTCCGCCACCTGTCCGGGCACCAGGATGCGGCGCCGCCCGTCGGGCGGCGGGAGCGTGACCGGCGCGTCTCCCGCCGCGTATTTGGTGACGTCACGCGCCACCAGCACGTCGATCAGCCGCCGCGCGCGCGCCAGCAGGGGCGCGTCGAACACCGTGTCGGCGAGAATGCGTTCGAGATCGCTCGGCGCGGTCGGGTCGTAGTAGATGCCGGCGGCGTCCATGATGATCGAGGCTGGCGGCAGCATGCCGCTGCCCAGGCCCCGCGAGCGCACGAACCCGTCCTCCACCCGCACCACCCTCACGCCCTCGGCCGCCGCCAGGCGCTCCAGACCGGCCGGAATCCGCGTCGACCATACGGCGATCGCCCCATTCCGCGACTTTGCCGCGCGCACCGCGCCGCGCGCACCACGTCGGAACACCGGAACCGTCTCGCCTGCCCGAAAAAAATCCGCCATCCGCGCGCGCTTCCAGAACGCCATGCCGACACAACAGACGATCCCGCGATTTTCCTCGATCGCCTCCCGCCAGACCCCCAACTGTTCCACGAAGGCTTCCGGCGTGATGGCCTCTCCGCCGAACGGTTCGCGATACGAGGTCGCGAGCAGGAGGGCTGCTGCAATGGCCTCGGCGCGCGGGGCCGCCGCAGCGGGGATCAGCGCCGCCCAACCTGCATCATCCTCACGCCAGAACGCCCCGCCCACGCGCAAGGCATCCATGCGGGCGGTCAGGCGCGCAGCCCGTTCGATGTCCGCATTCGCCACCCCGGCAAGCAGGGCCGCCGCGAAGCGGACGGGGTCAAAGATGGAGAACGCGTCCGGCTGCGCGGGAGGCGGCGCCTGAAGGACCGGCATCACGGGAGGGTGACTCATGCGGCGCACGGCATTGACATCCGCTCCCAGGTCTCCCACCCAACAGGCTGCATGACGGCGCGGGCGAATTTTTGCTGAACACTTTCTACTATCTGCTGGCAAGTCTCATGTGGGTGGAACTGGCCGACCTCACCGCACACCCACGCGGCCATCGCCTGTGGAGCGGGCGGACGACGCTGCTCCGGGCGGGCGCCACCCTCGCCTGGGCGGGAACAATGCTGGCTGTGGTGGGCTCGCCGTCGCTGGCGTTCGCCAGCACAGCGCTGTTCGCGACCGTGCTGGCGGCGGGCTCCAACCTCAAGCGCCGCCATCTGGGCGAACCGCTGGTGTTCTCGGACCTCGCCTATCTCGGCGCCACCATCCGCCATCCGCGCCTCTATATCGGGGTTTTGCCGCCGCCTATCCGCGTGTTGGTGGCATTGCTGCCGGCGGCAGCCATCGGCGTGGTGGTCTGGCGCGGATCGGCCGATCCGGCCCGCCACGCGGCAGGCGCGGTCGCGGCCGTGGTCGGCTTGCTGCTGCTCGCGGCAACGCTGCGGCGGCTGCCCTCGGTTCCCGACCTTGAACGCGACGTCGCCCGCCACGGCCTGATAGCCACCATGGCGCGCTATTGGCTGTGCTGGCGTCGCGCAAAACTCGCGCTGCCGATGCGCCAGGCGCTCGCCCTCCATGCCGACGCCGCACAGATCGTGATCGTCGTGCAATGCGAGTCCTTCGTCGATCCAGCCGATTTGCCCGGCCCGCCGCTTCGTCTCGTCGCTCTGGCAGCCGCGCGGGCACGCGCCGCCCTGCACGGCCGTCTGATGATCGGCGGCTTCGGTGCCTACACGATGCGTACCGAGTTTGGCGTGCTGACCGGCCTTACCGAGGCTGAACTCGGTTTCCGCCGCTACGACCCGTTCGTGCGCGGGGCCGATGCCGCGCCGTGCGCGCTTGCCACGAGGTTCGCCGCCGAGGGCTACCACACCCAGTTCGTGCATCCCTTCGAGATGGGCTTCTACGGTCGCGACCGGCTGATGCCGGCACTCGGCTTCCAGACCCTCGTCGGCCGCCCGGCCTTCGCCGGTGCGGCCCTCGATGGCCCTTACATCTCCGACCGCGCCCTGGCCGCCAGCCTGCGCGCGCGCGCCGAGGCGGCCACCGGCCCCACGTTGATCTACGCCGTCACCATGGAGAATCACGGTCCCTGGGCGCCGCCGAAAGGCGAGACGGCGCTTCACGCCTATCGCCGCCACCTCGCCAACAGCGACGCCATGCTCGCCGATCTGATGGATTTGCTGGACGACACGGCCCGCCCGATGCTGCTGGTGTTCTTCGGCGATCATCGGCCCAGCATCCCCGGCGAGGTCGAGCCGGGCCCGATCCGCCACACGCCCTATGTCATCCTGTCAAACCGGCCCGAAGAACGGGCTGGAGCGACCGCCGACCTGACGCCGGCCGAACTGCATCACGCGCTCATCCGCCACGCCGAAGGCACCGCCTGCTCACGGCGCGGCGCGACCCGCGAGGCGGCGGCCGCCTCCAGCGCCCCGGTGATCTGATCGGTGGTGTGCGCCGCCGACAGGAACATGCGCAGGCGCGGCAGGTCGCGCGGCACGCCCACCTGCACGATCGGCGGGCAGTAGTAACCCTGCGCGAGCATCACCGTCGCCGCCTGCACGGTCGCAGGCACGTCGGCGAACAGCAGAGGGATCACGCCGCGCCCGATCGCGGGCCCCGGATCGAGCCCCAACTTGCGCGCCATCGCCACCGCATGCTCCGAATTTGCCCGCAGCCGCGCCACGCGCTCCGGCTCCTGTTGCAGCAGCCGCAGGGCCTCATGGGCACCCGCGGCCACCGGTGACGGCAGGCCCACGCTGAACACGAAGCCCGGCAAGGTGTAGCGGAACCAGTCCATCACCATCGCCCCGCCCGCCACGAACCCGCCGCAGGTCACCAGCGCCTTGGACAAGGTGCCGATCACGAGGTCGATCCGCTTCGGGTCGGTGCCGAAATATTCCGAGATGCCGCGCCCGGTATCGCCCAGCACGCCCAGCGAATGCGCCTCGTCCACCAGCAGCCAGCACCCGTGCCGCTCCTTCAGGTCGAGCAGCGCCGGCAGGTTCGGCACGTCGCCGTCCATGCTGTAGAGCCCCTCGACCACGATCAGGCAGTTGCGGTACTTGCCGCGCTCGGTCCGCATGATCTCGTCGAGATGGGCGAGGTCGTTGTGGCGGAACACCATCTTGGTGGCCTTGGCGCCCGCCGCGCCCGCCAGAATGGAGTTGTGCGACAACTCGTCCATGATCAGCAGGTCGCGCGAGCCGAGGATATGAGCGATCACGGTCGCGTTCGTGAGGTAGCCGCTGACCAGCGTGAGGCTGGCCTCGTAGCCCAGGAAGCGCGCGAGATCGGCCTCCAACTCCTTGTGCAGCACCCTCTCGCCGCCCACGATGCGCGAGGCCGAGACGCCGATGCCGTGCGTGTGCATCACCTGCCCGGCGGCGGCGAGCACGCGCGGGTCCTTCGACAACCCGAGATAGTCGTAATGCGAGAAGCCGACGACCGCCCGCCCATCGGCCGGGCGCGGCAGGGTGTCGAACGGACCCATGAAATGCTCGATCGCCGGCAGCAGGTCGCGCCCCGCGAGGCGGAAGCGACGCTCGGCGAAATCGTTGAACAAGGGACGTTGGTCCATCCGAATACTCCAGATCGTCGGGTCGCGAGGCTGCCGGCGCCCGGCATCTCTCGCACATCTTACAAGCCGCCACTTCTTACAAGCCGCCGCTTCTTACAAGCTGCGTGCCACCTCTGTCACATGGCTCGCCGCTAAAGCCGGGCAAGCAGCCGGTTCCGCAGCCAGGCGGGCGTGGCCCATGACAACAGCGGCAACAACGCGAACGGGCGTGGAAAGATGGCATGGGCCGCGCGGCGTTCCACCGCCGCCATGACCAGGACGGCCGCCCGGTCCGCCGAGACCAGAAACGGCCGGGCACGACCCAATCCCTGGCTCATCGGCGTGTCGATGAAGCCTGGCGACACCAGCGTGACTGCGACGCCATGACGTGCGACCGACAGCCGCAGCGCATCGGCGAACATGGCGAGCCCCGCCTTCGACGCCGAATAGGCTGGCGCTTGCGGCAGCGGAAAGAACGCGGCGGCGGAGCCGATCAGCGCGATGCGCCCAGCACCCCGAGCGGCCATACGCCCGGCCAGCGCGCTCGCCATCGCCACCGGGGCCGCAAAATTCACCGCCGCCACCCGCATCACCTCCATTGGGTCCTCGGTCACCTCTCCCGCCGCCCGCGTGCCGCCTCGCCCGGCGGCCAGGATGGCCACGTCGATCGGCCGCGCGTCATCCTCCGCCTCCAACAGTCCCACCACCCGCGCCGCGTCGGCCAGATCGAGCGCCGTGACGCTCACGCTGGCGCCCGACGCCTGCGCGCGCGCCGCCACGTCCGCCAACCGCGCGTTGTCGCGGCCCCACAGGCTCAGATGGATGCCGGGTGCCGCATAGCGCGCGGCGATGGCGGCGCCGATTCCGCTCGACGCGCCGGTGATGAGGATGGTCCGCCGAGACGCCAAGGGCGCATCCTTTCAAGGCAACATGCCACGGTGCATAGAGAGCGTGCCGCCAATCCGGCGTAAAGGCTCGCCGCATGTCGAACACCCAAGCACCGATCCTCGTCAACAAGGTGGCCGGCAAGCGGGATCTCCAAGGCTTCATCCGCCTGCCGCGTTTTTTGTACGACGGAATGCCAGGCTACGTGGCTCCGCTGGACCTCGAACGGCGCGGCTTGCTCGACCCCGCCAAATCCGCCTTTTTCGCACATGGCCGTGCGCAGTACTTCCTCGCCCTGCGCGACGGCCAGCAAGTCGGCCGCATCTCGGCGCAGATCGACGAGGCCGGCATCGCGGCCACGGGTGAGCCCTCCGGCTCCTTCGGCTGCCTCGACGCGATCGACGACCGCGCCGTGATCGCCGCCCTGCTCGATGCGGCACGGAGATGGCTGGTCGCCGAAGGCATGATCCGGATGCGCGGCCCGCTCGCTCTCTCGATCAACGGCGAAACCGGCCTGCTCGTCTCCGGTCAGGCGCTGGGCTCCGTCATCATGAACCCGTGGCACCCGGCCTACCTCGCGGCGCATCTGGAATCGTTCGGCCTGCCGGTCGCGAAGACCCTGGTATCCTACACCCTGCCCAAGACCGGCGCCGGCTGGCAGACGCGGCAGAAGCGCGGCGAGGCCCTGCGCCGCCGCCTGCCCAAGCTGCGCGTGCGCGGCCTCGACCCCAAACGCCTTCCCGAGGAAGGCCGCCTGCTGCGCGACCTGTTCAACGACGCGTGGGCCGACAACTGGGGCTTCGTGCCGCTGTCGCAGGCCGAGGTCGACCTGATGATCAAAGAGTTGAAGCCCGTTCTCGTGCCCGACGATTTCGTGGTGATCGAGCTGGACGGCGAGGCCGTCGCCTTCGCGCTGATGCTGCCGAACCTGTACGACGCGCTGGAGGGTCTCGGCGGGGCACCGAGCCCGCTCGGCTGGATCAGGCTCGCCTGGCGCATGTACCGCCGCCGCTACCGCTCCGCCCGCGTACTCCTTCTGGGCGTCCGCCGCCGTTTCCGCGACAGCACGCTGGGTGCGCTGCTGGCGGGGATTTTGATGGACGAATTGCTGGAGCGGTTCGGGCGCTACCCCTACGAGACGATGGATCTCGGCTGGGTATTGGAGGACAACACCCGGATGCGGCGGCTGATCGAGAGTCTGGGCGTGCAGCCGAGCCGGGTGTTTCGGGTGTATGAGGAGGCTCTGGGCTGAGGCATGATACCGAGTCATGCCGACGATCTTGAGGGTTCAGGGCTACCGCTTCCTCTTCTACAGCCTTGAGCGCGGCGAACCTCCGCACATTCATGTCGAACACGGCAGCTGAGTCGCGAAATATTGGCTAGTTCCCGTGGAGATGGCCAACTCCGACGGCTTCCGCGCGCGTGAGTTGCGGCAGATGCGGGTCTTGGTCGATGAGCACCGAAACGAGTTCCGGAGACGATGGGATGAGCACTTCAACCGCCCCGACGATCACGATTGACCCCGACCCCACCGTGCTTGCGGTCGAATTCCAGGACGCGCTGCTGCACGTCGTCCTGTCCGACGGCCGGGAATTGTCTGCGCCTTTGGCGTGGTTTCCCAGGCTGCGCGACGCAACCCCAGAGCAGCGCCGCAACTGGCGGCCAATCGGGCGCGGCCATGGCATGCACTGGCCGGATATCGACGAGGATGTGTCCGTGCGGGT
Organism: Rhodospirillales bacterium; assembly: GCA_025352565.1. Classification (GTDB taxonomy): domain Bacteria; phylum Pseudomonadota; class Alphaproteobacteria; order Acetobacterales; family Acetobacteraceae; genus JANXTF01. Next base: position 4,349 of record JANXTF010000018.1, on the reverse strand, counting down.
ATTGATGGGAAAGGCTGCTTAGATGACCACGCCCCTCCGCTTCGGCATCCTCGGAGCCGCCAACATCGCGCGCTCGTTCACGCGCGGCCTCGTGGGCTCCACGCTGGCCACCGTGGACGCGGTCGCGAGCCGGGGCGCCGAGAAGGCCGACGCCTTCGCCGCCGAATGCGGCATCCCGCGCGCCCACGCCTCCTACGCGGCGCTGCTGGCCGACCCCGCCATCGAGGCCATCTACCTCCCGCTGCCCAACGACATGCACCACGATTGGGCGATCCGGGCGGTCGAGGCCGGCAAGCACGTGCTGTGCGAGAAGCCGTTGGCCATGAACGCCACCGAGGCGCGCGCCATGTTCGCCGCCGCGAAGGCGCACGGGGTGCATCTGGTCGAGGCCTACCCCTACATGTCCCAGCCGCAGACCCTGAAGCTGCGGGCGCTGCTGGCCGAGGGCGCCATCGGCCGCGTGCAGACCATCGCCGCCGCGCTCGGCTTCGCGCTGACCACGCCCGACGGGGCCCCGCTCGGCGACCCGGCCAACATCCGGCTCGACCCGGCCCGCGGCGGCGGCGGCCTGCTGGATGCCGGCACCTACGCCATGAGCCTCATCCGCATCGCCGCGGGCACGCGTCCGACGCGGGTGTGGGCCACGGCGCGCTATACGCAAAGCGGCGTGGACCAGACCGTCGCCGCGACCATCGAGTTCCCCGGCGGCATCCTCGCCCAGCTCAGTTGCAGCGTCGCCACCGCCGGCCACCGCCACGCGACCGTGGCGGGAGAGCGCGGCGTGATCGAGACCGGCTACAGCAACCACGCTCCCGCCGACGCGCCCCTCTCGCTCCGCCTGCGGCGCGGCGCGGCGGCCACGGTGCCATTCGAGACGATCACGGTCGAAGGCGGCGATGGCTTCCGCGCGGAGGCGGAATCGTTCGCGCGCATGGTCCGGGGCGGCGCACAGCATTGGAACGGGGCCAGCGAGGCGGAGTCGATCGACACCGTGCTGGCACTTCACGCCATCGCGGAAAGCGCAAAGCGCGGCGGCTGGGTAACGCTCGACCGATAGGAGCTTCCCCTCTCCACAAAAAGGGGGAGGGGGAAGAGATCCTATCGCGCCAGCGGCCGGTATTTCACCCGGTGCGGGTCGGTCGCGTTCGCCCCCAGGCGCCGCCGCTTGTCGGCCTCGTAGTCCTGGAAGTTGCCCTCGAACCACTCCACGTGGCTGTCGCCCTCGAAGGCCAGGATATGCGTCGCCAGCCGGTCCAGGAACCAGCGATCATGGCTGATGATGACCGCGCAGCCGGCGAATTCCGTCAGCGCCTCCTCCAGCGCCCGCAGCGTGTCCACGTCGAGGTCGTTGGTCGGCTCGTCCAGCAGGATGACGTTGCTTTCGGTTTTCAGCATCTTGGCCAGATGCACCCGGTTGCGCTCGCCGCCCGACAGGATGCCGACCTTCTTCTGCTGGTCGGAGCCCTTGAAGTTGAACGCCCCCACATAGGCGCGGCTCGGCACGGTGCGCTTGCCCAGGTGGATCACGTCGGTCCCGCCGCTGATTTCCTGCCAGACCGATTTGTCGGGGTCGAGGCTGTCGCGGCTCTGGTCCACGTAGCCGAGCTTCACCGTCTCGCCCACCGTCAGCTTGCCGCCATCGGGTGTCTCGTCGCCGATGATCATGCGGAACAGGGTGGACTTGCCGGCGCCGTTCGGCCCGATCACGCCGACGATGCCGCCGGGCGGCAGCTTGAAGTCGAGATCGTCGATCAGCAGGCGGTTGCCGAACGCCTTGCGGAGTTGCTCGGCCTCGATGACCGTGCCGCCCAGGCGCGGGCCAGGCGGGATGACGATGTCGGCGGTGCCGCCCACCATGTCCTGGCTCTTCTGCAGCATCTCCTCGTATTTCTGGATGCGCGCCTTGCTTTTGGTCTGGCGTGCGCGCGGCGTGGAACTGATCCAGTCCTGCTCGGCGGCAAGGCTGCGCTGGCGCGAGCTTTCCTCTTTCTCCTCCTGCTGGAGGCGCTTGCGCTTCTGGTCGAGCCAGCTGGAGTAGTTGCCCTCGAACGGGAAGCCGCGCCCGCGCTCCAGCTCCAGAATCCAGTTGGTGACGTTCTCCAGGAAGTAGCGGTCATGCGTTACCACCAGCACGGTGCCGGCATACTCGCGCAAGGTCTTCTCCAGCCAGGCGACGCTTTCCGCGTCCAGATGGTTGGTCGGCTCGTCGAGCAGCAGCATCTCGGGTTTTTCCAGCAGCAGCCGGCACAGCGCCACGCGCCGGCGCTCGCCGCCCGAGAGATTGGTGACCGCACTGTCCGGGGGGGGGCAACGCAGCGCATCGAGCGCGATCTCGACCCGGCGCTCCAGCTCCCAGCCATCCTCGGCGTCGATCTTCTCCTGCAGCTCCGCCTGCTCGCCCAGCAGCTTGTCCATCGCGTCGTCGCTCATCGGCTCGCCGAACGCCATGGCGATCTCGTTGAAGCGATTCAGCGCCGCCTTCAGCGGCCCGAACGCCTCCTGCACGTTCTCCGACACGGTCTTGGTCGGGTCCAGATGCGGCTCCTGCGCCAGATACCCCACCCGCACGCCCTCGGCCGCCCACGCCTCGCCGCCGTAATCGGTCTCGATCCCGGCCATGATCTTCAGCAGGGTGGACTTCCCGGCGCCGTTCACCCCCAGCACGCCGATCTTCACGCCGGGCAGGAATGACAGCGTGATGCCCTTGAACACCTCGCGGCCTCCCGGAAAGGCCTTGGTCAGGTTCTTCATCACGTAGGCGTACTGGTAGCTGGCCATGAAAGGCTCCCGTGCGGTCGGCGTCTGATTCGTGCGGCGCTGTTCTAGAAGCGGGGCTTGCGCGAGGCAAACCGCTGGTGCGCCCGGCAGGACTCGAACCTGCGACCAAGCCGTTATGAGCGGCCCGCTCTAACCAACTGAGCTACAGGCGCCTCGCCCCCGCGTTTTATGGCGGCGCGGATCGGATAGCCAGTCCAGAGTCTTGCCGCCCCCTTGCGCGCGGTCTAGACACCCTCCCTTTCCATCCCCCGAGAGTTTCCGATGAAGCAGCAGGCGAACCTGATCCGTGCCGGCCAGGTGATCGAGCATGACGGGCGCCGCTGGACGGTGCTGAAGCAGCAGATCATCACTCCCGGCAAAGGCGGCGCCTTCATCCAGGTCGAGATGCGCGACCTCAAGACCGGCAACAAGACCAACGAGCGGTGGCGCACCGCCGACACGGTCGAGCGGCTGATGACCGAGGAGAAGGAGTACACCTACTCCTACATGGACGGCGACAACATCGTGCTGATGGACCCCGAGACCTTCGAGCAGGCCATTCTGAACGCCAGCATCCTGGGCGACCTCGCGCCGTTTCTGCAGGACAACATGAAGGTCACCGTCGATCTCGTCGACGGCGACCCGGTCGGCATCCATCTGCCCAATACCGTCGTGCTCGAGGTGGTCGAGGCCGATCCGGTGGTGAAGGGCCAGACCGCCACCAGCTCCTACAAGCCCGCCCGCCTTTCCAACGGCGTGAAAACCGCCGTGCCGCCGTTCATCGAAAGCGGCGAGAAGATCGTGGTGAAGACCGAGGACGCCAGCTACGTGGAGCGTTACAAAGGCTAAAACCCATGGCCCTTCGCCTCTCCGCCCACATGACCGTGATGCAGAACGCCGCCCAGCGTGCGGCCAAACGGCTGCTGCGCGACTTCTCCGAAGTCGAGCAGCTTCAGGTCAGCGTGAAGGGCCCCGGCGATTTCGTCAGCCAGGCGGACATCCGCGCCGAGCAATCCATCCGCGAGGATCTGGTCAAGGCCCGCCCCGGCTACGCCTTCCTGATGGAGGAAAGCGGGGCCAGCGGGTCGGACAACTGGACCTGGCGCTGGGTGGTCGACCCGCTCGACGGCACATCCAACTTCCTGCACGGCATCCCGCATTGGGCGATTTCCATCGGTCTGGAGCGCCGCCTGCAGGACGGCACCACCGAGATCGCCGCCGGCTGCATCTACGCCCCCACGGTGGACGAGATGTTCTGGGCCGAGAAGGGCACCGGCGCATACCTGAACGACCGCCGCCTGCGCGTCTCCGCGCGGCGCGACCTCAAGGAGGCGATGTTCGGCACCGGCATCCCGTTCGCCGCCGTGCCGGCCCCGCGCCGCCTCGCCTTCGCCCGCACGTTGGGCGCGCTGATGCCGCAGGTCGCCGGCATCCGCCGCCTCGGTGCGGCGGCGCTCGACCTCGCCTGGGTGGCGGCCGGGCGGTACGACGGCTTCTGGGAATTGGGCCTCAAGCCGTGGGACATCTCGGCCGGTCTGCTGATCGTGCGCGAGGCCGGCGGCTACGCCACCGACCCCCGCAACGGCGACCCG
>JANXTF010000015.1 GCA_025352565.1 Rhodospirillales bacterium | reverse complement strand
TGGACGAACACGGCCTTGCCGCCCGCTTGGCGGTCGAAGTCCCGATAGGCTTCCTCGGCCTGTTCCAACCGCCAACGGTCGGTGAACAGCCGGTCCACCGCGAGGCCGTGATCGGCGATGAAGGCGGCACAATCGGCCTGGCCGACCTTGGAGAAGGTCCAGGAACCGACGATGGTCAGTTGCTTGCGGATGATCTCCGGACTGACATTCAGCGTGACGTCGCCGCCCTCGCCGACGAAGCACACGACTCCCCATGCCGCGGCGCAGCGCACCGCGCCCGACCGGCCCGATGACGCGCCCGAGGTGTCGAGGGTCCGCCCTGCTCCCTTGCCCGACGTCAGCGCGAGCACCGCCTCGACCGGGTCGGTCTCACTCGCGTCGATCACGTGGGCGGCGCCGAGCGCGGTCGCGCGCGCAATGCGGTCGGCACTGACGTCGACTGCGATGACACGGGCGCCCATGGCCGCCGCGAACTGGGTGGCTGACAGGCCGACCGGGCCCTGGCCAAAGATCGCGACCGTGTCGCGTGCCGTGACGTTCATCCGCACGAGTGCCCCGAACGCGGTTCCGGTGCCGCACGAGATGGCGGCCCCGGTCGTGAACGAAAGCTCATCCGGCAGGCGGATCAGGGTGCTGGCCGGCACCTTCATGTAAGGCGCGTGCGCGCCATGCCCGGTCACGCCGTAAATCACCGCGCCTTTCTCGCACATTTGCGTCCAGCCCGTTCGGCAGTGCGGGCACACGTCGCAGCCATGGTAGTGATGCACCATGACCCGATCGCCGACGCGCGCGGCGTGCGGCGCCACCTCCGAGCCCACGGCGGCCACGACCCCGCAAGGCTCGTGGCCGGCGATGACCGGTTCACCCGAGTCGGTCAGGCCGAGCGCCTTGAACGCGGCTCCCTTTGCGGGACGATAAAGCTTCAGGTCGCTGCCGCAGAGGCCCGAGGCCTTGATTTCCAGCACGACCTCGGTGGGTCCGGGAACCGGGTCGTCGAAGTGGGCGAGAGCCAACGTGCTACTTCCAGTGAACACCACTCCCCGCACGGCGCCACCCTTATTGTTCTCGTTGCGTGAGCCTAACACCGGGCGCGGAGGCGGGAAAGGGCGCCCTTGTCGGCGTTTCCGGGTTGAGTCAATCTGCTCTCCTGTAAGGCAGCGGAGCTCAGATGCGGCGAATTTCAATCCTGATCGGATCCCTCGCTGGCCTGGCCTGCGGATCGGCGCATGCCGACTGGGAATACGCGAAGTGGGGCATGACGGCCGAGCAGGTCGCGAAAGCGTCTGGGGGCGCCGTCGTGGTTCTACCGGCCGCCGAGCAGGTCAAAAACGACGACATGAAGATGATCCGGAAAGCGGAAGGGACGTTGACCGATGGCGTCCTCAAGCTGCGGGTGCAATTCGCGTTCGACACAGCCACCAACGGGCTCAAGATGGTGGCCTACGGGCCGATCGACGTATCGCAGAACGAAGCCGTCAAGGCATGGCTGGTGAAGCGGTACGGCCCACCGAGCCAGACCAACAAGCTTCAGCGCACGACAACCTCGACGTGGAACCGTCCTGACGAGATCATGCTCATGGCGAGCGACGGGTATGCCGCCTCGGTGATGCAGTCGCCGGCCAGGTAGCGCGCCGCAACCTGGCTTTCCTCGCGGCCCTCGTCCGGGCGGCGCCTCGGCCTTCCATTTTCCCTTGCAATGGCGATAGGCTGGGTCCGGTCTGGCGGTCTCCAGGGGGTACGATGGCGCAGGTTACGGTGATGACCGCGCAGCTCATGTGCACGATGGGCGTCGCGCCGTCCGTGCTGCAGGTGCTGCCACTGAACCGCACGCAATGCGGCAAGCAAGTCGCGGCGAACATCATGGACAGCAAGCCCATGGTGAACATCATGCCTTTCGGCATGTGCATCTCGCCCGCCAACCCGGCCGTTGCGGCGGCGACCGCCGCGGCACTTGGGGTGCTGACGCCGATGCCTTGCATCCCGAACACCGTGGCCCCCTGGGTCCCTGGGTCGCCCACCGTCATGTTGGCCGGAGCGCCCGTGCTGAACAGCACATCGACATGCATGTGCCTGTGGGGCGGCTCGATCAGTATCGTGATGCCGGGGCAATTGCAGACAAGCGTGGCCTGACGAACCGCGCTCAGGCGCCCGGACCCGGCAGCAGCGGGCGTTCGGTCTCCTCCGGGTCCGCGGCTTCGATCACCACGGCAGTGACATTGTCGCGCGCTGACGCCACGAGAGCCGCCGCGATGAGGTTTTGCGCGGGGTCGGCGCCGCCGACAAGGTCGCCGATCCGGTTTCCGTTCAGCGCCTTGAACAGGCCGTCGCTGCACAACAGAAAGCGGTCGCCCGGCTCCGCGACCCCGATGATCTTGTCGAGTTCAGGGGCCGGCCCGTCGGCACCGATCGCGCGGGTGAGCACATTTGCCTGCGGATGGCCCTCCGCATCGTCCGCATCCAGCGCGCCGGCATCGACAAGCTCCTGAACGAGGCTGTGATCCCGGGTGAGTTGCCGCAGCGTTCGATCGCGCAGCAGATAGGCCCGGCTGTCTCCGCACCAGAGACACGCGAAATGCGCCCCGTCGGCCAGGAACACGACGATCGTCGATGCGATGGTGACGGACAGGCCGGTGCTGTGCGACTCCCGATCCGCCCGCAGGCGGAGTTCCGCGTGCACCTGCGCGATCCGGGCGCGTATCTCGGCCACCAGATCGCCACGGGTCACCTCGAACGGCGCCTCCAAGGTTGCCTTCAGCTCGGCGGCCGCCACCTCGCCATGTTCGTGTCCGCCAGCCCCGTCGGCCACGGCCCAAAGCCGCGGCGCCGGCCGGTCGACGAACGCGTCCTCGTTCCCGGTTCGCACCGTGCCCACATCCGTGGCGGCCCATGAGGACCAGGCGAGAGTCAAAGCTGCACCTCCCGCTCCCAGGGAAGCATGCTCCAGAACCCCGGCCGTATGACGCCCAGCGTGCCGTTCGGCAGCTGCGGACGGTAGTTCACGGTAATCGCGCGGGAGATGAACTTGCAGGTCTCCTTCACCGGATCATCGTCGCTCCAGTCGATATCGGTGATGAGCACGCCGGTAAAATCCATGCGGAGATAGGCCTCGCCGGCGGCGGCACTGCCGGCAGCCTTGCGCTTGACGAGAGTCACGCTGTCGAAGCTTGTGCATTTGATGCAGTGCTGCAGCAACTGCGTGGAAGCCCGGTCGATCGGACGCGTAAAGGTGACCGGCTGCACATTCACCGGGTATTTCTTGGCGCCCCGCCCGGACCGCCACGCCTGGAAGCCGCCAAGCGTGACCGGTTGGTTGGCCGTGCCCTGTCCCTTCGCGCCATGCGCGCCGGGCTTTTGGCCGGCCGGGTTGGCGCCCGATCCGCTGTCGTCGTCGATCCCGATGGAAAAGCTGAAACTGTCGATCTCGAACATGAACAATTTCTGGAAGCCGCTCAGCAACTTGCTGCGCGGCTTCCCGGCCGTCTCAAGCTCGCTGGAGCTCTCGCCCGAGATCGGACGGCCATCCAGCACGAACTTCATCAGGATATCGCTGCTGTCGCCCTTTGCCATCACACACCCCGGCTGTCATTCGCCTGGCCGTCTTTCTGCTGGTCCCAGACCGCCTCGGTCGCAGGCAGCAGGCCGCTATCGGGCTGCTGCTGACGGTAGCGCACGCGCATCGCCTTGCAGATGAACGTGCAGCGCTCCGTGATCATGTCGCCGTCATCCCAGGCGAGCCCGGTCAGCAGCACGTCGCGGAAGTCGATGCGCAGGAACCCGACCGATTCCCGCGCGGCGCCGCCGCGCAGCCCAGAGGCCACGCGCTTGACCAGGGCCGCGCTCTCGAAGCTTTCCTGGTTGCAGCAGGCGCTGAAAAACGAGGGCGAGGCACCGTCGATCATGCGGGTGAAAGTGAACGTGTCGAATTCGATGGGGAATCGGATTTTCTTGTACTCGTCGCGCGTGGCGCTGCGCCAGCGGGAGAACTGGTCCTGCGCGGCCCCAGCCGGCGCGGCCGCGGCCGCGGGACCGACGCCCTGCCGGCTGAGAGCGCCCACGCCCTGATCCTGGGGCTTCACCTGGATCGTGAAGTTGAAAGACGTGACCTCGAAAAAATTGCTGTAGTCGTCGTAGTCGCTGACCGCGGTGAAGCCCTCCATGAAGGGATCGCTTTTGAGCACATCGAGCGTCGATTCCGCCCAGACGGGGTTGCTCCCCTTCATCACGAATTTCATGACGACGTCGGACTTGCTTTCCGGCATATGCTCCTCCCCTAGTCGCGAACCAGACGTGCAACGAGACGCAGCGCCACGCTCACGCCTTCCAGCTGGTAATGCGGGGTGATATAGACCTTTGCGTCATATTGCCCCGGCCGCTCCGGCACGTCGTCCAGGACGACGCGTCCGGCCGACAGCGGATGCGCCGCCTTGAACTCCTCCGAAGACGTGCCGGGGGAACCATCCACATAGCCGATCAACCATTCGGAAAGCCAGTTCGCAAGCTGGGAACGCGACATCGTCGTGCCGATCTTGTCGCGCACCATGCACTTCAGGTAATGCGCGAAGCGACAGCTCGCGAACAAGTATGGCAACCGCGCTGAAAGATTGGCGTTGGCGGTGGCATCCACATCGTCGAACAGCTGAGGTCGTTGCAACGATTGCGCACTGATGAAGGCGGCCACATCGGAGTTCTTGCGATGCACGAGCGGGATCAATCCGCACGAGGCAAGCTCGGCTTCCCGACGCTCGCTGATGCAGATTTCGGTGACGGTACGGCGGTCGACGTTGCCGTCCGCCGTGGCGTGGTGCAGGACAGGCAGGCCTTCGACAACGCCGCCCCGGTCGATGCCGCGAATGCGGCAGCACCAGCCATATTCGCCGAAAGCGCGGGCAAGGTTCGCGGCGAAGGCCCAGGCCGGATTGCCCCATAACAGGCGGGTCGTGTCCTCGCCCTCGGTTGCCTCCTCGAACGCGAAGGCATCGAGCGGGTCGGTCGCCGCGCCGTAGGGAACCCGCGCGAGGAAGCGCGGCATGCACAGGCCGACATAGCGCGCATCCTGCTGATCGCGCAGGGCGCGCCACGCCAGATATTCCGGCGTGCTCATGATGCGCACGAGATCGCGTGGATTGGCGACCTCCGCCCAGCTGTCCATGCCCAGCAGCGCGGGAGACGCCTGGGCCAGAAACGGCGCATGCGCGGCGGCCGAGATCATCGCCAGGTCCGAGAGCATCGCCACGTCGTTGGGCGCGTGATCGAACGCATAGTCGCCGACCAGCACACCGAAGGGCTCGCCTCCGAGCTGGCCGAACTCGTCGTCATAGATCCGCTGAAATATCGGACTCTGGTCCCACGCCTGCCCCCGGAACTTCCGCAGGTTCCGAGCCAACTCTCGCTTGGAGATGTTGAGCACCCGGACCTTCCCGCCCGCCTCCCGGTCGGAAGCACGGACAAGCATGTGGAGCCCGCGCCAGGATGCCTCGGTGGCCTGGTAGTCGGGCGCGTGCAGGATGGCATTGAGCTGGGCGGAAAGCAGCAGGTCGATCTCCCCCACCACCATCTCGATCGCCGCCCGCAGACCGTTCGCCAGCAGTTCCGGCCGCGCCGTCAGGTATTCGGCAAGCACATCGACCGCCGAGGCCGGAACCGTCTCGACGGTCGCCTGGGGCAGCGCGGCGGTGGCCGGGCTCTGTCCCAGCAAAGCGGCGAAGTCCGGGCTGGGAAGATGTCCGTCCATGGCTCAGTTCAGCGAAATCGTCGCGCCGGTCAGCGAAAGCGACGCGCCGGCGTCCAGCGACATGGTGGCGGTCGATTGGACCTCGATCTTCATGCCGTTGATCGTCACCCCGCCTGTGTCGATCTTGACCGAGTTCGCGCCCACGGACAGCGTGATCGACTGCGCGGCCGTCACCTCGCTTTTGCCGCTGGAGACCGTGATCGAGTGGTTGCCGGACGAGACGGTCAGGCTGTCATTGCCGCTGGTGATCGTGATCGTGCGATCGTTGTCGACCTTGCCGATCTCGTCATGCTTCACCTCACGCCGCCAGTCGCGCTCGGCGTGCATATAGACCTCCTCCGAACCCGCCTTGTCTTCGAAGCGGAACTCATTGAACCCGTTACCGCCGGTGCTGGAGTTCGACATGATCGTGCTGACGGTCTTGTTGTCGGGCAGCTTGTGAGGCACGCGATTGTTCGCGTTGTACACGACGCCCGTGATCAGCGGCCGGTCCGGGTTGCCCTCCAGAAACTCGACGACAACCTCCTGTCCGACGCGGGGGATGAACATCGTACCCCAGGAGGCGCCGGCCCAGGTCTGCGCGACACGTATCCAACAGGTCCGTTCGTCATCCTGCGTGTCGCTGCGGTCCCAGTGAAAGCGGACCTTGATCCGGCCATACTCGTCGGTGGTGACTTCGTCTCCTGACTTCCCGACCACGCGGGCGGTTTGCGGCCCGCGGATCAAGGGCCGCGGCGTCTGCTGCTGCAACCGGAACGGGGTGTCGCCGGGAATGCTGTGCAGTTGCACCCGGTAGGTATCGACGCTGTCCGCATGCGGGTTCGGCGTGCCTTCCGCCGAGGAGATCGTGGTCTTGGACTGGATGATCAAGTACTCGCGGTTCACCGGGCGATCCGGATAGTTCGACAGCTTGAACCGCCATCCGGCGTGCAGCTTGCGGGAGTTGCTATGGCCTGAGAACACCGCCCGCTGCCGACTGAGCGTCTGCATCCTGACATCGGACATCCGGTGCCCGTTCGAGGCGGTGTCGTATGGCCCGGGATATTCGTAGATCTCGAAGTCGCCGTGTTGGTGCTGCCCGTTCTGGACCGTCTTGGCGGTCAGATCGGCCGAAGGCGTGGTGAAGTTGTAGTCCTGAAACGTCCACTTGCCCGAATACAGGCCCAGATCGGTCGACCATTCCCAGATGTGGTCCGCGACGGTCCGGTATTCAGTTTGGTCGAACTGGAACGGGATATCGCCCGAGACCAGCGTATGCGCATTGGGATCGTCAGCGATAACCATGGTGTGCGCGGTGCGGGTGTAAGTGAAGTGGTAGTAGAAGCCGAACTGCTCCATCAACCGCGTGACGAATGCGAGCGACGTTTCGCGGTACTGCACGCAGTAATCCAGCTGAACATCGCCCGCCCCGCTCTGCCGGTGGTCTTCGAAATCGGAAAAGCCCGCGTCGCGAAATACCTGCGTCACGATCTGGAACGCCGACTTCTTCTGGAAAATCCGGCAATCCGTGATCTGCGACAGCAACCATACCCAGGGCCGGATCTCGAGCTTGTATCGGTACGCCCCGCCTGAAAGCCCCGCCGATGTAAGTCGCGTGACGATGCCGTGGAAATATCGGTCCGGCGTGGTTTGATCCTCGGTCATATACATCCAGATGCAGCAGGCGCTGCCGATCAGGGCCGACACATTCGCCTGTAGCTTTCCGCTGGACAGGTCAAGATGGAACAAGAAAGGACGCCCGAGTTCCTCCTCGGCATGCAATCCGTCGAACAGCAGCTGGAAGCCCGGATCGGGCGTGAAATCCACCTCGACGGGAGCGTAATCCGCGGCGCGTTGGCTGGTTCCGGACATGGGGCGCTCTACAGCTTCGGGGGACAGCGGAAATTGCGCAGGGCGGCCAGGCTGAACGGATTCCGGACGGAACTGGCGTTCAGATCGAACACCGCCGTGCCGCCGCCGCCGGTGAAGGTCACGCGGAACTTGTCTGGCTGCGGACTCGTGGCGATACGCCCGTCGAGCACGCGCAACAGCGCCCAGTTGCCGTCTTTTTCGATCAGCGTGGCGTTGCCCCCGCTCGCGGGAGTGAGGGTGACGCGAACCCCGGTCTTGCCGCCAGGACCCGGCCAGGTGAACGGCTGGGATTGTGCCGGCTCGTGCGCGTAGGTCAGCGTTTGCCCGCCGATGTCGAGGCTGATCTGCCCGACCGCCGGATCGAGCGTGACCGGCAGAAGTTGGAAGCGTATCTGGATGGCGGGTCCGTTGCTAAACAGGCCCTCGCGAATTTGCGCCGCGCGCTCGAACTCCGCGAGCGAGCCGAGTGAAAGGCCAAGCGGGACCCGCTCGGCCGACTGCCAGCGCCACGGCCTCTGCGAGGTGTCGACGAAGGGTTTCAGGTACTGGTTGAAGAACGCCTCGATCTTGCCGCCAGGGCCAAGCAACTGGGCGAAGTCGTCGATCGGCGTGTCGTCGTTGCTGGCGGCGATGAAGGGATAGCGGTTCAGCGCCGCATCGCATAGCGGGAGCACCTGGGAGCGCCAGGCGTCCGACAACTCCTGGCTCGCGCCGCTGGCCGTGAGTTGCGTGGCGTTGCGCGCCACCGGGCCAAGCATGGCCGCGACCTCCGGCGGCATGCTCCTCGTGAGTTCCTGAAGCTGGGCCGCCGGGCTGCCGCCCGCGGCGGTCGCACCCCCGCCTCCAAGCGAGCCGAGCAGCGTCTGCCCCTGGCTGGGCGCGTTCGCCGCCTGGTTGAAGGTCTGATAAATCCCCTGAATGCGCAGGATCGCCGTCTCCAGGCCCGAGGGCTTGCTTTCTGTTCCGGTGACGAAGTCGTGCAAAGCCCGGAAATGCTCGTCGACCCGCTTCGCCGGATCGATCGGCTTGCCGCTTGGGTCGTTGCCCCAGACATCCGACAGGATGCTCATCATCTCGTTCTGCTTGATGGAAAGACCGCTCCGTGCCTCGAAGGCGGCGAAGCCCGCCGCGCGCTGCCCGAGCCGGGCGGCCCGCGCCTCGGCAGCGGCTGCGACAGCATCGGTCGCGGCTGCCCGGCTAAGCTGCGTCTGCGCGTCGATCGCCAGCAACAAATCGCGCAACGGCGACACGGGCGCCGAAAGCGCGCCGAGCTGATCGAGGGCCTGCTGCATCGTCGTGTACGGCTTCACCGCGATATCGGCCAGCATCGCGTCCCAGCGCCGCACGTAATCGAGATAATACAGCCCCATCACATCGCGCCGCAGCCGCCCGGTGTCGCGGATCGTGGCCTGCACATCCCGCTTCTCACGGCCCAGCACCCACGAATCCTCGGTGATGTCCTTCGTGACCGAAGGCAGCAGCGGCAGGAACACATTGTGGTAGCCGGCCCACGTGTAGATGCCCGGCATCCCGGTCTGGATGCCCTTCCCGGACCGAAGCTGGAACACCCGGCCGGCGGCGGGCCCGCCATTCTCGGACACCGTCCAGGCCGGCACGGCCAGCACGCGCTTGCTGCGCAGCAGCCGGTTGTAGCTGTATTCCGCCAGCGGCTCGCGGTTCAGCACCGCGCGGGCCTGCGCGACCAGCGCATCGTTCAACGGGATCGGCTGCAGCGGCTGGCGCAGCATCGCGCCCACATGGCCCATGAGTGCGTCACGGACCGGCGCGTCGTCCTCGCTGGGGTAGGAGGCCAGCAGATCGGCCAGCACCCATTGCTGGACCAGTTCGCTGTCCAGCGGACCTTGCCGGCCGAGCACGAGATAGGTCTTGAGCGTCTGATACAGGAAATCGACATTGCCCATCCGGGCGGCGAGCTGCGCCTCCACCCGCGTGAGCAGGCGCGGCAGCAGGATGTGGTTCAGCGCGTCGACATAGGCAGCCTGGGCAGCCTGGCCGAGCTTGGTGCCCTGATACAATCCGAATGTCAGCGCGAGGGGCGGCCCGCTGTCGCGCTCGCCATATCCGCCGCGAATATTGGCCACCGCATCGAGCGACGGGACAGTGGCGGGGAGGTCCTGATCGGCCGGGCCACGCTTCTGCAAGGCGGCGAAACGCGCGCTGTACTCCGCGGCGCCGGAATGCACCTGGGCGATCAACTCGCGGTTTCCGAAATAGCTGCTGATCCAGGAGGCGGCGAGCAGCAGCAACACCGCTCCGCAACCCGCATAGGCGCCGATGCTGATCCAACGCGCGCGCCGCTCGACCTTGGGATCGAGGCCGGCCAGCGCGGCCTCGCCGAACACCACCTCGCGCAGCAATCGCGACAGGAAATAGCTCCGTCCCGGCCCGGATGGCGCGGTCACCGCCTGCCGCGGAAGCCCGAATTCAGCCGCCATGGTGCCCAGCAGCCGGTCGATCGGAGTACCGTCCTGCGTGCCGCTGGTCAGATACACGCCCCGCAACATGGGGCGCGCCTCCAGGCGGCTTGGCCGGAACACCTCGGTCAGAAACTCGGCCGCGACTTCCTTGACCGAGGCGACCTGCTGCGGAAAACCATAGATCAGGCGGCGGCGGCGGATGTCGGATTCTTGATGCACACGCTCCAGCATCCGGTCGTTCAGGCGCGTCAGCAGAAGGTCGAACTCCGGCCCCAGCAGGGCCACCGTTCCGTCCTCGTCCGCACCGCGGTCGAGCGGGAAGGTGATGCCCCAGACCTGCTCGCGCTCCTCCTTGCCGAGATTGTCGAAGAATTCCGTGAAACCGGCCATCAGGTCCGCTTTGGTGAACAGCACGTAGACCGGCAGTCGAAGGCCGAGCTTGTCGTGCAGCTCGCGCACACGTTGGCGGATCGCCCGGGCGTGGGCCTGACGGTCCGCCTCGCTGAGGGTCGCGAGGTCCGACAGGCTGATCGCGACCAGAACGCCGTTCAGCGGCTGCCGCGGACGATGCTTCTTCAGCAGGCCGAGGAAGCCGAGCCACGCGGCCGCATCGACATCGGCGGCGCTGTCCTGAGTCGTGTACCGGCCGGCGGTATCGATGAGGACCGCCTCGTCGGTGAACATCCACTCGCAGTTCCGCGTGCCGCCGACGCCGCCGATGGGCTTGTTGGCGCTCGCGAGCGGGAAGCTCAGGCCGCAATTCTGCAAGGCGGTCGTCTTCCCCGCGCCCGGCGGGCCGATAATCATGTACCAGGGCAGCGCCGCAAGCCGCTTGCGGGAGCCGCCGAGCCTGGACTTGCGCAATGCCTGCACGGCCTCGCGCAGGCGGGACGTCAGCAACGCCACCTCCTCGGCGGACGCCTTTTCGGTCTCCTTCGCCTTGACATCCACGGCCGACGCGGTGATGCCATCGGTTAGCGCCTGGTCCTTGCGCGTGGCGTGCAGCTCATGCAGCAGGTTGGTCACCAGCCACAGCACGACCAGCACCGCGATCGCGACGAAGCGGGCGATCTCCGTCTCAAGCGGGTGCATCGCGCCGAGGCCAAGCAGCGGGCCCAGGAACCACACGAGAGCGATAAGCACGATCACGCCCAGCGCGGTCCGGAACCAACGCGAGCGATAGAGGCGGCTCATGGCGCTATACATCACAGCGCGTCCGAGGGCCGGACCAGAACGATCTCGGTCCGGCGGTTCTGCTGCCGCCCATCGGGCGTGGCATTCGCGGCGATCGGGGCGGCATCTCCCTTGCCCTGCGCCGTCAGCCGGCCCGGCTCCTTGAGGCGGACGCGCAACGCGTTCGCGACCGCATCGGCGCGCGCCTGCGAAAGCTCGAAATTGGACGGGAAGCGCGGGGTCCGGATCGCCTGGTTATCGGTGTAGCCGAACACCGAGACCTTGCCGGGCTCGGTTTCGAGCGCATCGCCGATACGGATGAGCAAGGGCGGATAGGACGCGCCGAGAACCGCCTCGCCCGAGGCGAACATGTTGCGGTTGGTCAGGCGGATGGTCACGGTCTGGGCGTCCTCGAACACCTGCACCAGGCCGGCCCGGATTTCAGGCGCCAGGAACTGCCGCAGCCGCAGGCTGAACCCGGTCGGCGCGGACGCGGGCTGCGGCTGCTCCGGGGCACCCGCTTGGGCCGGTGGAAGCGCCGGGGCACGGATTTGCGTGTGAACCATGGGCAGCGCCTGCTTCGGCGGCAATGCCGAGAGCTCCGAAAATGCCACGTCCGACACGCCGGCCAGAATGAAGGTGAATGCCAGATACATGCCGGCCGCGATGGCCACCGTGGCCAGGCCGCGAACCCAGAGCGGGATGCGGTCGGCGAGCCGGCGTGTCCCGGTGGCCAGGCCGCGCCAATGCGGCGACAGCTCCCGCTCGAAGTCGCCGCGCCGTTGGCGCAGCGTGCGGTACACGCCATCGCGCAACTCGGTCAACGCCGCGACACCCCGCGGCATCACGCGGTAGCGACCCTCGAAGCCCAGCGACGTGCAGAGATACATCAGCTCGACAACCGGCGCGTGGTGGCCCAGGTCGGCCTGCATCTGGTCGAGAATATCGAAGAACCGCTCGCCGCCGATGACCTCGTTGTGGAACACGCTGGTGATGCTGTGCTGGGTCCAGCTCGAATGGCTGCCCCAGGGTGTGCTGAGCACCATATCGTCGATGGTCGCGCACAGCGCGTATCGGGCGGCCCGCAGCGAGCGGGTGTCCAACCCGGTCGCGATGGCATCGGCCTCGAAGGCGCGGATCGCCTTGACCATGGCGACGCGCAACTTCTCGGGGTCCGGCGGCTGCCCCCGGTCATTGCCGATCCGCGTCGCCGCGGCGAGCACCGGGGCGGCGGCGGCGATCAGCGCGTTGTCGCCCACCTTCGGCACCGGGCGCACTTGCGGGCCGCTTCTGGCGGCGGGCCCGAGGGCAGCCGTACCGGACGGGCGCGGGCGGAAAACCGTCCCTTCGGTGTCGCCTGGCTCCGCGAAGGGGTCATCGGCCATGTGCTATCCCCGGATCGCCCAGCATTCGAGTTCGAGCCCAGGGATGTCGCCTGCGATATGGATCGCGACGCCGCCGGCCCGCGCCAGCGCGGCCCAGTAGGGGCTGCTGCGGTCCAGCTCGAAATACGAGGTTCCCGCGTAATAGGGCAGCTGCCTCGGCGCGACCGGCAGCGCGCGGATCGCGATGCCCGGCAGCGCCACGTTGATCAGCTCGCGGATCTGCTCGACGGGTCCGATCTTGATCTGGTTCGGCAGGTTCCGGCGCAACGTCTCGGCGGGAATCTGAGCCTTGACGGCGAGCACCCAGGTGGCGTCCGTGACCAGGCTGCGGTCCACGATCGGTCCCACGCGGATGCCGAATTTGCGCTCCTGCAACGGGATTGGCACTGCCGTCTGCTCGAGCACCGCCGAGAGCGACTGCCGCAGCGCGGCCATCACCGGGCGGAATGTCGCGTGCAGGTCGTCATGCCGGTAGGGCGGAAATGCGGGGGGCCGCTTGCGGCTTTCCGTGAACGTCGCCAATTCGCCGGCCAGGGAGACGAGAACCCGATAGAGCGCCTCGGGATGCAGTTGTCCGACGCTGGCCGCGAGGTGCGTCATGAGCGGCTCGTAGCGATTGCAGACTTGCAGCAGCAGGAAATCCGCGATCTCCGCCGCGCCGCGGGTAGTGGTCTCCGACACGCGGCCGGCCAGGGCTTCCGCCCTTTGATGCAGCAACCCCTGCAACTGGGCCAGGAACCCGGCCAGCACGCCCGACGCCGCGCAAACCAGCACCGGCGGGATGAAGCCGTCATCCAGCACGACGGAGCGGTCCGCCCGCACCTCGATCACCTTGATGAGGCCGAGCACGACCTGTCCGCCCCGGCTGTCCGCCTCCATCGCCAACCGAAACCGCAAGCGGCCGACCGGCACCGTCGCGACCGACTGATACCCGGCGTTGGTATCGATCGCCTCGTGCTCATCCAGCACGAACCGCGCGGCGGTCTCGGTGCGGGCAGCCGGCGCGGTTTCGATGGAGCCGGGCTGGCGCGCCGGCAGCGCCAGATAGAGCGTCGCGTTCCGAAGGGTTTCCGGGAGGTCGATCGGGGTCGGCGGATCGACGTCGCCGGGAATGGTGAAAGGCGTGCCGTCCGGCATCAATCCCGCCGCCGACCGCAGCGCGAACTTGCCCAGGGTCAGCAGGTCGGTATCCACCTCGAACTGCGTGAGGCCGTAGCTGAACGGCGTGAGCGCCGCGACGCTGGTACGAACCAGCCGCTCCAGATAGCGCTCCTGCTGCTGCAGGTGCTGTGGCCGGAGGAACAATCCCTCGCTCCAGACAACTTTGTTCTCCCAGCCCATCGCCTAGGGTGCCGGGGCGGCGGCAACGCCGGTCGCGCTGGCGAGCACGTCGATCGTGGTGGTCTTGTGCGGCGGCGGCGTCACGGTCCCACGCCAGGTCATCTTCTGGAATTCGCGAAACGCCGCGAACACGCCAATCGCGTGGACCTGGTCGTTGAGCGTCAGAGTCGCCTCCTTCGCGCCGCCGGGCGGCAAAAGATATTCGTCCCGTTTCAGCAGATCCGCGCCGAGCGTGGCAGTATCGCCGTTGAGCAGGCGGAAGAACTCCGCCTTCTCGAACGCCGAGGTCGAGCTGAGCTGATAGACGCGGATCACGACGGGCGCGCCCTGGCCAGCCGAGGTCTTGTTCACATCGGCGCTGGCGGCGATCTTGAGCTGGACGACGGTTGGCGGCAGCGGCGGCGGGCCGCCGCAGGCCGACAGTGCGAGCAGCGCCGGAAGGACGACCGCGCGCGCGGCACCGATCCCCCATGACGCCAACCGGCCGCGCGATTGGACTGCTTCCATGGCCTGCCTCCCTGCTGTCGAATGGACGATGCACCCGAACGTCCGCCGAAGGAAAGTACCGCGTTCACTCCTTCCGGTGGGATTGCGCCGCATAGGCTTTCGCGAACGCGCGGCCGAAAACCGCCTGGAAATCGTCTTCCGCCTCCGACGCGATCGTTTTGTAGGTGTCGCGGAATGTGTCCCACAGGCGGGCCTTGCGGGCACCGGGCAGCACGTTGCTGAGGAGCCCCTGGGTGAGCCGCGTCTCGAGCGTATCGGGATCGAAGCGGCGCAACAGGGTCAGCAAAGCGGTTTGCACCCCGGCCATCACCGCCAGCTCATGCATCTTGATGTCGTCGAACGCTTCCCGCGCGGCGGCGAGCGGCGGCATGTAGCCGCGACGGCCGTTGCTGAGCAGCGCGATCATGGCTTCCTCAGGACTGAACGAGAACTTCAGCGCGTTGTTGTTGGTCGACTTCAACAGGGTCTGCTCGACCCGAAGCTCACCCTTGATCGCCGCACGGGACATCAGAACCTCCCGCAAGCCGTCCGTCAGGGCACGAAACACCGAGCCGATATGGCGGAGCGTCGCTTCCGCATCCTCGCCACCCGGCGCGTCGGGAACCCCGGCGCCCTCCAGGAAGGCGATGAGCGCCGCCTTCATCGGGTCCGACCCGGGCGATGGCGATGGCGGCGGCGCGACGGGCGCGGCAGGCGCCGGTTGTGGGAGGGCCGCCGCCGGTTTTGCCGACATTGGCGAAAGCAGGTCGTCCAACGCGGCGAACGGATCGGCCAAGGGCGGCCTGACCGCCGCCGCCGCCGG
>JANXTF010000009.1 GCA_025352565.1 Rhodospirillales bacterium | reverse complement strand
CCGCTACCCGAGGGCCTACGATGCGTGGCTGACGCAACAGCGCGTGCATTCGCTGCCCGAGGAAGTGCCGCTCGCCGACGACGTGAAAGACTGGCACCGCACCCTCACGGAGTCGGAGCGCAACCTGCTGGCGCAGATCTTCCGGTTTTTCACCCAAGCCGATGTCGAGGTGAACAACTGCTACATGAAGCACTACAGCCAGGTGTTCAAACCCACCGAGGTGCTGATGATGCTGTCGGCGTTCTCGAACATCGAGACCATCCACATCGCCGCCTACAGCCACCTGCTCGACACGATCGGGATGCCGGAGACCGAATACACCGCCTTCATGAAATACAAGGAGATGAAGGACAAGTACGACTACATGCAGTCCTTCCGGGTGGACAACAAGCACGAGATCGCCAAGACATTGGCGGCGTTCGGCGCGTTCACCGAGGGTCTGCAACTCTTCGCCTCGTTCGCCATCCTGCTGAACTTCCCGCGCTTCGGCAAAATGAAGGGCATGGGCCAGATCATCACCTGGTCGGTCCGCGACGAGACGCTGCACTGCCTGTCGATCATCCGCCTGTTCCGCGAATTCGTGCAGGAGAACCCGGAAATCTGGACCGAGCAGCTGCGTCATGAAATCTACGTGACCTGCTCGACCATCGTGGAGCACGAGGACGCCTTCATCGACCTTGCCTTCGAGCTCGGAGCGGTCGAAGGCCTGAACGCGGCGGAGGTGAAGCAGTATATCCGCTTCATCGCCGATCGCCGTCTGACCCAGCTCGGCCTGAATCCGCTGTATCATATCGAGCGCAACCCACTGCCCTGGCTTGACGACATGCTGAACGCGCCCGAGCACGCGAATTTCTTCGAAAATCGCTCGACCGAATACAGCAAGGCCTCCACCACGGGTACGTGGGAGGAGGCGTTCTCCGACAACGTGTTCAGTTCCCCCCAGCCGACCGGCCCGCTGCAACAATCGGTCTAACCGATTGCCGTCCGCCTCGTGCGACGATATGCACGGGGCGGACGAGACTGGCTTGGGAGGACGGGCGTTGAGCGAAACCGAAGAGGTCGCACGAGGGAGTCTTACCGGCGCGCCGCGCTACAGTCGGCGGCTGTCAGACAAGGTTCTGATCGCGTTCCATCACGCCTGCGACCTGTCGGATCTCGACGCCGCCGAGCAATTGCTGCAAACCTGCGAGATGGTGCTCAACCGCCGTGCGACCGACTCGGACATGAACCGCCGCCGCGGCATGGATGCGCTGGTCGCGGCCCATGAACGGCTCTGGTTGCTGCGCCACCCCAATACCGAAAACTAGCCCAGATCGAGCGCCAACCCGTCGCGCAGGAGCGCCTCGGCCTCGCCGCTGAAGCCATCGGCTTCGTGCAGCACGAGGCCTGGCACCAGGCGGCACGGTCCGCCCCCGCCCTTGGTGGCCCGAAACAGCATCAGCTTCGCCTCTCGCCCCGAACGCGGCCAAAGCGGATAGATGATGGTGCTCCCGCACCCGCCCGCGCTGGCGGCATCGAGGCATTCCGTCAGACGGGCAGGCGGCACGACCAGCGTTAGCGTCCCGCCATGGCGCAGACACGCGGCCAGCGCCATGGCCCAGCCGCCCACCCCGTCCGCCACCGCCCGCTTGGCCGCCTCCTTGGATGGATCGGGCGATGACGTCCCGTGCGTGCAGTGCCAGGGCGGATTGGCGAAGGCATGGTCCAACGGCGCCGCCGCGCGCCACGCCAGCAGGTCGACGGTGACCACCTCGATCCGCCCGTCCGCCGCGTTCGCCGCGACGTTGCGCCGCGCCAGATCGGCCATCTCCGCCTGCCACTCGATCCCGATCCCACGCATCCCAGGAACGCGGCAGGCAAGGCACAGCAACCCGGCCCCGGAGCCGGTGCCACCTTCCATCACGAGCTGCCCCGCGCGGGCCGGCACGCAGGCCGCCAGCAGCACCGGCTCGATCCCGGTCCGG
Source organism: Rhodospirillales bacterium (assembly GCA_025352565.1). Taxonomy (GTDB): domain Bacteria; phylum Pseudomonadota; class Alphaproteobacteria; order Acetobacterales; family Acetobacteraceae; genus JANXTF01. Next base: position 38,759 of record JANXTF010000009.1, on the reverse strand, counting down.
TGGCCCTCGCGGGGCTGCATATGCACCACCCTTCCCCCCAGCAGGGTGCCGCCGCTCGTCTCCATCAGGCTTCGCCGGCCTCGGCCAGCACGCGGCGCGCCTGGGCCTCGTCGGCCTCCGCCACCATCAGCCGGCGCGGAATGGCCCCGATGCTACCCTCGATCGCGCTCGCATGGCCGTCCAGCATCACGGTGGCGATGCCGGCGTCGCGCAGCAGGGCGACCAGAAAGCTCAATCGAACCATGTCGTTCGAACGGATCACGGCACGCATCGGCCTCACTCCCCGACAGCCAGCGACTTGCCGGGAGCGGCCTCGCCTTGACCCGTGTTCGGGCCCGCCGATATGGTGCCTGCGTCGTGTTGCGACGCAAGCGCTGTCATGTTCCGCGCTGGGAGTTAGGTTTGAGCGTCGCCGCCACCGTTCTTATACCCGATCACGGCGAGGACGCGCTCGCGTCGCTCGTGGCGCTCGTGCGCGACGATCTTCATGCGTGCAACCGCACCATCGTCGCCAACATGGACAGCCCGGTCGCGCTGATCCCGCAGCTTGCCGCGCACATCGTCGCCGCCGGCGGCAAGCGGCTGCGACCGCTGCTGACCTTGGCATCGGCCCGCATGTGCGGCTACGCGGGCAACCGCCACATCGCGCTCGCTGCCTGCGTCGAGTTCATCCACACCGCGACCCTGCTGCATGACGACGTGGTGGACGAGAGCGTGCTGCGCCGGGGTCTGGCCAGTGCCAACGCGGTGTTCGGCAACAAGGCCTCCGTGCTGGTGGGGGACTTCCTGTTCGCCCGCGCCTTCCAGCTGATGGTGTCGGATGGCTCGCTCCGGGTGCTCGAAATCCTGTCGGGCGCCGCCGCCACCATTGCCGAGGGCGAGGTGCTGCAGCTGCAGACGCAGAACGACCTTACCACGTCCGAGGAACGCTACCTCGACGTGATCCGCGGCAAGACGGCAGCCCTGTTCGCTTCCGCCTGCCAGGTCGGCGCCGTGGTCGCCGCCCGCCCGGCCGAGGAGGAGCAGGCTCTCGCCGATTATGGCACCCGCCTCGGCATGGCGTTCCAACTGGTCGATGACGCGCTCGACTACGCCGCTGACGAGGCGCTGTTGGGCAAGACCGTGGGCGACGATTTCCGCGAGGGCAAGATCACGTTGCCGGTGCTGGTCGCCTACGCCGCCGGCGACGAGGAGCAGCGCCGCTTCTGGCGCCGCACCATCGAGGCGAGCGAGCAGGGCGAGTCGGACCTCGACCACGCCATGCGCCTGATCACCCAAAGCGGCGCAATCGAGGCGACGATCGCGCGGGCCGGCGCGTTCGCCCGCGACGCGAAGGCGGCCCTCGCGTGTTTTCCCGATAGCGGGTTTCGCCGCAGCCTGTTCGCGGTGGCGGACTACACCGTCAGCCGCGCCCGGTAGATGGCACCCGGTAAGATGGCAATCCGCCGCCGCCTCAACTGACCACGGCCAGGCTCTCCCGGCGCAACTGCACGGTCAGCTCGTCCAGCGCCGTGTGCATCTTGCCCAGCATCTCGTCGATTTCCGCCTCGTCGATGATGAGCGGCGGGCTGAACGCAATAGTGTCGTTGGGCAGGGTGCGGGCGATCACGCCATTCGCTTCGCACAGCTTGGTCATGCGCATCCCCACCTTCATCTTCGGGTCGAAATTTTGCCGCCCAGTCTTGTCGGCGACCAACTCGACGCCGCCGATGAGGCCGATGCCGCGCACTTCGCCGACCAGTTCGTGGCCCTCGAAATGCGCGCGGATGCCGGCCTGCATGTGGGCGCCGACGTGCCGGACATGCTCGACCATGTTCATCTCGTCATAGATTTTCAGCGTCTCGATCGCGACGGCGGCGGGCACCGGATGGCCGGAATAGGTGTAGCCATGGCCAAACGTGCCGATGACATGGCTTTCCTCGGCCAACCCCTGGAACACCCTCTCGTTTACCATCACCGCGCTGATCGGCAAATACGAGGACGACAGCGCCTTGGCGCAAGTGAGGATGTCGGGGACGATGTCGAGCGTCTGGCTGCCCCAGTACGAACCCGTGCGCCCGAAGCCGCAGATCACTTCGTCGGCCACCAGCAGCACGTCGTATTTTTTCAGCACCGCCTGGATTTTCGGGAAATAGCCACGCGGCGGGATGATCACCCCGCCGGCTCCCATGATCGGTTCGGCCCACATCGCGGCCACGGTGTCGGGGCCTTCGGCGAGGATGAGCTGCTCCAGCTCGTCGGCGCAGCGGGTCGCGAACGCCTCCTCGCTCTCGCCGTCATGCCCCCCGTGATAGAAATGCGGGCAGACGGTGTGGACAAAGCGGTCGAGCGGCACGTCGAAGCTGCGGTGGTTGGCGGGCAGGCCGGTCAGCGACGCTGCGGCCAAGGTGATGCCGTGATAGCCCTTGATCCGGCCGATCAGCTTCTTCTTGTCCGGGCGGCCGATGGCGTTGTTGAAATACCAGACCATCTTGATCGCGGTGTCGTTCGCCTCGGAGCCGGAGTTGGCGAAGAACACCTTGCTCATGGGCACCGGCGCCCGCTGGATCAGCATCTCCGCCAGGTCGATCATCGGCGTGTGCGCCTTGGCGGTGAACGAATGGTAGAACGGCAGCTTGCGCATCTGCGCGGCCGCCGCCTCGACCAGTCGCTCGTTGCTGAAGCCAAGCGAGGCGCACCACAGCCCGGCGACGCTCTCGATGTAGCCCTTCCCGTTTTCGTCCCAGACCCGCACGCCCTCGCCGCGCGCGATGACCATGGGGCCTGTCTCGAGATGCGCCTTGAGGTCGGTGTAAGGGTGCAGCACGTTCGCGATGTCACGGGCGACCGCGGAATTGGCGCGGGCGGCGGGGGGAGGGGTCATGGGGGCCTCGCTGGGCTGAATGCCTGATGCGGCGACTCTAGGCCTAGAGGCGGGTGGAAGGTAACCCCTCCTCCGTGTGGGGAAAGCCGGGTGCGGGATGGGCCAGCCGACGATCCGCCCTTATGCCACGCTCCCGGTACCCGGCCCTCCCACAAACGGGGGAAGCAAAGTCAGGCCGCCGCGATCTTCCGCTGCGCCGCTTCCTCGGCGCTGGCCACACCGCCATGAGCCGCTGACCACGCCACGGGGTTCTCGAGAAACCGCCGCACCTCGCCCAAAGCCGCCTCGTCGAAATACGGCCGTTCCCGGCAGGCTTCGAGAACGTCCCACCAAGTACACAGATGATGCAATGAAATGCCCATCTTGCTCAGCTTCTCGAAGCTGCCGGGAAACACGCCGTAGAAAAAAACCACGAAAGCGTGATCGACCAGCGCGCCGGCATCGCGCAAAGCCTGGGCGAACTGGATCTTGGAAGCCCCGTCGGTGGTCAGATCCTCCACCAGCAATGTCCTCTTGCCCTCCGGCACATCGCCCTCGATCAGCGCGTTGCGGCCGAAGCCCTTGGGTTTTTTGCGGACATAGGCCATGGGAGCGGCCATGCGGTCGGCGATCCAGGCGGCGAAGGGAATGCCGGCGGTCTCGCCGCCGGCGATCACGTCGATGCTTTCATAGCCGACGTGGCGCGCTATCTTCTCAACTCCGAGTTCGCAGATCTTGGCGCGGGCGCGGGGGAAGAAGATGATGCGGCGGCAGTCTATATAAACCGGCGACTTCCAGCCGGACGTGAACGTGTAGGCTTCCTCGGGACGAAAGTTGACGGCCTTGATCTCCAACAAAATGCGCGCCGTGGTTAGCGCGGCATCGCGATCCCAGTCCGTCATGTGCGGTGTCGTCATCCGTGAGGTCCCCCGTGGCAAAATATCTCGTAGCCGCCGGCCCGCGCGCCGTCCATGGGCGGGTAGGCGCGGATGACCGACACCGCCCGCCAGCTTCGCGAGCCCCGTGCCGCGCGCGTGGCGGAGCGCGTCTGGGTGCTGGACGATCCGCGCGCCGGCACCTCGGCGCAGGCCATTGGCATCGCCGAACGCCTGGGCGTGCCCTTCCGCCGTATCCCGCTGAGCTGGAACTGGATGGCCCATGTGGCGGCCCTGGCCCGAAACGGCTCGCTGCTCGGCCTGTCGGTGCCCTCGCGCGCCGAGGACACGAGCGCGACACCCTGGGCGATGCAGACCACCATGCTCGCCGCCCGCTCCGCGGCGCCGCGCCTGGTCATCTCGGCCGGAAGCCGGTCGGCGTCCGTCGGGCTCTGGCTGAAGGCGCGCTTCGGTTGTCGGCTGGTGCATTGCATGCGTCCCGGCCTGGCCGGGCTGTTCCGGGGCGACGCCTACGACATGCTGGTGATCCCCGAGCACGACCGTCCGCGTGCGAGCGGGAACGTGTTCACCACCCTGGGCGCGCCGCACCGCCTGTCGCCGAACGCGCTGCAACAGGCTGCGGAAACATGGAAGGAACGCCTCGGCCACCTGCCGCACCCCCGCGTGACGCTGATGGTCGGGGGTGGGCTTTCCCCGGCCGACGCTCACAAGCTGGGCCGCGACGTGGCGCGCCTGGCGGCGGAGCGCGGCGGTGCCGTGCTGGCCACCACCAGCCGCCGCACCGGCCCGGAGGCCACCGAGGCGCTGGCCGCCGGCCTTGGGCGGGCGCTGCATCTCCTGTACCGCTGGGGGGAGCCGGACGAAAATCCCTATCGCGGCTTCCTCGCCATGGCCGACGCGATCGTCGTCACGGCCGATTCGGTGTCGATGCTCAGCGAGGCCTGCGCAAGCTCGGCCCCGGTGTTCGCCGCCCTTCCGCGATTGGCCGGGACCCGCCACCGCCGCTTTCTCGCCGCCATGGAGGCGCGGGGACAGATCCGGATGCTGGACGACGATGTCTCCCCCTGGCCCCGCATGACGCTCGACGAGGCGGGGCGTGTGGCCCACGAGATCATGCGCAGGTTTCCCCTTGAGTTGTCGGGCACGGACTGACGCGTGTAGGAGAAAACGCATGAAAACCTACAAGATCGCCATGATCGCCGGTGACGGCATTGGGACCGAAGTGGTGCCCGAGGGCATCCGCGTGCTGGAGGCGGCGGCCCGCAGATTCAACATCGCGTTCGATTGGGACGAGTTGCCCTGGGGTTGCGAATACTACCTCAAGCACGGCCGCATGATGCCCGAGGATGGCCTGGCGCAGATCCGCGGCCACGACGCGATCTTCCTCGGTGCGGTCGGCTTCCCGACGGTGCCCGACCATGTCTCGCTGTGGGGTCTGCTCATCGCGCTCAGGCGTGGCTTCCAGCAATACGCCAACATCCGCCCGATCCGCCTGATGCCCGGCATCGAGTCGCCGCTGCGCGGCCGCGAGACGGGCGATATCGACTTCGTGGTGGTGCGCGAGAACAACGAGGGCGAGTACTCCTCCCTCGGCGGTCGCAGCTTCGAGGGCACCGACCAGGAATTCGTGCTGCAAACCTCGGTGTTCACGCGGCGAGGCGTGGATCGTATCCTGCGCTACGCCTTCGAACTTGCCGCCACGCGGGCCAAGAAGCACGTGACGTCGGCCACCAAATCCAACGGCATCTCGATCTCGATGCCGTACTGGGACGAGCGGTTCGCGCTGATGGGTGCCAAGTATCCCGACATCCGCGCCGACCAGTACCACATCGACATCCTGGCGGCCCATTTCGTGCGCTTCCCGGACCGCTTCGACGTGGTGGTCGGCTCCAACCTGTTCGGCGACATCCTGTCGGACCTCGGCCCCGCCTGCACCGGGACGATCGCCATCGCCCCGTCGGCCAACCTCAACCCCGAGCGCGAATACCCGTCCATGTTCGAGCCGGTGCATGGCTCGGCACCCGATATCGCCGGCCGGAACATCGCCAACCCGATCGGCCAAATATGGTCCGGGGCCATGATGCTGGAGCATCTCGGCCACAAGGACGCGGGCGACGCGGTGGTGCGCGCGATCGAGACGGTGCTCCGCGATGGGCCCCGTACCCGCGACATCGGCGGCACGGCGAGCACACAGGAGATGGGGAGGGCGATCGCCGAGGCGGTTTGAGTGCCAGCCAGAAAGGCAGAGCCGCCTCGGACCCTCGGAGCGGGGCTTAAGCTGCCGCCCTGTTCAGATAATCCGAATAGCCGAACAGCCCAACCTGCCCGCCGGTATGGACGAACACGACGTTCTCGTCCCGGCCGAAAGCGCCCTTGCGGATCAGGTCGATCAACCCGGCCATGCCTTTGCCCGAATACACCGGGTCGAGGAAAATGCCCTCATGGCGGGCCAGCAGCATCACCGCCTCGGCCATGCCTTCGGTGGGGATGCCGTAGCCTTCGCCCACATAGTCGCAGTTGCATTCGACGGCCTCTCGCCGGATGCCGCCCGTGAGGCCGATCTTCGCGGCCACTGCCTCGGCCAGCTTGTGGACGTTGGCTTCCTGCTTGTCGCGCGGGTTGCGCACCCCGATGCCCAGCACCCGGATGCCCGCGTTCAGCGCCTCGAACCCTGCCACCAGCCCGGCCTGGGTGCCCGCGCTGCCGGTCGCGTGGACGAGGCGGTCGATCCGCAGTCCCATCTCGTTGGCCTGAGCCATCAGTTCGAGCGCCACATGGGCGTAACCCAGCGCCCCCACCGCGTTTGAGCCGCCGCCGGGGATGACGTAGGGGGTCTCGCCTTGCGACCTCAGCTTTTCGCCCACGGCCTCGATCTCCGCCTGCATGTCGGTGCCGCCGGGGCGGTACTCGATGTTGATCCCCATCAGGTGGTCGAGCAGCACGTTGCCGCCGTACAGGTAGTCGGGGTCGTTGGTGGCGATGCGGTGTTCCAGCAATGCCGTGCAGCGCAGCCCCATCTTGGCGGCGACGGCGGCGGTTTGGCGCACGTGGTTGGACTGCACCGCCCCCTGCGTCACGACGTGCGTGACGCCGAGTTCGACCGCCTCGCCCATCAGGTATTCCAGCTTGCGGACCTTGTTGCCGCCGGTGGCGATTCCGGTGCAGTCGTCGCGCTTGATCCAGAGCTGCGGGCCACCGAGCAACCTGGTGAGATTCGGCATGTGCTCCAGCGCCGTGGGCGCATGACACAATTTCACGCGAGGAAAACGGGCGAGGTGCATCAGACAATTCCTTGTGGCCGGTGGCGCCACCCTTGTTTCACCCTGCGCGCGCCAGATCAATCCCGAGACCGCTTCAGCGGCCGTTGCCGGGAAGCCCAACTCCGACCAAAGTGTGTGGGTAACATCCGCGCGCCAAGTCCGAACGTTGAAGTAGGACTGTTTTCGGGAAAGGGCAGGCTCATGTTCATCCATCAACGGCGTGGCTGGGAGATCCCGGAGCGTCTCGTGACGCCGGAGCACATCGCACGGGGCGAGCGGCCGACGCGGCGGATGCTGCTGGCCGGCGCCGGACTGGCATTGCTGCCGGGTGCGGCGCACGCGCAGTTCAGTTTGTTCGGCGGCGGCACGCCGGCGGCACCTCCGAAGGAGCTGAAGCCGCTCGCGGCCACCCGCAACGCCCGCTACGATGGCGGGCGGCCGATCACGCCCGAGCACGATGCCACCACCTACAACAACTACTACGAGTTCAGCGACGGCAAGACGCTGTACAAGGAAGCCCAGGCGCTGCCGCTCGATCCCTGGTCGATCAAGGTCACCGGCATGGTCAAGGAGCCACGCACCATCGGGCTCGAAGAGCTGCTTAAAAAGGTAAGCCTCGAAGAACGCGTCTATCGCCACCGCTGCGTCGAGCGCTGGGCGATGACGGTGCCATGGACCGGCTTTCCGCTGGCCGACCTCGTGCGCGTGGCGGAGCCGCTGGGCTCGGCCAAGTATGTCGTGTTCACAACCATCGCCGATCAGAAGAACATGCCGGGCCTGCGCAAGTCGTACTACCCTTGGCCGTATGTCGATGGCCTGACGATACAGGAGGCGATGAACGAGCTGTCGTTTCTGACGGTCGGCATGTACGGCAAGACCGCGCCGCCGCAGAACGGCGCGCCGATCCGCCTTACAACCCCTTGGAAATACGGCTTCAAGCAGGTCAAGGCGATTGTGGAGGTTCATTTCACCGACAAGCGCCCGGTGTCGTTCTGGGAGAAGCTGGCGTCCGACGAATACGGGTTCTGGGCCAACGTGAACCCCGCTGTGGCGCATCCACGCTGGAGTCAGGCAACCGAATCGGTGCTTGGGTCCCAAGAGGTCGTGCCGACGAAGATATGGAACGGCTACGGGGAGTTCGTGGCGTCGATGTATGACGACAAGAAATCCGAAAAGCTGTTCGTGTGACGCCGCGCCGGGCCATCGCGGTTCGGGTCGTGACCGTGATCGCCGCGGCCTTCATGGTCGTGGCCTTCTCGCTGGCGCTCCTGTTCCCGGCCGCGATGAGCCTGGCCGAACTGTTGACGATGTTTCATGACCGGGCGCTGGTGACGGTACAGGCCTTCGCGCATGATCGGTTGCCGGGCTGGGTGTGGAGCCGGCTGCTGACGCCGGTTCTGGTCCGCCCGGCGTGGCTTGGGCCAATGGCGTTCGGCGTCGTGGCGGCGGGCGTGGCGCTCAGTTTGCGTTCACAGCGGCAAGCGCCCAGGTCTCGGCGGCGGCGGAGCTGAAATCAGAGGTCGAGCAGGAAGCGGGCGATCCCGATCACCCGGTGCGCCTCCTCCCATAGATGAAATTCGGCGACACGGTCGTGGTCGGCCCAAACCGCATCCGTGACGTCGCTGCCGGGCCGGGGGGTTCCTGACATCCAGCGCGCCGCGAAGTCGATGATCGTGTAGTGGTACCGCACCCGGCCATCCGGGTCGCGATGGATGCTGTCCACGTTGGCGGCAAGCAGCAGCGGCCCGACGGCCAGGCCCGCTTCCTCCATCAACTCGCGCCGCGCGGCATCCTCGGCGGTCTCGCCCAGTTCCTGGGCGCCGCCCGGCAGGCTCCAGGCACCTTCGTTGGGCGGCTTGCCACGCCGCACGAGCAGCACCGAACCGGGCCGCAACACAGCGACGCCGATGCCGACGATGGGGCGAGGGGGATATTCCCGGCTCAATTTCCGTTGGCCTTCAGCATGTCTCGAAACGCCCCGTCATCGGCTATGGGTGGGCAATAGCGCAACCGGGCATGAGGATTCAATTGACGCTGGCGCCCACGCGCCTGTATCGCCACACGTCTCAAAGACCGCCCCAGGATGTCGTTTTCAGGAGTCGCGCGCATGCGCCGTCAAATCGTTCTCGGATCGCTGCTCGCCCTCGCGGGCTGCATGCCCGCGGCCCTTACCTCGTCAGGACAGCCTCTGCGCTACCCGTTGTATTTCCAGGAATTGTCCGCGCGGCTGGACGAGCCGGGCAAGCAGGTCGTCAAGACCGCCGCCGTGTATGCGCAGTCCCATCCCACCGCCGACGTGGCGGTGGTCGGCTTCGCGGATCCGGAGGGCTCCAAGCAGGCCAATATCGACATCTCCCGCACCCGCTCGCAGGTCGTGGCTGACGAGTTGGTGGCCAATGGAGTGGCCGCCAGCCGAATCCACCGCGAGGCGATGGGCGGCACGCCATTCGCCTTCACCTCGCTCGAAAGCCGCCGCGTGGAGATCAGCGTCCTCACGCGCTGATCGGGTCCAGCCGCTTGCCTGACGGGAGCCTGTTCGCAATCGGCGCCGACCCGGACGACGTATTGCACCGCGTGTTCGGCTTTCCGGCCTTCCGCCCGCTCCAATCCGCCGCCGTCTCCCATGTCGTGGGCGGCGGCGACGCGCTGGTGCTGATGCCGACCGGCGGCGGCAAGAGCCTGTGTTATCAGGTTCCCGCCTTGTGCCGTCCGGGCACCGGCATCGTCATTTCGCCCTTGATCGCGCTGATGGACGACCAGGTCGCGGCCCTCCGCCAACTCGGCATCGCGGCCGGCGCGCTGCATTCCGAGCTGGAACCCGAGGAGCATCGCCGCGTCGGCCGCCTGCTCGATGCGGGCGAACTGGACCTCCTCTACGTCTCGCCTGAACGACTCCTCAGCCCTGGCACCACCGAGCGACTGCGGCGCCAGCGCACGGCTCTGGTCGCGGTGGACGAGGCGCATTGCGTCAGCCAATGGGGCCACGAGTTCCGGCCGGAATACCGCGCATTGAACCAGCTGGCCGAGATGTTCCCTGGTGTGCCGCGGCTGGCGCTCACCGCCACGGCCGACCACCGGACGCGTGACGACATCCTGGCGGCGCTCGGTATGCGCGACGCCGAGGTATTCGCCGCCAGCTTCCATCGGCCCAACCTGCACATCGCGGTCGAAGCCAAGATCGGCGAGACCGCCCAACTGCTGGCCTTCCTGCGCGACCACGCGGACCAGGCAGGCATCGTCTATTGCGGCAGCCGGGCGAAAACCGAGCGTGTCGCGGCCGCGCTCAAGGCGCGCGGGTTCACGTCCATCGTGTTCCACGCCGGCCTGCCGCCCGAGCAGAAACGCGACGGCCTGCGCCGGTTCCGCTCCGGCGAGGCCGTGGTCATGGTGGCCACCATCGCCTTCGGAATGGGCATCGACCGGCCGGACGTGCGCTTCGTGGTCCATCTCGACATGCCGGACAGCCCGGAGGCCTACTACCAGCAGATCGGCCGTGCCGGCCGCGACGGCGACCCGGCGGACACGCGCCTGCTCTACGGCGGCGAGGATATCGGCCGCGCGCGCCATTTCCAGCAAATGTCTTCCGCGCCCGCGGCCCAGAAGCGGGTGATGAACCAACGGCTCGAAGCGATGATCGCGCTCACCGAGACCGCCGAGTGCCGCACCCATGCCTTGCTCGCCTGCTTCGGCGAGGAACTCCCCGCACCTTGCGGACACTGCGACAATTGCCTCTCGCCACCGGTCATCGTGGACGGGCTGCAACTGGCCCAGAAGGTGCTTTCCGCGGTCTATCGCACCGGCCAGCGCTTCGGCGCGCTCCATGTGATCGCTGTCTTGCGCGGCGAGTTGACCGACGCGGTGAAGCGCTGGGGCCACGAGGCGCTGCCCACCTTCGGCACCGGGAAAGCGCATGCCCCGGCGTTCTGGCGCGGGGTGATCCGCCAGTTGATCGCTTCGGGCGTGCTGTCGGTGGACATGGGCGAGTTCGCGACCCTGTCGCTGGTGACGGAGAAGGCCCGTCCGATCCTGCGGGGCGAGATCGCGGTCAAGCTGCGCCAGGACGCGCCGCCGGTCCGCGCGCGCGCGGAGGCGCGTGCCCTCCGGGCGCCGGCCCCTGCCGCCGATGGCGACCTGTTCGAGACCTTGCGGGCCTGGCGCGCGGATGAAGCGAAGAGCCAGCGCGTGCCCCCCTATGTTATCTTCCACGACAGCGTGCTCCGCGACATCGCGGCCGTGCGCCCGCATTCGGCCGACGAACTGGGCCAGATCAAGGGCGTGGGGACGTCGAAACTCGGACGCTACGGCGCGGCGGTGCTGAAGACGGTCGCCACGTCCGCCTAGGCTCCCATCACGAGCCGGGCGGAACCGTCCTCCGCTCGCTGAAACGCCAGCTGGCGCGCGTGCAGTGCCACCACGCTGGCGCGGTGGGCGATCGACACGATTGTCGTGTCCGGCAGCTCGCGCTTGAGCGTCGCATAAAGCTCCGCCTCCGACTCGGGATCGAGACTCGCGGTCGCCTCGTCCAGGAACAACCAGTCCGGCCGCAGTAGCAGGGCCCGCGCCACCGCCAGCCGCTGCTGCTCGCCGCCCGATAGCGCCTGCGCCCATTTGTCCTCGTCGTCCAAACGCGGGATCAGCGTATCGAGACCGGCCTGGCGCATGGCGGCCTCGATCGCCGGCCGCCCGTGGTCGTCGGGCTTGGCGGGATACGCGACCGCGTGGGCAAGCGTGCCCAGCGGGATGTAGGGGCGCTGCGGTAGGAACAGGCTGGTTCCAGGGGGGCGGTGCACCGTGCCGGCGCCGAACGGCCAGATGCCGGCGAGCGCACGGAACAAGGTTGATTTGCCCGACCCCGAGCGGCCAGTCACCACCACGGAGGCGCCGCGCTCAAGCTGCAAATCGGCGTGTTCCATCAGGATGCGGCCGTCGGGCAACGCCAGCGTCACATCTTCCATGCGGTAAGCCAGCTCGCCATCGGCCGCGTTGACGACGCCGCGATCCGCCGCCGCGCGGGCGCGCGCGATCTCCCGGTCGAAGGTCGCGAGCCGCTCCACCGTCGCCCGCCAGTTGGCCAGCACGCTATAGGAGTTCACCACCCACGACATGGCGCCCTGCACCTGGCCGAACGCGTTTACCGTCTGCATCATGCCGCCCAGCGCCACCCGTCCGGCGAAATAGCCGGGTGCCGCGACGATGATCGGGAACACCCCGGCGGCCTGCCCATACCCCGCGATCAGCGCGTTCAGCAGCTTGGTGCGCTGCATGATCGCCCACCAGTTGGTCGCGACTTCATGGAACCGCATTGACAGCCCGCGCTGCTCCTCCGCCTCGCCGTGATACAGCGCCACGCCCTCGACGTTCTCGCGCAGCCGCACCAGCCCGAAGCGGAAATCCGCCTCCACCCGCTGCTGGCGGAAATTGAGTGCCGCCAGCGGCCTCCCGATCAGATGGGTGAACCATGTCCCGACCACGGCATAGATCAGCGCCACCCACACCATGTAGCCCGGGATACCGACGCCCAGCAGCACGAACGGCCCGGACAGGGTCCACAGGATGGTCACGAAGCTGAACAGCGAGACCACGTTGGACAGCAGGTCGAGGCTGAGCGACAGGCTCTCCCTCACGAAGTCCCGCGCGTCCTCCGAGATGCGCTGGTCGGGGTTGTCGGTTCCCGCCGTCGCGGTGGCGCCGGTGCCCGACCCGAGGCTGATGCGGTAGTACGCCCGATCCGCCATCCACTTGTCGAGCAGGCTGCGGGTGAGCCAGCGACGCCAGCGTATTTGCAGCCACTGGTTCAGGTAGGTGCGATAGACGTACACCACGATATAGATCGCGGCCACGCCGCAGAAGCCGGGCATGATACCGGTCGGCGTCACCTTCCAGGTCAGCAGCAGGTCAAGGAAATCCTGCCAGTTCTTGTCCTGAAGGGCGTTGTAGAAGGCCCGGTTCCAGTAGCTCAGAACCACGTCCATGGCGACCATCGACAGGTTCAGCAGCACGATGGCCGCCAGCAGGCCACGCGCCGACCAGCGTTCCTCGGAGACGAAGTAGGGGCGTGCCAGATACCAGGCGTCACGCAGGAAGGGGCCGAGGCCGCGCATGGTGTTCTCTCTGCCGTCGTGGAGCCGCGACTAGTGGGTAGAATCTGACGGAAGCATCCGTCAGATTCTACCCACTAGCTCTGATTTTATGGGCCAAATTCCCTGACGCTCGGGTAGCGAGCGTCAGGTTTGGACCACTAGTGGGGCGACGACAACGCCGCGTCCAGGGCCGCGAGCCACGTGGCGAGGCGTTTGGCGTTCACGCCTAGGTCAGAACGCCCGTACACGCTGCGCGACCACAGGATCAGCGAGGAATTCTCGCCGACTTGCACGGTCACCAGATCGGGAAAATTCAGCGTCTCGGACCGGACGACATAGTGGATTTGCCGCCGGTCGTCATAGCCGGCCGCCACATAGGTTCGCGGCTGTGCGTCGGCCACTTTGCGGATCGCGGCATAGAGGGTGTCGGCCGGCACGGCATAGACGCGGGTGGCGACATCCGGCACCGGCTGGAAGCCGGCCGGCGCCGCAAGCGCGGTGTTGGGCGAGCCCGGGCGTTGGAGCCCCGCCCACTCCATCGGCGGCGGAACCGGCAGCCCGGCCGCCCCCTCGCTGCCGCAAGCCGGCATCAGCAGGCCCATCAGCATCGGCAGCAGCCGCATCAGCCGGCCTCCCCGTCAGCGGTGGCGCGCGCGCGAAGCCGGATTACACCGCGCATCTCGGCCGCCGGAACCACGCGGCCCTTGCGGAGAATGTCCAACCGCCCGGAAGCTGACAGCTTCGCCGCCGCCCGGCGGACGGCACTCATCAGCGGCCGCCACGCCTCGGGAGCCAGGCCGCGCGCGACCTCGCTCGGACAGATGGACTTGTCCGATCCACGCGCCTCCACCTGGCGCATGATCTCGGCGATGATGGCCTGTTCGTCGTTCACCCGCCCTATCTACGCCGCGTGGCCAGCCCTGCAAGCCGTGACGCGTCCGCGAACAGCGGTCCCTGGCCCGTGTCGCACCCGAACGCCGCCAGCGCCGCGCATTGCGCCTCATGCTCGATACCGTTCGCCGCAACGCTCAGGCCCAAGGCACGGGCGGCCCCGATCACGGCGCGCGCGATGGCCGCATCCTCCAGATTATGCGGCACCTCGCGCACCAGCGACACGTCCAGCTTCAGCCCGCTCAGAGGCAGGCGCTTCAGCATCCGCAGGCTGGCGTGGCCGGTGCCGAACTCGTCCAGCACGATCCCGGCGCCCAGGTCACGGATCACCGACAGGGCCAGCAACGTGTCGAGGTCGATCTCCGCCAGGATCGGCTCGGCCAACTCGAGCTCCAGCCGCTCGGCCGCCAGCCCCGATCGTTCGAGCGCCGCTCCCACCTGCCGCAGCAAATTGCCGCCTTGCAACTGCGCCGCGGAGATGTTCACCGCGACGCAGCCCGCACCCCACTCGGCCGCCACCGCGCAGGCGTAACGCAGGATCCATTCGTCGCGTGCGTATTCCCGCCGGGAAGCGCAATCGTGCCGATTGCGCTCGACGGCCTCGGCGCCAATTTCTCGTCTCGAGGCGAGGTCGATCAAGGGCTGGAAACTCACATGCCCGAGCGCGACCCGTTCCTGGCTGGTCCGCGCCGCCATCCGACCGGGTGGCCGTGAGGCAAGGCGAGCGTGGGGTGCTGAATTGTCTGGCTGACCCGCTTCGTGAAACATGGACTCCGTCCCGCCTTGTGATCGTCGTCTCAAAATACGCGATCAATATGAAGGCGGTATTAACGCTGAAATCTCAGAGCCCGGCCTGATACACCTGCAGATGCGCATAGACCGCCCGCAGGATCGGCACCGCGAGCCCGGCCGCCTTCGCCCGTGCCAGCATGTCCCCCGCCACATGCTGCGCCTCCACCTGGTTGCCGCGCCGCAGGTCGCGCAGCATCGAAGCGGTCATCGCCGATTTCGGGTTGGTCAACTGGGTGTCGATCCGCTCATGGAACGGCGCCCTCGGCGGGAAGCCGGCGGCCGTCGCGGTGGCGACGCACTCGGCGATCATCTCGCGCATCAGGCCGGCGCCTTCCTGCGTGCGCGCGATCGTGCCGATGTCGCCCCGCATCAGGCAGCACATGCCCGCGTTGCTGGTGATGAAGCAGAATTTCTCCCACATCTCCTGCATGATCTCGTGGCTCAGGCGCCCCGCGAAGCCGCTGCCGGTGATCGCCGGTTTCAGTGCCGCGCAAGCAGCCTCCTGCGCCGGGGTGCGCGGCCCATAGCTCAGGCCGTCGCCGCGATCGAGATGCACGATGGTGCCGTCCGGCTCCAGCGTGGTCCCGATCAGCGCCACGCCGCCAGCCACATGGTCCGCGCCGAACGCCGCGTCCAGCCTGTCCAGGTGCTTGATGCCGTTCAGCAGCGGCACGATCAGGGCGCCTCGTCCCGCCGGGCGGATGCTCTCGATCGCATCCTCCAGATCGTATGCCTTGCAACTTAGCAAAATCGCATCGTAGCCGGCACCCACCGTCTCACGGAGCACGGTCGTTACCGCCATCCGCAGATCGCCCTTGGGGCTGCGGATCACCAGCCCGTCTTGCGCCAATTGCCCAGCGCGGCGCGGCCGCACCAGGAACGTCACGTCCACGCCCGCCGCGGCCAGCTTGCCGCCGTAATAGCCGCCGATGCCGCCGGCGCCGAGGATCAGAATGCGCATGGTCGCTCCCGTTTGCAGACCTGCATTGTGCCGCGCCTCGAACCGTTCTCCAACAATGGCCACGCCCCCGCCGCCCATGTTAGACGGCAATCCCACCCTCTCGGCAGGACCCGGACCGCTATGAACCAGCACGCCCCCGCTTCCAGCCTGCAACGCTTTTTCGCGGCCCCGCTTGCCGAAACCGACCCGGTGCTCGCCGCCGCGATCGCTCACGAGATGGTTCGCCAGCAGGACGGCATCGAGTTAATCGCCAGCGAGAACATCGTCTCCGCCGCCGTGCTCGAGGCGCAAGGCTCGGTGCTGACGAACAAGTACGCCGAGGGCTATCCCGGCCGTCGCTACTACGGCGGCTGCGTCTATGTGGACGTGGCCGAACAGCTCGCCATCGACCGCGCCAAGCAGCTTTTCGACTGCCAGTTCGCCAACGTGCAGCCCCATTCGGGCGCCCAGGCCAACCAGGCGGTGTTCCTCGCTTTGCTCAAGCCGGGCGACACCATCCTTGGCATGAGCCTGGACGCGGGCGGCCACCTGACCCATGGCGCCGCCCCCAACCTGTCGGGCAAGTGGTTCCGCGCCGTTCAGTACGGCGTCCGCGCGGAGGACGGCCTGCTGGACTATGAGCAGCTCGAACACCTTGCCCGGGCCGAGAAGCCACGCATGATTATCGCCGGCGGCTCGGCCTATTCCCGCAAGATCGACTTCGCCCGCATCCGCCGCGTGGCCGACGAGGTGGGCGCGCTGTTCATGGTGGACATGGCCCATTTCGCCGGGCTGGTCGCGGCCGGCGTCATCCCGAGCCCGCTGCCGCACGCCCATGTTGTGACCACCACCACCCACAAGACCCTGCGCGGCCCGCGCGGCGGCATGATCCTTTCGAACGATCCCGAGCTGGGCAAGAAGATCAACAGCGCCGTGTTCCCCGGCCTCCAGGGCGGTCCGCTGATGCATGTCATCGCCGGCAAGGCGGCGGCGTTCGGCGAGGCGCTGCGCCCCGAGTTTCGCGCCTATCAGCATGCGGTCGCCGAGAATGCCCGTGCCCTGGCCGCCACCCTGATCGAGCAGGGCCTCGACATCATCACCGGCGGCACCGACACGCATTTGATGCTGGTCGATCTCCGCCCCAAGCACGTCACCGGCAAAGCCGCTGAGGCGACGCTGGAACGCGCCCACATGACCGCCAACAAGAACGCCATCCCGTCGGACCCGGAGAAACCCGCGGTGACCTCCGGCGTGCGCCTCGGCACCCCCGCCGGCACCACGCGCGGCTTCGGCGTGTCCGAGTTCCAGGAGATCGGTCGCATGATCGGCGAGGTGCTCGACGGGCTCGCCCGCTCCAACGACGGCACCAACAGCGGCGTGGAGCAGGCGGTCGGCGCCCGCGTTCATGCGCTGTGCGCCCGCTTCCCGATCTACCCCGCCCACCAGGGAAGCTGACCCGCCCTTATGCGCTGCCCGTTCTGCGGCCACGACGACACCCAGGTGAAGGACAGCCGCCCCACCGAGGATTCCGCGGCCATCCGCCGGCGGCGCTTCTGCGGCGGCTGCGGTCAGCGCTTCACCACCGTCGAACGGGTGCAGCTGCGCGAGCTTACCGTGGTGAAGGCCGATGGCAGGCGGGTGGCGTTCGATCGCGACAAGCTGGCCCGCTCGGTTCGTATCGCGCTGCGTAAGCGCCCGGTGGCTGAGGAACGGATGGAGCGCGTGGTCAACGGCATCGTCCGTCAGCTGGAGGCGTCCGGCGAGAGCGACATCGCCAGCAAGCAGATCGGCGAACTGGTGATGGAGA
This sequence comes from Rhodospirillales bacterium, assembly GCA_025352565.1. Lineage (GTDB taxonomy): Bacteria > Pseudomonadota > Alphaproteobacteria > Acetobacterales > Acetobacteraceae > JANXTF01. The sequence continues at coordinate 21,251 of JANXTF010000009.1, read as the reverse complement.
CGCTGCGCGAGGTGGACGCGGTGGCCTATGTGCGGTTCGCCTCGGTTTATCGCAATTTCCGCGAAGCCAAGGATTTCGAAGCCTTCCTGGGCGAACTCGGCGAGCCGACCTAAGCCCTGATGTCCGATCACGAACACATGGCGGCTGCTTTGGCCCTTGCCCGGCGCGGCGTGGGCAACACCTGGCCCAACCCGTCGGTTGGCTGCGTGCTGGTGCGGAACGGACGTGTGGTGGGAAGGGGGGCGACCGCGCCGGGCGGGAGGCCCCACGCCGAAACCGCGGCGCTGGCGATGGCCGGCGCGGCCGCGCGCGGCGCGACCGCCTATGTCACGCTGGAACCCTGCGCCCATCACGGCCGCACGCCGCCTTGCGCCGACGCCCTGATCTCGGCCGGTGTCGCGCGCGTTTTCGTGGCGATCGCCGATCCCGACGCGCGGGTGGACGGCCAGGGGATCATCCGCTTGCGGGCGGCGGGCATCGCCGTCGAGACCGGCCTGCTGGCCGAGCAGGCCCGTGAGGTCAACGCGGGATTTCTGATCCGCGTGCGCCATGCCCGCCCGCTCGTCACGCTGAAGCTTGCCACCACCCTCGATGGCAAAATCGCCACGCGCGGGGGTGAAAGCCAGTGGATCACCCGCCCATCGTCTCGCCGCGTCGCGCATAGGCTGCGCGGCCGGCATGACGCGGTCATGGTCGGCGTCGGCACCGTATTGTCCGACGACCCCGACCTCACCTGCCGGATCGACGGCTTCAAGCCGGTGCCCACCGTCCGCGTGGTCGCCGACAGCCACCTGCGCACCCCGCTGACCGCACGCCTGCTCGCCACGGCCCTGGCGTCGCCCTCATGGTTCATCTGTCGCGACGGTGCCGAAACCGAACGCCGCGACGCCATGCGGGCGGCCGGCGCGGATGTGATCGAGGTTGCAGCCGGCGAACCCGGCATCGACCTCGCCGCCGCCATGCACGCGCTTGGTGCGCGCGGGATCACGCGCCTGCTCGTCGAGGGCGGCGCCCAGCTTGCGGCGGCGCTGCTGCGGGCCGATCTGGTGGATCGGATCGCCTGGTTCCACGCCCCGTCCGTCATGGGCGGCGACGGCTGGCCGGCGGTTCAGGCTTTCGGCGTGCGCGACCTCGCCGCCATGCCGCGTTTCGTGCGTATCGATGCGGTCCCAACAGGAGAAGACATGCTGACCGAATTAAGGCGGATCGCCTGATGCGCGCGGCGTTCTACGCGGCGCAGGGACCGGCCCGGTCCGTGCTGCGGATTGGCGAAATTCCCACGCCGGTGCCCGGTCCCGGCGAGGTTCTTGTGCGCCTCCGCGTGTCGGGCGTGAACCCGTCGGACTGGAAGTCGCGCGGCGGCAGCCGGCCGATGTCGGAACCCCTGGTTGTCCCGCACAGCGATGGCGCGGGCGAGATCGAGGCGGTGGGCGCGGGTGTGCCGAACACCCGCGTGGGAGAGCGCGTCTGGACCTGGAACGGCCAGTGGAAGCGCGCCTCCGGCACCGCCGCGCAATATATCGCGCTGCCAGCCACCCAGGCCGTTCGCCTGCCGGACGATCTGGATTTCGCTGCCGGCGCCTGCCTCGGCATTCCCGCTCTGACCGCCATGCAGGCGGTGCGTCTCGCGGGTGCCGCGCCGGGCACGACCATGCTGGTGCATGGCGGTGCCGGCGGCGTCGGGCATTACGCCATCCAGTTCGCCCGCGCCCGTGGCGCGCGCGTTCTCACCACGATCAGCGGCGACGCGAAGGCCGCCCATGCGCGGCTGGCGGGTGCCGAGGAGACCATCAACTACCGCACCGAGGATGTCGGAGCGCGCGTGGCCGCGCTCACCGGCGGCGCCGGCGTCGATGCGGTCATCGACATGGACCTCGCCGCCAACGCCCACCTTATTCCCCGCGTGCTGCGTCCGCATGGAACGGTGGTCGTCTACGGCACGGGGTCCGTCGAGGCGACGATTCCGGGGTTATGGATGATGCTGAGCACCATCACCATGCGCATGTTCATGGTCTATGAACTCAGCCGACAGGATCGCGAGGCCGGGCTCGCCGACCTCGACCGCTTGTTGCGGGGCCAGGGCCTGATCCATGCGATCGGGCGCCGCCTGCCGCTCGACGCGATCGCGGACGCGCACGAGGCGATGGAGAAGGGCCAGATCATGGGCAACGTCGTGCTGGACATTCCATGACCGGGACGGAATTTTAGGTACATGTTCACCGGAATAATCACGGCCCGCGGCACCGTCCGCGCCATTGAGCCGATCGGGGCCGGGCGCGACATGCGCCTGGTCATCGCCGCTCCCTGGGCGGACATTGCGGCCATCCCGATCGGCGCCTCGGTCGCCTGCTCCGGCTGTTGCCTGACCGCGACCGGGATCGGCCCGGACTGGTTCGCCGCCGACGCCTCGGCCGAGACCCTCTCCAAGACCAAGCTCGGCGCCTGGATCGTGGGGAGCGCCGTCAACCTCGAACGCCCGCTGCGCGTCGGCGACGAGTTGGGCGGCCATATCGTGGCCGGCCACGTCGATGGCGTGGGCGAAACGCTGTCCGCCACGCGCGAAAACGGCTCCACCCGCTGGTTGTTTCGCGTGCCCGATCATTTGGCCCGCTACATCGCACCCAAGGGCAGCGTGGCCGTGGACGGCGTCTCGCTTACCGTGAACGAGGTGAACGGCGCCACTTTCGGCGTCAACATCATCCCGCATACCACTGAAGTCACGACATTCGCCTTCCTCAAGCCGGGGGACCCGGTCAACATCGAGATCGACACGGTCGCGCGCTATGTCGCCCGACTGACGGAGTTCGCATGACCCTCAAACGCACATTGTCCGAATACATCTCCTCCGCGGAGGATCTGATCGAGGAAGCGCGCGCCGGGCGTATGTTCATCCTGGTTGACGACGAGGACCGCGAGAACGAGGGCGACCTCGTCATCCCCGGCCAGTTCGCCACGCCAGACGCGATCAACTTCATGGCGCGCCACGCCCGCGGCCTGATCTGCCTGGCGATGACCCAGCAGCGCGTGGAAAAGCTCGGCCTGCCGTTGATGAGCCGCTCCAACGCGGCCCGCCATCAGACTGCTTTCACGGTTTCCATCGAGGCGCGGGAAGGGGTCACAACCGGCATTTCCGCGCATGACCGCTCCCACACTATCGCGGTCGCCATCAACCCCGAATGCGGCTCGCACGACATCGTCACCCCCGGCCACATCTTTCCGCTGGTGGCGCGCGAAGGCGGCAGCCTGATCCGCGCCGGCCACACCGAAGCGGCGGTGGACATCTCCCGCCTCGCCGGCCTCAACCCCTCGGGCGTGATCTGCGAGATCATGAACGACGACGGCACCATGGCGCGCCTGCCCGAACTCGCCGCTTTCGCGCAGCATCACGGCCTCAAGCTCGGCACCATCGCCGATCTCATCGCCCATCGCCGCCGCACCGAGCGGTTGGTGAAGCTGGTCGAGTCGACCACGATCCAGCACGAGATCGGCGGCGAGTGGAAGGTGATGGTGTACGCCAACAAGGTGGAATACGCCGAGCATTTCGTTCTGGTGAAGGGCGATCTGGCCAACGGCCCCCCGCCGCTCATCCGCATGCACACGGTCGATCTCGTGAACGACATGCTGGGCGGCAACTGGTCCAGCCTGCACGGCGCCATGCGGATGATCGCCGCCGAAGGTCGCGGCGCCTTCGTGCTGCTGCGCGAGACCGCGCCGCGCGCATTGTCGGATCGGGTCAAGCTGCTGGCAGGCTCTCCGCGGCCGCATACCGAGTTGCGCGACTACGGCATCGGTGCGCAGATCCTGCTCGATCTCGGCGTGAAGGATCTGGTGCTGCTCTCCAACACGCATCGCACCATCATCGGCCTGGAGGGTTACGGTCTAACCATCGTCGATCAAAGGCCCATCATCGAATGAGTACCGCCGACGCCCCGCTTCCGGCGGCCCCCTCCGTCCGCGGGCACAAGCCGCGCGTGCTGATCGTGCGGGCACCCTACTACAAGACAATCTCGGATGGCCTGCGCGATGGCGCCGCGCGCCTCCTGAGCGAGGCCGACGCGGCGTTCGACGTGCTGGACGTGGCGGGTGCTCTCGAGTTGGCGACGGCCATCCGCTTCGCCGCGAGGGGCACCCACAATTACGACGCCTACGTGGCGCTCGGCTGCGTGGTGCGCGGCGACACCGATCACTACGATCATGTCTGCCGCGAGGCGATGGCCGGCCTCACCCGCGTGGCGCTCGACCATTGCCTGTGCGTCGGCAACGGCATTCTGACGGTCCACAACGAGGCGCAGGCCATCCAGCGCTCCGGTGCCGACGGCCACAATAAGGGCGCCGAGGCGGCGGCGGCCGCCCTCGTGCAGCTCGATGTCGCGCGTTTCCTGGGAGCCCTGTGATGGCCGATGCCAAGGCGCGGCCCCGCACCGCATCGCGTTTCGCCGCTGTGCAGGCGTTGTTCCAGGCCGAGCAAGCCCAGACCAGCCCCGAGACCGTGATCGACGAATTCGTTCGCCACCGCCTCGGCGAGCTACCCGGGAGTGGCGGCTTCGAGGATGGCCGCATTCCCGACGCCCTGGTGCCTCTGTTCTCCCGCATCGTGCGCGAGGCCACCCGCCAGCAGGACCGCATCGACGCCCTGCTGGCCGAAACCCTGTCGGCCGACTGGCCGCTGGGCCGGATCGACCCGGTGCTGCGCGCGGTGCTGCGTGCGGGGGTCACCGAGTTGCTGATGGCCGATGGCCCGCCCGCCAAGGTGGTCATCAACGAATACCTCGACATCGCCCGCGGCTTCTTCGATGGCGACGAACCCCGCATGGCCAACGGCGTGCTCGACAAACTCGCGCGGGATCTGCGGGCGAAGGAGTTCGCGGGGTAACGCGCGTCGTCCGGCCGGCGAGGGCCGACCAGCCACGCCTTGACGCCGCGTCGAGAGAAGGCGTGGATCACGCAATGACCGATCTCCCCTCCGAATTCGCCCTTATCGCCCGCCATTTCCGTCCCCTGGCCGGCCCCGGCGCGCTCGATCTCGCAGACGATGCCGCCGTCTTCACGCCCCCTCCCGGCCGCGAGATGGTGGTTTCCGCCGATGCGATGGTGGCAGGCGTGCATTTCCTGCCCGACGACCCGCCGGGCTTCATCGGCCGCAAGCTGTTGCGGACAAATTTGTCGGACCTCGCCGCCATGGGTGCCGAGCCGTTCGGCTACCTGATGACGGTCTCCGCCCCCGGCAACACGCCAGACGCCTGGTTTGCGGACTTCGCGGCCGGGTTGGCATCCGATCAGGTGGAATTCGGCCTCACCCTGCTTGGCGGCGATACCACCTCGACACCGGGGCCGATCAGCCTGTCATTGACCATCCTTGGCAGCGTCGAGCCAGGCCATGCCATTCGCCGTTCCGGCGCCCGCGACGGAGATGGGATCTGGGTTACCGGCACCATTGGCGATGGCGCGCTCGGCCTGCTCGCGGCCACCGGCCGGCTGGACGATCCGAGCGGCTATCTCGCCGGGCGCTACCGTCTGCCGCAACCCCGCCTCGGACTGGCGCTGCACGGCGTGGCCCATGCCGCAATGGATGTATCCGACGGACTCGTGCAGGATCTCGGGCATCTCTGCCGCGCGGCCCATCTCGACGCCACCCTTGAAGCCGCAGCCGTGCCGCTCTCGCAAGCGGCCCGGGCGGCGGACAACCTCAAGCTCTGCCTCACAGGCGGAGACGACTACGAACTCCTGATGGCCGTTCCGGCCGCTCGTGAGCAAGCCCTGAACGATGCGGCCCGCGCGGCGCGCATGCGGGTCACGCGGATCGGGTGGTTCCACGCGGGCGCGCCCGCTGTCACTGTGCCGTCCGTTACTGTACTGGGCCGCGACGGCGCCGCCATGGCGTTCGAGGCCGGCGGCTGGAGCCATTTCCCATGAATATCAACGTCTGGCTGCTGTTCTTCTGCCAGGCATTGGTGAACGCATCCTCGATCGGGCAGGTGGCCATGAGCGCCCTGCTCGGCCATGCCATGGCCCCCGACAAGGCGCTCGCCACGCTGCCCTACGCGCTCCAGATGGCCTCGACCATGGCCGCGTCCATCCCCGCCGGCATGATCTTCGCCCGCCTCGGCCGCAAGCCCGGCTTCTACCTGGGGGCCGCCGGCTCGCTGGTGGGCTGCGGCCTGTACGCCTGGGGAGTGATGCGCGGGGATTTCCTGATCTACTGCCTGGGCTCGATCCCCACCGGCCTCGGCTTCGGCATCGGCCAACATTACCGCTTCGCCGCCGCCGAGGTGGCCGACAGCGAAGCGCGGCCTCGGGCCATCGGCCTGGTCATGGCAGGCGGCGTGCTCGCGGCCATCCTCGGGCCGGAACTGGTCGAGCGCACCAAGGATCTGACGCCCCCGCTGCTGTTCCTCGGCACCTACCTCGCGCTCGCGATACTGCCGCTGACGGTGGCGACGCTCCTGGTTTTCGTCCGCCTGCCACCGGCCCCGGCCCGCGTGGTGTCACCCACCCCGATCGCGGAGATCATCGCACGACCCACTTTCGTCACGGCGGCGGTGGCGGGCCTCGTCGGCTATGGCTCCATGAACCTCATTATGGCGTCCACGCCACTCCAGATGATGCTCTGCGGCTTTGGGGTGAATGACAGCATCGACGTCATCCGCCTGCACGCGATCTGCATGTTCGCGCCGGGATTTTTCACAGGTCGCCTGATCCAGCGGTTCGGCGCGCACCGCATCATCGTCGTCGGCGGCGCATTGACCATCCTTTGCGCCGGCCTGTCGCTCAGGGGCTCCAGCTTCTACGATTTCGTGCTGGCGCTCTGCGTGCTCGGTGTCGGCTGGAACTTCATGTTCGTCGGTGCCACCACGCTGCTCTCCACCGCTCATAGCGCGATCGAGCGCGTGCGGGCACAGGCCGCCAACGACTTCATCGTATTCGGCACCGTCGCCATGACGAGCTTCACCTCAGGCGCGCTGCACGCCGAGGCAGGATGGCTGGCGCTGAACGCCGCCGTGATCCCGCCGGTGCTGGTGGCCTTGTCGCTGGTCCTATGGCACCGCGCGCGCCACGGCAGGCGGTCGGCGCTGGCGGTCTAGATGTTCGACTGGCAGAGCGAAACCTGGGTTCAGACGAAAGCAGTCTGAGCCGCTATCTCTAGCGCCCGAACGCCGCCCCGCTGCCGCCGATCCCGCTGCCGCTTGCACCTCCGCTCCCGGTCGGCGCCACCGGGCTGAACTTGCCCACGTTGCCGAGCAACTGCTGTAAGAGCGAGGCATCGCTGCCCGGTGAGGGCGTGGTGCGGGACACGACCTGCACCGGCATCGAGTCGGCCTTGGTCTTGGTCTCGACGTTGCGCAGCACGCCCTTCTGGTCGAAAGACAGCACCACAACCTGCTGCTGATTCACGTCCAGCGTGCCGCCGATGACCGGACGGGTGACCTCGGCGATATAGATCCATGTGTTGTCGTCGAACGTCGCCCGGGCCGTGGGCGAGCCGATCAGCGACGTTACATCGGCGCGGGTCGTGGTTCCCGGCACGAGTTCCTTAAGCTGATCCGCATCCACCATGTTGCCGCGCGTCTGCGGGTTGAACGCCATGAAATGCGGCACGCTGCAGGCGCCCAAGGTCAAGGCAAGGCCGAGTGCAAAGGCGGCGCGGGCATGAAGGGGATGCATAAGCGAGACTCCGATAGCCAAATGTGGCCAAGCCTATTGAATGGGGCAATCCAGGCGGGGCGATTGACTGGTGGCGAGGCGATGCCACGTCTAGGACATAGTCGCCGGGGCGTCTCACGCGGGACCGTCCATGTCAATCGGCCGGATGGCCATCGAGAGGGTGAATGGCTTTTCTTGGATTACTGCGACGCAGCCGGCACGAGCGTGCCGGCTTCGAACTCTACGGTAGCGCGGTAGCCGCCGCCCGAGCGCCGATGTTCTATGAGGACCTCGGCGTGCCCGACACGCTGGACGGACGGTTCGACCTGGTCGGCGTCCACGTCGCGCTGCTGATCCGTACGCTGCGCCGTCTGCCGCCGCCTGGTCCCGCCTTGGCGCAGGCGGTGTTCGACGCGATGTTCAGCGACATGGACATCAATCTGCGTGAACTGGGCGTGAGCGATCTAGCGGTCGGCAAGCGCGTCCGTGCGATGTGGGAAGCTTTCCACGGCCGCGCCGCCGCCTACGAGGCGGCGCTCGACGCGGATGACCAGCCGGCTCTCGCCGCGGCGCTCGCCCGCAACGTCTGGCGCGGCGCGGCCCCGCCTGGCGCGCCGGAACGTCTGGCTGGCATCATGGCCACCCACGACCAGGCCCTTCGCGCCCAGCCCATGGCCGATCTGCGCGCCGGACGCGCGGTGTTCGCGGCATGACCACGGAGCTGTCGCGCCCCTGGAAGGCGGAGTTGGCGTTCCACGGTGGGGCGGAGATCGAGGTCGTCGCCGACGCTGACGAACGCGAAGCCGTCGCCGCGCGTCTTGGGGTTGCGGCCATCGCCGAACTCGCCTGCCGCTTCCGACTCGCGATGGTTCCCGGCGAATTCGGCCGCCTGATCGGCGACGGCTTCCTGCGCGCGCGGCTGACACGCGACTGCGTCGTCACCCTCGATCCATTCGAGGAACGCATCGCTGAGGCGTTCCGGGTGCGTTTCGTGCCCGAAGGCAGCGAATCCGATGATGACGACCCCGAGGCCGACGACGAGGTGCCCTACGCCAGCGCCATGATCGACCTCGGCGAAGCGGCGGTCGAGCAACTCGCCCTGATGATGGCACCTTATCCCCGCAAGCCCGGCGTGGCGCTCGCGGAGGACGTCGAGGAGCAGTCGGCATCCCCGTTCGCGGCGCTGGCGCGCTTCCGACCGTCAGATTGATTGCAGTCATGCCGCGACGCGCTTGCAGGCATGTTCCCCCTCTGCTAGACGGCGCGGCTCGCGTTATTGCCAATATGTGACCGCACGCGCCCACTGCCTTCCTTTCTCGGTCGGCAGCCAGGCGGTGTCGCCACGCTGACCGGAGGGGCTTCGTCCCATGGCTGTTCCCAAGAGAAAGACTTCGCCCTCGCGGCGCGGCATGCGTCGCAGCCATCAGGCGTTGACGCCCGAGGCCCACGCGGACTGCCCAAATTGCGGCGAGCTGCGCCGGCCGCACCACATCTGCTCGCATTGCGGCCACTATGACGGTCGCGAAGTGGTGGGTGCGGGCAAGGCTCTGAAGGGCGCCGTCCGCGCCTGACCGCGACGCGATCGCGAAATCGGCGCGTCCAACTATGAGCGACAAGGTGGCTGACGCGCCGTCGGCGCAGGTACCGCTTTCCGTGGTACCGTTCTCCTTGGCAATCGACGGCATGGGGGGCGACAACGCTCCCGATATCGTCGTCCAGGGCATCGCGCTGGCGGCTGTGCGGCACCCCGGCGCGCGCTTCTTGCTGTTCGGTGATGAGGCCATGCTGGCCCCTCTGCTGAAGCGTCATGCCCGTGCGGCCGCGGTTTGCACCCTGCGGCATTCGCCCGACGTGATCGGCAACGACATGAAGGCCACCGCCGCGCTGCGCATCCGCGGCGCGTCGATGCGCATGGCGATCGATTCGGTCGCGGCGGGCGAAGCGGCCGGCGTCGTGTCGGCGGGCAACACCGGGGCTCTGCTTGCCCTGTCGAAGATCGTCATCAAGACTTTGCCCGGCATCGACCGCCCCGCCATGGCTGCCATCGGCCCATCGGCGCGTGGCGACGTGGTCATGCTGGACCTCGGCGCCAACGTGCTGTGCGACACCCGCAACCTCGTCGAGTTCGCCGTGATGGGCGACGTGTTCGCCCGCACCGTGCTGGGGCTGACCGCGCCCACCATCGGCCTGCTGAACGTCGGCACGGAAGAACAGAAGGGCGACGAGCAGCTTCGTCAGGCGGCCGAAATTCTCCGTGAGAGCCATATCGGCCCGCAATTCCATGGCTTCGTCGAGGGCAACGACATTGCCGCCGGCACCACGGACGTGATCGTCACCGACGGCTTCACCGGCAACGTGGCGTTGAAGACCGGCGAGGGGGCGCTGCGCCTGGTGGGCCAGCTGCTCCGCCAAGTGTTCTCCTCCAGCCTCAGCGCCCGCATCGGCTATCTGTTGGCCCGCTCCGGCCTCGAACGCCTGCGCGAATGGCTCGACCCGCGCCGCTACAACGGCGCCGTCATGGTCGGGCTGAACGGCGTGGTGGTGAAGTCCCACGGCGGTACCGATGCCGAGGGTTTTGCCCACGCGCTCGACGTCGCGATGGACATGGTGGTTCATCGCTTCAACGAGCGCATCCGCGAGGGCCTGTCACGCATCGGCGCGCTCAATTTGCCGAACGCCGGCCGCCCGGCAACCCGGCCCAATTTGGCCGAGAAGACCGTATGACCGCTCAGGCGTCGCCCATCCGCTCCGTGTTGGCTGGCGTGGGCAGCTATTTACCCGAAATCGTCGTGACCAACGACGAATTGGCCAAAACGATCGACACCAACGATGCCTGGATTCGTGAGCGCACCGGCATCACCCAGCGTTATCTGGCCCAGCCGCACGAGACCTGCGCCTTCATGGCCACCCAGGCCGCACGCATTGCACTGGACGCGGCGGGCGCGACCGCGACCGATGTTGACGCGATCATTCTGGCCACCGCCACTCCCGACCAGGCGTTTCCGGCCACCGCGTTGCGTGTCCAGGCAGCTCTTGGCGCCGGCGGCTTCGGGTTCGATATCTCGGCCGCATGCAGCGGATTCATCTACGGCCTCTCGGTTGCCGACGCGATGCTACGGACCGGGCAGATTCGAGGCGCGCTCGTGATCGGCTCCGAGGTCTATTCCCGCATCCTCAATTGGCAGGACCGCGGAACCTGCGTGCTGTTCGGCGACGGGGCAGGGGCGGTTTTCTTGCGCGCGGAGGAGGCATCGTCGTCGGGCCGTGGCATTCTCTCGACTCACCTGCACGCTCAGGGCAGCCTTGGCGATATCCTTTACGTCGATGGCGCGGTCGGCCAGCCGGACCGCTCCGGCCATCTGGTGATGCAGGGGCGCGAGGTGTTCCGCCACGCCGTCACCCGCCTGTCCGAGGCGGTGGAGGAGGCGCTGGCCGCCAACGGCCTGCCACATTCGGCGGTGGACTGGCTGGTGCCGCACCAGGCCAACCTGCGGATCATCGACGCGATCGGCCGCAGGCTCGGCCTGCCCCCCGAACGCGTCGTCAAGACCGTCGCGCAACACGCGAACACGTCCGCCGCGTCCATTCCGCTGGCGCTCGCGACCGCCATCGGCGATGGCCGCATCAGGCCCGGCCACCTCGTGCTGATGGAAGCATTGGGGGGCGGCCTCACCTGGGGCTCCGCGCTGGTGAGGATGTAGCAGGCGCTCTTGCGACGGCCCCGGAACGGGACCGTGCCAAGTACTTGTTTTGCGGCATTTCTTGACGCGGGGCGCGGGTGGAAATAGCGTTCGGGCATGAACACAGTCACCCGCGCGCATCTGGCCGAGACGATCTTCACGCAAGTGGGCTTGTCCCGCAATGAATCGGCTGAGTTGCTGGAAACGGTGCTGACCCGCATGTCCGCCGTTCTCGAAAACGGAGAATCAGTTAAAATCAGTGGGTTCGGAACGTTTTCCGTGCGCCAGAAAGGCCGCCGGATTGGCCGCAACCCTAAGACGGGCGTGGAGGTTCCTATCCTGCCGCGCCGCGTGCTGGTGTTCCGGCCGAGTCAGGTACTCAAGGCGCATGTCAACCACATGACGCCGCCCATCGGCGATGACGGGGACGACGAATGAGTTCTGACGCCGATGCAGTCGGCGAGTCCGTCGAGGCCCGACTCAAGCCGCGCAAGGCGCCGAATGCTTTCCGCACGATCAGCGAGGTCGCCGACGATCTGCATATCCCGCAGCATGTGCTGCGTTTCTGGGAGACCAAGTTTCCCCAGGTGAAGCCGCTGAAGCGGGGCGGCGGCAGGCGCTATTACCGTCCTGACGATATCGCCTTGCTGCGCCGCATCTCGGACCTGCTCTACACCCAGGGCTACACCATCAAGGGCGTGCAGCGGCTTTTACGCGAGGGCGGCGGCAAACTGTCCGACGACATTCCGCCAGCGCCCGCCGACGAGCGGCAGGAGATCGAGGGCGAAGCGATCGAGACGGCCATATCCGAACCGCAATTGCCGATGCCGGGTCTGGCGCAGGCGGCGGCCAGAGATGTTCCTTCGGCCGCCGCCGCCCGCGCGGCACGCGCCAAACCCGACGCCGAGGCCGATCGGCTGCGGGCCGTTCTCGCCGAGGCCCTGAAAGAGCTGGAGTCGCTTCGCGCGCTCCTGGCCGCCTGATTACGCGTTGCGGGCGGGCCTTCCCGCTGCTAGATGGACGCGCCCGGCGATGCGTCGCTGGGTTATGGCGGGCAGTAGCGCAGCCTGGTAGCGCACCAGTCTGGGGGACTGGGGGTCGTCGGTTCGAATCCGGCCTGCCCGACCATTTTCCCCGGTCGCATACCCACCTGTCCCCGTTATCGGCCAAAGCTTCCCTTGATGAACGCTTATGGTAAGAACGGCCTCGATTTCGGCCGTGCTGCAGAAGGATTCGCGAGCGATGGACACGATGGAACAGGCCGACGCCGCCGCCGATGTGGCGGCTCCTCATGCGGCGGCGAAGTCTCGCAAGACGCTGATCTTCGCGAACGACAAATCCAGCGGCAAGACCACCACGGCCAACGCGGTGATCGTCAGCCTGCTGCAGCGTTATCCGATGCTGATGAAAACGGTCGAGGTGCGCGAGTATGAACGCCATCCCCGTCTGGCCGCGATCTTCCGAAGCGAGGACGGCATCGGCAGCGTCACCCACCGCGACGCCCGCAACGCCGCCGCCTTCGAGGCGATGCGCGAGCTTGCCTACGACCCTAACGCTACCGCATGGGACGACATGCTGTACGCCATCGGTCTCGGCAACATGGTCATCGACCTCGGCTCGAACATGTTCACCGAGATCTGCCGCATCCTCGATGACGAGCCGCGTCCGATTTTTCCCGAGGACGGCGCACGGATCGGCGTCGTGGTGCCGCTCACCACCGCCGGCGACTCGGTGGAAAGCGCCCGCACCGCCATCGACAGCGTGGTGAACTGGGGGTCCCAGACCCGCGTGTTTATCGTCGAGCAGGAGTATTTCGGCCGCTTCGACGACGAGATGCACGACTGGAATCTGTACCGCGATCGCTTGGTCGCCTCTCAGCCTGGACGAGTTCATGTCATGCGCGTCGAGAAGCTGGCGGTGGCCAATATCGGCTCCGTTGTGTTCCAGCGCATCGACCGCATGGTCTCCGAGGCCGAGGCCGTCTTGCGCTCGGACAAGCTCACCGGGGCGGCGTTGCTGCGCGCGCTGCGTCAGGCGCGGGCGGAGATTGCGTGGGGCAACCGCACGCTCGAGGTCATGCAGCCGATCGGCGACTGGTTCGCCAGCTAGGCCGCTTCCCGGCGGCCCAGCCGCCACCTTCTTCCGTAATTTCCGGACCCTGAACCATGTCGGACGAGTTCCACCGCATCCGCCGCCTGCCGCCCTACGTGTTCGCCGAGGTGAACGCGGCGAAGGCGAAGGCGCGCGCCATCGGCGAGGACATCATCGACCTCGGCATGGGCAACCCGGATAGCGCCACGCCGCCGCACATCGTGGCCAAGCTGATCGAGGCGGTGCAGGACCCGCGCACCCATCGCTACTCGTCCAGCAAGGGCATCCCCGGCCTCCGCAGGGCACTCGCCACCTATTACCGCCGCCGCTTCGACGTGGCGTTGGATCCCGAGACGGAAGTGGTCGCGACGCTGGGGTCCAAGGAGGGCCTGGCCAACCTCGCCGCCGCCATCACCAGCCCGGGCGACACCATCCTGGTGCCGAACCCGTCCTACCCGATCCACCAGTTCGGCTTCATCATCGCCGGCGCCTCGGTCCGCAGCGTGCCCGCAACGCCCGATGGCGACATGCTGGAGGCGTTGGAGCGCGCGGTGCGGCATTCCGTGCCCAAGCCGACCGCGCTGATCGTGAATTTCCCGAGCAACCCGACCGCCTATCTGGCCGACCTCGATTTCTATAAGGAGATCGTCGCCTTCGCGCGCCGCCACGAAATCTGGATTATGTCCGATCTCGCCTATGCCGAGCTGTATTTCGGCGACAAGGTGCCGCCCTCGATCCTGCAGGTCGAGGGTGCCAAGGACATCGCGGTCGAGTTCACCAGCCTGTCGAAAACCTACTCGATGCCCGGTTGGCGCATGGGGTTCGCCGCCGGCAACCCGCGACTCATCAACGCATTGACCCGCATCAAGTCCTACCTCGATTACGGCGCCTTCGCCCCGATCCAGATCGCGGCGACCGCCGCCCTCACCGGGCCGCAGGACTGCGTGCAGGAGATGCGCGATTTGTATCGCGAGCGCCGCGACGTGTTGATCCGCGGCCTTCATGCCGCCGGCTGGAACGTGCCGAGCCCGGAAGCGTCGATGTTCGCCTGGGCGCCGATCCCCGAGCGTTTCGCCCATCTCGGCAGCGTCGAGTTCAGCAAGATGCTGTTGGCCCGCGCGCGCGTCGCAGTGGCACCCGGCATCGGCTTTGGCGAGCATGGCGACGGCCATGTCCGCATCGCGCTGGTCGAGAACACGCATCGGCTGCGGCAGGCGCTGCGCAACATCAAAGGCTTCCTGCAAACCGACAACGCGGCGCCGGCCGAGCCCATGCTCGAGACGACCGGACGATGACCCGCCCGCTTTCGGTCGCGGTCGCCGGCCTCGGCACGGTGGGCGGCGGCGTGCTGGCCATGCTCCGCCAGAACGCCGATCTCATCACCGCGCGCGCCGGCCGCCCCATCGCGGTCACCGCGGTCTCGGCGCGAGATCGTGGGCGCGACCGCGGCATCTCGCTCGCCGGGCTCCGCTGGTACGACGATCCGGTGGCGCTCGCGCATGACCCGGCCGTGGATGTGGTCGTCGAGGTGATCGGCGGCGCCGACGGCCCCGCGCGGGCATTGGTGGAGGCGGCTCTCGCCGCCGGCAAGCCGGTGGTGACGGCCAACAAGGCGCTGCTGGCCGTTCATGGCGCCGAATTGGCCAATGCCGCCGAGCGCGCCGGCGTGCCGCTGGCGTTCGAGGCGGCGGTGGCGGGCGGCATCCCGGTCATCAAGGCGCTGCGCGAGGGTCTCTCCGGCAACCGCATCAGCCGTGTCGCCGGCATCCTGAACGGCACCTGCAACTACATCCTCACCGTGATGCGCGAGCGCGGCCGCGAATTCGCCGACGTTCTGGCCGACGCTCAGAAGCTCGGTTACGCCGAAAGCGACCCGAGTTTCGACGTGGACGGCATCGACGCCGCCCACAAGCTGGCCATCCTCGCCGCACTCGCCTTCGGCCGCCCGGTGGCCTTCGACGCGGTCCATGTCGAAGGCATCCGCCGCGTCTCCGCGCTCGACATCGCGTTCGCGACGGAGCTCGGCTATCGCATCAAGCTGCTGGGCATCGCGCGGCAGACCGAGGCCGGCATCGAGGCGCGCGTGCATCCCTGCATGGTGCCCGAGGCCGCACCCATCGCGCGGGTGGATGGCGTGTTCAACGCCGTGGTCGCGGAAGGCGATTTCGTCGGGCGGATCATGCTGGAGGGCCGCGGCGCCGGCGCCGGTCCGACGGCGTCCGCCGTGGTGTCCGACCTCATCGATATCGTGCGTAACCGTGTGACGCCGGTGTGGGGTGCCGCCTCCGGCGCGCTGTCCAACGCGCCGTCGGTGCCGATGGAGGCCTATGTCGGCGCCTACTATCTGCGCCTGATGGTGGTGGACCGTCCCGGCGTCATCGCCGACGTGACGGCGGCGCTCCGCGACCACGGCGTCTCGCTCGAAAGCATGCTGCAGCGCGGCCGCAGCCCCGGCGAGGCGGTGCCGGTGGTGCTGGTGACACACGAGGTCCGCGAATCTGCCATGTCGGCGGTGCTCGCGCGGCTGACGGCGCTTGACGCCGTGCTCGAGGACCCGACCATGATCCGCATAGAACCGGCGTAAGACCAGGAACCGAGACAAAACATGCCCGAAGACGACGCGGCCTATCAGACCGACCGGAACCTCGCCCTCGAACTGGTGCGTGTCACCGAGGCGGCCGCCCTGGCTGCCAGCCGCTGGATGGGGCTGGGCCGCAAGAACGAGGCCGATGGCGCGGCCGTGGAGGCCATGCGGAAGGCGTTCGACACGGTGGCGATTTCCGGCACTGTCGTGATCGGCGAAGGCGAGATGGACGAGGCGCCGATGCTCTTTATCGGCGAGACGGTCGGCTCCGGCGGTCCGCGCATGGACATCGCTGTCGATCCCTTGGAAGGCACCACGCTGACGGCGAATGGCGGCCCGAATGCGTTGGCCGTGATAGCGGTGGCCGAGCACGGCAATTTCCTGCACGCGCCAGATATCTACATGCAGAAGATCGCGGTCGGCGGCGGGCTGCCCGAGGGCGTGATCGATATTGACGCCAAGGTCGGCGAGAACCTCCGCAATCTGGCCCGCGCCAAGAAATGCGACGTGTCGGACCTGGTCGCGTGCATGCTCGACCGCGAGCGCCATGCCGAGTTGATCGCCCATACCCGCGAGGCCGGCGCCCGCATCATGCTGCTGACCGATGGCGATGTGGCGGGCGTGATGGCCACCGCGCAATCCGACAGCGGCGTGGACATCTTCATGGGCTCCGGCGGCGCCCCCGAGGGCGTCCTCGCGGCGGCCGCCCTCCGCTGCATCGGCGGCCAGATGCAGGGCCGTCTGCTGTACGAGGACGAAAGCCAAGTGGCCCGTGCCCGCCAGATGGGCGTGGACGACCCCAAGCGGGTCTATTCCGTGATGCAGATGGCCAAAGGCCCGGTGCTGTTCGCCGCTACCGGAGTGACCGGCGGGCCGATGTTGCGCGGTGTGCGGCGCACGGCCCATGGCGCGGTCACGCATTCGGTGGTCATGCGCAGCAAATCCGGCACCGTCCGCTTCGTCGAGGCCCACCATAATTTCGCGACCAAGACCTGGGGCGTGAACTGATTGCTGCCCTCGCTCTCGCGCCCGCCGGGGGAAGCCACGTCCTCGGCGTCACCGCCAGCCTGACCGGGCGGCGCTGGCTGTGGCGCGACGCGGGGGCCGAGCGCATCGGCCTCGGCCTCGCCCAGCGGCTCGGAATCCCCGAGATCATGGGCCGCCTGCTCGCCGCGCGCGGCATCGACGCCGAGACGGCGGCGCATTTCCTCGAACCCACCTTGCGCGCTCTGCTGCCCGACCCGCACACGCTGATCGACATGGAAGTGGCCGCCACAAGGCTGGCCCGCGCCGTCATGGCGCGGGAGACCGTGGCCGTGTTCGGCGACTACGACGTGGATGGCGCCTGCGCCGGCGCCATCATGGCCACCACGCTGCGCGCCCTCGGCTGCACCGTCATCTCCTACGTGCCGGACCGCATTCGCGAGGGCTACGGCCCCAACGCGGCTGCCCTGGTTGGCCTTGCCGGACGCGGCGCCAGCCTCATCGTGTGCGTCGATTGCGGCTCAGCCGCCGGCGAGGCGCTGTCCGCCGTGCGGGGCCGGGCCGAGGTGCTGGTGCTCGACCATCATGTCTGCGAGGGCCCGCCGCCCGCCGTGATCGCCACCGTCAACCCCAATCGGCTGGATTGCGCCTCCGGGATGAGCGGCCTGTGCGCCGCCGGCGTCAGCTTCCTCGCCGCCATCGCAACGGTCCGGATGCTCCGCCGCGCCGATTTCTTCGCCGCCCGCCCCGAGCCCGACCTCATGGGCCTGCTCGATATGGTGGCGCTGGCCACCGTGTGCGACGTGATGCCGCTCACCGGCCTCAACCGCGCCTTCGTGGTCCAGGGCCTGCGCGTGCTCGCCCGCCGCGAGCGACCCGGCCTCGCGGCGCTGCTGGAAGTGGCGCAATCGCGCACCCGGCCCGACGCGCACACGCTCGGCTTCGCGCTCGGCCCCCGCATCAACGCCGCCGGCCGCATCAGCGAGGCCGATCTCGGGCTGCGCCTGCTGCTGTGCCAGGACCCGGTGGAGGCGGCCGCCCTGGCCGCCGCGCTCGACGGCGTGAACCGCCAGCGCCAGGAGGTCGAGCAATCCATGCTTGACGGCGCGCTCGCCCAGGCCGAGGCGCAGATCGACGCGGGCCATGCGGTGGCCGTGGTGGCGGGGGAGGGGTGGCATCCGGGCGTGGTCGGCATCGTCGCCGGCCGCATCAAGGAGCGCTTCAACCGCCCGGCCCTGGTCGCCGGCATCGCCGACGGCATGGCCAAGGGCTCGGCCCGCTCTGTGCCGGGGCATAACCTCGGCGCGGCCGTGATCGCGGCGCGGCAGGCGGGATTGCTGACCACTGGCGGCGGGCATGCCATGGCGGCGGGCTTTAGCCTGCCCGCGGCCGGTCTCGCGGCGCTCCACGGGTTCATGGACGAACGCCTCGCTGGGGCCGCGCTGCTGCCCCGCGCGGCCGACCTGCTGATCGAGGGCACGCTCGCCGCCGCCGCCTGCACCACCGAGACGGCGGGGCACCTCGCCCGCCTCGCCCCCTACGGCAACGGCAACGCCGAGCCGCTCATGGTGCTGCCGCGCATGCGGGTGGCCCATGCCGAACGCATCGGCCGCGAGGGCGCCACCATCCGCGCCATGCTGTCCGGCGAGAGCGGCGGCGCTCGGGTGAAGGCGCTGATGTTCCGCGCCAAGGGAGGCAAGCTGGCCGACGCTCTGCTGGCGCGCGACGGCGCCGTCCTGCATTTGGCAGGGCATCTCCGCGCCGAGGAATGGAACGGCACCGTCACCGCCAGCTTCTTCGTCAGCGACGGTGCAGTGGCGTGAGGGTTCTCGCTCTCGCGGCCGCGTTGCTGACCGCCGCGGCGGCGCCTCCGCCGTCGGCCATACAGGCCCTGCTTGCCGCCTACCCAGGGCAATTCGTGGTGGACGGTCCCGAATTGGTGTGGCCCGACGGCACGCGCATGGCGTGGTCCACCGGAGAACGCTCGATCCTGGAACAGGTCTCGGCGTCCTACCCACGCGGGATGCCGTTGGACCCGCCCAGCGAGGGAGCCGACCCCGGTCGGGCGCGCAACCCGGCGCTCCTCGCCAAGATGTATGGCGATTGCAGGCGCGGCGAGGTGGTCCCGCATCTCGTGTCGATCCCATGGCCCGGCGGCCGTTCCGTGCGCATCACCGGGGTGAACCACATCGACCGCCACCTCGCTGCAGTCGCCCGCGAGTTGGACGCTCCGGAATGGCGCCGCTTCCTGTGGCCCATGGCGGGCACCTATGTCTGTCGCGCGGTGGCCGACACGGGCGAGCCCTCGATGCATGCCTATGGCGCCGCGATCGACATCAATCTCGGCAGCGGCGACTACTGGCTGTGGCGCCGCGCGCCCTGGCGCAACCGTGTCCCCGCCGAGATCGTGGCCGCCTTCGAGCGCCACGGCTTCATCTGGGGCGGCCGCTGGTCGCATTACGACACGATGCATTTCGAATATCGCCCGGAATTGCTTGGACAGGGCAGCGAGGACGCGGATTGAGCGATTTGAATTAACTTTCGGGTCGGATTGCATCATAAACGCGGCTCGATCGGTCGCTCGGCAACATGAGGAATTCGCTATCTTGGAAGACGTCGCGCGCGCAACGAGCGTCGTGGAGTTGTTCGAGACCCGTGACTGGGAGTCGTCGTTCTCACCCGACAAACAGATGCGGGCCGTCACGGCCCTGGAGCGCGGCCGAGTCCTGTTTTTCCCCCATCTTGCCTTCGACCCGGACCCCGAGGCGCGTCGGCTCCTCGGCATGGCCGCAGGCGACGAGGGCCGCAAGAACGTCAGCCTCGATCCCGCCACGGGCCGCGTGCATGGTACCTCGGCCCAGGACCTGGATAAAGCCCGGCTTGGCGCGGTCATGGAGCAGTTCGGCGGCCGGGCGCACGCACTCGTGGGCGCGTTGTTCCCGCGCTACGCTTCACGGATCGAGCGTGCCCGCACGAGCTTCCGCCCTTCGGAAATCGCCGGTCGTGCCTCCACGGCGCGGCATGACGATAAGCTGTTGCACGTCGATGCGTTCCCCACGCGTCCCACAGGCGGACGGCGCATCCTGCGCGTGTTCGCCAACGCCGCGCCGGATGGCGTTGAACGCGTGTGGCGGGTGGGCGAACCGTTCGAGGCGTTCGCGCGCGGGTTCATGCCGAAGCTGCGGCGGCCGTTGCCCGGCCAGGCCTATGTGATGCACAAGCTTGGGCTGACCAAGACGCGGCGGAGCGCCTATGACCACTACATGCTGCGCCTGCACGACGCAGCGAAGCTCGACGCCGGATATCAGCGGGACGCCCCGCGAACGGTGGTGTCGTTCCCGCCCGGGACCGCATGGATGTGTTACACGGATTGCGTGCTGCACGCCGCGTTGGCGGGGCGTTTCGCATTCGAGCAGACGTTTCACCTTCCAGTCGAGGCCATGGCCGATCCGACGCTTTCGCCGCTGCGGGTGCTGGAGCGGATCACGGGGCGCAAGCTTGGCGAGGGTGCCAGCGGCTGAGACTTCTTGACCGCGTTTCCGCCCTCGGCTACCCCACCTGCGTGCCTTTGTCCCGTTCGTCTAGAGGCCCAGGACACCGCCCTTTCACGGCGGTAACACGAGTTCGAATCTCGTACGGGATGCCAATTAAAACAACGACTTACGGTGTTTCTCTCGGGCTCGTGTCCATAATTTGTCCAATATACTGGCGTGGATGCGGTTAGATACAGGCTTGGGCTAAGGGCAGCCTGGCTGGCGGTCCAATACCACAAGCCGCCACGGCGGCCGTCCACCCCATATCGCCGGCATCTGCCCCGTCGGATTGTCCAGCAACACCGCGCGCCGGGCCGGTTGCCCGCATTTCTTGCACCGCAGCGCGAGGGTTACGTCGGCCAGCGTGCCCCGCGCGGGAAGCATCCGCAGCGGGATGATGGACGAACCGCAGCACTCGACCGCAAGCCAAAGGTGACGCAGCGTGCGCACCGAGGCGGCCAGGGCGAGCGCGCGATCGGGCGGGAGGGTCGGCGGCATGGGGTAGCATGCCACCATGAACGCAACGGGAACAGAGTGAGCGTTGAGCGGCGTGGTAGCATGCCATACCCGATGCTGGCACGGTGCCCGGCATGTGCGGAAGATACGCGAGCTATCTGCCACCCGAAGCGATCCGCGCCTTGTTCCGGGCGACGAACCCGCTCCCCAACATCGCGCCGAATTGGAACGTGGCGCCCACGCAACCCGCAATGGTGATTCGCCGGCATCCCGAGACGGGCG
>JANXTF010000133.1 GCA_025352565.1 Rhodospirillales bacterium | reverse complement strand
GGGCCGACAGCGAGAATTTGTTCGACGAGTTGAAGAATCAGTGGGGTTGGACGGGATTCTCAACGGAGTAGGAGCTGTTGGGCGGGATCAGCGCCGTGAATGGGGCCACGAAGGTGGTGATGCGGACGTAGTCGGTCTCGCGCGCGTTCATGATCGGCCGGCGGATGGCGGCGTAGCGCATGCCGTAATTGGTGACCTGCACCTGGATGCGCGGGTTCTTGTCGGTGGAAGGCCGGGTCCAATGCGAGTCGGTGGCACCGGCGGTGGCGACGCGGGCCGGCTTCATGTCCGAGGAGTGCAGGCTGGAGCTGTGGGCCGAATCGATCTGCCCTTCCATCACCTGCGCCCAGTTGCATGGCAGTTCGATGCGTACGACGGACACCTTGGCTTCCGGCGTAGGCGCCCAGGACGGGGGCTCGAACGCGGGCATCTCGGCCGCCGGTCCCATGTATACCCAGACAAAGCCGCCGGCTTCCCGCGCGGGGTAGGCCTTGTGCTTCACCTTCTCGGCGAACCCGCTTTCCTTCGGCTCGGACGGCATTTCGACCACGTTGCCCTCCACGTCGAACTTCCAGCCATGATACAGGCAGCGCAGGCCGCATTCCTCGTTGCGGCCGAATGCCAGGGACGCCTTGCGGTGGGTGCAGAATTCGCCCAGCACGCCCAGCCGGCCCTCGGTGTCGCGGAACGCCACCAGATCCTCGCCCATCAGACGCAGCCGGATCGGCGTGCCGTCACGTTCGCCAAGCTGCTCGGACAGCGCGGCGGGAACCCAGTGCCGGCGCATGAGCTTGCCCATTGGCGCGTCGCCCTCGACCCGGCACAGGCGATTATTCTCCTCGGCTACCAACATCGAGCATCTCCAACGGAACATTGTTGACTAAGCATTTAGATAGGCCTTGAAAGCACGAATGTCGAGTGCGACGGATCGCCAATCCGCCCTGTTCGCATTTGCAGCAGAGGCATTCGCGTATATGAGGACATTTATCCGTGGTTGACCTTGAGAGAAATAGCTTCGTTATCTAAGTTAATATGCCGTGATGGAGGCGGCTTTCTGGTGGCGCAAACTGACGAGTTGGAGCTGCTGCGATTGCGCGTGGTGCGATCCGAGCCCGCCGCCGATGGCATCCAGTTGCTCGAGTTCCGCGATCCCTCGGGTGCCGACCTGCCAGCCTTCGCACCCGGCTCCCATTTGGCGATCCGGGTGCCGAACGGTGCCATGCGCAACTACTCGCTGTGCAACGACCCGCACGAGCGGGACCGCTACGTGGTTGCGGTGAAACGTGACGAGAAAGGCCGCGGCGGCTCCATCAGCCTGATCGACGGGGTGAAGCCGGGCGACACTGTGGAGGCCGCGTGGCCCCGCAATCTGTTCGAGCTGTCGAGCTCCGCGCCAAGCTACATCTTCGTCGCCGGCGGCATCGGCATCACGCCCATCCTGTCGATGATCCGCTACCTGCGCGCGACCGGGGATACGCCGTTTCATCTGTATTACCTGACGCGAAATGCCACCGGCACGGCGTTCCTCCCGGAATTGGCCGGTGCCGAATTCGCGGGCCGGGTGACGGTACATCACGACGAGGGCGACCCGGACCGGACATTCGATCTGTGGCCGGTGTTCGAGAATCCGACCAAGGCCTATGTCTATTGCTGCGGTCCGCGCCCGCTGATGGACGCGGTGCGGGACATGACCGGGCATTGGCCGGAGACGGCCGTGCATTTCGAGGATTTCGGCTCCGACCTCGTCCGACCGCGCGCCGACGACACGCCGTTCGAGATACAGCTCGGCCGCGGTGGCGCGGTGCTGGAGGTGCCCGTTGGCACCACCATCCTCGAGACGATCCGCGCGCACGGCCGCAGCACGCCCAGTAGCTGCGAAAGCGGCACCTGCGGCACCTGCCGTACCGCCGTGCTGGACGGCGAGCCCGACCACCGCGACCTCGTGCTGACCGACGCGGAGAAGAAGGTCGCGATGATGATCTGCGTATCCCGCGCCAAATCCGGCCGACTCGTGTTGGACCTGTAGTGGTGGGCATGTTGCAGCCCGGCATGTTGCGGCCCGGCATATTGCGGCTGGGCGTGGCCGGGTTGGGACGCGCCTTCATGTTGATGCTGCCGACGCTGGCACGCCACCCGCGCATCCATCTGACCGCAGCCGCCGACCCGAGAGTCGATGCACGAAACTGGTTCGCACGCGACTTCGGCGCTTCGGCCCATGCGACGGTCGAATCGTTGTGCGCCGATCCCGCAGTGGACGCCGTCTATATCGCAACGCCGCACCACATGCATCTGGAGCATGTCCGCATTGCCGCGGCGTACGGCAAGCATGTTCTGGTCGAGAAGCCGATGGCGCTGGCCATTCCCGACTGCCAGGCGATGATCGAAGCGGCCAAGGCGGCCGGCATTCACCTCTTGGTGGGCCACAGCCACAGCTACGACCTGCCGTACCTCCGAACCCGCGCCCTGATCGATACCGGCGCGTTCGGCGCGGTCCGGATGATCACCGCGCTGAACTTCACCGACTACCTTTATCGACCAAGGCGTCCGGAGGAACTGGATACCGCGCAGGGTGGCGGCTCATTGTTCAGCCAAGCGCCTCACCAGGTGGAAGTGGTTCGTCTTTTGGCAGGCAGCCCGGCGCGGAGCGTGCGCGCCTCGGCTGGCATCTGGGACAAGGCGCGCGGGACCGAAGGCGCCTACGCCGCCCATCTGACCTTCGCGGACGGCGTCTTCGCCTCGCTCACCTATAACGGCCACGGCCGGTTCGACACCGACGCGTTGCACGGCTGGATCGGCGAACTCGGCCAGCAGCGCGGACCCGACGGTTACGGTGACGCGAGGCGGCGGCTCCGCGACGTCCAAAGTCCGGCGGAAGAAGCCGCACTCAAGAACCGCCGTGCCTATGGCCCCAACGTGTCGGCCGCCGACGTGCGCGCAGCGCCGCTGCCTCCGGCCCACAACCACTTCGGCATGGTAATCGTGTCGTGTGAAAGCGGCGACCTGCGCCCGATGCCGAACGGCGTGGAGATTTTCACCAATGACGAACGCCGTTTCGACGCGCTGCCGCCTCCGGACGTGCCGCGCGCGGAGGTCATCGACGAATTGGCCGGTGCCATCCTGCACGGCGTCCAGCCGTTGCACACTGGGGAGTGGAGCCTGGCCACGACGGAGGTCTGCATTGCCATCCTGCAATCCAGCACCACGCAGAGCGAAGTGACGCTGCACCACCAGATCGGCCTGCCCGAACGCCGGGCCGCATAGGAGAACACCATGACCCTGCTGCGCATCGAACCCGTGTTGGACAAGGGCGCCAACAAGTACTTCCTGGAAATCTACAGCCCGCACGACGCGGAGCAGCCCTTCGTGACCACGCTGCCGCGCTATCAGAACCCGGAAGCAGCGGAAAACGACCTCATCGCCATCATCGCCGCCGCCGCGAGCGCGCCTTCACCGCCAAAAAAATAGGGTGGCTATTCCTGGAGGTTGCGCTGGATCGCTTTCAGGATGTCCAGCACCATCGTGATCTCGCGCATGGTCAGGCCGGCCGATGCGGCTTGGACCACCGCGATGGCCGACGGCAGCAGCTTGTCCCGCAGCGCGTGGCCTTCATCGGTCAGATAGATGTTGATCTTGCGGCGGTCTCCCGCATGGGGCACGCGCCGCACGAAGCCGTTGCGTTCCATGTCACGGATTGCCGACAGGGTGGTCGGCTCCATGGTGCCGACACGTTGCGAAAGCTCGCTCTGCGTGATGCCGTCCTCGGTCCATAGGACACGCAGGAAGTACCACATGCCGAGTGTCACGCCGTGCTGCTCGATCTCGGTTTGCAGCTTGCGCTGGAACAACCGGTGCGTCGCACGGATCTGGTAGCCCAGGCTGAGGGCCAATGGCAGGCTTTCGGGAGCATCGTCCGGCATGTTGGGGCATTACACCAAGGGGGCACACAGGGCGAGGGCGAACCTCCATCGCATTCGGCAATCGTCTCCAGGATGGCCTTGCGGATAAGGGTGTTGGTGTGGTCGTAGGGGTGCCAGCGCGCGCGACCGGCGCGCGGCGGCATAAAATCTGGAGACCGACATGACATGGTCCATCGTCGCCTATGATCGGGCCACCGCCGCGTTTGCGATTTCGGTGGCCACCCGGAACCTGGCCGTGGGCGCCACGGTGCCGTATCTGCGGGCCGGGGTGGGGGCGGTCGCCACGCAGTCGATCACCAACCGTTATCTCGGCCCTGCGGTGCTCGACGGCATGGAGCGGGGATTGGCCCCGGATGCGGCGATCGCGGCCGCAATCGGCGCCGATGCCGGGCGCGGTTTGCGCCAGGTACACGCGATCGACCGCTTCGGCCGCACCGCCGCCTGGACCGGCGACAACTGCGTGATGTGGTGCGGCGGCGACGCGGCCGACGCCGTCAGCGTCGCCGGCAACATGCTGGCCAACGCGGAGGTGGTTCCTTCGACCCTCGCCACGTTCCTCGACCTGCCGGACCTGAAGCTGCCGGAGCGCCTGATGGCCGCGATGCTGGCCGGCGACGCGGCCGGGGGCGACCGCCGAGGCCGGCAGTCGGCGGCCATGGCGATGACGACGACGGAGGACTTCCCGGACCTCAACCTGCGCGTGGACGATCATGCGTCGCCGCTTGTGGAGTTGCAGCGCCTGCTGGCAATCTGGCGGCGCGACAGGGCCCCGGCGATCGGCGCCATGCCGCGCCGAGCCGATCCGGCCGGAGTGATCGACCTCGACGCCATCGAGGCGCCGTGGATTGCGGCCGGTCTCGATCTGAGGCTGCGGCGTTAGCGACGTTCCGCGCGCCGGTTGCCCGCGCGCCAGTTGCCCGCGCGCCAGTTGTATGACACGGCGAGATGGGTAAGTCTTTCGAGGCACCGGGGAGAGAACCACATGCAGCGTCGCCACCTTCTTGCAGCGGCCGCCGCCACGGCGCTCACCCCAACGGCGCTCTCGCGACCCGCGATTGCCCAGGCATCCGCGCGAACGCTGCGCTTCATTCCTGAAGGCAATCTGCAGAACCCGGACCCGATCTGGTCCACCACGACCGTCGCCCGCAATTTCGGCTACATGGTCTGGGATACGCTTTATGGCGTGACCGAGACCATGGAGCCGAAGCCTCAGATGGTCGAGGGCCACGAGGTCAGCGCCGATGGGCTGACCTGGCGCATGCGTCTCCGCGAGGGCCTCAAGTTTCACGACGACACGCCGGTCCGCCCGGCGGACTGCATCGCCTCCATCATGCGTTGGATGAAGCGCGACGGCTTTGGCCAGCGGCTGGAGGCCGCGCTGAACGAAATCCGCGCGATCGACGACCGCAGCTTCGAATTCCGGCTGAAGCGGCCGTTCCCGCTGCTGATTGCGGCCCTCGGCAAGCCGACGGCAAGCGTCTGCTTCATCATGCCCGAGCGGGTGGCGCGGACCGACGCCTACAAGCAGATCGACGACTACACCGGCTCCGGGCCGTTCCGCTTCCTGCGCAACGAATGGGTGCCGGGCGCCTCGGCTGCGTTTGCGCGCAACGCCGCCTATCCGCCACGCCAGGAAAAGGCGGATTTCGTCGCCGGCGGCAAGATGGCGTATTTCGACCGGATCGAGTGGAAGATCATCACCGATGCCGCAACCTGCGCCGCCGCCATGACGAACAACGAGGCGGATTGGTGGCAAAGCCCCACGCCGGACCTGCTGCCTTTGCTGCGTAAGGGGCGGGGCATCTCGGTCGATCTGCTGGACAAGATCGGCACGGTTGCCGTGATGCGCTTCAACCTCCTGCACCCGCCTTTCAACAACCTCAAGCTTCGCCAGGCTCTCCTGCCGGCCATCGACCAGGCGGATTTCATGGCGGCGGCCTTTGGTTCCGAGACGAGCCTGTTTGCTCTGAATGTGGGCGTGTTCACGCCGGGCTCGCCGCTGGCGAACAGCGCGGGGCTCGATGTGCTGACCGGCAAGCGGGATTTCGCGCAGGCCAAGCGGCTGGTGGCGGAGAGCGGCTACAAGGGCGAGCGCGTCGTGTTCCTCGCGCCGACCGACTATCCGATTCTGAACGCCTACAGCCAGGTCGGCGCCGACCTGCTCCGGCGGCTGGGCATCAATGTCGAACTGCAGTCGATGGACTGGGGCACGACGATCACGCGCCGCAACAATCGCGAGAGTGTGGACAAGGGCGGATGGAGCGCGTTCTGCACCTCGTGGGAGGGGCTGAACCTTGCCGATCCCGGGGCGCATGCGCCGATTGGCGGGCAGGGGGAGAAGGGCTGGTTCGGCTGGTACTCCAGCCAGAAGATGGAAGATCTGCGTAGCGCCTGGTTCGACGCGCCCGATCTGGCGAGCCAGAAGAAGGTGGCCGAGCAGATCCAGATGCTGGTCTGGGAGGAGGCCCCGTACTATCCACTCGGCCAGGGCTTCCAGCCGATCGTGCGACAGAACACCATCACCGACATTGTTCGCGCGCCATTCCCGCTGTTTTGGAATGCGAAGAAGGCGGGCTAACCCAATTTGAAGTCGTCCCGGTTGGTTGCAGGCCCGCGGGCTTTCAAACGGACACGTCACGCGCGATGGGCGCCATCTGTTCGGGATCGAATTCCAGCCATACGGTCTCCCCCACTTCAAAGACCTGGAAGGGCAGGGCCGCCACCTTCAGCCGCAGCAAACTGTCCTCCGGGGCCACGACGTAGTCCCATGTTTCACCCAGGAACGCGCGCTCCAACAGCCGTCCTGCCACGAGGCACCCGAAGCGCATGGCTGCGGCCGGCGCGCGATGCAGTGCGATGCTTTGCGGCCGAACCGAGAACGTCACGTCGCCGTGCAGCCCGGCGCCGCCGTCGGCAAACATCGCACGCGGCAGGGCGAAGCGGTCGAAGGTCACGTGTTGCGCGCCGCACGCGCCGTTCATGAAATTGGTGCGGCCGATGAAGCCCGCGACGAAGCGCGTTCGGGGGCGGGTGTAGAGCAGATAGGGCGGGTCCACCTGTTCGATCCGCCCGGCGTTCATCACCGCGATCCGATCCGACGTGACCATCGCCTCGCCCTGGTCGTGGGTGACATAGACGGTGGTGAAGTGGAACGCGTCGTGCAGGCGGCGGATCTCGAAGCGCATCTCCTCGCGCAGATTGGCGTCGAGGTTCGACAGCGGCTCGTCGAGGAGGAGGACGCGGGGCTGGATGACCATCGCGCGGGCCAAGGCCACGCGCTGCTGCTGGCCGCCGGACAGTTCCGCCGGATAGCGGTCCGCGAGGGCGCCGAGCTTCACCGTTTCCAGCATCTCGGTGACCTTCGCGCGGATCGCCTCGCGACCGAGATGGCGCAGCTTCAGTCCGAAGGCGACGTTCTCGGCCACCGTCATGTTCGGCCAGATCGCGTAGCTCTGGAAGATCATGGACATCTGCCGCCGTTCGGGCGGGAGCGCCGCGCCGGGGGCGGAGATGACCTCGCCGTCCATTGTGATGGTGCCGGCCGTGGGGCGGATAAAGCCCGCGATCATGCGCAAGGTCGTGGTTTTGCCGCAGCCCGAAGGCCCAAGCAGGGAGACGAACTCGCCTGGCACGATCTCGAGGTTCAGCCCGTCCACGGCGGTGAACGCGCCATACACGCAGCTTATGCCGTTCAGCGCGAGCCGCGAACGCCCGGCATCCGGCTGCAGCTTGCTCATGACCGTCTCAGCATGAAATCGCGCCCCAGCAATTTGTAGCCCGCCAGCACGATGACGACCGTGACGCCGAGCAGGAAGAAGCCGAGTGCGGCCAGCGTCTCGAAGCTGCCATTCTCGCTCAGGTCCAGCATCATCACCGAGATGACCCGGGTTTTGGCGCCGACGAGGAAGATGGCGGTGCTCAGCTCGCGGGTGGCGGGGATGAACACGAGCAGCCAGGTGCCCACCAGGCTGGTCTTCAGGAGCGGGACCACCACGCTCCCGATCGCGCGGAGCTGGCTGCCCCCGAGGATACGGACGGCTTCCTCCATCTCCGGGTTGAGGGAACGAAGGCTGGCCATGCAGCTCGTGTAGGCGATCGGCAGGAAGCGCGCGGTGTACCCCAGGACCAGAAGCGCGGCCGTGCCGTATAACGCGAGCGGCGGCGGCGCCCAGGCGGCGTAGAAGCCGATCGCCAGCACGATGCCGGGGATCACCAGCGGGGCCATGCAGAGCGCCGTCAGGATGCCGGTGCGCCGCGTCAGACGGCGGCTGACGATGTAGGCGATCGCCAGCGCCAGGGCGACGGCGATGAAGGCGGTCGCGGCAGAGTAGACGAAGCTGTGGATGATGGTCAGCCGCGCCGCGGGGTCCGTGAACAACAGATAGCGGAAATTGCCGAGCGTGAGGTTGTCCCACGAGAAGCCGCGTCCCCAGGCGTGGCTGAAAGCGGCCTGCGCCAGGGCGGCGAACGGCAGGATCACCGCGAGGCCCACCACCAGCAATCCGTAGCCGAACATGGCCCAGCGCCAGGCGCCAAGCCGCAGCTCCGCCCGGCTGCCGCCCTTGCCGGTCAGCGCCACGTAGCCGCGCCGCCCGAGTATCGCGCGCTGGGCGGCGAACAGCGCGACCGTGATGAGGATGAGCGGGACGGCGTAGGCCGCGGCCGCCTCGGCGCGGACCGGGAACTCGAAGAATTCCCATAGCACCAGGGTCATCACCTTGATGCGTGCCGGGAGCGCGATGATCGCCGGGGTGCCGAACAGGGCCACGGTGTCGAGGAACACGACGATCGCGCCGCCCAGAATCGCGGGGGTGACCAGCGGAAGGGTGACGCGCAGGATCGTACGCAAGGTGCCGGAACCGAGGATGCGCGCGGCCTCTTCCATCTCGGACGAAACCCGCTCCAGCGCGTCGGCGGTGAAGACGAAGATGTAGGGGAAGGCGTAGAGCGCCGTGACCAGCACGAGGCCGCCGAAGCTGTAGATGTCGACGAGGCCGTGGGGAGCGCCGGTGAGCGCCATCCAGGCCTGGTTGAGCCATCCGGCGTTCGGCCCGGCGAGCAGGATCCAGCCGATCGCGCCGAGGTAGGGCGGCGTGATGAATGCGCCGAGGATGAGCGCGCGGATAAGGCTCTTGGCCGGCATGTCGGTGCGCGCCACGCCCCAGGCGATCGGCACGGCGAAGATCGCGGACACCACCGTCACCTCGGCGGCGTAGAGCAGCGACGTGCCGAGGGCCGCGTAGTTGCGCGCCGGACCGTAGGCGATGGCGTAGTTGTGCCAGGTGAACGCGCCGGTTTCGGTGTCCTGAATGCTCGAAACCAGCAGCCGCGCAACCGGGGCGGCCACCAGGAAGACGAGGGCCGCGAAGACCGCCAGCCAGGCCCAGGTGGCCGGCTGGACCCGGCGCCGCGCAATGCCCGGCGCGTGGCCGCTCCCCGCCACGCTCAAGCCCGGCGGTCCCGGAGGCAGCTTTTGGTCATCCGCCGAACGTGTCCCGCCACTTCTCCTTGTTGGGACCGAGCTCCTTCTCGATCTGCGCGAGGCTCGGCGAGAACGTCGCGATGTCGGCGAGCGACCTGGCGCCGGCGGGCTGCGCCACGTCGGCGCGGAGCGGCTGTTCGAAATTGTCAGCGAGAATTTTGGAATACTCGGGCCCGGCAAGGAACTCCACGAACAGCTTGGCCGCGTTCGGGCTGGGCGAGCCCTTGAGGATGGCTGTCGGAGAGGGGGAAGCCAGCATGCCCGAGGTCGGATAGTTCACGGCAAGGGGATTCCCGCGTGCCGCGCTGCGGAGCGCGCTGGCCGGGTTGCCGGCGGCCACGATGCGCTCGCCTGAATTCAGCACCGTCCCGGCGTCGTCGACCGAGCGGCCGATCAACGGGTTCAGCTTGTTCAGCTTCTCGAAGTAGCCCCACCCGTAGCGTTCCTGCATGGCGACGGTCCAGACACCGATGATGCCACTGTAGTTCGGACTGCCGAACGTGATGGCGTTCTTCCACTTCGGGTCGGTCAGATCCGGCCAGTCCCGCGGGGCGTCGGCGGCCTTCACCTTGTTGGTGTTGTACAGGATGGTGACCTGCCCGACCCAACTCACCTGATAATGGCCGTCGCCGTTGAAGCTTCGCAGCGAGGGGATCATGCCCGCGGCGTTCGCCGCGACGAACGGAACCACCAGGCCCTTGCCGATCAGATAGGTCAGGTGGCTCGCGTCGGTGGTGGTCAGCACGTCGGACTGCACCGCGCCGCCCTTGATGTCCTGAAGCAGCCGCTGGAAGGTCACCTGCGAGGTGTTCTTGATCGGGCTGACCGTAATGCCCGGATATTTCGCGGTGAAGACCTGCCCGACATGCACGCATAAAGGCTGATCGAGGATGCCGGAATACCAGGTGAGTTGGCCCTCCTTTTTGGCGGCCTCGTAAAGCCGGTCGTCCGGGCCGCCAGGCTGGGCCAGCGCCGCGCTTGCGCGAAGCGCCAGGGCGCCGCCGGCCGCGTGCAGGATCGTTCGCCTCGGGATTTCCATCGGTCATTCTCCCATGATGGTCTGCCTGGGCCATTCCCGGCCTGTTTGTGTGGCGCCTTGCTCTCCCGGAGAGCCGCCATGTCGGGCGTAGGGATGTCAGCGACCGGGTCGGGACGATCTCGAGCGCCGTCAGAAGGGGCTGCGCCATGTGGCGAAGGGTGCCGCGTGGCCAGGCGCCATGTCAACGCGTCTTCCGCAGACGACAGGAATCGCCAGCATCCCGTGCCGCCCTGGCGCCTGCCGGATGACCCGCCAGCATCGCGGATCGGATTGCGCCATTTGCGCCGGAGCCGGTTCGCTTCCCTGGTTCTGGCTCCCAGTTCTGGCCTTTAGTTCTGTAAGTCCGCCGGAAGGAAACCGGGGTCGACAATTTTGCTCCAGTCGACGGTTCCTTCCCATTGCCCTTGCCGGATCAAGCCCTTGACCACGTTCTCCAGGCTTTCCCGGTCGATATTCCCGCGACTCCAATACTTGATGTCGGCCAAATGCCGCATCACCGCGGGGGCTGTATCGATGGGCAGGGTGTCGCCATAACGCTTCGCCGTCATTTTCGCCGCGGCGTCAGTGTTGGCGTAGATGAAGTCCACCGCCTCGCGGCGGCCCGCGATGATGCCGCGCAACTCCTCGGGGTGGCTCTTGATGAACTCCAGGGTTGCGATGCCGACATTTTGCGACATGCGCGGCAGTCCATTTTGCGTGAACACGACACGATATTTTCCGGCGCGCTCGCTGAACAGCGGCTCCATGATGAACGTCGCATCGACGCCGCCATTCTCCAGCGCGGACAGTCCCGCCCCGATCTGACCGATGGCGACCAGACGCATCTTGTCGGTTATGCCGGCCGCTTCCTCGGCCATGCGCGCCAATGTCTCGCTGGTGGAGCGCGGGGCGCTAATTCCCACCTTTTTCCCGACCAAATCTGTGATCGTCTTGATCGGGCTGTTGGGCATGGTGACCCAGACGATGTCCTCGCTCGTGCTCACGCTGTCATGCACGACGCGAACGTCGATACCCGCCTTGAACCCCGCGAGTGCGCTGGCCGTGCCCATCTCGGCATAGCCCAGATGACCGCCGATCATGTTACGCAGGCCGGTGCCGCCGCCCACCGAGGTGATCACGCCGGTCACATCGATGCCGTGCTTTGAATAAAGCCCCAGCTCCAACGCCACTGCGATCGGCGCCATCGTGAGCAGCGACTTGTAGTAAGGTGCCATGATCTCCACCGCATACGCGGCCGAGGCCCGGCGTGAGAACATCACGCCGCCGAATGCCGCCAAACCGAGACCAATTGCGCCGCGCCGTGTATGGTCCATGCGATCCCCTCTCGCGGCTTTATGCCGCTGTTCCCAAAAGCCCAGTCGATCCCACAGAAATTCCAGCGATCTCCTCCATCGGCAGGATGACGGCCGATAAATCCTTGTCGCCGTGGCCAAGCGCCGCGGCTTCGAGAAAGCATTGCTGCGCTATCGTCGAAAGTCGTAGGCGCACACCCAGCGCCTCGCCCGTGCGGTTGACGCAGTCGAGGTCTTTAATCATGGTCGTCAAGGCAGAACCGGGCGCGAAATCATGCGGCAGAAAATGCCGCGGCACAACGCGCTCCAGTGTGTTTCCGCGCGCCGACGCCGAGCGCAACAACTCATAGAGTCGTTGCGGCTGGATCCCTGACTTTACCCCCAGCACCATGGCCTCCGCGATCAGCACATGCAGTGTGCCGGTGATCATGTTGTTGCATAGCTTGGCCGACGAGCCGGCGCCGCTCGGACCCATGTGGAACACGGCGTGCCCAATCGCCTCCAGGATCGGGCGGACACTCTGGAGCGCCGACGCGTCGCCGCCGACCATCACGGTCAGCGTGCCAGCCGCCGCGCCATCCGGACCGCCGCTGACCGGGGCATCGAGGAATGTCATCCCCGCGGCCGCGAGTTCCGTCGCGATTTCGCGTGAGGCCATGGGGTCGATGGTCGAGAAATCGATGCAGGCCAGACCGGGGCGCCCCGCGCGCGCGGCCTGACCGAACACCTCGCGCGATTGATCCGGGCTCACGCGGCAGGAACAGAGTATCGAGACCTCGGCGGCCAGCTCCGCCACGGAGGCGGCGACATGCGCGCCCGCGTCCCGGGCCTGGGACACCGCCGCCGCGCTGGCACTGCACACCGCCATCTCGTGGCCGGCTGCATGGATTCGCAACGCCATCGGCAGTCCCATCAGGCCGAGCCCGACGAACCCGACCCGAGCCATGTCAGCCAGCCTGTTGGGAAGAGGCGCGGACACCGCCGTATTGAGCCCAGGTGGACGCGACCTGCCATCCGGCGTCGACGACCAGATTGACCCCGGTGATCGCTGACGCGCGATCGGAGGCAAGGAACTCGATTGCTTCGGCGACCTCGTTCGGCTCGACGACACGGCCGAGGGCGGTGAATGTCCCGGGGTGTGCGGCGTAGCGGCCGGAGGCGATGCGCCCGGCCACGCGCGGCACAAGCGTCGAGCCGGGCGAGACCGCGTTCACGCGCACGCCGGACCGCCCCCATTCACCGGCCAATCCTTCGGTCAGGCTTACGACGGCCCGCTTGGTCGCGGCATAGGCATGGACCGGAAAGGAACCGAGCGCCGCAATGGAGGCAATGTTGACGATACTTCCGCGCCCATGTTGGGCCATGCGCGTGCCGAAAGCACGGTTGGCGAGATAGGTCCCCGTCAGATTGATCTGCACCGTCCGATCCCAGGCCGCCATTGGGAGATCGATTGGCGGCAACACGTCCTGGAACACGGCCGCTGCTACCACAAGCGCCGCCACCGGTCCCAATCCGTCGATCCAGGAAGCAGCTTCGTCGATCGAGGCTTCGCTACCGAGATCGATGGCCACCGCGTGACCGCCGACCGAATCGGCCACACGGTGGGCTGCCTCGGCGTCTCGGTCCGCAACCACGACCTGCCAGCCGCGCGCCGCCATAAGACGGGCGGTCGCCTCGCCGATCCCGTTGGCGCCGCCGATCACCACTGCCACCGCTTTGCCGGAGGTGTTCAATTCGGGATCGAGCCCCGCACGACGACGCGCATCAGGACACGGCGGTACTTTGCCATCTCATAGTTCTTGGAGGCACGGTGCAGCAGGCAGCGATTGTCCCACAGCACCAGGTCACCCGGCTTCCAGGCGTGCCGATAGATGAACCGTTCCTGCGTCGCGTGCGCGAGCAGATCCTGCAGCAGACGATTGCCTTCGTTGTCAGGCATGCCTTCGATGTACGAGCTGTACATCCCTATGTAGAGGCTCTTGGCGCCTGTCTCGGGGTGGGTGCGCACCAACGGATGCGAAACCGGCGGCGCGGTCGCGATATCTTCCTCGGTGGCCGGGGCGCTGCCGGTGTGACGCCGCATGTATTCAAGGCTCTGGACCGCCTTCAACCCGGCGAGCGACTTCTTCATCGGGTCCGGCAGGGCCTGATAGGCCGCCGTCATGTCGGCGAACTCGGTGTCCCCACCGGCGGGCGGCAGTTCCACCGCGTGAAGCATGGTGAGCAAGGCGGGAACCTGAAGAAAGGATTTGTCGGTGTGCCAGAAATAAGTGGAACTGGTGGCCGGCCTCTCGGCCGGGCGACCACGAGCGTCGAGATTGGTAATGCAGTGGACGGCATCCCATTTGGTGCCGTTAGCCTGCTGCACGCTATGCTGTTCGACTTCGCCGAAAACGGAGGCGATGCTATACATCTGCTCCTGGTTGAGCTTCTGCTCGCGAAATACGAGAACATGCCGATCCCGAAAGGCTTGTTTTATCATCTCGGTCGCGGCCGCCGCCAGCTGCCGCGACAGGTCTTCGCCGGCGATAATCGCCCCCATCGTCTTGGACGCAGGCGATACGTCCAGTGAGGCGATCGTCATGTCTGTTCCCTCCCCGGAACGCCCGCGCAGGCACCGAGGCTGGGCGGCCCCGTCGCACGGCAAGGGTGCAACTACACGGCGCCCCGAGGCGGGCTGCATAAGACATGTTTGCTTTCGAGCCAGTCAGAAATCGTCTGATTGCCCGCAATCTTCCCCGGTCAGACATTTTCCGATTGAGGGCGGGCAGAACGTGTCCTGGACGCACGGTGCGCGGCCAGCCTATCGAAGTGGCTCAATCCGGCGGCTACTGCCGAGAAACGGAAAGGAGCGCGCGATGGCCGGAATCGAAACCGCATCCTGTATCGACCTGCACGCGCATGTCCGCCTGGCGGCAACCGACGGCGCGGCTGGTCCGCATGGACCGGAGAACGGAATCGATGACCAGGGACGCCCCTGGTACAGGGTCGGCAACTACAAGATCGTGGGCGTGAAACATCATGGCAGCCCGTTCACCGACCCGGCTCTGCGCCTCGAGAAGATGGCCAAGACGGGTATCGACTTCCAGGTGCTCTCGCCCAGTCCGCTGACCTACTTCCATTGGATCGAGGCACCCCAGGCGTTGTCGTTTTGCCGCCGCTACAACGATGGCGTCGCCGAACTGGCGCGCACCTATCCAGACAAGCTGGGTGGGCTCGCGGCACTGCCCATGCAGGACCCCGAGGCCGCGCGGGAGGAGCTGCATCGCGCCGTGGAGGAACTCGGATTGTGGGGAGCAGCCGTCGGCACCGAGTATCCGTTGCCACTGCACAGCCCAAAATTCGACCCGCTCTACGAGGCGTTCACCACGCTCGATGTGCCCCTGTTCCTGCACCCGGCACCGGCCGGTATCGATGGTCCACCGGGTGATGCGAGCCTGAAGCGGTTCGATCTCGACGTGGTGGTCGGCTTCGCGGCACAGGAAACCATTGCCGTGGCGACGTTGATCTTCGGCGGCGTGCTCGAGCGGCATCCCAAGCTCGATGTCTGGATCAGCCATGGCGGAGGCGGCGTGGCTTTCATGGCGGGCCGGCTGGCTTGGGCCGGGATGAAGCGACCCTGGGCGACGGAGGCCATGAAGAAAGACGGGGCGTTCGAGGCGGCACTCCACCGCCTGTGGTACGACACGCATCTCAACGACGATCGCGCCGTGGCGCTGCTGACCGAAGTGGTCGGGCCCGATCATCTCGTCTACGGCACCAACTTCGCGGGATGGGACCAGCCGGACGACGGCGGGCATGGGCCGGTGTCGCCAGCACTCGCCGGAAACGCGCGGCGCCTGCTACGGCAGGCCGGGACACGGACACAGGCGTGAGACGGACACAGGCGTGACCCCCCCGAGCCACAAGCTGTCGCTCTCCTACTACACCGTGCCGGAACTGGCCCCTCCGGCGATGGTGGCAGTAGCCGCCTGGGCCGGGTGCGATCACGTCGGGCTGCGCTTGCTGGACTCCCAACCCGGACGCGACGCGTTGCCGATCATGTGCGACGCGCGGCTGCGCGCTGAGACACGCAGCAGGTTGCACGACACCGGTCTCAGCGTGCTTGACGCGAACACGGCGCGGCTCGTTCCCCAGACAGAGGTGTCCGCCTATCGTCCGTTCTTCGAGGTCGCCGCGGGGTTGGGCGCACGCCACGCCTTGGCCACGGGCAATGATCCGGACGAGAGCCGGCTGGTCGCCAACTTCGTGGCGCTGTGCGCGCTTGCGGAGGAACATGGGATGACGGTGCAGCTGGAATTCGTGCCCTGGCTGACGGTGGCCAGCCTGAACGACGCAGCACGGCTTGTGGCGCGCGTAGGGCGGTCGAACATGGGCATCGCGCTGGATGCGCTCCATTACAGCCGTTCAGGCGGCACGCTGGACGACATTGCGGGCGTGCCGCCTTGGCAATTTGCCTATATGCACATATGCGACGCGCCGGCATCCTGGGATTCCGACCGGGAGTCTCTGCTGCACGCCGCGATGCGAGAGCGGCTCGTGCCCGGCGAGGGCGGCATCGATCTGGTTGCCCTGTTGCGTGCGGTGCCCGAAGCAATTCCGCTGGCCCTGGAAATCCCGACAGAGACCCTCGCCCGCACAATGGCCGCGCCTGCACGGGTGGCGCGGGCCGTGGCGGCGGCGCGCATCGTCATTGCGAAATCGCGGCAAGAGGAGACAATTCGATGAGCCAATCGATCAGCGAACGCGTCGAAGCCGGACGGGCCATACGCGCCTGTGCCACGGCGGTGCTGGATGCCGTAGCGCATTCCAGCGCGGACACCCAGACGATCACGGCAGCGATCATGCCCTCGTTCAGGAAACTACTGGCGCGCCCGGATCTGCTGGAGCTCGGTGTTCCGCGCCCCGGAAACCATGTCGCCATGTCGTGGTATCTTTACTACGACGCGGATCTTTCGTTGTTGATCTATCCGCTTGCGAAGGGAAAAATCGTCCCGGTCCACGACCACGGCAACTGGGAAAGCATGTTTGTTTACCGTGGCGCCGTCGAGCACACCGTCTATGAACGGGCCGACGACGGCTCGGTACCCGGTCACGCCGAGCTCAGGATTGTGGATCATCGGATATTGCGGCCCGGCGATTCCGCCGTGGTCGCGCCGCCGGCCGATATCCACACGTTCAGCGCAATCGAGGACGACACATATGCCATCACCGTGGCCAGTGGTGTCTACAAGGAGGAGCGGCATTATTTTCAGCCGGACGCGAACACCTATTTCATCAAAAACCCGCGCGCGGCCTGAGCGAGGTTGACGATGTCGCGGGTCGCCCTGGTCACCGGGGCCGCCGGGGGGCTTGGCGCGAGCATCGCCTCGCGCATGGCCGAGGAGGGCTATCGCGTCATTCTCCTCGACCGTGAGGAGGCCCTGCTGCTGGCACGACGGGACAAGATGCCCGGCGCACTGGCCATTGTCGCCGACGTGACGGACGAGGCGAGCATCGAACGTGCCATCGACCAGATCGTCGATCAATTCGGCGATGTGCCGGATGTGTTGGTCAATAACGCGGGCATCGTTCGTTTCGGCGACATTCTCGAGCAGAGCGTGGCCGATTTCAGGGCGGTGATCGACGTCAATCTGGTCGGCACATACATCGTGAGCCGGGCCGTGGGACGAAGGATGGCAGCACGCGGCAGTGGCGCGATCGTCAATATCACCTCGCTCAATGCGGTCGCACCCAGTCCCGACGCGGGTGCCTATCCGTGCTCGAAGGCGGCCGTTGTGAGCCTGACCCAGCACATGGCCCTGGCTCTCGGTCCGAAGGGCGTTCGGGTCAATGCGGTCGGGCCAGGCTTTATCGATTCTGGAATGTCGGCGCCGATCTATGCCATGCCAGGCGTGCGGGAAGCGCGCGGCGCCCTGGTTCCCGCGCGCCGGATCGGTGTGGAGGCCGATGTCGCCGAAGCCGTGCTGTTCCTGGCCTCGGACCGAGCGTCATACATTCTGGGCCAGCACCTGATGGTGGATGGCGGCGTCTCGTTCAGTCTGAAGTCGCAGATGCCGCGCAAGGCGCCCGAGCAGGTCTGAGGCCCCGGACATGCGCATGCTGATCCTGACCGGGGGCATCGGTCATCCATTCGCGGACGCGTCGGAGGCGCTCGTCGCGATCCTGCGCGACGGCGGCATCGCGGCGACCGTGACCGAGGACATCGAAGGCGGTATCGCCGGATTGGCCAGCGGCGGCTACGACCTGGTGACGGTCTACGCGCTGCGTTGGCGGATGCTGACAGGCGAGAAATACGCGCCTTACCGGGAAAATTGGGCCTTTTCCTTGTCGCCCAAGGCGCGCGTCGGGTTCAGCCGCTTTGTCGCGGCCGGCGGCGGGTTGCTGGCATTGCACACCGCCGTCATCTGCTTCGACGATTGGCCCGGCTGGGGCGATCTGACAGGGGGTGCCTGGGTGTGGGGCCGCTCCTCGCATCCGCCCTTCGGCGCCGTTATGGTGTCGCCAACGACGGCCACACACACGATCACGGCCGGCATTGCGCCCTTCGCCTTATACGACGAGGTCTATGGCGATCTCGACATGCGGCCGGGCGTCGAACCGCTGCTGATCGCGGATGTGGGGTACGGTCCCAAACCGATCCTGTGGGCGCGGCAAGCCGGTCGCGGGCGGGTGGTCACCGATCTGCTCGGACACGACCGCGCGGCATTGGAGCATCCCGTCCATCGTGAGTTGTTGCTACGGAGCGCGCGTTGGGCGGGGAGCCGGGATTAAGGCTTAAACCAGCACGAACGCATCGTTCTCGTCGCAGAGCTGCCGCAACACGCGCCGAACGCCCTGCGCCACCCCAGCCGCGATCAGATTGCCGGTCGTCTCCTTCGCTTGCACCAAATAGAGAGTGCGCCAGAGAGAGGGCTCGACGATCTCGCGGGCGATCAACGTGCCGGCCGCGATCTCGCTGCTTACCGCGCACGCCGGCAGCACGCCGCACGCGAGGCCGCGCGCGATCACGGCTTTCATCGCCTGCATCGAATCGAGAGGATAGGTGATCCGCGGCGACAGGCCGACGACGCGCATCTCGTCCTCGACCAAATGGCGAAGCACGTCGCCGCTGCTCGGCATCGTCAGCTCGATGGCGGCCAATTCGTCCAGACGTATCGGGCCGGCTTGACCAGCCGGTGAGTTCGGACTCGCGAGGAAGTAGAGCGCCTCGCGCAATTGAGGATTGCAGGTCAGGCCCGACGTGGACGGCGCGTTGTAGATCAGGGCGAGATCGAGCCCCCCCGCCGCGGCCCTGCCAATCAAAACATGGCTCAGTTCCTCGACAATCGTCAGCACCAGCCGCGGCATGGAAATGGCCAGCGCCTCAAGGAGCCGAGGCACGAGTATGCCGCTCATGCTGGGAGTAACACCCAGCGTCAGAGACAGCGGAACATTGTTGCCGGCTTCCCGGAGGGCACGTTTCAGGTCGGATACCCGCCGCAGCAGATATTTCGCTTCGGTCAAAAATGTCAGGCCGGCGGCGGTGGGCCTGGTGCCTGATACGGTGCGCTCCAGGAGCTGTGCGCCAAACTCGTATTCGAGCGACCTGATCTGAATGCCGAGCGCCGGCTGTGCTATGTTGAGAGCACGGGCCGCCTTCGTGATGCTGCCCAGTTCACAGACCCGAACGAAGCTCTCCAGTTGCCGCGTTCGCATCGCCTCGTCCTCCAAGCTGGCCCTCTTTGCGGGACTTCACGAAGGCTGCCGCGTCGTGGTGGGGCAGGCAAGCTGAAAAATGTATCGGGGGGTGCCAAAGGTGTCCTGGACGCTTTCCAGCCTGTGTCCCACCGTTGGACTGCGATGTCCTGACACGAACGCAGGAGAGCAGGGGGCAAACTTCGATGAGGGCGGCGGCCGAGGCGGAGAGCATCCCGGGTATCGGACCGGCGCCGGAGGTCCATGCCCGGCTCACCGGCGTCACACGATTGTTTGACAGCTTGCATGCACTGGGGCCGATCGACCTCGATCTGCGGCGCGGCGAGTTCTTCTCGGTAGTGGGGCCTTCGGGCTGCGGAAAGTCCACATTGCTCGACGTGGTGGCCGGCCTGGGGCAGCCGAGCGCCGGAGAGATTCGCTTCGAGGGACGGCCGGTGACCGGCAACGTGCCAGACGGCGTCGGGGTGGTATTCCAGGAAGACGCATCGTTTCCCTGGCTCACGGTTTGGGACAACATCGCATTCGGCTTGCGCCGCACGGGCCTGCGCGGCCCCGAACTCAAGGCCCGCGTCGGTGCGGCCGTGGATTTCATGGGTCTCGCGGATTTCGCGACCGCATATCCGAACCAGCTGTCGGGAGGGATGCGGCAGCGGGTGTGCATTGCGCGCACATTGGTCCTCCGCCCGCGGCTCATCCTGCTGGACGAGCCTTTCGGCGCACTCGATCAACAGACCCGGCTGCTGATGGGCGACGAGTTGCTCCGGCTCTGGCGCGAGACCGGCGCCACGGTGCTCCTGATCACGCATGCGCTGGACGAGGCCGCGATGTTGTCGGATCGGATCGGGGTCATGTCCGCCCGCCCAGGCCGGTTCATCGAAGTCGTCGAGACCGGTTGGGCGCGCGACCGCACCAGCGAGATCGCGACAGGCCCGGCGTTCGGCCAGGTCACGGCACGCCTGTGGGAGAAGCTGCGCGGCGAGTCGATGAAGTCGCTGGCGGGTAGCGGAATTATCACGGCATGAGGCGGCCCGTCGTCGTGCGTTGTACGATCGTTGTCGCTCTGATAACGCTGTGCGAGGGAGTGACCCGTGCCGGACTGATCGGCCGCCGCACGCTCGTGCCGCCTTCGGAGATGGTGACGCGCCTCGCCGCCCTGATGCAGGGCAACGAGTTTTGGTCGGATGTGGCGTTCACCGCGGGCAATATCCTGATTGCCTTCGTCGCCGCCATAGTCGCCGGCTTCTGCCTCGGTGTGCTGTTGCACCAGCTCCCGCGAAGCCGGCGCGCGTTGGAGCCCTTGATCGCCAGCTACTATGCGCTGCCGTTTTTCGTGCTCTATCCGCTTTTCATCGTGCTGTTCGGCATGAATGCGATCCCGATCATCTTCATGGGGTTTCTCTACGCGGTCATGGCGATGATCACGGGCACGTTGACGGGTCTGGATCGTATCCCGCGGGTTTTTCAGAAGGTGGGTCGAACTTACCAGTTGGACAGCTTTCGATCCGCCCTCCTGATCCAGCTTCCGGCCGCGTCGCCCTATGTCTTTACCGGAGCGAAACTCGCGTTCGGTTATGCCATTACCGGCGTGATCGGATCGGAATTCATTCTCTCCAACGAAGGCCTCGGCTACGGCATCGCCTATGCGTATAACAACTTCGACGATACGACGATGTATGCGCTGCTGGTCTTCGTGCTCACGTCAGTGTCTTTCCTCACTCTGG
This sequence comes from Rhodospirillales bacterium, assembly GCA_025352565.1. Lineage (GTDB taxonomy): Bacteria > Pseudomonadota > Alphaproteobacteria > Acetobacterales > Acetobacteraceae > JANXTF01. The sequence continues at coordinate 2,727 of JANXTF010000133.1, read as the reverse complement.
TGCTCCACGCAACCGAGGCACGGATCCAGCACCGCGCCCGCGCGGGGGCGGCCGACAGAACCGCCTCACGCCCCACGAGCTCAAGCCGGCTGCTCGGTTCTGTCCTTCCGTGTGTCGTCATATTGCTGATTTGGGAGCTGCTGTTCCTTCACGTCGGGCGTGAGGCCCTGGCCTCGCCCCTGATGTCGGCCCAGAAGATACTCGTGCTCCTGGGGCGGCCCGACTTCTGGACGAATGTCGCCGAGACGATGACCGCGCTCGCGCTCGCCCTGACGCTTTCGTGCATCGGGGGCGCGTTAATCGGGATCGCGCTTGCGATGAACCGGCAGGCGTCTGAAGCTGTCGAGCCGTTACTGGTTGCGTTCTACGCGATGCCGAAAGTGACGCTTTATCCGGTAATCCTTCTGTTCTTCGGCATCGGAATGTCCGCGAAGGTCGCGTTCGGCGCGCTCTACGGCATGATCCCGATGGTGATAATCACGCTCAATGCGATCACCAACATGAACCCTTCGCTCCGCCGCACCGGGCGGGTGCTGCGACTCACGCCCACGCAGACGATCTTCCGTGTCATCCTGCCGGCCACCATGCCCGAGGTTATCTCGGGCCTCCGCATCAGCTTCTCGATCACGCTGCTCGGCGTGATGATCGGCGAGATGTTCGCCTCCCAACGTGGCCTCGGCTTCATGATCATGAACAGCATGGGGGTGAACGACACGGCCACCATGATGGCCGTGACAGTTTTCGTCGGGACTTTTGCGCTTTTGGGCAACTCCGCGCTACTGCGGCTGGATAGCCGGCTCCATCGTTGAGCCTCGAGAAGCTCCATGAAATCAATGGCTCTTGGCGGAGAGGGGGCGACGGCGATCCTGCCGACGATTCTTGCTGGACGGCGGGAGCCCTGGCGGCTGCTTCATGCAAGTTAAAGCATCCGGTCGGGGCGTGAGCCGCCCAATAGGGACTGTTGAATGATTTCAGCACTCTTTTCGGTAATGTTCCGAGGATCGCCGGGAATGGGAAGTGAGCTTGTTCGATGAAAAGTGCTCGCCATTGGTCCACGCCAATGGTAAGTTACATGTAACCTATTTGGAGAGTGCGCGATGGCCTCGGCATCACCCCCCAAGCCCTCGCGCGTGAAGGTACGGGAACATCGGGAGCGCCTGCGCGCGCAGGGGCTGCGCCCGATCCAGATTTGGGTGCCGGACGTGCGCTCCCCCTCCTTCAGGTCTGAGGCGCATCGCCAGTCGGCCGCCATCGCTGCGACTGCTCACGCGCGGGCGGATCAGGAGTTCATCGACGCCGTCACGGACGGGGGCGATGAGTGAGGCGCGGCGAAATCTGGACCGTCGCCGGCGGCAAGGACTATGCCGGCAAGCCACGACCCGTCGTCATCGTTCAGGACGATAGCTTCGACGCAACCGACTCAGTCACCATCTGCGCCTTCACCACGGATGAAACAGACGCGCCGCTGTTCCGCCTGCCAGTCCAACCCAACGAGCGCAATGGCCTGCGGGCGGCGTGCCGTTTGATGGTGGACAAAATTTCTACCGTCCCAAAGACCAAAGTCGGTGCGCGAGTCGGCCGGTTGGACGACGAGGATATTCTGCGGCTCAACCAGGCCGTTCTCGTGTTCCTCGGGTTGGCTGTCTCGCCAAGGACCAAGCAGGAGGTATAATGAGCACCTCCGCGCACTGGCCCAGCGGGTGGAGGTCGCGGATGGCGAAGTCCGCGTCATGGGATTGAAGAGCGATCCACTCCGAACGCCCGCCGCCGCTTCGGGCGTAAACCGGCTACGCCCGGTGTCTGCGGTTCTGCTCGGCGTTGGCGGGCCATGGCCGACGATGATGAGCACTATCTCTACGCCATAGCCCTATAGTCGAAGCATGAGCATCTGGCCGGACCGGATAGGCCTGGAATATCATCGTATGGGATTGTCAAGACCCGACAAGGATGTCCGAGTTGCGCCAGTTCCCTTAGCCCTGGCTTGACGGAGACGAGTGGGCCGGGCCGATTTGTGCCCAGGACCCGGCTCTTCCGGGCGAATTGATGACGGGGGGAAGGGTGCGAGATGGCCGAAGCGAAAATCAACCGATTTACCACATACTTTCCACTGCTGCTGGATGCCCTCCGTTCGGCGGATCCCAACCCAATGCGCCCTGCCGAAGCCATGGCTTGGATCCGATCCAGGGCGGAGGTTCCGGACCTTGGGCGATGACGTCACTCATAGCTGCACACCGGCCCGGTCCTGAGCACTGTCCGGCAGAGGGCGCCCCGCGAACCCGGGCGATATTCCGGCATCGAGTTCGTGGAGCATGCAAGCAGACGACGTGCATTCCACGAACCGCCGTCCCTCGCTATCGGTGGCCATCACGGATCCCCTGATCCCGCTTGCCGAGATACGGGCCGGTCATTTCACAACGGCCGCGACAGGAATGAGAACCTTCATCGCTTTGTGCTCCACGTCGAACAGCAGGCCGCCGCGACGGGTGTAGAACCACCAGGTGATGCCGATGCAGCTCACGTAGAACGCCAGGAAGCCATAGAGCGCCAATTCCGCCCCGCCGGTGGCCGCGATGGAGCTGCCGAAGCTTTTCGGGATGAAGAAGGCGCCATACGCCGCGACCGCCGACGTGAAGCCGATGATTGCGGCACTTTCCGTGTCGGACTGCTTCGCGAGCTCTGGGCCCGAGAGGCCGGGTTCCAGGCGCGTCACTTCCTTGCGCATGATGG
>JANXTF010000049.1 GCA_025352565.1 Rhodospirillales bacterium | reverse complement strand
CACGATCTACCTGCCCATGGTGATCGAGGCCGCCGTCGCCATGCTCGCCTGCGCCCGCATCGGCGCGGTCCATACCATCGTGTTCGGCGGCTTCTCGCCCGAAAGCCTCGCCAACCGCATCCAGGACGCCGGCGCCAGCGTTCTCATCACCGCCGACGAAGGCCGCCGCGGCGGCCGGGCCGTGGCGTTGAAGACCAATGCCGACACGGCGCTCAAGACCTGCCCGGGCGTGACCGCCGTGGTCGTGGTGGCCGTCACCGGCGGCGCCGTGCCGATGCAGGAAGGCCGCGACCACTGGTACGAGAAGCTGGTCGCCGCCGCCTCGCCCGATTGCGCGCCCACCGAGATGGCGGCGGAAGACCCGCTGTTCATCCTCTACACCTCCGGCAGCACCGGCAAGCCGAAGGGCGCGCTGCACACGACCGGCGGCTACATGGTGTGGGCCAGCTTCACGCATCAGCTGGTGTTCGACTACCAGCCCGGCGAGATCTACTGGTGCACCGCCGATGTCGGCTGGGTCACCGGCCATACCTACATCGTGTATGGCCCGCTCGCCAACGGCGCGACCACGCTGATGTTCGAGGGTATCCCGACCTATCCGGACGCCTCGCGCTTCTGGCGCGTCATCGACAAGCATCAGGTCAACATCTTCTACACCGCACCCACCGCCATCCGCAGCCTGATGCGCGACGGCGAAGGCCCGGTGAAGGCCACCAGCCGCAAATCGCTCCGCGTACTCGGCAGCGTGGGCGAGCCGATCAACCCCGAGGCGTGGCGTTGGTACTACCGCGTGGTGGGCGACGAGCGTTGCCCGATCGTGGACACCTGGTGGCAGACCGAGACCGGCGGCATCATGATCAGCCCGCTGCCGGGTGCCGTGGCTCAAAAGCCCGGCTCCGCCACCCTGCCATTGCCCGGCGTGGCGCCGCTGCTGGTGGACGCCGAAGGGCGCACGCTGGAAGGCGCGGCCGACGGCCTGCTGTGCATCGCCCATCCCTGGCCCGGCATCATGCGCACGGTGTTCGGCGATCACGAGCGCTACATCCAAACCTATTTCTCCACCTTCAAGGGCCTGTACTTCACCGGCGATGGCGCGCGGCGCGACGCGGACGGCTATTATTGGATCACCGGGCGGGTGGACGACGTCATCAACGTGTCGGGCCACCGCATGGGCACCGCCGAGGTCGAGAGCGCGCTGGTGCTGCACCCCAAGGTCGCCGAGGCCGCCGTGGTCGGGTTCCCGCACGACATCAAGGGCCAGGGCATCTATGCCTATGTCACGCTGAAGACCGGCGAGGAGCCGACCGAGGCGCTGCGCAAGGAACTCGTCGCCTGGGTCCGCCGCGAGATCGGCCCGATCGCCAGCCCCGACGCCATCCAGTGGGCGCCCGGCCTGCCGAAAACCCGCAGCGGCAAAATCATGCGCCGCATCCTGCGCAAGATCGCCGCCAACGAGACCGACGGGCTAGGCGATATCTCCACCCTGGCCGACCCGTCGGTGGTGGATGAGCTGGTGGCGAACCGCGTGGGGTAGGATCCCTCGGGGCGATGCCAACCTACCGGATCGAGCTTCGGGCGGGCGGCCGCGTCGCCGGGGTGGACGAGGTCGGGCGCGGCCCGCTCGCCGGCCCGGTGGTCGCCGCCGCCGTGGTGCTGCCCGCCCGCATGCCCCGCGCGTTGGCCCGCCTGCTCGACGATTCCAAGAAGCTCACCCATGAACAGCGCCACGTCGCCTTCGCCGCCCTGCTGGAACGCCGCCGCGCCGGCCAGGTCGAGATCGCCGTGGGCGCCGCCTCGGTGGGCGAAATCGTGCGCCTCAACATTCTGCACGCCGCCATGCTCGCCATGCGCCGCGCCGTCGCCCGGCTTCCCGCCCCGCCGGATTTGGCTCTCGTCGACGGCGACCGCCCGCCGGGGCTGGATTGCGCCACGCGCTGCATCGTCGGCGGGGACGCGCTGTGCCTGTCCATCGCAGCCGCCTCGATCGTGGCCAAGGTCGTGCGCGACCGCTGCATGGCGCGCCTGGCCGCGCGCTGCCCCGGCTATGGCTGGGACACCAATGCCGGCTACGGCACCGCCTTCCACCGCGCGGCGCTGCTCCGCCTCGGCCCCAGCCGCCATCATCGCCCCACCTTCGGCCTAGTGCGCCAGATGGCGCTGGAGATCGATCTGGTGCGCCAGATGGCGCTGGAGATCGGTTTCGCGGCGGCGGAGTGACGCGGTGAACTCGGGGGCGAACCCGGAGGCGAACCCGAGGGCGAAACTCCCCGGATTGACGCGGCCACCGCCGCATCGCCACCATGGGTCTTTCCGTTCCCCCAACCCGGAGCCACCGTGGAGATCGTCCGCGAACTGCCGCTGGACCAAATTCTGCTGGGCGATGCCGCGCGCACCATGCGTATGCTGCCGCCCGCGTCGGTTCATTGCGTGTTCGCCGACCCCCCCTACAACCTCCAGCTGCGGGGCGAACTCCGCCGTCCCGATGACAGCCTGGTCGATGGCGTGGATGACGACTGGGACCGCTTCACCGATTTCGCGGCCTATGACGCCTTCACCCGCGAATGGCTGACCGAATGCCGCCGCCTGCTCCGCAAGGACGGCACCATCTGGGTCATCGGCAGCTACCACAACATCTTCCGCATCGGCGCGATATTGCAGGATCTCGGTTTCTGGATTCTGAACGACGTCATCTGGCGCAAATCCAACCCAATGCCGAATTTCCGCGGCCGCCGCTTCACCAACGCGCACGAGACCCTGATCTGGGCCGCGCGCGGGCAGGACAGCCGCTATCGCTTCAACTACCAGGCCATGAAGTCGCTGAACGACGACCTCCAGATGCGCAGCGACTGGCTGATCCCGCTCTGCACCGGCGCCGAACGCCTCAAGAACGAGCATGGGCTGAAACTTCACCCGACGCAGAAACCGGAGGCCCTGCTGCACCGTATCCTGCTGGCCAGCACCATGCAGGACGATATCGTGCTCGATCCCTTTCTCGGCAGCGGCACCAGCGCCGCCGTCGCCCGCCGCCTCCAGCGCCATTATATCGGCATCGAGCGCCACCCCGCCTATGTCGAGGCGGCGCTGGGCCGCGTGCGCCGCGTGCGGCCGGTCCCCGAGGGCGGCCTCGCCACCACCGCCACCCGGCGCGACATCCCGCGCGTGGCCTTCGGCAGTCTGGTCGAGCGCGGCCTGATCGCGCCCGGCACCGTGCTGACCGACCGGATGCGGCGCGTGTCGGCCGTGGTCGCGGCCGATGGCTCCATCCGTGCCGGCGCCGTCCAGGGCTCGATCCACAAGGTCGGCGCGGCCGTGCAGAACGCGCCGTCCTGCAATGGCTGGACGTTCTGGCACACCGACGGCCCGGACGGGCTGCTCCCGATCGACCGCCTGCGCGACCCTGCCCTATTCCCGCCGGAGCCCGAAATTTGAAAACAATCCGCCTGCTCCTGGTCGTCGCCGGCTGCATCGCTGGCGGCGTGCCGATCGCGGCCCGTGCGGCCAGCGTCGGCGGCTACTCTTTGCCGGACACCTACGCGGTCGATGGGCAAACCCTTCACCTGAACGGGATCGGCATTCGCGCCCTCAGCATCATCGGCATCAAGATCTACGTCGCCGCCCTCTATCTCGCGGCCCCGGGCCGCGACGCGCGGGCCATCGAGGGCGCCGCCACGCCGAAGGTGCTCCTGCTGCAATACCTGCACGACGGCAGCAAGCAGCAGGTCGAGGACGAATACCGCAAGGGCCAGCGCCAGAATTGCGGCCACGGCGAATGCCCGCAATCCGATGCGGCCGATTTCGAACGCCTGGTCGCCGCCGCCCCTCCGGTCAAGGTGGGCGACACCACCACCTACATCGTCACCTCGCGCGGCTTGCGCGTGCTGGCCAACAACCGCCCGGTCATCGACATCGCCAACCCCGATCTCGGGATGCGGATGCTGGACGGCTTCATCGGCGCGCATCCCCCCACCACGGATTTGCGCGACGCGCTGCTCGGCAACACAAGATGAACATCCGGGTCGCCGTCGCTCTCCTGGGCGCCCTGCTCGCCGCGTCCCCTGCCGGCATGGCGGCCGAGGTTCCGCCCGCCCGCGAAGCCGATTACGTCGCGCGCGATTTCCGCTTCCACACCGGCGAGACGCTCGCCGAGGTGAAACTGCACTACACCACGATCGGCGCGCCCGGCGGCGAACCCGTGCTGATCCTGCACGGCACCGCCGGCAGCGGCACCGGGCTGCTCGCCCCTGGCTTCGCGGGCGAGTTGTTCGGCCCCGGCCAGCCGCTCGACGCGGCGAAATACTTCGTCATCCTGCCCGATGCTCTGGGGGCCGGGAAATCTGCCAAACCGTCCGACGGGCTGCGCGCCAAATTCCCGCATTACGACTACGCCGACATGGTCCAGGCCCAGTATCGCCTCGTCACCGAAGGCCTCGGCCTGCGCCATCTCCGCCTCGTGCTGGGCAACTCCATGGGCGGCATGCAGGCCTGGATGTGGGGCGAGACCCATCCCGGCTTCATGGACGCGCTGGTGCCGATGGCGTCCCAGCCCACTCCCATGGCCAGCCGCAACTGGATGCTGCGGCGCATGCTGGTGGAAAGCATCCGGCGCGACCCGGCCTACAGGAACGGTGACTACACCGAGCAGCCCTCGTCGCTGCGAACCGCCAACGTGTTGTTCGGCATCGCCACCAGCGGCGGCACGCTCGCCTATCAGGCGCTCGACCCGACCAACGCGGCCGCCGACCGCCATGTCGATGCCCTGCTCGCGGCACCAGCGCCCGCCGATGCCAACGACTACCTCTATCAATGGGAGTCCTCGCGCGACTACGACCCCTCGCCCGACCTGGAACGCATCACCGCCGCCGTGCTCGCCATCAACGCGGCCGATGACGAGCGCAACCCGCCCGAAAGCGGGCTGATGGACCGCGCCATGGCCCGGCTCGCCCATGGCAGGCTGCTGCTGATCCCGGCCAGCGCCGACACCCGCGGCCACGGCACCACCGGATTCGCGCGCTTCTGGGCGCGGGAGGTGGGGGAGTTCCTGCAAGGGGTGGCCGTGCTTCCCTAGCCGATCCGCGCCTGGCGACATCGCGACGGAGCCCCTGAGGCTCCACTCGACAATGCCCAATTCGGGTTCGTGCTTCGGTTCGGGCCCAGCGAGGGACTCCGGCGGCCAATCGAATCCGGGCCAAGGTGAGGCATCGCCAGGCGCAGGGTTAGCCCACCCCGGTCAACGCCCCCATCGCCTGCCGCATGAACGCCCGCTTCAACGCCGGCACGCGATGCACGGCGGCGATCCCCAGGCCCCGCATCAGCCGCAGCACGCGGCTGTCGTTGCTGAACAGGCGGTCGAGCGCGTCGGTCGCGGCCAGCATCGCGAGGTTGTCCGGCCGCCGCGCCAGCTGGTAGCGGCGCAGCAGCGCCTCGGACCCTGGGTCGTCGCCCCGTGCGCGGGCGCCGATCACGAGGCCGGCCAATGCGTCAGCGTCGCGAATGCCGAGGTTGAGGCCCTGGCCCGCGATCGGGTGGATGCCGTGCGCCGCGTCGCCCACCAGCGCCAGCCTCGTGGCGAAATAGCGGTGGGCGTGCATGGCGCCCAACGGATAGCTCCAGCGCCGCCCGAGCAGGCGGATCGCGCCAAGATGGCGGCCGAGCCGGCGGGCGATCTCGGCCTCGAACGCCCGATCGTCCAGCGCCAGCACGCGGGCAGCGGTGGCGTTGCGTTCGGTCCAGACGATGGCCGACACGTTCGCCGCCCCTTCGGTCGGCGCCATCGGCAATTGCGCGAACGGGCCGCCCGGCAGGAAATGCTCCAGCGCGGTGCCGCCATGGGGACGCTCGTGGCCGATGGCGCAGACGATCCCGGTCTGGTCGTAGCCCATGCGGGTGACGGCGATGCCGGCCTGCTCGCGCAGCGGGCTGCCGCGCCCCTCGGCGGCCACCACCAGCCGGCACGCGAGCACCGGCCCGCCGGCGATCCGCACCGTGGCCCCCGCCTCGTGCCGCTCGACCGCCGCCTCGGCCGGCGCGAATACCCGCAGGGCGGCCAGATCGTGCATCCGCGCATTCAGCGCCATGCGCAGGCTGCGCGCCTCCACCATCCAGCCGAACGCCGCCTCGCCCACGTCGGCGGCCGCGAAATGCAGGAACAGCGGCGACGCGGGGCGCCCGACCCGTCCGTCCGAAACGCGGATGTCGCCGATGCCTCCCGCCGGATAGGGCAGCGCGTCCCACACGCCGGCCGCCTCCAGCACGCGCTTCGATCCCGCCGCGATGGCATAGGCACGCCCGTCGAAATCGGGGTGCTCCATCGGCGGCAGCGCCGCGCGGTCGATGATGGCCACCCGCACCCCCGCTTCGGCCAGCAGGCAGGCCAAAATGCCGCCCACCGGCCCGGCGCCTACGATGCAGGCATCGAATTCCTCGTCCACGCGCTCGCTCTCCGCCCGAAATAAATCCGCTACTGCCCGTATCTTGTGCATAAGCCGCTGCCCGCTTGCGCGCCATCCTGCCCGACGAGACCTTCGCGGGGCGCGGCACGGTTCTTGGTAAGCCCCCAGTAGATAGGGTGCGCCGGCCAGAACGCGAGCCGGCCAGACAACGGAGGATAAGGCTGCGACATGAAGCTCATCATGGCCATCATCAAGCCGTTCAAACTTGATGACGTACGAGAGGCGCTGACGCCGTTGGGCGTGCAGGGCCTGACCGTCTCGGAGGTGAAGGGGTTCGGCCGGCAGAAGGGCCAGACCGAGATCTACCGAGGCGCAGAGTATCACGTGAACTTCCTGCCCAAGGTCAAGATCGAGGTCGCCGTCGACTCCGACCTCGCCGAGCAGGTGGTCGAGGCGATCGTCAAGGCCGCCCATACCGGCAAGATCGGCGACGGCAAGATCTTCGTGGTCGACCTCGAACGCGCCGTGCGCATCCGCACCGGCGAGATGGACTCCGAAGCCCTATGAGGAATTTCTCGATGCTCAAGACTTCGCGGGCCGTGCTGCCCGCGCTGGCCGCCCTCCTGCTCGCCGCCCCCGCCTGGGCGCAAACCGCGGCCACCGCCGCGGCGCCCGTGGTCGCCCCAGTGGCCGCGCCTGTGGCCGCCGCCCTGGCCGAGGCGAAAATCGACAGCGGCGACACCGCCTGGATGCTCACCAGCACCGCCCTCGTGCTGATGATGACGATTCCGGGCCTCGCCCTGTTCTACGCCGGCATGGTCCGCAAGAAGAACACCCTGGCCACCATGATGCAGTCCTTCATCATCTGCTGCCTGGTCACCGTCACCTGGATGGTCGCCGGCTACAGCCTGGCCTTCACCAACGGCAACCCCTATATCGGCGACCTCAGCCGCTTCATGCTGAACGGCCTCGGCGAGACCTGGGACAAGCCGTTCACGCTCGGCCTCGGCAGCGACAACCCCCAGCCGCAGACCGTCCCCGAGACGGTCTACATGATGTTCCAGATGACCTTCGCGATCATCACGCCGGCGCTCATCGCCGGCGCCTTCGCCGATCGCATGAAGTTCTCGGCCATGTGCGTGTTCATGGTGCTGTGGTCGCTGATCGTCTACAGCCCGGTCGCGCACTGGGTCTGGAGCACCACCGGCTGGGTGGGTGCGATGGGTGCGGCGGACTTCGCGGGCGGCACCGTGGTCCACATCAACGCCGGCATCGCCGGCCTGATGTGCGCCCTCGTGCTCGGCAAGCGCGTCGGCTACGGGCACGACAACATGGCGCCCTACAACCTCGGCTACGCGGTGATCGGCGCCGCCCTGCTGTGGGTCGGCTGGTTCGGCTTCAACGCCGGCAGCGCGGTTGCCGCCAACGGCCGGGCCGGCATGGCGATGGCGGTGACGCAGATCGCCACCGCCGGTGCGGCACTCGCCTGGACGTTCGCCGAGTGGATCGTCAAGGGCAAGCCCTCCGTGCTCGGCGCCATCTCGGGCGCCGTGGCCGGCCTCGTCGCCATCACGCCCGCCTCCGGCTTCGTGCTGCCCGGCCCGGCACTCATCATCGGCATCGCCGCCGGCGGGATCTGCTTCTGGTCGGCCACCTCGCTCAAGCACATGCTCGGCTACGACGACAGCCTCGACGCCTTCGGCGTCCACGGCATCGGCGGCATCGTCGGCGCGCTGCTCACCGGCGTGTTCGCCTACGGCCCGCTCACCGCCGACAAGGACCATCCGCTCGGCGTCACCATCGGCGGGATGGCGCAGCTGGGCCACCAGGCCGTCGCCGTCGGCGTGACGCTACTCTACAGCGGCATCGCCACGTTGATCCTGCTCAAGGTCGTCGATCTCGTCATCGGCCTGCGCGTCACCGGCGAGGAGGAAATGGAAGGCCTCGACGTGGTGCTGCACGGCGAACGCCTGGGCTGACCGGCTTCCGCCCCCCTTCCAAGTGGAAGGGGGGCGGTCCTATGCCGCTTCCGCCCGCACCGCCTCCGCCAACGTCTCCACGATCCGGTCCAGATGGGGCCGTTCCATCACCAGCGGCGGCGACAGCGCGACGATGTCGCCCGTGGTGCGGATCAGCACGCCCGCGTCGAAACAGCGATGGAAAATACGCATCGCCCGATCGCTCGGCTTGCCCGCGCGGGGTTGCAGTTCGATGCCCGCCACCAGGCCGAGATTGCGCACGTCGATCACGTTGGGCAGCCCGCGCAGCCCATGCACCGCCGCCTCGAAATAGGGCGCCATGTCTCGCGCCCGCCCCGGCAGATCCTCCGCCCGATGCAGGTCGATCACGGCGATGGCGGCCGCCGACGCCAGCGGGTGGCCGGAATAGGTGTAGCCGTGGAACAGCTCGATGCCCGCCGGCGCACCCTCCACGATAGCTTCGTAAATGCGCTCATGCACCGCCACCGCCCCCATCGGCACCGCCGCGTTGGTCAGGCCCTTGGCCATGGTGAGCATGTCCGGCGTGACGCCCAAGGCCTCGGCGCCGAAATTCGCACCGAGCCTGCCAAAGCCGGTGATCACCTCGTCGAAAATGAGCAGGATGCCGTGCTGGTCGCAGATCGCCCGCAGCCGGCGGAGGTAGTCCACCGGGGGGATCAACACGCCCGTGGAACCCGCCAACGGCTCCACCATCACCGCCGCGATGGTGTCGCCATGCAGCGCCACCAATCCCTCAAGGGCGTCCGCCAGTTCCGCCCCATGAGCCGGTTGCCCGCGCGAGAAGGCGTTGGCAACGAGGTTATGCGTGTGCGGCAGGTGATCGACATACGGCAGCAAGGCGCCGAACTGCTTCCGGTTGGCACCGATGCCGCCCACCGACATGCCGCCGAAGCCGACGCCGTGATAGCCGCGCTCCCGCCCGATCAGCCGCACCCGCTGCGCCTGGCCGCGCGCCCGGTGATACGCCAGCGCGATCTTGAGCGCGGTGTCCGCCGCCTCCGAGCCGGAGTTGGTGAAAAAGATCCGGTCCAGCCCCTCGGGCGTGATCTCGGCCAGCTTGGCGGCGGCCTGGAACGCCAGCGGATGGCCCATGTTGAAGGTCGGCGCGAAATCCATGGTCGCGGCCTGGCGCTGGATCGCCTCGGTGATCTCGCGCCGTCCGTGCCCGGCGTTGCAGCACCACAGGCCGGCGGTGCCGTCCAGCACCTCCCGGTTGTCGTTGGTGTAATAGTACATGCCCTCGGCGCGCGCGAGCATGCGCGGTGCGGATTTGTACGCCCGGTTGGCGCTGTACGGCATCCAGAAAGCGTCGATGTTGTTCGGACGCGGGTTCATCTCGTTCATGCCGACCTCATGCCATGGCTGCCCCGTGAAACTCGCGCTTTGCCCGATGCGGCGCAAGCGTGGCAGCCTGCGTCCGTAACGAAGGATCGAGAGCCATGACCGAAGGCCGCCTGCTGATCGGAAACCGCCGCTACTCCTCGTGGTCGCTGCGCGGCTGGCTGCCGGTGCGGCTGGCCCGGCTTGACGTGGAGGAGGTCGTGATCCCGTTCGCGCCCGCCGGCGCCGCCTCCCCCGTCAAGGGCCGCACGCCGTCCGACCTGGTGCCGTACCTCGAACATCGCGACGCGCGCGTATGGGAGTCGCTCGCGATCTGCGAGTACTGCGCCGAACAGGCCCCCGGCCTGTGGCCCGAGGATCGCGCCGCCCGCGCCCATGCCCGCTCCATCGCCGCCGAGATGCACGCGGGATTCCGTGCCCTGCGTGCCTCGATGCCGATGAATTTGGGCCGCGACACGCCGGTTGTCGTCACCCCAGCCTGCCGCGCCGACATCGACCGCGTCGAAACAATCTGGCGCGAGGCCCGCGCGGCCCATGGCGGACCGTTCCTGTTCGGCGCCACCTTCGGCAACGCCGACGCGATGTACGCGCCGGTCGTGGCGCGCTTCCTCGGCTACCGCCCGGACCTTGGCGCCGACGCGCTGGCCTATTGCGACGCCGTGCGCGCCCACCGCCTCGTCGCCGACTGGTATGACGCCGCCGCGGCCGAGCCGGCGGAATGGATTCTCGACAAATACGAGGCTATCTAGCTTGGCATCGAATGGGGAAACCGAAATGAACACCGGGAAAGTGGCGCTGGTTACCGGCGCTGGCAGCGGAGTCGGACGTTCCGCCGCCCTCGCCCTGTTGCACGAGGGCTGGTCGGTGGTCCTCGCCGGCCGCCGCCAGCAGGCGCTGGAGGAAACCGCCGCCCTGGGCGACGCGACCCGCGCCACCTGCGTCGCGACCGACGTGTCCGACCCGGCTTCCGTCCTCGCCCTGTTCGCCGCGATCGGGCAAAAGCACCCCCGGCTCGACGTGCTGTTCAACAACGCCGGCGGCAACGTCCCCAGCACCAATTTCGGCGACATGACATGGGAGCAGTGGCGCGGCGTGGTCGCCGTCAACCTCGACGGCATGTTCCTGGTCGCCAACGCCGCCTTCCGCACAATGCGCGCGCAGTCGCCGATGGGCGGCCGGATCATCAACAATGGCTCGATCTCGGCCCACACGCCGCGCCCCGGGTCGGCCGCCTACACCGCCACCAAGCACGCCGTCACCGGCCTCACCAAATCGATCGCGCTCGACGGCCGCTGCTACGACATCGCCTGCGGCCAGATCGACATCGGCAACGCCGCCACTCCCATGACCCGCCGCATGGCGGGCGGCGTGCCCCAGGCTGACGGCACCCTCGCACCCGAACCCACCATGGACGTGGACAATGTCGGCCGCATGGTGGCCTTCATGGCCGGGCTGGAGCCAGACGCCAACGTGCAATTCGTCACCGTGATGGCGACCAAGATGCCGTTCGTCGGGCGCGGCTAGGGGGCCTTTAGGGCCGCGTCGAGCGTCCGCTGCCAGGCGCCGGAAGCAATCTCCGCCCCGAGCCAGACGTCCATGTCGCGCACGAGGTCGAGGTCGTTCTGAAGCCAGTACGCCTTCTCCAGCCGCGTGAACGGCGCGGCCACGCGGGCGGCGCATAGTTCGGGGCGCAGAAACGCCTGGTGATCCACCTCGATCCCGTCCGTCACCATCACGTCGGCCCGCCCGGCCACGATCTCGTCGAACACGGTGGCATTGTCCGGATGCACCGTCAGCCTGGCGCGCGGAAAGTTCTTGCGGGCGAATTCCTCGTTCGACGCGCCGGGGTTCACCACCACCCGCACCTCCGGCGCGTCGATCGCGGCGATCGAGACGAAGCGGTCGCGGTCGGCGCAACGCGCGATCGGCCGCTTGCCGTCCACATAGGTCGTGGTGCTGAACGGCGCGATGGCCGCGCGCGGCGGCAGATTGGTGACGCCCCCCACCGCCAGGTCGAATTTCCTCGCCGCGAAATCCTGGTTGAGCTGTCCCCACACGGTCGGAACGAATTCCAGCCGAACGCCCAGATGCGCCGCATATTGCCGCGCCATCTCGACATCCGCGCCGACATAGCTGCCATCGGGATTGCGAAAACTGAACGGCTTGTAGTCCCCGGTAGTGCCCACGCGCAATGTGCCCCGCGCCCGGATCGCGTCGAGCACCTCGCCCGCTTGCGCATTGCCGGCGAAGCCGATCGCAACGGCGGCGAGCAGCAGCGCCACCAGATGCCTGCCCCCGTCAGCATGCCTACCCCTGTCAGCCAAGCTCGGCTCGCACAGCGGATTGGAGTTCGTGCATGTGGAACGGCTTCTTCAGGAAACGCTCCGGGATCTGCTGCGGCAGGAAATAGCCCGACATCAGGAGCAGTTTAACGCAATCGCCGCGCTCGCGGATGCGCTTGGCCAACTCAAGCCCCGACATGCCGGGCATTCGCACGTCGGTGATCACCAGATCCGGCTCCGCATACATATCCAGCCGCAGCAAGGCCTCCTCGGCGCTGCTGACGCCGATCACACGATACCCCAACTCCTCGAGCGTTTCCGCAAGGATTTCGCGAACCTCGTCGTCATCGTCAACGATCAGGATCGTCTGCGTCGTCAAGCGGCGCTCCCGCATTGCCTGCATCCTGAATATCGCAACCATGCCGCCTTGGCGAGCCGCTGGGAGCTAACATTCGTCCGCCTCACGCGTTGTTGCCCGGCCCCCGCCCGACGGGCGCGGATTTGGACCGAACACGCGAAGGTTTACGCCATGCAAATCCCCCGCAAGCGCATCCTTATCCCCGCCGTCCTTGTCGTGGTGGTGGCGCTGGTGGTGGTCTTCTGGAACTGGGACTGGTTCATCCCGCTGGCCGAGGGCCGCGCCTCGGCCGCGCTCGGCCGCCCGGTCAAGATCACCCACCTGCATGTCCAGCTCGCCCGCCAGCCCATCGTCGAGGCGGACGGCATTACGGTTGAGAACCCGGCCGATTTCCCCGCTGGCCCACCCTTCGCCACCATCGACAAGCTGCGCGCCCAGCTCGACGCCGGTGCCTATCTGCATGGCCGCAACATCGTGATCCCATGGATCGAGGTCGATCGTCCCGTGGTCGAAGTCCGCGCCGAGACGGATGGCGCCAAGAACAACTACACCTTCAAAACCGCCGCGCCGTCTGCCGCGCCCGGTCCGCAGATCGGCGACCTTCGTATCGCCGACGGACACGTCCACGTCCTCCTCCCGAAGACGCGCGCCGACTTCGAAGCGGACATTGCCACCCGCGAAGCCGCCGGCGGCCAGCCCAGCCAGATCGTGGTGGGAGCGAAAGGCACCTACGCCAGCCAGCCCATCACCGGCCAGTTGATCGGCGGCGCGCTGCTTTCGCTGCGCGACCCGGCGCACCCGTACCCCGTCGACCTCAAGCTCGCCAACGGTCCGACGAAGGTGTCGCTGGTCGGCACCCTGCAGGACCCGCTGGCCTTCACGGGCGCCGACCTCAAGCTCAATCTGTCGGGTCCGGACATGAGCCTGCTATTCCCGCTGACCGGCGTGCCAATCCCCGAAACGCCGGCCTACTCGATCGTGGGCCAGCTCGACTACGCCAACCGCAAGATCCGCTTCACCCATTTTGCCGGCAAGGTCGGCTCGTCGGATATCGAAGGCGACGTCGAGATCGACCCCGGTGCCGACCGCGAGAAAATCACCGCCAATCTTTCCTCCCGCCTCGTCGATCTCGCCGACCTCGGCGGCTTCATCGGCACGGTACCGGGGCGCATGTCCACGCCGAACCAGAGTGCGGCGCAAAAGCAGCAACTCGCCCGCGCCGAGGCCAGCAGCCGCCTGATCCCCAACGTGCCGATCAACCTGCCCAAGCTGCGGGCGACCGACGTGGAGCTGCACTACAAGGGCGCCAAGATCCAGGGCCGCTCCATTCCTTTCGACAGCATTCGCGCCGACCTAAGCATCGCCGACGGCAAGCTCGCGCTGCACCCGCTGGTCCTGACCGTCGGCAAGGGGGAGATCTCCGGCAATATCGCGCTCGACGGCAAGCCGGAGGTGGTTCACACGCGCGCCGACATCACCTTCAGGCAGGTCGATCTCAACCGCATCATGTCCTCCACCCACGCCTTCGGCGGCGCCGGCGCCATCGGCGGCAAGGCGGTGATCGACGGCAACGGCAACTCGCTCGCGGCCCTGCTCGGCAGCGGCAGCGGCGAACTGAAGCTTTTCATGAGCCAGGGCGGCAACCTCAGCGCCCTGCTGGTCGATCTCTCCGGCCTCGAACTGGGCAACGCCCTGCTCTCGGCTCTCGGTGTGCCCGTCCGCACCGCGATCCGTTGTCTCGTCACCGATTTCGTCCTGCAACGCGGCCAGCTCGGCACCCGCATCATGCTGCTCGACACCGACGAGGCCAACATCACCGGCACCGGCGACATCAATCTGCGCGACGAGACCATCAAGTTCAGGCTCCGCACCGAGGCCAAGCATTTCAGCATCGGCTCGCTGCCGACCGACATCCTCGTCGACGGCAAACTGAAGCGCCCCTCCATCGGCCCGGACCCGGTGGAGCTTGCTGCCCGCGTCGGGGCGGCGGTGGGCCTGGGCGTGCTGTTGACGCCGCTGGGCGCTCTGCTGCCCACCATCCAGCTCGGCCTGGGCGACGACAATGCCTGCGGCCCGCTGATCCGCCAGGCGCAGGCGGCCCCTACCATTCATCCGGAGGCCGTTCATCCGGCCGCCCGACCCGCAACTCGTAGCCGCACGGGACGATAAAGATTCATGAACGCCGCGCTCGCCCTCGACTGGGCGACCCACGCACCTGCTCTGCAATTCGCGGCGATCGTCTTCGGCACCTTCACGCTGGAAGACGCCACGATCGTGCCGACCCCGTGACCGCCGCTGCCACACTCGTGGGCCGCCCGTCCCAACCGCCCCCGGTCGGCGCGCCCCCGGTCGGCGCGTTCGAGTTCTGGCCGGGATGGCTCTTCTACCTGCCGGTCGTGCTGCAATGGATCGCGCTGGGACTGCGCCACGGCGATTTCAGCCTGCCGACCGCCGCCAATCCGACCATCGAGACGGGCGGCCTGTGCGGCGAGTCCAAGGCCTCCATCCTCGACATGGTCGGCCCCACGCAGCGCGACCTCCTCGCCCCCTATATCCGCCTGCCACGCCCCGACCCGGCCCTCGCCGACGATGCGATGAAACGCGCGGGGATCGGCTTTCCCGTGGTCGCCAAACCGGACATCGGCTGCAATGGCACGGGCGTGCGCCTCGTGCGCGACCGCGCGGCGCTGCTCGGCTATCTCGCGGCGTTCCAGGCGGACACGGCGCTGCTGCTCCAGCGATATGTCCCGGCGCCCGGGGAAGCCGGCATCTTCTATATTCGCCGGCCGGACGAGGCGGCGGGCCGCGTCACCTCGCTGACCCTGAAATTTCCCCCGATGGTCGTCGGCGACGGACGCTCGACCATCCGAGAGCTCGTCCTGGCCGACCCCCGCATGGGCCGGGTGCCGCATCTGTATCTGCCCCGCCTTGGCGCATTCCAGCACGAGGTGCTCGCGCCGGGTGCGGAGTTCCAACCGGTGTTCGTCGGCAATCACTGCAAGGGCTCGGTGTTCCGTGACGGGCGCGACCACATCACGCCCGCTCTGACCGCGCGCATCGCCGCCCTCGCCGACGCGATCCCGGAGTTCCATTTCGGCCGGATCGACGTGCGCTACGACACGCTGGCCAGGCTCCGCCGGGGCGAGGGCTTCACCGTCATCGAGATCAACGGCGTCGGCTCCGAGGCGACGCATGTCTGGGACGCAAGCACGCCCCTGCTCCGAGCATGGGCCGACGAACTGGCGCATTTCGGTGCCGCCTTCGAGATCGGCGCGGCCAACCGCGCGCGGGGCCATCGCACCAGCGGCCTTGCCGACATGTTCCGCGCCTGGCGACGGCAGCAGGCTTTGATGGCGGCCTATCCCGCCCACGACTAGACGCCGTTGCTTGATCCAGGTGGTTGACCGCGCCCGCGGGCCGCGTCTAGGACGAGCCATCTCCTGGAGCGCGCCATGTCACCGCCCGAACTGCCCGCATGACCGCGATCGAAGCCATGCTGATCGCGGTGCTCCAGGGAGCCACCGAATTGTTCCCCGTCAGCAGCCTCGGTCACGCCGTGGTGCTGCCGGCGCTGTTTCACACCAGCATCGACCAGCACTCTCCCGACTTCCTGCCCTTCCTGGTCACGCTGCATCTCGGCACGGCGCTCGCCCTCCTTTTATACTTCTGGCGCGACTGGTGGGCGCTCTTCGTCGGCGTGCTGGGCATCGAACGCGACAACGCGGCCGTCAACGAAGCGCGGCGGATGTTCCTGCTGATCGTGGTCGCCACCATCCCGGCTGTGATCGTGGGCTTCACGCTTGAAAAACTGCTGCGCGGCCTGTTCGGCGCGCCGCTGGTGGCAGCCGGCTTCCTGGTGGTGAACGGGCTCATGCTGCTGTTCGGCGAGCGCATTCGCGGCCTCGGCAACCGCCCGCTCGCCACGTTGGGCTTCCTCGACGCCCTCATCATCGGCGTGTGGCAATGCACCGCGCTGATCCCCGGCATCTCCCGCTCCGGCGCCACCATCGTCGGCGGCCTGTTGCGCGGGGTGGATCACGAGAGCGCGGCGCGCTTTTCGTTCCTGATCGCCACACCGATCATCCTCGGCGCCACAGTACTTGAAATGCCCAAGCTGCTGCACGCCACCGTGGCTCCCGGCGTGTTCCCGCTCGCGGCCGCGGCGGCATTGGTCGCCGGCATCACCGCCTATCTCAGCACCGCCTTCCTGATGCGCTACTTTCGCCGCAACGAGGAATGGGCCCTCAACCCGTTCGGCTATTACTGCATCCTGCTCGGCATCGGAGCCATCGCATGGCTGGAATTCGCATGATCCGCGCGGTCCTGCTTGCGGCAAGCCTTCTGGTTGCCGCGAGCCTTCTGGTTGCTGCCCCGGCCTTCGCCGAGCGCCCGCCACCGTCCACCGTGCCCGTCTCGCGCATGGACACGCCCTGGTGGCGCGCGCGGCACGAGGCCAAGCTGATCGAGGCCCACCGCGCGCCGGTCGACCTCGTGTTCCTCGGCGACAGCATCACGCAGAACTACGAGAAATCCGCGCCGCCCGCATGGCAGGATTTCGCGCCGGTCTGGCAGCGTTTCTACGGCGACCGCCACGCGCTCAATCTCGGCTTCGTGGGAGACGCCACGTCGCACCTTCTGTGGCGCATGGAGCATGGCGAGGTGGATGGCCTCTCGCCCAAGGTCGCGATCATCCTGATCGGCGCCAACGGAATGGGCCGCCTGCACTGGTCCCCGGAGGTGAACATTCGCGGCATCGAAGCCGTCGTCGCGGAAACCCGCCGCAAGCTGCCGGCCACCAAAATACTGCTGCTTGCCGTGCTGCCCAGCGACCGCAACGCCTACGCCACGCAAACCACCGCCGAGATCAACCGCGCGCTGGCCGCCGAATACGGCAATGACCGCGTCCCAGGCGTCACCTACCAGGACGTGGGCGCGGTGCTGACGCGCAACGGCGCCGCCGACCACGCACAGTTCCTCGATCCGCTGCTCACCCCGCCGGCGCCCTCCCTGCACCCGACCGCCGAGGCCCAGGCGCGCATCGCGGCCGCGATCGAGCCCGCGCTTTCGGCGCTGCTGGGCGACCGCAACCACGCCCGCTAACGCAGAATCTCGATCGTCCCGCCTTCGGTCGCGATCAGCACCTGCTCCACCCGCATCAGGAACAATCCGGTCTCCACCACGCCCGCGATCGTGTGCAGCGTCCGTTCCAGCGTGAACGGGTCCAGGATCGGCGCGAACCCGGCGCAGTCGAACACGTGGTTCCCACCATCGGTCACGAACGGCGCGCCATCGCGCCCCAGCCGCAATCGCGGTGCGCCGCCGATCGCCGCGATCCGCGCGGCGGTCGCCGCATGGCCATAGCGCACCACCTCCACCGGCAGCGGCGCGCGTTCGCCCAGATGCGCGACCTTTTTGGTGGCATCGGCCACGATCACGAACCGCCGGCTCGTCTGCGCCACGATCTTCTCGCGCAGCAACGCCCCGCCCAGGCCCTTGATAAGCCGCAACGTGCCCAGCTCAACCTCGTCCGCGCCATCGATCGCAAGGTCGATCGGCGTCGCGTTCGGCTCGTCGAGCGCGATCCCCAGCCCGCGCGCCTGCGCCTCCGTCTCCACCGACGTCGGCACGCCAACGATCCGCACGCCCCGCCGCCCCAGCGCCGCCACCACATGGCGCATGGTGGAGCCGGTACCGAGCCCCACCCGCATCCCATCCTCGACCAGCAGGGCCGCGGCCTCGCCGGCCGCGCGCTTGGCGCCATCCTGGGTCATGCCGTCCTGGATCATGCCATCCTGGGTCAAACCGGGCGCTCTTCTGCCGAAAGGCCGCTCAGCCCGCCATCGACCGGCAGGCACACGCCGGTGATATAGGCCGCCTTCCCGGATACGAGAAACACCCTCGGCCTCACGACCGCGCCGGGCGATGGATCATGGCCGACGTCTCCCGCGCGGTTTCGCGCCTCACGGCACCGCCGCCTGCATCCGCTCCAGCCGCAGCGCCGCAGCCCGGCGATGGCCCTCCAGCCCCTCGCGCGCACTCTGCCGCGTGGCCGGCGGCGCCACGGCGGCCACGCCGCGCTCGTCCAGCCATTGATGCGTGCAGATTTTCAAATACGAGCCCACCCACAGCCCGCCGGTGTAGCGCGCCGCCCCCATGGTCGGCAGGGTATGGTTGGTGCCGCAGCATTTGTCGGAATACACCACGCTCGCCAGCGGCCCGATGAACAGCGAGCCGTAGTCGCGCAACTTCAGCGACATGGCGTGTGGGTCGGCGGTGTGAACCTGCAGATGCTCGGCCGCGATGAAATCGGAATACGCGATCATCGCCGCCTCGCTGTCGCACAGCACGATCTCCCCGTAATCCGTCCAGGCGCGTCCCGCGACGTCGGCGGTGGAAAGCCCTTCGAGCTGCCGCGACACCTCGGCGAGCGTCGCCTCCGCCAGCGCGCGGTCGGTGGTGATAAGCCCCACCCGGGTGCGCACGTCATGCTCGGCCTGCGCCAGCAGATCGGTCGCGATCATCTCCGCGTCGCCGGTCGCGTCGGCCACCACGAAAATCTCGCTGGGGCCGGCCAGCTGGTCGATGCCCACCGGGCCGAACACCTGGCGCTTGGCCTCGTTCACGAATGCGTTTCCCGGCCCCACGATCTTGTCGACCGCCGGAATGCTTTCGGTGCCGAACGCCAT
Organism: Rhodospirillales bacterium; assembly: GCA_025352565.1. Taxonomy (GTDB): domain Bacteria; phylum Pseudomonadota; class Alphaproteobacteria; order Acetobacterales; family Acetobacteraceae; genus JANXTF01. The sequence goes on along the minus strand of JANXTF010000049.1, from coordinate 15,978 downwards.
CGCCGCGATCGCCTGCGCGCCGCCGACGCGGAACACCCGGTCGGCCCCCGACATCTCGCACCCCGCGATCACGGCGGGATGGCTGCGCGGCGGCAGGCAGGCGATCACCTCGTCGCAGCCGGCGACCTTGGCCGGGATGATGGTCATCAGCGCCGCCGACAGCAGCGGATAGCGGCCGCCCGGCACATAGGCGCCGATGCGCCGGATGGGGATGACGCGATGGCCGAGATGCAGGCCGGGCAGCATCTCGACCTCGAGCGGCAGGATGGTGTCGCGCTGCGCCTGGGCGAAGGCGCGCACCCGCTCGATCGCGAATTCGGTATCGGCGCGGGTCTGCGGATCGAGCCCGGCCACCGCCGCGAGCCGCTCCTGCCTCGAAATCTCCAACACCGCGGGCGCCGCGCCATCGAATTTGCGGGAGAACTCCCGCACCGCCGCGTCGCCGCGGTCGCGCACTGCGGCCAGCACCTCCTTCACGGTGCGTTCCACCTCGGCATTGTCGGTCGCGGCATTGCGGCCGGGAGCCTTGATGAAGGAGATCCCGGTAATTTCTTTCTTCGGCGGCGACATGGTTCGATCCCCTCGGGCAGATGCCCGACCTGTCGATGATCGGGCAAAGCCGGGATCGCGACAACATGCCCAAGGCGCGGGAGGCCAGCCGATCCGCGACGTTCAGCCTCGACGACGATGTACTGACCCGCGACGCTGGTCGGGAAGGCGTCCGCGACACACGGCCCTTTCTCCAGTTGTTCTCCGCTCGCGACCGTAACGCCGTAGCGTTTGACGTATGTTTTATACCTGAACGCGGAGGGATTGACTCTCGCCCCCCACCCCGGGCCTCCCCACAAGAGCGAGGGCCGGGGTGGGGGCGGCGGTGGGTTAATGTCAGCGCGGGTTGGTATTGGTCGGCTCGCACCACGACTGCCCGGTGCGGATGTCGAACTCCCAGCCGTGCCACGGGCATTTCAGCATCTCCCCAGGGCGCGACATCCGGTATTCGCCAGGCATGTCGCCTTCCGCAAGGATCGTGAGCCTTCCGCCGCCGCGGGCCTTCAATCCGCCAGCGTCCCCAATTTTGCCAGCGTGCCCTCCCGCGCGGCGCGCTCGGCGGCTTCGGCGTCGTTCGGCAGCATCAGGCGGGCTGCAACCAGTTCGGCCGCCGCCGCATGAACCGCTTGCACGTAGGCATCCGGGGTGGGGTACAGCACGTCGAGCGCCGGCCGCGGATCGCCCGGCGTCGCGTGCGCCGGGAACGGCAGCACGGCGCCCATCTGGGTGCAGAGGTCTTGCGCGCCCGTGAGGCCCACCACGGGGTTCCATCCGGTGTAGGTCGCCCGTGGCGCCGCCACGATCGGTAGGCGGATGCCGGCGATCGCATTGCCGTCGAGCCCCACCCGCGGCACGAACAGCGGGTAAGACCCGCGCGCCACGGGGCCGTCCGGCGTCTGCTCGACCAGTTGCGCCACCGCCTGCTGCCCGCGATAGCCAAGGCCCGGAATCGGCGCGGCGTCCTGACCCGCGCGCACCAGCGTCCCTTGCGCCCGCGACGGATAGCGGCTCGCCGGCGGCGGCGCGCCATCCGCGAGCCAGCTCTGCATCGCCACGATCAGCGCGCGGAACGCCGGGCCGCCATTGTTCGGGTTGAGCGGGAGGGCACAATCCGCGCGCTTCGTGGCCACCGCGTTGGCCGCGTTGCCGTGCGGCGTTCCCGCCAGCATGAATAGCCGCACGGACTGCGGCAGGTCGATCGGGTTGCCCTTGGTGTCGGAGCCCAGGAGGCTTCCCTGCGAACCCCAGTATTCGAACTCGCTGTCCACCTGGATCACGCGCGGGCAGGTGTTCGAGGCGAGGCAGCGCAGCATGATCCCGTCGCGCTTGCCGCTCACCGCGTCATCCAGCACGGGGTAGGTGAACGGGAATTGCAGCACCGGATACAGCCGGTCGAATTGCGGCCCGGGGTTGCGGCCGGGCTGGGCGAAGCTGGCATTGGTGAAGCTGCGGCGGGCACCGGGGATGAGCGGCATCATGCCCTCGAACACCATGCGCCCGCGCTCGTCCTGGTTCATGCCGTAATACAGCGCGTCCCGCAGCACCCGGCCGGACTGGGAGATGCCGAGGCCGATGGCGCGCGAAATGGTGGCGCGTCCGCCCGAGGCGAGCGGATTCGCGTCCGACATGTCGCGGCGCAGGAAAGCGGTCACGTCGCGGATGGCGGCGAGGCCGATGCCGGTCACCTTGGGATCGCGCGCCAGGTAGCTGAACTCGAACAGCGTAGTGGCCGGCGCGCCGGGGGGTGCCGTCACCTCGATGGTGACGGGATCGACGAAGCGGGCCGTGAGCCCCTCCGGGGTCAGGCTGGGCGCATCGGCGCTGCCGCGCATGGAAATCCGCGAAACCGCCGGGTCGGCCGCCGGATAGGACAGCGTCACGCGCTTGGCGCCCGCCGTGCCGTCGAGCAGGAACTCCTCGCGCGAGCGTCCGGTGACCCCGGCGGCGACCGGCACCGCTATCCGCAGCGCGCCAGGACTGACCGGCGCATCCTCCTGCCAGGCCGCCCAGACGAGGGTAAAACCCTGTTCCAGCAGGAAGCCGCTGCCCGCGTCGCCGGATTGGGCGAGCCGGGTGCCGGCGGCGGCATCGCCGTCCTGCACGAAGCTGGGCAACAGCTTGCGGCCCCGGTTCAATACCTCGAACAGCAGCGTGCCGTTGGGGTGGGCGGGCCGCAGGATGACGACCTCGCTGGTGGCCTCGACCCGGCCCCCGGCGTTGCGCGGCGCGGCCCCGATGTTGGCGATGACCGCGTTGCGCGGGTCGGTCGGGTCGAGCGCGATGGTGGCCCGCGCGGTTATCTTCTCGGTGGTGCCGCCGGCGCCGAAGCTCTGGCCGCCGAGGGCCGGCTGGTCGCGCGCGAGGATCTCGAAGCGCGTGACCTCCGCGTGGGCGGATGGGGCGAGCATCAGGAATGGCAGGACCAGCCGCATGGCGCGCATTGTTCGTTTCCTCAAACTTTTGCCGGGAAGTCTGAACCTACTCCCGCCGCCTGTCGACCACCCGCCGCGCCTTGCCGAGCGAGCGTTCGACCGCGCCCGGCGCCTCCACCACCACGCGGGCCGTCACCCCCACCATCTCCTTGATCCGCGCCGCCAGAGCGGCAGCCAGGCCGTCCACGCCGCCGGCCCAGCCCTCGGGCCGCGCCTCGACATGCACCGCCATCGCGTCCATCCGGCCCTCGCGGGTCAGCACCACCTGGTAGTGGCCGCTGAGCGCGGCGAATTTCAGCAATTCCTCCTCGATCTGCGTCGGGAACACGTTCACCCCGCGCACGATCATCATGTCGTCCGAGCGCCCCGTCACCTTCTGCATCCGCCGCATGCTCCGCGCTGTGCCCGGCAGCAGGCGGGTGAGGTCGCGCGTGCGGTAGCGGATCACCGGCATCGCCTCCTTGCTGAGCGAGGTGAACACCAGTTCGCCCAGCTCGCCGTCGGGCAGCACCGCGCCGGTCGCCGGGTCGATGATCTCCGGCAGGAAATGATCCTCCCAGATGTGCAGCCCGTCCTTGGTCTCCACGCACTCATTGGCGATGCCGGGGCCCATCACCTCGGACAGTCCGTAGATATCGACCGCATGGATGCCGAAATCGCGCTCGATCTCGGCGCGCATGGCGTTGGTCCAGGGCTCGGCGCCGAAGATGCCCAGCTTCAGCGCGGTGTCGCGCGGGTCGAGGCCCAGGGCGCGGAAGCCGTCCAGCAGCGCCAGCATGTAGCTGGGCGTGATCATGATGATGTCCGGCTCGAAGTCCCGGATCAGCTGCACCTGCCGCTCGGTCTGCCCGCCCGACATGGGAATGACGGTGCAGCCCAGATGCTCGGCGCCGTAATGCGCGCCCAGTCCGCCGGTGAACAGCCCGTAGCCGTACGCCACATGCACCCGCATCCCCGCACGCCCCCCCGAGGCGCGGATGGAGCGGGCCATCAGCGCGGACCACATGGCGATATCGGCCCTGGTGTAGCCCACCACGGTGGGCTTGCCGGTGGTGCCGCTGGAGGCGTGGATGCGCGCCACCCGCTCGCGCGGCACGGCGAACATGCCGAACGGATAGTTGTTCCGCAGATCGTGCTTGGTGGTGAATGGAAACCGCCGGATATCGTCCAGCGAGCGCACATCGTCGGGATGCACGCCGGCGGCGTCGAACGCGCGCCGGTAATGGGCCACGTTGTCATAGGCGTGCCGCACCGACCATTGCAGCCGCGCGAGCTGCACCGCCATGATCTCGTCGCGCGACGCCGTCTCGATCGACTCCAGGTCGCCGGGCCTTGGCGACAGATCGCACGGGGTCAGCATCACGCCTCCTCGAAGAAGCTCTGGCCGACCTGGCGCGAATGGCCGCGAAACTCGGCGATGACCGTGCCCTGCCCGTCGAGCACCCGAATGTCGTAGATGCCGGAACGGCCGGCGACCGCGCGTTCCTCGGCCACGGCCACCAGGCGGTCGCCGAGCTTTCCCGGACGAAGATAGGCGATGCTGCACTGGGCGGCGACGGCACGCGCGTTGCGGGAGTTGCAGGCGAAGGCGAAGGCGCTGTCCGCCAGCGCGAAGATGAAGCCGCCATGGCAAATGCCGTGGCCGTTGACCATCGCCTCGGTCACCGCCATCGCCATGCGGGCATGGCCGGGGCCGACCGCCTCCAGCACCATGCCAAGTCCCTGGCTGGCCCGGTCATCCGCCCACATGGAAGCGGCGCAGGCCTGCGCGAGCGCCTGGGGGTCGGCCGGCGCCTTCAGGGTGGCTGCGTTTACGGTGGCTGCCTTCACGGCTTGCCGTCGAACACCGCCGGGCGCTTTTCGCGGAACGCCATCACGCCCTCGCGGAAATCGGCGGTCCGGCCCGCCGCGCGCTGGGTGTCGCGTTCCCGGTCCAGCTGCGCGTCGAACGTGTTGGCGCTGCCCTCCGCCAGTAATTGCCGGGTGAGAACCAGGGCGTGGGTCGGCTGGGTCGCCAGCGCCGCCGCCACGGCCTCCGCCTCGCTCATCAGCGACTCGTCCTCGACCGCGCGCCAGATCATCCCCCAGCTTGCCGCCTGTTCGGCCGAAACCGGCTCGGCCAGCATCGCCAGCGCCCGCGCGCGCCCCAGCCCCACCAGGCGCGGCAGCAGCCAGGAGCCGCCGCAATCCGGCACCAGGGCGATCTTCGAGAAGGCCTGCACGAATTTGGCCGAGCGCGCCGCCAGCACGATGTCGCAGCCCAGCGCGAGGTTGGCCCCCGCCCCAGCCGCGATGCCGTTCACGGCGCAGACGGTGGGCACCCGCATTGTGTGCAGCTTGCGGGCAAGCACATTCCAGCCGCGGTCGATCGCATCGCCCAGGTCGGCGCCCGGCTCCAGGCTGCCCAGATCGGCCCCCGCGCAGAACGCACGGCCGGTGCCGGTCAGCAGCAGGGCGCGGCATTCGGTGTCGGCTTCGGCCTCCGCTATGGCCGCGACGAGGGCGGCGAGGGTTTTTTGGTCGAGCGCGTTCATCCGCTCCGGCCGATTGAGCGTCAGCACCCGATAGCCAGCCCGCACATCGACCCGTAGCACGGCGCCCTCGCTCATGTCGTTCATGGCCATCCCCTGTCCCGTTGCCCGATTGTCCCGTTGCCCGATCTTCGCGCGCGCGCGGCATCTCGGCTAGAGGGGCGATATGGGGGGCGCGAGAACGGGGCGGGTCTTGCGTTGCCCGGATGGACTGGGTAGGAAAGCCGCCGATCTCGAAGGCCCTGGGGCTTCTCAGGGCGCACCCGGGCGCGTAGCTCAGCGGTAGAGCATTCGCTTCACACGCGAAGGGTCACAGGTTCAATCCCTGTCGCGCCCACCATTTTGTCGCGCCCATCAACTTGGTAGTCATAGATGTCGATGTTGAACACCCCCCTGCTGACCGCCGCCCGGCTGTCGGTTCTGCTCGCCCTGGCCACGGCCGGATGCGTCGAGAAACCGCCCGCGCCGGCGGCCTCGAACGTAAAGCTGTATGCGTTCGACTTTGCCGGCGGCGCCAGGCAGTGCACGGCCCCCGCCGACGTGGCGCTGACGCCGGGCCGCGAGACGCCGGTGGCGATCACGCTGGGCAATGACGGCGGCTGGTGCGCGTTCAAGGTCGGTCAATCGGGCCGGCCGTTCACGGCCGGCCTGCTCGCCACCCGCCCGGCGCATGGCAAGGTCTATGTCCACACGGTCGGCAACGATACGCGCGTGGATTACACGCCGGACGCCCGCTACGCGGGGTCCGACGCGTTCTCCGTGCAGCTTCTCCCGGGCGACCTTGCCATCCGCGTCGCGGTGACGGTCAACCCGGGCTGAAACCAGCCTTTCCAGTGGCTGGAATCCGATGGATTCTATCCACTGGCCTTGATTTCACGGGCCAAATCCCCTGACGCCCGGGTCGTGAGCGTCAGGGTTGGACCACTAGCGGGGCTTCGCGGCGCGGGCCGGCGACGATGTCCGGCGCGCGGGCTCGGGCGCGGGCGCACTCAGGCAGGCGCCGAACGAGGCCGGAAACAGGTTCTTGCCGGCCGCGTACGACGGCAGTTCGGTCGGCGTGCGCAGCGCCATCACCTCGTCGAACAGTGGCGCGTTGCGGCCGCAGAACTCCGCGCCCTCGGTGGTCGTGAAGCTCGACATCGCGTTCACCAGCGCCGTGATGTAGGAATCCTGCTCAGCCTGCGACCGCCCGCCCTTCTGGCCCTTGAAGTAGGCGGTGAACTGGCGCTCGTTGGCCACCAGCGTGGGCCGGTATTTCTCCACGAACGCGTTGTACCGCTCGTCGACCCGGCAGGTGATCGCCAGCACCGTCAGCTTGCCCTTCAACGCCTGAACGTCGAACACCGCCTGGTCGGCGGCCGTCGCGCAGCGCGATTGCGCCTGCGCCTGTTGCGACACGGCCAGCAGCACGGCCACGGCCCCACATAGAATACGCTTCATCGCTTGCTCCCTTGATCGTCCAACGCTCATTGCATCATCATCGTCCCCGGAGAGCCCGCATGCGCCAGCACATCCGCTTCATCCTGCCGCTCGCCTGCCTCGCGGCCGCGCCGGCCGCGGCGAGCGACCTGACGCTCAAGCGCGTCATGCTCTCCACCGCCGGCGTGGGATACTTCGAGTATGCCGCCGATGTCGATGGCAATACGACGCTCGGCCTGGACATTCCGTTAGATCAGGTCGATGACGTTCTGAAATCGTTGATTGTCTTCGATAGCGCGGGCGCCGTCGGCGGCATCGAACTCCCCGGCCGCGACGCGAGCCGGGTGGCGTTTGGCGACGTGCCGTTCGGCCCGGACGCGCTCGCGGCCCCGCTCGATTTCCTCAACAGCCTGCAAGGCATCCGCCTCCGCGTGGCCGGCCCCCGCCCGATGGAGGGCAATCTGATGCGCGCCGAGGCGGTGCATGAGCCGGCTGGCCGAACCGGCGCGACCGACCGCACCCGCGTGACGCTGCTGACCGATGCCGGGCTCGCCCAGTTCATCCTGGAGGATTCCGAGACGGTCCAGGTCGCCGACCCCGAATTGCGGGCCCGCGTCGCCCGCGCCATCGCGGCACTCCGTCACGAGGCCAGCCAGGACAGCCGCCACCTGACCCTCCGCGCCACCGGCCAGGGCCATCGCACCATCCGGGTGGGCTACGTGGCGGCGGCGCCGCTGTGGAAGGCCACCTACCGTCTCGTGCTGCCGCCGCCGGGGGGGGGCAAGGCGCGCGTGCAGGCCTGGGCGGTGCTGGAAAACACCACGGGCGCCGACTGGAACGGCGTGGCGCTCACCCTGCAATACGGCAATCCCGTCACCTTCCGCCAAGCCATCTACCGCAGCTATTTCGTCGATCGTCCGGAGGTGCCGGTGCAAACGCTCGGCCGCCTGTTGCCCGATGCGGACACCGGCGCCCGCGCCGACATCGCGCCGGCCGCACCCAAGGCGGCGATGCGTGCCGCGGCACCGGCCCCGCCCTCACTCCCATCGGCGTCCGCGATGGCACCGCCATCGGAGTCCGTGCAGGCAAGCGAGGGGGGCGAACAGACCGAATATCCCGTCGCCGCCCCCATCACGCTCGCCGCCGGCCACACAGCCTCCGTGCCCCTGCTCGACCGGGAGGTGCCGGCCGCGCGCATCGGCCTGCTGACGGGCGACCGTCCCCATCCGCTTGCCGCCCTCCGTCTCACCAACGACACCGGCGTCAGCCTGCCCGCCGGCGTGCTCACGCTGTATGACACCGCTTCCGCCACCGCCCCCTATGCCGGCGACGCCCGCCTCGCGGGCCTGCCCAATGGCGAGCGGCGCCTGCTGTCCTTCGCCGAGGATTTGCGCACCACCGCCGAATGGCGCCGCGCCGAAAGCGTGGCCATCGCCACGCTTTCGGCGGCAAACGGCGTGATGCGGCTGGACCAGCGCAACCGCACCAGCCTGCGCGTCACCCTCGCCGCGCCGGCGAAGGAGGCCCGCCGCGTGCTGGTCGAGGTTCCGAAATCCACCGGCGTCACCCTGACCGCCGAGGACGGCGCGAGGCCAGAGGAGGAAACCGCGACCGCATGGCGCATCGCGGTCGATCTGGCGCCGGGCGAGGTGAAGACGCTCGCGGTGAATCTCGACCGCGTCACACGCCAGCAGATCGCGCTGGTCAGCGATCCCGGCGCCATCGCCCGCATCCTCGGCCTGCAGGGCCTGACGCCGCAGGCCCGTGCCGCCCTGGAGCGCGTCGCGGGACTGCGCGCCACCGAGGCCAGGCGGGAAGCCGAGCGCGACGGTCTGCGCGCCCAGATCGCGGCGATAGAAAAGGACGAGGCGCGCCTGCGCGAAAACCTCGGTGCCGTCGCGGCCAACGATGCGCTGCGCGGCCGCCTGACGCGCCTGCTCGACACCGACGAAACCCGCATCGCGGCGCTTGCGGCGGACCTTGAAAGGGCTGTCCAATCCGTCGCCGCCGCACACGCGGCGACGATTGACGCGATCGGGACGCTGAGTCTTTGAGCCCGAACGGTCCCGCTATTCCCCCCGGAACGGCGCCAAATTCGTCAGGAACACCTCCGCGCAAGCCCGCCAGCTGAACCGCTCGGCATGCGCCCGGCACGCCGCCCGGTCCGCATTGAGAGCTCGCAGCGCCGCCACCCGCAAATCGTCGTCCAGCGCCCCCACCACGCCATCCGCCTCACCCAGCACGTCGCGCGGGCCGGTCACCGGAAAGGCCGCGACCGGGGTGCCGCAGGCCAGGGCTTCGAGGATGACCAAGCCGAATGTGTCGGTCAGGCTCGGGAACACGAACACGTCGGACCCGGCATACGCCCGCGCCAGGGATTCGCCATGACGCGGCCCGGTGAAACGCACCGACGGGTAATTCCGCTTCAACGACTTGAGCTGCGGACCGCCGCCGACGACAACCTTGGAGCCGGGCAGATCGAGATCGAGGAACGCGCGGATGTTCTTCTCGACGGCCACGCGGCCGACATACAGGAACACCGGGCGCGGCAGGTGCCACACCTCCCGAGTGTCCGGCTTGAACAATTCGAGATCGACGCCCCGCGACCACGCGCACACATGGCGGAACCCGCGCGCCACGAGGTCGTCGCGCAGGCTTGCCGTCGCCACCATCATGCCGACGCCCGCGCCGTGAAACCGCCGCAGCCACGCGTACAGCGGACCCGTCGGCAAACCGATCCGCGCCTGCACGTATTCCGGGAACCTCGTGTGGAAGGCCGTCGTGAACGGCCGGCCGCGTCGTTGCGCCCAGGCCCGGGCGGCGATGCCGAGCGGGCCTTCGGTCGAGATGTGCAGCGCGTCCGGCTCGAACGCCTCGATCATCCGCACCAGCTTACGGCGCGGCAGCAAAGACAGGCGGATGTCGGGATAGGTCGGACACGGCACGGTACGGAACCTGTCCGGCCCGATCACCTCCACCACATGCCCCATCGCGGCAAGCTCTCCCGCGACGGTTGACAGCGTGCGGACCACGCCGTTCACCTGCGGCAGCCACGCGTCGGAGACGATCAGGATGCGCTGCGGGTTGGGCCGGAACTCAGGCAGGTTGCGGGATCTCGCGGAGGCGCGTCGCCATGAACGAAAGGCGGTTGATCGCCGCCCAATCGACAAGCTCAAGCCGTCCGTCATCATGCTCGACCAGCGCCGTGCAGCTCTCCACCCAATCGCCATCGTTGTAGTATTCCACCCCGTTCACCGCGCGCATTTCGGCCTGGTGAATATGTCCGCAGACCACGCCGTCGAAACCCCGCTGGCGCGCTTCGTTCGCCAATGCAACCTCGAAACGGTCGATCGCCTTGACCGCTTCCTTCACCTGGCGCTTCAGCCACGCCGACAGCGACCAGTAGGGATAACCGAGCTTGCGGCGAACGGCGTTGAACCATCGGTTGGCGACCAGCGCGCCCGTGTAGGCACTGTCGCCCAGCAGGGCGAGAAACCTGGCGTAACGCACCACGCTGTCGAACTCGTCGCCATGGATCACCAGCAGCCGGCGTCCGTCAGCGGTGACATGCACGGCCTCGCGGCGCAATTTCACATCCGCGATCTCCAGGCCCATCGGCAGCCACGCGCGGAACATCTCGTCGTGGTTGCCGGGAATGTACGTCACTTCGGTGCCCGCGCGAGCCTTGCTCAATATCTGGCGCAGCACCTCGTCGTGGTCGGCATCCCAGTACCAGGACTTGCGCAGGCGCCAGCCATCTATGATGTCGCCGACCAGGTAAAGCTGGTCGCAGCGCGTGCGGCGAAGGAAGTCCGCCAGGAAGTCCGCGCGGGCGCCACGCGTGCCCAAATGCACATCGGAGATGAAAACCGCCCGGTAATGGTCCGTCGCGGTCAGCCGTGCCGGGGCGATTGCAGCGTTCATGGCCGCATCTGATACGCCGGCGCCCGCGTCGCGCACGTGAAGTTTGCATGACCGGCCAGCCCAAATTTCCCTGTTGCCAACATCACCGATCGGAAGCCAATCTGCCATCGAACCGTCATGCAAAACGTCCATGCTCGTTGGTTCGGCCTAATTCTCTTCACCGATCTAGCACCCGACGGCACCGTATGCTCATCATCTACAACCCGGCGGCCGGACGCAGGCGCGCGCAATTGCTGTGGCGCGTGCTCGACGTGATGTCGTCCAGCGGAGCGAAGCTGGAGCTGGTGGAAACGCACCACGCGGGCCATGCGACCGACCTTGCGCGAGACGCCGCCAGCCGGGGCGTTCAGCTGATCGTGGCAGCGGGTGGCGACGGCACGATCGCCGATGTGGCCAACGGCCTGATCGGCTCGGATTCCAGACTCGGCATCATCCCGCTCGGCACCGCCAACGTTCTGGCGCACGAACTCGGGCTGCCCTTCGCGCCCGCCGCGGTCGCCGCCACGCTCGCCTTCGGCCGCACCCAGCCATTATGGCCCGGCGTCGCGCAATCGACTGGCGTCGCGCGGTCAGAAGGAAGGCGGCGGGTGTTCGTGCAGATGGTGGGTGCGGGGTTCGACGCGCAGGTGGTGCATCGGCTCTCGCTCGGCCTCAAGCGCGCGGTGGGACGCGGCGCCTATGTGGCGCAAAGCCTGCGCGAGCTGACGCGCTACAAATTCGCGCCGATCAAGCTGCGCATCGACGGCTCGTGCGTCGAGGCGGGCAGCGTGGTGGTGGCCAAGGGGCGCTTCTACGCCGGCTGCTACACGCTGGCGCCAGACGCCACGCCCACGGCCCCCGGTTTCACCGTGGCCTTGTTCACCGCCGGCGGGCCATGGGCCGCGATGATGTATGGCGCGGCGCTGCCGCTGGACCTGATCGCGCGGATGCCCGGCCTGCGGCTGGTGCGCGCGCGCCATGTCGAGATCGAGTCCGTCGACGTGCCCACCCAGGCCGATGGCGATCCGGCGGGACGGGCGCCGCTGACGGTGACCGACGCGGAGGGGCCGATCCGGGTGGTGGTGCCATGACGCGAACGGGCCGCATGGCCGGGCGGCATCACGGCAGGTTCGGCCGCCAGGCATCCTCATGCCCCCGTACACGCTTGAGCGTCAGCATGTCCCACGGGCTCGGCATCTCGCCGACCGGCACATGGATCAGCGCCGGCCGCCGTGCGGCCAGGGCGTCGCCAAGGCGCCGCTCCAGCTGCTCGGCATTCCGCGCGACGTGGGATTGCACGCCGAAGCTGTCGGCGAACCTGACGAAGTCGGGATTGACGAGGTCGCTGGCGATCAGGCGGTTGCCGAATCGTTCGGCCTGAATGCGGCGCACGTTGCCGAAGGCTGCGTCGTCGAACACGATGGCCACCAGCGGCAGGTCGTGGCGCATGGCGGTCGCCAGCTCCTGCGCCTGATACATGAACCCGCCATCGCCCGAAATCGACACCACGGCCCGCTCCGGCAGCGCCGCCTGGACGCCGAGGGCCGCGCCGAACGCCCAGCCCAGATTGTCCTGATAGCCGGACGAGAGATAGCGGCGGGGCGCTTGCACCGGGAATGCGAGACGGCCGACGAAGCTTACCTGGGTCACGTCCTCGACGACGATGCCGTCCGCCGGCAACGCGGCCCGGATGGCGCGCAGAAAACCCATTTGCGGTTCCTGCCGTTCGAGGCGTTCGGCGAACCAGCCTTGGGCCTCGGCCACGTCCTCGCGTGGCGCACGGGCCTGGTTGTGGCGCGGCAGGCGGGCGAGCAACGCGCGCAGATTGGCGGCGGCGTCCCCGATCGCCGCGCAATCGGGGCGGCGGAAGCGAAACGCCTCCTCGGGGTCCGCGTCGATCCGCACGATCTTGAGGTCGGGGTCGGTGCCCCAGGCGGATTGCTGCTGGTGCAGACGGGTGCCGACGCCGAGCACGGCGTCCGCGTGCTTCCACAGCCGGTGCCCGACGGGAAGCGAGGCCGCGAGGCGGTGCGTGGTGGGGATCGCGCCCCGGCCGCGCCGGTAGGTGACCACCGGGGCCTCCAGCATCTCGGCCAACGCCAGCAATTCGGGGGCGGCGTCCAGCGCGCCCCCGCCAGCCACGATGATCGGGCGTTTCGCTGCACCCAGGATGCGCGCCGCCTGCTCGATCGCGTCATCGTCGACCGGCGGCGACCAGGGGGCGATCGGGTCGGCGATGTGTGCCGCGCCAGGGCGGCCCCAGATGTCGATGGCGCATTCCAGAGCCACCGGACGGGTGCGGCCGCTCAGCGCGCGATGGATCGCGTCGGCCACGATGCCGGACGCCTCGGCGGCGCCGCCGATGCGGGCGGCGAACTTGGTGAGGTGGCGGAGCAGGCCGAGCTGGTCCGGAATTTCGTGGAGCTGGCCGTAGGCGCGGTCGATCGTGCTGGACGGGATCTGACCGATCAGCGCCAGCACCGGCATCCCGGCACTGTACGCGTTCAGCAGGGCGGCGCTGGCGTTCAGCATCCCCGGTCCGGGCACGACGGAGAAAACCTGCGGCCGGCCGGTCGCCATCGCGGCCCCCAGCGCCATGTAGGCGGCGGTCTGCTCATGGCGGGTGTGGACCACCCGCATTCTTCCATCGGAGCGGTGGATGGCGTCGAACAGATGGTCGTTGTGAACGCCGGGCAGGGCGTAGATGCGGTCGATGCCATGGCGCAGCAGGCTCTCGACGGTCGCTTCCGCGGTGGTCATCCGTTGCATGCGAGGGCATCCTGTGAAGGGACGGGCAAGGCTTCATTGACAGCGTTTCTGCCCCAACACACCATCGCGGGATAGCTGCAAAGCTGCGGGCAACATCGCGGCCTCAAGCAAGGGAAACATCATGTCCAAGCTGCGCGCGGGCCTGCTCATGTCCACCATTCTGGCGTTCGCGGCCCCGGCATGGGCCGACACCATCCATGTCGGCGTCACCATCTCCCAGACCGGCCCCGCCGCCTCGCTCGGCATCCCGCAGCGCAACTCCATGGCGCTGCTCCCCCGCGAAATCGCCGGGCAGACCATCGAATACACGGTGCTCGACGACGCCTCGGACACCACAAAGGCGGTGGCGAACACGCGCAAACTGATCGCGGAGGACCATGCCGACGCCATCATCGGCAGCTCCACCACACCGGCCTCGTTGGCAATGCTCCCGGTGGCGGCCGAGGCGCATGTGCCGCTGATCTCGCTGGCGGCGTCGGCCGCCCTCATCGCGCCGATGGATGAGCAGCGCAAATGGGTATTCAAGGTGCCGCAGAACGACAGCCTGATGGCGACCGCCATCGCCAGCCACATGGCGGCGAACGGGGTGAAGACCGTCGGCTTCATCGGCTTCAACGACGCCTATGGCGATGGCTGGCTGAACGAGTTTACCAAGGCCGCGACGGCGAAGGGCATCGCGATCGTCGATGCCGAGCGGTTCGCGCGTTCGGACACGAGCGTGACCGGCCAGGTGCTGAAGGTGATGGCCGCCAAGCCCGACGCGGTGCTGATCGCGGGTGCCGGCACGCCCGCCGCGCTGCCCCAGAAAACGCTGCACGAGCGCGGCTACACCGGGAAGTACTACCAGACGCACGGCGTGGCGAACAACGACTTCCTCCGCGTGGGCGGCAAGGACGTGGAGGGCACCATACTGCCCGCCGGCCCCGTGCTGGTGGCGAGCGAGCTTGCCGACAGCAACCCGATCAAGGCGCGCGCGCTGGACTACGTGAAGCGCTACGAAGCGGCGAACGGCGCGGGCTCGGTTGCCACCTTCGGCGCCCATGCCTTCGACGCGGGGACGTTGCTGGCGGCGGCGATCCCCGACGCGCTGAAGAAGGGCAAGCCCGGCACGCCCGAGTTCCGCGCGGGCCTGCGCGACTCGCTGGAAAGCCAGAAGAACCTGGTGCTGACCCACGGCATCGCCACCATGACGCCGAACGACCACAATGGCTTCGACGACCGCGCCCGCGTGATGGTGACCATCGCCGACGGCAAGTGGAAGCCGCTGCCCTGACGCAAGGCCGCGGCCTGGCGTAGTGGATTCCACGATCTTCCTGATCCTGGTGCAGGACGGCGTCGTCAACGGCGCGATCTATGCGCTGCTGGCGCTCAGCCTCGTGCTGGTGTTCGCGGTCACCCGGATCATTCTCATCCCGCAGGGTGAGTTCGTCGCCTATGGGGCACTCACCTACGCGGCGCTGGACACCGGCCAGTTGCCCGGCAGCGTGTGGCTGCTGGGCGCGCTTGGCGTGGGCGCGTTCCTCGCGGGGCTGTGGGCGATGCGCGCCATCTTCGCCGCGCGCGACGCGGCGTGGCTCGCGGCGCGGACGCTGCTGTTGCCGGCGGCGGTAATCGGCGCCGCCATGCTGCTGGCGCCGCGCAGGCCGGGCGTGCTGGTCGAGGCATTGCTGGCCATCGCGATCGTGTCGCCCATGGCGCCGCTGACCTACCAGATCGCCTTCGCGCCGCTCGCCCAGGCGTCCGTCCTGGTGCTGCTGATCGCATCGGTCGGCGTGCATCTGGTGCTGGGCGGGCTGGGCCTCGTGTTCTTCGGCCCGGAGGGTTCCCGCGCCACCGGCTTCTCCGATGCCAGCTTCGCGATAGGCGCCCTCACCGTGCCGGGCCAGGCGGCCTGGATCGTCGGCCTCACGCTCGGCCTGATGGCGGCGCTGTACGCGTGGTTCGAGGGGACGCTGTCGGGCAAGGCGCTGCGGGCGACGGCGGTGAACCGGCTGGGCGCCCGGCTGGTCGGCATCCCAACCGCGCAAAGCGGCCTGATCGCATTCACCCTGGCCGGTCTGATCGGCGCGCTTTCCGGCATTCTGATCGCGCCGCTGACCACGGTGTACTACGACAGCGGCTTCCTGATTGGCCTCAAGGGCTTCGTCGCCGCCATCATCGGCGGGCTGGCCAGCTACCCGGCGGCGGCGCTGGCGGCGGTGGCCGTGGGGGTGCTGGAAAGCTTCTCCTCGTTCTGGGCCAGCGCGTTCAAGGAGGTGATCGTGTTCACCGTCATCATCCCGGTGCTGCTGTGGCGCTCGCTGCGCCATGTGTCGGTGGAGGACGAGGAATGACGCGGCAGTGGACTTGGCTCGCGCTCGTTCTGTGCGTGGCCC
>JANXTF010000029.1 GCA_025352565.1 Rhodospirillales bacterium | reverse complement strand
GGCGCATCTGAACCAGGCGGCGGGCGCCATGTTCGTCGTGGAGGCGGCGCTGGCCGGCTTCACCTGCCTGCGTTTCTACCTCGTCTCGTGGCTCGGCGAGCGCGTCGCGGCCGATCTGCGGCGGGACATGTTCGAGCGCGTGATCTCGCTGTCGCCCGCCTTCTTCGAGACCGCCCGCACCGGCGACATCCTCACCCGGCTGACGGCGGATATCTCCGTGCTCCAGGCGCTGATCGGATCGGCCATCTCGCAATGGCTGCGGAGCTTCATCCTGCTGACCGGGGCGCTCGCGATGCTGCTGGTAACGAGCCCGAAGCTGGCCGGCATCGTGCTGCTGGTGACGCCGCTGGTGCTGGTGCCGCTGGTGGTGTTCGGCAGGCGCGAGCGGCATCTTTCGCGCGCGGCGCAGGATCGCGTGGCCGATCTGGGGGCGTATGCGGAGGAGACGATCAACGCGCTGCGGACGGTGCAGGCGTTCACCCATGAGCCGGTGGACCGGGTGCGGTTCTCCGCGCAGGTGGAGCGTTCCGTCGTCACCGCGCTGCGCCGGGTGCGGACCCGGTCGCTGCTGATTTTCGCGGTGATCCTGCTGGGGTTCGGCGCGATCGTGTTCAGCCTGTGGGTGGGGGGGCGTGACGTGATCGACGGCCGCATGAGCGGCGGCGATCTGTCGGCGTTCGTGTTCTACGCGGTGATTCTGGCGAGTTCCGGCGCGCAGATGAGCGAATTATGGGGCGAGTTGCAGCGTGCGAGCGGGGCGGCCGATCGGCTGCGGGAATTGCTGGCGGAGCGGCCGACGATCGCCTCGCCCGCGCATCCGGTGAGGCTGCCGGCGCGGGCCGAGGGGCGGGTGGCGTTCGAGCGCGTGGTGTTCCGTTACCCGGCCCGGCCGGACCACGCGGCGTTGCGGGATTTCTCGATCGCGGTGGCACCAGGCGAGACGGTGGCGCTGGTCGGCCCGTCGGGTGCCGGCAAGACCACGGTGCTGCAATTGCTGTTGCGCTACTACGACCCGGCGGAAGGCCGCGTGACGCTGGACGGCGTGGATATCTCGTGCCTGGCGCTGGCGGATCTGCGCGGACGCATCGGCATCGTGCCGCAGGACCCGGTGATCTTCGGCACCACGGCGCTGGAGAATATTCGCTACGGGCGGCCGGGTGCCAGCGATGCCGAGGTGCGCGCGGCGGGCCATGCGGCGCACGCGGATTTCCTGGAGGATCTGCCCGAAGGCTACGCCACGTTCCTGGGCGAGAAGGGCGTGCGCCTGTCGGGCGGCCAGCGGCAGCGCATCGCGATAGCGCGGGCGATATTGCGCGATCCGCCGGTGCTGCTGCTGGACGAGGCGACCAGCGCGCTCGACGCCGAGTCGGAACGGGCGGTGCAGGACGCGCTGGCGGTGCTGTCGCGGGACCGCACCACGCTGGTGGTGGCGCACCGGCTCGCCACGGTGCGCTCGGCGGATCGGATCGTGGTGATCGAGGAGGGGCGTGTGGTTGAGACCGGCAGCCACGACCGATTGATCCATGCCGGCGGGCTGTACGCGCGTCTCGCGAAGTTGCAGTTCGGGGCCGAGGCTACAGCGAACGCGGCGCGCTGATCCGGCAGCGTTCCTCGGCGAGGCGCAGCAGCCTTGCGGCGAGATCGGCGTCGTCGTCATGGGCGCCGGCGCGGATTTCGGTGCCGAGCGTGCGCGCGTCGGTGCCGATCGCCTGCAATGCCGCGCGGATGGCCACGGTGCCGAGGCGCAGTTCACGGGTGGCGATGGCGATCGCGTTGGCCACCATCAGCGCCTTGAAGCGCGCATCGCCGGCGAGGCCGGGCACGATGACATCGAGCAGGGTGGCGCGGGCGATTTCGAGCAGTTCCGCGCCGTTGGGCGATTCGGTTCCGTCCCAGCTCATGCGCAGGCTCGCATCACGCCGAGTTCGAGTTCGGGCACGATATGGCCGGTGAGCGCCAGTTCGAGGCTCGGTTCGGTGCCGCTGACATGGCGCGCGGCCTGGTCGCTGGCGATCACGGCCCAGCGAATGGCGGCGGCGATCTCCCACCACGCGACCTTCGCCGGATCGACCGCGTGGCCGGATGCCTGTTGGTAGGCGCCGTAGAGGGTTTCGCGCGATCCCACGCCGCCCGCTTCACCCACGCCGCCGAAGCGCCAGCAGGGCGCGCAGAGCCAGCCGAAATCCTCGTGCCGGTCGCCCCAGGCGGCGAATTCCCAATCGAGCACGCCGGTCAGACCCCTGTCTGTGACCATGTAATTGCCGGTGCGGAAATCGTTATGGCACATAACAATGTCCCCTGGCGGCGGGGCCGTGAGTTCCAGGCGGCGGAGGCCCCATTCCAGAATCGGGCGCGGGTTTTGCGCGGAATCGAGGCGTTTTCGCGCGTCGCGGACGAAACGACCGCATGGATTCGGGTCGATTTCGCCCATAAAATCGAGGTTCTCGTGCCCCGGCCGAATGGCATGGATGGCCGCCAGCTCCCGTCCCAAAGCCGCCACCAGCGCCTCCCGCCCGCCGCCCAGCGTCTCGCCGCGGACCACGCGATGCGCCGCCGCGATCCCCTCGACCCGGCGCATGACGAAGAACGGAGTGCCGAGCACGGCCGCATCGCTACACACGTACAGCGGCTCCGGCACGGTCACCCCGGCCGCGAACGCCACCTGAAGCAGCGCGAATTCCTCCGCCCGCGATCGGCTGTGCGACAATTTCGCCGGCGCATCCTTGCGCAACACCCAGGCCTGCGTCACGCCGCGAACCACCGCATCCAACCGCCAGTTCTGCTGAATGGCCCCGCCGGACATGAGTGCCATGCCGATGATCTCGACAGGTTGGCCGGCCGCCGCGGCCAGCCAATCCGCCAGCGCCGCCCTATCCATGCGCGTCCCAGCCGAAAAACGCCGTCCCCTCGCGCCGCATGAAATTGGCCAGCACCATGCGATGCACCTCCGACGCGCCATCCACCAGCCGCGCCTGGCGCGCATAGCGGTAGATCCACTCCACCGGCGTGTCCTTCGAATAGCCCCGCGCGCCCATCAGCTGCAGCGCCGTGTCGGCCGCGCGGTGCAGCGCGTCCGCCACGACCACCTTGGCCATGGACACCTCCTTGCGCGCGAAATCGCCCTGATCGAGCTTCCATGCCGCATGCATCGTGAGCAGCCGCCCGGTCTGGATCTCCATGCCCGCCTGGCCGAGCAATGCCTGCACGCTCTCCCGCTCGATCAACCTTCCGGTCCCGCTGCGCCGCTTGTTGGCATGGTCCATCGCGATTTCCAGCGCCCGCCGCGCCAACCCGGTCCAGCGCATGCAATGCGTCAACCGCGCCGGCCCGAGGCGGATCTGCGTCAGCTTCAATCCGTCCCCGACCTCCATCAGCCGGTTCTCGTCGGGGATCTCCAGCCCATCGAACTCCATTTCGCAATGCCCGCCATGCTCCTCCGGCCCCATGATCGGAATGCGCCGCACGATGCGCCACCCCGGCTGGCCGGCATCGAATACGAACGCGCTCAACCCCTTTCGCTCGTCGTCCGAGGTGCGTGCGATCAGCATGAAGTGGCGCGCGGCATCCGCCCCAGTGATGAACCATTTGCGGCCATGGATGCGCCAACCGGTGTTCGTGCGCGTGGCCTTGGTATAGGTCAGCGCCGGGTCGGAGCCGCAGCCCTCTCCCGCATCGTCCATCGGCTCCGTCATCGCGAAGCTGCTGGACACTGCGCCGTCGATGATCGGCTGCAACCAGCGCGCCTTCTGCGCCTCGGTGCCCACGCGTTCCAGCACCATCATGTTGCCGTCATCGGGTGCCGCGCTGTTGAACACCACGGGACCGAAGATCGAGCGGTTCATCTCCTCGTAGCACGGCGCCATCTCGGCGAGCTTCAGTCCGCGCCCGCCGCGCGCGACCGGCATCTGCAACGCCCACAGGCCTTGCGCCCGCGCCTCGCCACGCAGCCGCGCCAGCACGCCGGGCGCGATGTTCTCGTGCGCATCGTAATTCGCGCCATCCGCCTCCAGCGGGATCAGCCGATCGTCCACGAATTTGCGGATGGATGCGCGCAGCGCATCGACCTCAGGGGTCAGGGTGAAATCCAATGGCGTTCCTCCGCGTTATCCCGCCATTCAAGCAGGAGATCAGGCGGTGGCCAAGGAGTCCCCGACGCAGCAGCGCGCAGTGGTGCGCGTGATGCACGAACTCAAGGAAGGCGACCTCAAATCCGCCGGCCACACGGTGAAGGATCCCAAGCAGGCCATCGCCATCGGGCTGCGTGAGGCGGGCGTGCCGCCGAAGCAGAAGCCGAAATCCTAGCCGGAGGGCCGCATCAGACCGACGAACAGGCCGCCCAGCACCGAGCGTGCCTGAAACCCGATCTTGCGCCCGGTATCGGTGAAATACAGATCCGACAGCGGCACGCGGTTGGGCGTCTCGTTGGCGTACCTCACGATCCGTTCCACCCAATCGGTGAACAACGCGCGGTCCTCGGCAAGCGATGCGGCCCACAGCATCCATTCCGGCTTGGTGAGCGTGCCCCGGCTGTCGAGCGGCACGCCGTACGTCTCCACCTTGCCGCGATAGAACGCGAGTTCCCGCCGCATCTCCGCTTGCGGGAACAGGCCCAGGCCCAGCAGCCGGTCCCATACCAGATTGTATTTCAGGCTCCACGTCCCCGGCTGGTTGTACGCGAGCCGGGTGGCCTCGCCATCGCGCGCGCCCGCCAGCAGGTCGCGCGCGAATTCCTCCGCGATCTCACGATACCGCGCGCCGGTCGCCGCATCGCCCAGCCGCTCCGCCAGCATGGCATAGCAGCCGAGCCCCATGGTGGCCTTGGCGGAAAGATTGACGTTGTGGCCGAGCACGCCCGAGAAATCGTCGGTGCAAAGCTGCGGCCCCGGATCGCGCCCCGCCTCCGCCAGATACTCGGCCCATGTCGTGAGCAGCTGCCAATGCCGTCGCGCGTATTCCGCGTCGCCCTCGACCGACGCGAGTGCCCCCACCAGGATGAGCATGTTGCCGCATTCCTCGACCGGCATCTGCGTCTCGATGATCGGCTGGTGCGGGTCGCGGTCGAAATTGCGGTAGGTCTGGCCGTTCGCCTTCGGATACGTGCCGAGGTCGTGCGCCGCGAACGGAAACGGCCAGGCCGGGCTCGCACAATACACGAAATACGGATCGAGCATCGCCCGCAGCAGCGCCGGATTGTACACCAGGAACAACGGTGCCGACGGATAGATCACGTCCACCGTCCCGATGCAGCCGTTGGAGAAGTTTTCCTTCGACAGGAACAGCGGCGTCCCATCCGGCCCGGCCACCAGCTTGTGCGCGGCGAGGGTGTGCCGCCACGCCAGCGCCAGCAGGTCGGCATAGGCCTCGCCGGACGCCTCGGTCGCCCGCGCCGCCAGCGCCGCATCGAACGCCGCCGCGCGCGCCAGCACCGCGTCGCGTTCGCGCATCGCCGTGGCGAGCAGTTCCCCCGCCTCCATGCCGCCACGCCGCCACCACGGCCGCAGGCGTTCGCCGAAATACTCCACCGACCATTCATCGTCGTACGCGATCAGGATCGTCTCGCACCGCCTGTCGTGCAGCGCGACCGTCACCGAGCACACGGCGTCGGAATTATAGTCGACCTTGCGCGGCATCGGCTTCAACCCGGCATCGCTGGCGACGCCGGTGCGGGCAAAGCTGTCGCGGCACACATCGATATCCCCGATGCAGGTCCGCGCCACGCCATGCCGCCCGGCCAGGAACGCAGTTCCCCAGTCGATGCGCCGATGGTCGCCCACCTCGGCCAGGATGTTCTGCTCCTCGCACCGGAACGAGACCGCATCCACGCCGCCGAAGGCGTGCGTCGCCCACACCACGCGCTGATGCGGCAAATTCACCGCCATCTCGCCGGTCATGTCCACATAGGCCGCCACGTCATGCGCCCGATGGTCCAACGCCTCGGCGCGAAGCACCACATACGTCACCGGCCGCGACAGCAGATCGAGATCGTCCGCCAGCAGCGGCGTCACGAAATCGACGGATAAATTCACCGCCCCCGCGCGGAACACGTACGCCGTGCGCGTCGCGTCGATGCGGCACGAAATCTGCTCCGCCGCGCGCGCGAGCCATTGCGGGCCGCCCATGAAGCGATAGGCAACGCCATCCACCCGCACCACGCCATAAAGTTCGGTTTTCGTGCCGGTCCAGTGGCGCGGCCAGTCATCGGTCAGCCGATCCGCGCACGACCACACGCTGGTATGCGGATCGACCGTCACCAGAGGAACGGCGGGCGCACGGCGCAGCCGCTCCGTCATGCCAAAGCCTTGTGCATTCTTGCGTTCTCCCCTGCTTGACAAGGCTAGAAGCCGCCACCTACCGTCGTCAACAAGGCAAAAAGCCATGCTTTTCCGGGGGGACGACGCTTGAGTGGCCTAAGCCTCAAGAACGTGTCGAAGCATTTCGGTATGCTCGAGGTGATCCACGATCTCTCGCTCGACATCGCCGATGGCGAGTTCGCCGTCTTCCTCGGCCCCTCGGGCTGCGGCAAATCCACCCTGTTGCGCATGGTCGCGGGGCTCGAACCCCTGAGCGGCGGCGAAATCCATATCGGCGGCAAACGCATCGACGCGCTGGCTCCCGGCGACCGGGGTGTCGCCATGGTGTTCCAGCATTATGCGCTGTATCCGCACATGACGGTGCGGCAGAACGTAGCGTTCGGGCTGCGCAACATCGGCACCAAATCCGACGAGATCGCCCGCAAGATCGCCGCCGCCGCGGGCACGCTCGAAATCGCCCACCTGCTCGATCGCAAGCCCGCCCAGTTGTCCGGCGGCCAGCGGCAGCGCGTTGCCATCGCGCGCGCCATCGTCAAGCAACCGGACATCTTCCTGTTCGACGAGCCGTTGTCGAACCTCGACGCCGCCTTGCGCAGCCGTACGCGGATCGAACTCGCCCGCCTGCATCACCGCCTGCGCGCGACCATGGTGTTCGTCACCCACGACCAGGTCGAGGCGATGACGATGGCCACGCGCATCGTGGTGATGAACCAGGGACGCATCGAACAGGTTGGCGCCCCCATGGAGATCTATCTGCAGCCCGCCACGCGCTTCGTTGCCTCGTTCATCGGCAGCCCCGCGATGAACTTTCTCGCCGCCACTCCAACCGGCGACGCCAACGGCCGCATCATGGTGCGCCTGGCTGACGGCACCACCGTCGCGACCGCAATCCCCGCCGCCGCACTCCCGGCCAGCGGCCCATTCACCCTCGGCGTTCGCGCCGAGCATGTGCTCCCCGGCGCCGGCAGCCCCGCCCGCGTCGATGTGGTGGAGCGTCTCGGCGAACGCACGCTGGTTCACGCGCTCGCCAATGACGGATCGACCATCGTGTACGACGAGCCCGGCGATGTGGCCCCGGCGATCGGCGACCACATCCAGCTCACCATCGACCCGGCCCATGTGCATCTTTTCGACGCCGCCGGCCGTGCCTACCACGCGGACCGGATCGCGTGAGCGGTGCGGCGTCCAGCGGAATCGGGCGCCCCTCCTGGGCCAACCTGCTTTTCGTGCTGCCCTACATGCTGGTGCTCGCCGTGCTGCTGATCGCGCCCGTCGGGCTCGGCATGTGGCTCAGCTTCCAGGATTACGACATGCTGGGCGGTTGGGCCGGCGGCGTCGGATTCGAGAACTTCACCAATCTGCTCAATGACCGGATCTTTCTCGGCACCGTCCGCAACACCGTCATCTTCGTGGTGCTCACCACACCGGCCTTCATCGTCATCGGCCTGTTCCTCGCCCTTAGCCTGAATGACCGCACACGGCGAAGCTCGGCGCTGCGCTCTATCTTCTTCGGCGCCTCCGTCCTGTCCGTCACCATCGTCACGCTGGTCTGGCGCCTCGTCTATCTGCCGGATCGCGGCCTGCTGGCCGACACCCTCGCGATCGTGGGCCTGCACGGGCTCGACCCCGTGGTCAGCGAAACCTACGCCCTGCCCGCCATTGCCGTTGTTACGGTGTGGTGGATCATCGGCCTGCCGATGACGCTGTTTCTCGCCGCCTTGCAGCAGATACCGGCGGAAATCTACGAGGCCGCGGCGCTCGACCGCACCAGCCGCTGGCGCACCCTGCTGTTCATCACGCTGCCCTCGATCCGGCGCACCGTCGTCATGGTCGCGGTGCTCGAGATCATCCTGCAATTCCAGTTGTTCGGCCAGGCGCTCCTCATCACCGGCGGCGGCCCGAACAACCGCTCGCGCCCCATGGTTCAGTTCATCTACGAAGCCGGTTTCCGAGACCTGCAACTCGGCTTCGCGGCTGCGGCCTCGCAGATCCTGTTCGCGCTGATGCTGCTGGCGGCGCTGGCCCAGATGTGGCTCGGCCGCCGCCAGGACGGCGCGTCGTGATGGAGCCGAGCGTATGGCGGCGCCGCACGCCATGAGGGGGTACCGAAACGGCTTCGGCGACCGGGTGCTGTTCGTGGCCGTCCTGCTGCTGGCGGCAATCTGGATCGCGCCCATCGTCTGGGTGGTCGGCCTCTCGTTCAAGCCGAACGACGTGCTGATGCGCAGCACCGGCGGCATCGTGTTCCCGCCCTTCACGCTCAAGAACTACGCCGACATCCTCGCCGCATCGTCGGTGTTCCACTGGATGCTGAACAGCGCCATCGTCGCCATCGGTCAGACGATCCTCACGCTGCTGATCGCGTCGCTGGCCGGCTACGGCTTCGCGCGCACCAACTTCCCCGGCAAGCGTATGCTGTTCGTGCTGGTGCTGGCGGCGCTCGCGGTGCCGGAACAGGCGATCATCGTGCCGCTGCACACCATGTTCGCCGTCGTCGACCTGCACAACACCTACGCCGCGCTGATCGCGCCACGCCTCGCCTTCCCGTTCGGGGTGCTGCTGATGACGCAGTATTTCCGCGCCATCTCGCCCGAGATCGAGGAAGCCGCCCTGCTCGACAGCGCCTCGCGCTTCAAGGTGTTCTGGCGCATCGTCCTGCCGCTCTCGATCCCGGCACAGGCGACACTCGGCATCTACACGTTCCTGCACGGATGGAACGACTATTTCTGGCCGCTGGTCTCCGCCACCAAGCCGGAGATGTACACCCTCACCGTGGGCCTTGCCGCGATGCAGACGAACTTCGCCCAGACCGAGGGAATCGGCTTCCTGATGGCCCAGGCGGTGTTCGCGGGCCTGCCGGTGATGATTCTCTACCTGTTCTTCCAACGCTACATCGTCAGCGCGGTCGCCGGCGCGCCGGCGAAATGACGACATCCATTCAAGCGGTTGCTTGCAAACGACAACGACAAGACAACGGGAGCAAATCATGCTGAAACGAACATTCCTCGGCCTCGCGGGCGGCCTGCTCGCCAGTGTGGCGCTGTGCGCGCCGCAAGCCTGGGCGCAGGCCAAGACCGAGATTACCTTCGCCCGCTTCTTCGGCGCCTGCGAAGGCGATTACGGCACCTCGCAGGATGTGGCCAAGGCGCGCGGCGAATGCGGTGTGATGACCACGCTCACCAACCTGTTCAACGCGACCAACAAGGACAACATCCTCGTCAAGCCGCAGATCATCGAATGGGGGCCGTACTACCAGCAGTTCAACGCCCGCATGGCGGCGCACGACATCCCCACAATCGCTGTGATGCACAGCGCCCAGCTCGGCGACTACGTCCGCTATGTCGAGCCGATGGACGACGCGCTGAAGGAGGCCGGCATCGACACGGCCGATTTCACGCCCAATGCGCGCGCGGCCGTCACCGTCGGCGGCAAGATCTACGCGATGCCGTGGGACACGCATTCCTGGCTTTGGCACATCAATCTCGGCATGTTCAAGAAGGCCGGGCTGCTCGATGCTGGCGGTCAGCCAATCCTGCCCAAAACGGTGGACGAGATGATCGCGCAGGCCAAGGCCGTGCGCGAGAAAACGGGCAAGCCCTACATCGTCATGGCTACCAGCGGCCCCGGCGACGCGGCCAATAGCGGCCGCAGCTACTACTCCTGGATGTACGACCAGAACGCCACGATCTTCCCCAACGGGTTCGAGAAGGCCGACTTCAAGACCCCCGAATCGCTCGCCACCCTGAAAGCGTTCGAGGCCCTGGCGAAGGCCGATGCCATCACCAAGGGACTGGATTCCGGCGGCGGTCTCGGCGGCTTCCTCAACGGTGCCGGCGCCATCTACCTCACCGGCACCTGGCGCATCGACGACATGCTGGCCGCCGAAGCCAAGCCCGACAGCCCGCTGCACGAAGGCTACGCGGCACGGGTGTTCCCCAATCTGTTCAAGACGCAGTCGGTGTGGACCGACAACCACACCTGGGTGCTGCCGAAAGGCACCCCGGCACCGCAGCACAAGGCGGCGCTCGTGTTCCTGAAATTCCTGTGGGACCACAATTTCGACTGGGCGCGCGGCGGCGGCCATCTGCCCGCGCGTCAGTCGCTGATGGCGGAATACGCCAAGCTGCCGCAGCGGCAATACGTGGTGGACATTCCCACCTTCGGCAAGGCGCTGCCGCATGAGGCCCGCCGCCAGTTCGGCTTCCAGAACATGATCGGCGAGGAGGTCGTCAACATCATCAACTCCGGCAAAACCGCCGAACAGGCCGCGGACGCGATGCAGGAGCGCAGCGTCGCCCTGCTGCGCGGCCGTTAAGGGGAACCGCCATGCGCCAAAGCACCGTGCTGCTCGACCGCCAGTTCACCATCGCCCGAACCGATCCACGTCTGTTCGGGGCCTTCATCGAGCATCTCGGACGCTGCGTGTATGGCGGCATCTTCGAGCCCGGCCATCCCACGGCCGACGCGAAGGGTTTCCGCCAGGACGTGATGGACATGGTGCGCGAACTGGCACCCACCATCATGCGCTACCCCGGCGGCAATTTCGTGTCGGGCTACAACTGGGAGGACGGCGTGGGGCCGGTCGGGCAGCGCCCCCGCCGCCTCGATTATGCGTGGTTCTCGACCGAGCCCAACACCTTTGGCACCAACGAGTTCATCGATTGGTGCCGCATGGCCGGCATCGAGCCGATGCTCGCCGTCAACCTCGGCACGCGCGGCGCCAAGGAAGCCGGCGAGTTCATCGAATATTGCAACCACCCCGGCGGCACGGCGCTTTCCGATCTCCGCCGCGCGCATGGCTGGGACAAGCCGCATGGCGTGAAGTTCTGGTGCCTCGGCAACGAGATGGACGGGCCGTGGCAGACGGGTGCGAAAACCGCCGACGAGTACGGCCGCGTCGCGGTCGAGACCGCCAAGGTGATGCGCTGGGTCGACGGCACCATCGAGCTGGCGGCATGCGGCTCGTCGGGCCGCAACATGAACACGTTCGGCGCCTGGGAAGACACGGTGCTGCAACACAGCTTCGACGAGGTGGAGTGGATTTCGCTGCACACCTACCTCAACAACTACGCCGACGATTCGGCGGCCTTCCTCGCCAGCCCCGACCTGATGGACAGCTTCATCGAGGAAGTCGTCGCCATCGCCGACGCGGTGGCGGCGCGTCGCCGCTCGTCCAAGCGCATCATGCTGAGCTTCGACGAGTGGAACGTCTGGTACCGCACCCGCCGGCCCCGCGCGGCGCGGGTGAAGCCCGGCTGGCCGGTGGCGCCGCCGATCCTGGAGGAAATCTACGACATGCAGGATGCGCTGGCCTTCGGCGGCGCCATGATCTCGCTGGTCAATCACGCCGACCGGGTACGCAGCGCGTGCCTCGCCCAGCTGGTGAACGTGATCGCCCCGATCATGACCGAGACCGGCGGCCCGGCCTGGCGGCAGACCATTTTCCACCCCTTCGCCAATGTCAGCAATTTCGGCCGCGGCGACGTGCTCCGCGCCATCGTCACTTCGGACACCTACGCCACCGCCTATTTCGACCCGCGCGGCCCGAACGACCCGCCGATCCCGCTGCCCGCCGTCCCCTACCTCAAGCTCGCCGCCGTCGCGGGCGAGCAGGGCGGCCTCACCTTGTTCGCGCTCAACCGCGACCTCGAGGGCGAGATGGCGCTCGACGTGACCGCGCGCGGCTTCACGGGCTTGTCGGTGGTGGAGGCCACCACGCTGCACCACGCCGATCTGAAGGCCACCAACACCAAGGACGCGCCCGGCAACGTCTCGCCCATGAAACTGGCCGGCGTTTCCGTCGCGGGCGACCGGATCACGGCCACTTTGCCTGCTGCCTCGTGGAGCATGATCCGGCTATCCTGACGGCCATGGATGCTTATCTCGAAGCCGAGTACAACAACCGCCTCAAAGTCCCCGGCTTTGCCGCCATCACGCGCGGCTGGTCGGAGGACGCGGCTGCCTACCGCGCCACTTGGCCGCACACGGAACTGGCCCTTGCTTACGGCCCCACGCCGCGCCAGACGCTCGACCTGTTCTGGCCCGGCCCCGCCCGCCGCGCCCCGCTCTGCATGTTCATCCATGGCGGCTACTGGCAGGCGCTCGATCGCGCGCAGTTCAGCCACCTTGCCCATGGCCTGAACGCAAACGGCATCGCCGTCGCCATCCCGTCCTACGATCTCTGCCCCAGCGTCACGCTCGCCGAACTCACCCAGCAACTCCGCGACTGCGCCGCCTTCCTCGCCCGCCGCCATGGATGCGGCGTGTTCGCCACCGGCCACTCCGCCGGCGGCCACCTCGCCGCGATGCTGCTGGCGAGCGGCCATGCCACCGCCGCCATGCCGATCAGCGGCCTGTTCGATTTGGCACCCCTGTTGCGCACCACCGTCATGGCCGGCGTCCCCATCGACGCCGCCGAAGCCCGCCGCCTGTCGCCGATGTTCCTGCCCCCGCCCGGCCGGCCGCTCCACGCCATCGTCGGCGGCGACGAGGGCGTGGAATACGCGGCGCAAAGCCAGGGCATCGCGCAAGCCTGGAACGGCAGCTGGGAAAGCCTGCCCGGCCACAACCACTTCACCATCATCGCGCCCCTGGCCGACCCCGCCTCGCCGATGGTCCGCCGCGCGCTGGAGCTGATATCGTGAACCGGGTGCTGATCGTCGGCGCCGGCGTCGGCGGCCTCACGCTCGCCTTGTCGCTGCATGAACGCGGCATCCCCTGCACGGTGTTCGAGCAGGCGAGCGAGATGCGCCCTCTCGGCGTCGGCATCAACACGCTGCCGCACGCCATCAGGGAACTCGCCGATCTCGGCCTGCTCCCGGCGCTGGACGCAACCGGCATCCGCACCCACGAGCTGATCTACCTCAACCGCTTCGGCCAGGAGGTGTGGCGCGAGAAGCGCGGCCTGCACGCGGGCCATGCGGTGCCGCAATTCTCCATCCATCGCGGCCAGTTGCAGGACGTTCTGTGGCAGGCCGCCCTGGCGCGCCTCCCCCCCGGCACACTGCGCACCGGCTGCCGCCTCGATGCCTTCACCCAGACGGCCGACGCCGTCACCGCGACCTTCCGCGACCGCGCAAGCGAGATCGTCGCCACTGAAACGGGCACGGCGCTGATCGCGGCCGACGGCATTCACTCCGCCGTCCGCCGCATCCTGCACCCCGAAGACCCCGGCATCCGGTGGCAGGGCATCATGATGTGGCGTGGCGCCATCCCCTGGCCGCCGTTCCTCGACGGCGACAGCATGGTGATCGCGGGGGACATGGCGGAGAAGCTCGTGCTCTACCCGATCGGTCGCGCCGAGAACGGGAAGCGCCTCACCAACTGGGTCATCTGCATCCGCACCGGCGACGGCACCGACCCGCCGCCGCGCGAGGATTGGAGCCGCGTGGGCCATCTCGACGCCATCCTGCCATGCGTGCGCCGCTTCAAGCTGGAGATGATCGACCTCGAGGCCCTCATCCGTGCCACGCCCGAATTCTACGAATACCCCATGTGCGACCGCGATCCGCTGCCCTGGTGGACGCGGGGACGCGTGACCCTGTTGGGCGAC
This sequence comes from Rhodospirillales bacterium, assembly GCA_025352565.1. Classification (GTDB taxonomy): domain Bacteria; phylum Pseudomonadota; class Alphaproteobacteria; order Acetobacterales; family Acetobacteraceae; genus JANXTF01. The sequence continues at coordinate 27,353 of JANXTF010000029.1, read as the reverse complement.
GCCGCCCACCCGATGTACCCGGTCGGCAGCAACGGCGCGTCCCAGGCCATTCTCGACGCCCGCCTGCTCGCCAGCCTCCTGGCCGACATGCCGGTGCCCCAGGCATTGGCCGCCTACGAGGCCGACCGCCTGCCGAAAACCGCCGAGATCGTCAGGTTGAACCGCATCGGCGGCCCGGAGCGCGTGGTCGACGTGGTCTCCGCCCTGGCACCCGACGGCTTTGCCCGCCTGGAGGATGTCATCAGCCGCGACGAACTCGCGGCCATCGCCGGCGGCTACGCGGCGACGGCGGGGTTCGCCAAGGTATAATCTTCCTTCCCCCTCGCCACAGGGGGGCGCAAAAAGGGGAGGGGGAAGACTCACCCCGGCGGCGGCAGGAAATTCACCTCGCAGGTGGCCGAAATCCGCACCACCTCGGCCGGGTCGCCCAAGCCATCCAGTTTGGCGAACAACTCGTGCAGTTTGCGCGCCGGCGACACCCAGAAGAACGACTTCACCAGCCCGCTCCCCGCATTGGCGTAGCCATGCGGCATCCCCATCGGCATCCGCGCCAGCCCGCCCTGCTTCAGCACCTGGCGTTGGCCGTCGAGCGTGAGCTCCATCTCGCCGTCCAGCACATAGATGAACTCGTCCTGCGTCGGATGGATGTGCGGCGGCACGAAGGTGCCGGCCTCGCCATGCACCTCGAAGGCGAAGGAGCTGTCGCAGCTCTCCTTCAGGTAGTAGGTCTGGCCAAGGATGTTCCACACCGTGCCGCCATCGCCGGCATTGGCGGGCGTGATGCCGGGGTTCAGCAAAGCCATCGGACTCTCCTCGATTACAGATGCAGATACCGCTCGCGCTCGGGCGCGGCGGCGAGTTCGGCGGACGTACCGGACCAGACCGTGACGCCCTTGTCCAGAATCACATGCCGGTCGGCGATCCGCATCAGCGCCCCCAGCGTCTTGTCGATCAGCAATATCGCCAGCCCCGCCGCCTTCAGCCGCGCGATGCACGCCCAGATCTCGGCACGGATCAGCGGCGCCAGCCCCTCCGTCGCCTCATCCAGAATCAGCAAGCGCGGATTGGTGGCCAGCGCCCGCCCGATCGCCAGCATCTGCTGCTCTCCGCCCGACAGCTGGCGGCCCAGATTGCGGCGGCGCTCGCGCAGGCGCGGGAACAGCTCGTACACCGCGTCTTGCGTCCACGGCCCCGGGCGCGCGGTGGCGATCAGGTTCTCGGCCACCGTCAGCGTCGGGAACACCTGGCGTCCCTCCGGCACCAGCCCCAACCCACGTTGGGCGATCCGGAAGGGGGGTTCGCCCGCGATGCTGTCGCCATCGACGCGCATCGTGCCGCCGCGCAGCGGCAGCAGCCCCATGATGGTGCGGATCGTCGTGGTCTTGCCCATGCCGTTGCGCCCCAGCAGCGCCACCACCTCGCCCGCGCCGACCCCGAACGATACGTCGAACAGCACCGGCGTCTCGCCGTAGCCGCTCCGCACGCCGGCCAGGTCGAGCATCAGAAATCCTCGCCCAGATAGGCCGTCCGCACCGCCGCATCCTCGCGGATCGCACCGGGCGTGCCGTGCGCGATCACCCGCCCCTGCGCCAGCACCGTGATTTCGTCGGCCAACTGGAACACCGCGTCCATGTCGTGCTCCACCAACACGATCGCGCACGCATCGCGCAACGAGCCCAGCAGCGTCACCAGCCGCGCGGTCTCCTCCGGCCCGGCGCCGGCCAGCGGCTCGTCCAGCAGCATCACGCGCGGTTTGGCCGCCAGCGCCATCGCGAGTTCCAGCTGCCGCTTCTCGCCATGGCTCAACGAACCCGCGACCATGCCCGCGCGCGCGCGGAGCCCGACGCGCTCGAGTACCGCCATCGCCGGCGCGTTCAGCCCCGCCTGGCCCCGCGCCGCGCGAAAGAACCGGAACGACGACCCGGCGCGGGCCTGCACCGCCAGCGCCACGTTTTCCAACGCCGAAAATTCCGGCAGCACCGACGTGATCTGGAAGCTTCGCGCCAGCCCGGCCTGCGCGCGACGATGCGGCGCCAGCCGCGTGATGTCCCGCCCGTCCAACCGGATCACCCCCGCATCGGGTGCCAGGGTTCCGAAGATCTGATGGATCAGCGTGGTCTTGCCCGCCCCGTTCGGCCCGATCACCGCATGGATGCGCCCCGGCATCACGTCGAGCGACACGCCATCCGTCACCACCAGCGCACCGAACCGCTTGTGCAGATTTTCCACGCGCAGCAACGCGCTCATCGCCGCGCGCCGCCCACGATGCCGTGGCGGAAGAACAGCACCGCCAGCACCAGGAACGGCCCCAGCACCAGCGGCCAATGCTGCGTGACGGCACCGAGGCCTTCCTCGGCCAGAACCACGATCGCGGCTCCGATCACCGCGCCATGCAGCGTGCCGAGGCCACCCAGGATCACCATCACCATCAGCTCGCCCGACCGCCCCCAGGCGGCATAGGCGGGCGACACGAACTCCGCCTGGTTGGCCATCAGCACGCCGGCCAATGCCGCGATCATGGCGGCGATCACCAGTGCCGCCAACTCGATGGCGAAAGCGTCGATGCCCAATGCCTGCACCCGCCCGCGGTTTTGCCGGATCGCGGCCAGCGCGCGCCCGAAGCGCGAGGCCGCGATCACCCGCAACAGCACGTAAACCGCGATCAGCACCACCAATGTGGTCAGGTAGATGCGCTTCGCGTCCAGAAGATCGAGGCCGAACACCGTGGTGCGGGCGGACAGGGTGTAGCCGTCATCGCCGCCGTAATCGGCCAGCGAACCGGTGGCGAAATACACCATCTGCGCGAAGGCCAGCGTAATCATGATGAAGTTCACGCCGCGCGTCCGCAACGCGACCGCCCCGGTCGCCAGGGCGAACAATCCCGCCGCCGCCAGCGCGGCGGGAATCACCGCCGCCGCCGCCTGCACGCCCGCCGCGTCGCACACCGCCACCGCGTAGGCGCCGATCGCGACGGGTGCCGCATGGCCGAAGCTCGGCAATCCGCCGATGCCCATGATGAGGTCGAGGCTCATCGCCGCCAGCGCGAAGATCATCACCCGGCTGGCGATCAGCGTCACGATGCCGGGGACATGCACGCCCACCGCCGCCAGCAGCGGGATCAGCGCGAGCGCCACGAAGATCGCGACGGGCACGACGAACTTCACGTCCGCGCCGCGAACAGCCCGGCCGGCTTCACCGCGAGCACGGCCGCCATCACCAGATAGATCAGCATCGACGCCACCGCCGGACCCACCCGCGCCGAGGCCGGCCCGCTCAGCGCCGCCTGGGCCGCGTCGGTGATGAGCGATCGGCCCAGCGTATCGACCAGGCCCACGATCACGGCGGCCACGAACGCCCCCCTGATCGAGCCCACGCCGCCGATCACGATGACCACGAAGGCGAGGATCAGCAGGTTTTCCCCCATCCCCGGCTCCACCGAAACCAACGGCGCGGCCAGCACGCCGGCGAACCCCGCCATCATCGCGCCCACGCCGAACACCACGCGGAACAGCCGCATGATGTCCACGCCCAGCGCCGACACCATCGGGCCATTGCTGGCCCCGGCGCGGATCAGCATCCCGATCCGCGTCCGGTTCACCACCAGCGCCAACGCCAGCGCGACCAGCAGGCCCGCCGCCATCACCGCCACCCGATACACCGGGTAGCGCAGCCCCTCGACCAGTTGGAACGACCCCGAGAGCAAATCCGGCATCGGCAGTTCCAGCGGGTTGGACCCCCAGATCAGCCGCGTGCCCTCGTTCAGCGACAGGATGACGCCGAACGTCGCCAGCACCTGATCGAGCTCGCCGCGCTTGTACAGATGCCGGAAGATCAGCCATTCGAGCAGCAGCCCGAACGCGCCCGCCGTGAGCGACGCCAGCACCAGCCCCGCCCAGAAACTCCCCGTCAGCAACGCGAAGCTGACACCGAGATAGGCGCCGATCATGTACTGCACGCCATGGGCCAGGTTGACGAAGTTCATCACCCCGAACACCAGCGTCAGCCCCGCCGCGATCAGGAACAGCAGCATCCCGAGCTGCGCCCCGTTGAGCGCCTGGACGATGAGGAGAGTCACCTGACTTCCGCCCTCGCTTCGAGGGGAGGGCGGAAGCTGCCCCCCACTACATCTTGCATTCGGCCGCGTAGGTATCCACGTCCGCCGTCAGCACCTTCTTCTGGATTTCGGTCTGCAACTTCCCGTCCGGCCGCTTGGCGACCTGGGCCAGATAGAAATCCTGCACAGGGTAGTGATTCACCCCGAACCTGAAGCCGCCGCGAACCGACTGGAACGGCGCCTTCTCCATCGCCGCCCGCAGCTTGTCGTGGTCGGTGCCGCCCGCCGCGCGCACCGCGCCGTCGACCAGCAGCGCCGTGTCATAGGCCTGCGCCGCGTAGGTGCCCGGCACGTATTTGTATTTCGCCTCGAACGCCGCCACGAACTTCTTGTTCGCGGCATTGTCCATGTTCGGTGCCCAATTGGTGCCCGAATAGAACCCGATCGCCGCATCGCCCTCCGCCGGCAGCGTGCTCTCGTCCACAGTGAACGTCGAAAGCACCGGAATGGTCGTCAGCCCCGCCGCGCGGTACTGCTTGACAAAGTTGATGCCGAGGCCGCCGGGCAGGAACACGAACACCACGTCGGGTTTGGCCGCCGCGATCTTGGCGATCTCGGATTGCAGGTCCATCTGCGCCAGCGGCACGTAGTCCTCGCTGACCACCTCGCCCTTGTAGCGGCTCTTGAAGCCGGTCAGCGCGTCGCGCCCAGCCTGATAATTGGGCGCGATGATAAAGGCGCGCTTGTAGCCCTGGTCGGTGGCGAACTGGCCCGACACGGAATGCGGCTGGTCGTTCTGGTAGCTGGTGACGAACAGATCCTTCGAGCAGGCCTTGCCCGCGAAGGTGGACAATCCGGCGTTCGGGCTGATCAGGAACGCCCCCGCCCCCGTTACCGGCTTGAAGATCGCGGCCATCACCACGCTGAACACCGGGCCGATCACGTAATCGACCTTGCCGGATTCCAGGTAGCCGCGGATTTTTGTCACCGCGACATCCGGCTTCAGCTCGTCGTCGATCACCGTGAGATCGACCGCGGCTCCCCCGAGCTTGCCGCCCAGGCTGTCGATCCCCGCCTGAAACCCGTCGCGGATCTGCTCCCCCAGCGTCGCCTGCGGCCCGGACAGCGTCGCGATCACGCCGATCTTGAGACCTTGCGCCTGCGCGCCGGCGGCCAGCGTGAGCGAAAGGGCCGTGGCCCCGAGAAGCTGCTTCATGATCCACCTGCTCCAAAATTCGATGAGGCAACTGAAACATGAAATATCGGGGGCGGAAAGCGGCAACGCCGATCCAACCCGGTCACGGCGGTCGCGCGACTCTCCGCCCACTCAATCTGCTGCCTGTCACGCCGCCGCCGTCTCCGCCGCCCGGAACTCGTCCAGCCGGTAGGCGGCGGTATGCCCGAACCCCACGCCATGCCGGAAATCCGCGACCCTGCGGTCCCGCACCGTCACGTACGGCCACGGCGCCACCTCGGGCAGCGGCTCGCTCGGGTTGAAGAACGCCTTCTGGTGATACACCGGCACGCCCTCGGGCGTTACATGCATCACCAGGCTGAACCGCGTGCGCGACTTGTCGCGGATCGGGCTGCCGCCATGGGGGAGTTGGGGATGCCATATCACCGTGTCGCCCGCATCCACATGCAGCGCCCGCACGGAAAGCCCCCGGCCCTTTCCGTTCGCGGCCACCCGGTCCTGATACTCGTTCCAAATCGCGTCATCCATGTCGGGCAGCGCGTCGAGCGAGCCATAGCGCGCCTTGGCCATGGCCTCACGGTCCAGCTCCTTCATCAGGTGGCCGAACTCCATCACCTCCAGGCAGCCATTCTCCGCCCCCGCCGGCTCCAGATAGACCGTGGTGCCGAAATACAGATATTCCGGGCGGGTCGAGAACACCGGCGTGTCCCGGTGGAGCGGCTGCTGGGAGCCGGTTTCGTAGAACAGCGATGTGTAGAGACAGACCGGCGCGCCGAACAGCACGTCCTGCACCGCGAGCGTCGTGCGGTTGTCGGTGAACAGGTGGGTCAGGTCCGGCATCACCGTGTGCAGGTTCACGATGCGCGGGTAATGCCCGCGCGCGTCGCGGTTGGCGGCGAAGATCGCCGCGTTGGCGCGCTCGAATTCGCGGAAACGGGCGATCGTCTCGGCGCAGCGCGCGGCGCTGAACGCGGCCGGAATCACGGTGTAGCCCTTCAGGATCACGTCCAGCGCGTGCTTTTTCACCACCGGATCGAGCGCCATGGCCGAAATCGTGGCGGCGGCGTTGGGTTGCAGGAACAGGCCGGGCATGGATCGGGTCCACTTCGTGGCGGGGCGGTCTTGGGCGCCAGATTGTTCGCACAGCCGACAAAGAGCAAACGTGACCGCCGCCGCACACCGACGTTGCAATCCGCGTCATCGTCCGCTTTGTCGGTCGATTTCCAGGGTTTGCCGCAATACCCTCGTGTTATAGGCCCAATATGGTCCGCAAACGGCTTTCAGGTTTGATGTTCTTGCTTGCGGTGGCCGGCTGCGCCTCGGGCCAGCCCGGCCTCCGCGACGCGGGCAACTCCACCCGCCATGCCGGCCTCGAATGCGCTCCCTTCGCCCGCGAACTCTCCGGCATCGCGCTCTATGGCGACGCGGCAAGCTGGTGGGACGGCTCGGAGGGCCGCTACGCGCGCGGCCAGTCCCCCGTGCTCGGCGGCGTGCTGGTGTTCCGCCGCTCCGGACGCCTGCCGTCGGGCCACGTCTCGGTGGTGTCCCGCCTGCTGGCGCCGCGCCAGATCGAGGTGATCCAGGCGAACTGGGTGCCGGGCACGCTGGACGAGGATCAACTGGTGGTCGACGTGTCCGAACGCAACGACTGGACCGCCGTGCGCGTCTGGTATCCGCCGGTGAACCAGCTCGGCTCCCACGAATACGCCGCCTACGGCTTCGTGCTCCCCGCCCGCCCGGCCACCCGGGCCGAACTTGCCCGCGCCACCAGGCCGGCTGTGCAACTGGCGATTTCGTCGCGGAGCAGGGCGCCGCCTCGCGCCCGGCTGGTCGGCGGCTGAGCGGCATGTGCCCGGCTCCGAAACATCGCTTGCATCGGCGCCTTGGCCGGGCCACATCCTGCGCTATGGGGCCGGGCTCAGGCGCAATGGCCCCGTTTGGAGGAAGCTATGGGTAGTTTCAGCATTTGGCACTGGATGGTGGTGCTGCTGGTCGTTCTGCTGCTGTTCGGCAGCGGCAAGGTGAGCCATCTGATGGGCGACTTCGCGAAGGGCATCAAGTCGTTCAAGAAGAACATGGCAGAGGATACCGACGCGTCGATGGAAGCCGGTGCCGACAAGCCGGCGGGGTCCATCGCGGCACCCGGCGTCCATGCCACCGGCCCGGTGAACCAGACCACGGCCACCCCGCGAGTCTGAGCCTTTCGGCCGCCCTGCGACAATGACATCGCAACAGGCGGCGACATCGCAACAGGCGGTCGCGGCCATCGTCGAGGCCGGCCGCCGCATGGATGCGCGCGGCTGGGTGCCCGCCACCGCCGGCAACATCAGCGTCCGGCTGGGCGATGGCCGCATCGCCATCACCCGCAGCGGCGACCACAAGGGTTTCCTCACGCCGGACGATCCGATGGAGGTGTCGCTGGACGGGGCGCCCCTAACGCCGGGCGCGCGGCCCAGCGCCGAGACCCTGCTGCATTGCCAGCTCTACCGCCGGTTCCCCGACACGGGCGCCGTCCTGCACGGCCACTCGGTCGCCGCCACCGTGCTGGGCATGGCCCTGGCCGGCGACCTCGTGCTGGCCGGTTACGAGGTGCAGAAGATTTTCGCGCGCCAGACCACGCATGACGCCGCCATCCGCGTCCCCGTGTTCGCCAACGACCAGGACATCGCCCGCTTGGCCACCGCCATCGAACCCCGGCTGTCCGCAAGCACGCCGGGCTATCTGATCCGGGGCCATGGCGTCTATGTATGGGCACCCGACATGAAGCTCGCTCTCGCGCGCCTCGAAGGGCTGGAATTCCTGCTCGCCTGCGAGCTCGAGAGAAGGAAGTTGCGATGAGCCGCCTCACGATCTACCCCGACGACGCCCCCGGCCGTCCCGAGAGCGTCACCGAGGAACCCGCCGAGATGGCGGCTCGCCTGGCTCCCATCGGCGTGCGCTTCGAGCGGTGGGACAGCCCGGTCACGCTCTCGCCGGACGATGCGCCCGAGACGATTCTCGCGGCCTACCGCCCCTATCTCGACACCCTCATGGGCACCAGCGGCGCGGGCTCGGCCGATGTCATCAAGCTCACCCCCGACAATCCGGCCGCCCCGGCACTGCGGCGGAAATTCCTCTCGGAGCACATCCATTCCGAGGACGAGGTGCGTTTCTTCGTCCACGGCGCGGGCAATTTCATCATGCATGTGGGGGGGCGCATTTATGACGCCCATTGCACCCAGGGCGATCTCATCAGCGTGCCGAAAAACACCCGCCACTGGTTCGACGCCGGAGAAAAGCCGTTCTTTACCGCGCTGCGTGTGTTCACCGACATGTCGGGCTGGGTGCCGGAATACACCGGCGACCCGGTCCATGAACGCTTCCCCGCGAGCTGATCCATGCTCCCGCCAGTGGCATTGCTGATCGACATCGAGGGCACCACCACGCCGATCGCCTTCGTCCATGACGTCCTGTTTCCCTATGCCCGCGCCCACCTCGAAGCTTTCCTGGCGGATCAGGCAACCGACCAGGCCGTGGCGCACGAACTGGCCGAAGTGCGGCGCATGGAGTCCGGCCCGGAATTGGCCACTCTGCGGCGCTGGATGGATGCCGACGCCAAGGTGACGCCGCTGAAGGCGCTCCAGGGCATGATCTGGAAGGCGGGCTACGCCTCGGGCGAACTCCGGGGCGAGCTTTATCCCGATGTCGCCCCCGCGCTCCGCCGCTGGAACAAGGCCGGCCTGCGCCTGTTCGTGTATTCCTCCGGCTCCGTCGCCGCGCAGAAGCTCATCTTCGGCCACTCCGTCGCCGGCGACCTCGTGGACCTGTTCGGCGGCTTCTTCGATACCCGCGTGGGCGGCAAGCGCGAGCCAGACAGCTATGGCCGCCTCGCCATCGGCATGAACCTGCCCCCGGTCGAGGTGCTTTTTCTGTCCGACGTCGAGGACGAACTCGACGCCGCCGCCGCCGCCGGCCTGCGCACCTGTCAGTTGGTGCGCGCGGCCGACGGCACGGTGGCGTCCGACCGTCATCCCACCGCGTCCGACTTCACCGTCATCGAAGCCCTCACCTGAGAGACTCCATGCACCATATCGCCGCGACGCCCGAGACCATCCGCTGGGGCATCTTCGACGCCGCCATCCCGCCCGTGCTGACCGTGAAGTCCGGCGAGACCGTGGAAATCGAATGCGTCACTGGCACGCCCGAGGTCATGCCGCCGGCCGGCTCAGGTTTCGCCATTCCGCCCGGCCTGGCCGCCGTACATGCCTCGAACCTGCCGCGCGCGCCCGGCCACCTCATCACCGGCCCGGTCGCGATCGAGGGCGCCATGCCAGGCGACACGCTGGAGGTGCGGATTGACCGCATCGAATTCGGCACGGACTGGGGCTTCTGCGGCTTCCGCCCGCTCGCCGGCACGCTGCCGGAGGATTTCCCCAACCGCTTCCTCACTCACATCCCGATCGACCGGGCCGCCCGGACCTGCAAGCTGCCCTATGGCGTCGAACTCAAGCTCGCCCCGTTCTTCGGCGTCATGGGCGTGGCGCCCCCGCCCAACTACGGCACCATTTCCACCGTCCAGCCGCGCGAACACGGCGGCAACCTCGACAACAAGGAGGTCGGCGCCGGCGCCAGCCTGTTCCTGCCGGTCTGGGCGCCCGGCGCGCTGTTCTCCTGCGGCGACGGCCACGGCGTGCAGGGCGATGGCGAGGTGTGCATCAACGCGCTGGAAACCTGTCTCACCGGCACCTTCACCTTCGTGCTGCACAAGAAGGCGGGGGAGGCGATGCGATACCCCCGGGCCGAAACCGCCACGCATTTCATCAGCATGGGCATGAACGAGGATCTCGACCTCGCCATGAAGCAGGCGTTGCGCCAAATGATCGCCTTCATCTGCGCGCGCAGCAATCTGTCCCGCGAGGAGGCGTATCAGTTCTGCTCGCTCGCGGTGGATTTCCACGTGACCCAGACGGTGAACGGCGAGAAGGGCATCCACGGGATGCTGCGCAAGGGGCTGCTGTTCTGATTGCCGGCTTGCTGCCCGCGACCCACTACATCTTGCGGTCACGTCCCGAGTTGTCCACAAGTTTCTGCGCGATCTCCCGATTGGGCGATTGAGCGCGTGCGTCATCCCCTATACCGTATCTGGTAGTCACTCGCGGTCGGGGAGCCTAGATATGGATTGGAACGACGAAAACATCGCCCGCCTGCGGCAATTCTGGGCCGACGGGCTTTCCACTGCCGAAATCGGCCGCCGCATGGGCGTGTCGAAAAACGCCGTGGTCGGCAAGGCGCATCGACTCGATCTGCCCGCGCGCCCGTCGCCCATCCGCCGCGACGGGGCGCCCGCGCCCGCGCGTCAGCCCGCGCCGCGCCGCCTGGTGGGGCCGACCCTGCCGTCGCTCGCGAGCGCCCCGGCCGCCGTGGCGCCCGCTCCACGGCCTCCCGCTTCGCCGCCCCGCGTGGCGGCTGCCCCGCCGATCGCGCCGCCGGCGCCCCGGCCCGTGGTTCCGCCCGCGCTGCGTGCCGTCGCCGCGCGAACCACCCGCTCCGTGCCTTGTTGCTGGCCGATCGGCGAGCCCGGCACCAAGACTTTCCGTTTCTGCGACGCGGACGCAGCCTCCGGCAAGCCATACTGTCCCGACCATGCCCAGATCGCCTACGTGAAGGTGCGCGATCGTCGCGAGGAAGCCGCATAGGACGGCCGCGCCGCCGCGATCGATCGCGGCGGCGCGGCGTGGCTTCGTCTTCGGGAACCCGAATGACTCCCGCGTGTAATGCACGGGAGTGTGCGGCCGCGCGCCCTTGCCGTTTGGGGGCGTGGGGCTTACGCAGCGGCAAGAGGTGTCAGTCACGAATGTCCGAAATCATCGATATCCACCGCGCCACCCCCCACTCGGCGCTCGACGCGGATGCCGTCCGCGCCGCCTACAAGCGCTGGGCCCGGGTGTATGACGCCGTGTTCGGCGGCGTGTCCGCCTGGGGGCGGCGCCGCGCCGTCGCCGAGGTGAACCGCCTGCCCGGCACCCGCGTGCTGGAAGTGGGCGTCGGCACCGGCCTCGCGCTGCCGCACTATACCGCCGACAAGCGCATTACCGGGATCGACCTCTCGGCCGAAATGCTCGACCTCGCCCGCGCGCGGGTGCGGGAGGACCGCATCGCCAACGTCGATCGTCTGCTGGAACTCGACGCGGAGTCCACCGGCTTCGCCGACGCCAGCTTCGACATCGCGGTCGCCATGTTCGTGGCCTCCGTCGTCCCCAATCCCCGCCGCCTGCTCGACGAGATGCGCCGTGTGGTCCGCCCGGGCGGGCACATCCTGTTCGTGAACCACTTCGCCGCGGAACGCGGTCCGCGCTGGTGGGTCGAACGCGCTCTGGCCCCCGCGTCCCGCGCCCTCGGCTGGCACCCGGATTTTTCCGTCGGCGCCCTGTTCACCGAAGCCGAACGCGATGCCGCCACGCTGACCTCAGTGCCGCCCGCCGGCCTGTTCACGCTGGCGCACCTGCCGAACTGACCGGCGTGTCCCATCCCGGCGTGTGCCATCGCGCCGCCCACCCGCGCCGCGATTGACCCGGCCGACATGCGCGCGCTCTTGCTCTGGACGAGCGGCTCCGTTACCCCACGTGATGCAATGCGGCAGATCATGGCCGCGGGGTCTCACTCAGATGGATCGCTCGATGACGCATTTTCCACGGTCGGTTTCAACGATGGCCGCCCGTCTCGGTGGAGGCCTTGCGGCACTCGCCGCCACGGCCGGTATGGCTGTTGCCCAGACGCCCCGCAACTGGGAGCTCGGCTTGCAGGCCGCGCACAGCCCGGTCACGGAAGGCATCGTCTCGCTGCATGATTTGGTCATGATCATCATTACGGTCATCACCATCTTCGTCGCTGCCCTGCTGATCTATGCCTCGTGGCGGTTCAGCGCCAGGCGCAACCCGGTCCCGAGCCGCACCAGCCACCACACCTTGCTCGAGGTCGCCTGGACGCTGATCCCGGTGCTCATCCTCGTGGTCATTGCCATCCCGAGCTTCCGCCTGGTGTATTTCGAGGATCGCGCGCGTGACGCCGATCTCACCGTCAAGGCCACCGGCCATCAGTGGTACTGGGAATACACCTACCCCGACAGCGACGGCGCCGCCTTCGCCAGCCGCATGATCGCCACCGAAGACCTCAAGCCCGGCCAGCTCCGCCTGCTCGAGGTGGACAACCAGCTGGTGCTGCCCGTCGGCAAGAACGTCCGCATCCTCACCACCAGCGCCGACGTGATCCACAGTTTCTTCATCCCGAGCCTGGGCGTGCAGCGTTACGCCATTCCCGGCCGGACCATCGAGACCTGGGTGAACATCGACAAGCCGGGCGACTATTACGGCGAGTGCAACCAGATCTGCGGCACCAACCACAGCATGATGCCGATCTCGATCCACGCCGTGCCGCCGGCCGAGTTCACCACCTGGGCCGCCGGGGCCAAGCAGAAATTCTCGGATAACAGCACGCCGGCCGCGCCCGCCTCGGGTCGCGTCACCGTTGCACAGGTTCAGCACTGACCCATGTTGGTGCATGAAGGAGAGCCAGGATGAGCTTCACCGCCCACGATTCCGCCGCCTCTGGTTCCGCTGACCACGGGCACGCTCACGCGCATGACGATCATGGCCACGGCCAGGCTCCGGGGTTCGTGCGGCGCTGGCTGATGAGCACCAACCACAAGGACATCGGCACCCTCTACTTGATCGTCGCCGTGTGCGCGGGCCTCGTCGGCGGCGCGCTGTCCATCCTGATGCGGATGGAGCTGCAAAACCCGGGGATGCAGATTTTCTCCTCGGGCCAGCAATGGAACGCGGTGGTCACCGCCCATGGCCTCATCATGATCTTCTTCGTGGTCATGCCGGCGATGATCGGCGGCTTCGGCAACTGGTTCGTGCCGATCATGATCGGCGCGCCCGATATGGCGTTCCCGCGCCTCAACAACATCAGCTTCTGGCTGCTGGTGCCGGCCTTCTGTCTGGTGATGGCCGGGCTGCTGACGGGCGACGGCGCGGGTTCGGGCTGGACGCTGTATCCGCCGCTGTCCAACAATACCTACCAGAGCGGCCCGGCGATGGATTTCACCCTGTTCGCGCTGCATTTGGCCGGCATCTCCTCCCTGCTCGGCGCCATTAACTTCATCACCACCATCTTCAACATGCGCGCGCCCGGCATGACGCTGCACAAGATGCCGCTGTTCGTGTGGTCGATGCTGGTCACCGCCTTCCTGCTGCTGCTCGCGGTCCCGGTGCTGGCCGGCGCCATCACCATGCTCATCACCGACCGCAATTTCGGCACCGCGTTCTTCAACCCCGAGGGCGGCGGCGACCCGGTGCTGTTCCAGCATCTGTTCTGGTTCTTCGGCCATCCGGAAGTCTACATCATGATCCTGCCAGGCTTCGGCATGGTCAGCCACGTCATCTCCACCTTCAGCAGGAAGCCGATCTTCGGCTATCTCGGCATGGCCTACGCCATGGTCGCCATCGGCGTGGTCGGCTTCGTGGTGTGGGCGCACCACATGTTCGTCAGCGGCATGGATGTCGATACCCGCGCCTACTTCATGGCGGCGACGATGATCATCGCGGTGCCGACCGGCATCAAGATATTTTCCTGGATCGCGACCATGTGGGGCGGCTCGATCGAGATGAACACGCCGATGCTCTGGGCGATCGGGTTCATCTTCCTGTTCACCGTCGGCGGTGTCACCGGCGTGGTGCTGGCCAATGCCGGCCTCGACCAGATCCTGCACAACACCTACTACGTGGTGGCGCATTTCCACTACGTGCTGTCGCTGGGCGCGGTGTTCTCGATCTTCGCCGGGTTCTACTACTGGATCGGCAAGATGAGCGGCCGGCAATACCCGGAGTTCTGGGGCAAGCTGCATTTCTGGGTGACCTTCATCGGCGTGAACCTCACCTTCTTCCCGATGCATTTCCTCGGCCTCGCCGGGATGCCGCGCCGTTACGTGGACTATCCGGACGCCTTTCGCGGCTGGAACATGGTGGCGTCGTTCGGCTCCTATATCGGCGGCATTTCGGTGCTGATCTTCCTCTACGTCTGCTACCGCATCTTCACCTCGAAGGAGCAGCTGGCGGATAATTACTGGGGCGAGGGCGCCACCACGCTGGAATGGACCGTCAGCTCGCCGCCGCCGTTCCACACCTTCGAGGAACTGCCCCGGATACGCTGATGAGCGATCTCACCACCAGCGTTGTCGCGGTCGATTCGTCGGCCGGCGACTGGTTCGCGCTGCTGAAGCCCCGTGTGCTGACCCTCGTGGTCTTCACCGGGGCGATCGGCCTCGCGGTCGCACCCGGCCACATCCACCCGGTGATCGCGTTCGCGGCGGTGCTCTGCATCGCCGCGGCGGCCGGGGCGGCGGGCGCCATCAACATGTGGTACGACCGCGATATCGACGCCATCATGCGCCGCACTGCCAAGCGGCCCATCCCGGCCGGCCGCATCGCGCCGGACGAGGCGCTGACCTTCGGTGTGGTCCTTGCGGTGGCTTCGGTGTTGGTGATGTATCTCGCCACCAACTTCGCCGCCGCCGCCATCCTCGCTCTGTCGATCGCGTTCTATGTGTTCGTCTATACGATGTGGCTGAAGCGCCGCACGCCGCAGAACATCGTTATCGGCGGGGCCGCCGGCGCTTTCCCGCCGGTCATCGGCTGGGCGGCGGTCACCGGCGGCGTGGACATCATGCCGCTGTTGATGTTCGCCATCATCTTCTTCTGGACGCCGCCGCATTTCTGGTCGCTCTCGCTGTGGGCCAGCGCCGACTACGAGCGCGCCGGCGTGCCGATGCTCCCCGTGGTGTCCGGCGCCCGCGAGACCCGCCGCCAGGTGCTGATCTACACCATGCTGCTCGTGCCGATTTCGGTGCTGCCCTGGGCGTTGCATCTGGCCGGGCCGATCTACGGCATCGGCGCGGTGGTTATGGGGCTGATCTTCCTCGCCTCCGCCATCGGCGTCGTGTTCGACAAGCAGGACGCATCGGGAGTCAGCCTCACCAACGACAAGCCCGCCAGGCGTGCCTTCAAGGTCTCGCTGTACTATCTTTTCGTCCTGTTCGCCGCCCTGGCCGTCGATCGCCTCGCCGGCTGATGCCATGACCGGGACCGAACCGGCCCTGCCGCCGCTCTCTCTGGCTGAAAGTGCCGCCATCGCGCGCCGCCGCCGGGGGCGCAACATCGCCATGCTGGTGGTGCTGGCCGGGATCGCGGTGCTGTTCTACGCCATCGCCATGGTCAAGCTCGCCAAACCCGACCTGGGCGCCGGCTGAAGCGGGTGGCACGCAATGGCCTCATGGCGGGCGCCCTCGCCTTTGTGATCGCCGGCATGGTCGGACTGTCCTTCGCCTCCGTGCCGCTCTACCGCATGTTCTGCGCCTATACGGGATTCGGCGGCACGCCGCGGATCGGCGGCGGCGAAAGTGCCACCGTTTCCGCCACTTCGATTACCGTGCGCTTCAACGCCGACACCAACCCGGGCCTCGCCTGGACCTTCGCACCCGCCCAGAAGCAGGTCACGCTGCCCTTGGGGGCGGAGCAGATGGCGTTCTACACCGCCCATAACGACGCTTCCACGCCGATCACCGGGGTGGCGGCCTACAACGTCACGCCCGAGCGGGTGGGAAAGTATTTCCACAAGACCGCCTGCTTCTGCTTCAACGAGCAGACGCTCGCCGCCAACCAGCAGATGCAGTTTCCGCTCAGCTTCTGGGTTGATCCCGCCATCGCGAACGATCCCAACACGGCGGACGTGAAGGTCATTACCCTCTCCTACACCTTCTTCCGCTCGCTCGACGACGCCGCCCGCACCGGGGCGCTCGCCAATGCCGGGCCGCATGTCGGGCCGCTGGTGCGGTGAGTGCGTCATGCGGCACCTTGAAGCGCGGCGCAAACTGCCGCAAACACTCTCCAGATCAGCCTTGATGGACCCCGCATGAGCATCGACGCACACGCCGCCACCCTGCCCGCCAGTTCGGGCCTGAAGCAGCCCTACCACCTGGTCGATCCCAGCATCTGGCCGCTGATCGGCGCCTTCAGCGGCGCGCTGACGCTGCTGGGCATCATCTTTGCCGCCCATTACGGCAACTACCTGGCACTCGGCGCCGGGTTGCTGTGCGTCTTCATCACCATGTTCTTCTGGTGGCGCGACGTGCTGCGCGAGAGCCGCACGCCCGGTCTGCACACGCCCATCGTCCGCCTCGGCCTGCGTTACGGCATGACGCTGTTCATCGCCAGCGAGGTCATGTTCTTCGTCGGCTTCTTCTGGGCGTTCTTCCACTTCGCCCTCTTCCCCGAGCACGTGCTTGGCACCGACACGCCGATGTGGCCGCCCGCCGGCGTCCATACCTTCGACCCGTTCCACCTGCCGTTCCTGAACACCATGATCCTGCTGCTCTCGGGCGCCACGGTCACCTGGGCGCATCACTCGCTGCTGGTCGGCGACCGCAAAGGCCTGGTCTGGGGGCTGGGCCTGACGGTCCTGCTGGGCCTCAGCTTCACCTGTTTCCAGGCGATCGAGTATTCCGACGCCCCGTTCAAGTTCAACGGCGGCGGCGTCTATCCCTCGGTGTTCTTCCTCGCCACCGGCTTCCACGGCTTTCATGTCATCATCGGCACTCTGTTCCTGCTGGTCTGCTGGAACCGCGCCCGCGCCGGCCAGTTCACCCCAGCGCGCCATTTCGGCTTCGAGGCGGCAGCCTGGTATTGGCATTTCGTGGACGTGGTCTGGCTGTTCCTGTTCGTCGCCGTCTATTGGTGGGGCCACGGCGTCCTCGCCGCCGAGTGACCCCTCCGTCGGCCGCCCGGCGCCTGCTGGTGCCGGGCGTGAGCACGTTCGTGATGCTCGCCATCCTGATAGGCCTCGGCGTCTGGCAGCTTGAACGCCGCGCCTGGAAGCTCGGTCTTCTGGCCGAATTCGCCCGCTCCGAGGCCGATCCCGCCATCTTGCTTTCCGGCACGCCCCGCGCGTTCCGGAAAATCCGCGTGGAAGGCCGTTTGCGGGACGATCTCGCCACCACCTACGGCGCCGATGTGCGCGACACCCGCCAGGGCTCGGTGCTGGGCGAGCAGCTCCTCGTGCCGCTGGAGCGCGCCGACGGCCCCCCGGTCCTGGTCGATCGTGGATGGGTGCCCGGCGCCCAGCGGCCCGCCTCGCCGCCCGGCCTGGTCGCCATCGACGGCTACGCCCGCCCGGCCGACCATCCCGGCTGGTTCAGCCCCGCCGATGACCTCCCGAAACGCCAGTTCTACACGCTGGACCCGGCCCGCATCGGCGCCGCCCTCGGACTGCCGGCGATGGCGCCCTTCACCCTGGTCGCCCTCGGCCCCCCCGGCCTGCCGGACCCCGCGCGCGGCCTGCCCCGGCCGCCGAACGACCACCTGTCCTACGCCATCACGTGGTTCGGCCTCGCGATCACGCTCCTGGTCATCTTTACCCTCTATGCGCGGCGCGCCCTGCGATGATGCCGGCAGCCGCCAGCCTGCTCTCCATCCAGGTCGGCCGGGTCGCGCCCCTCGGCCCCCAGGGCGTCCCCAGCGGTTACGTCAAACGCCCGGTCGCCGGCCCGGTCGATGTCGGCACGCTCGGACTCGATGGCGACGCCCAGGCCGACCTGCTTGTGCATGGCGGTCCCGAGAAGGCCGTGTATGGCTATGGCGAGCCCGCCTACGCCAGATGGCGCGACGAGTTCCCCGAGCACGCCGCCCGCCTGGTCTTCGGCGCGCTCGGTGAAAACCTCACCTTCGCGGACTGGACGGAGGCCGAAATCTGCATCGGCGACCTCGTCGCCATTGGCACGGCACGGCTGCGCGTCACCCAGCCCCGCGAGCCCTGCTTCAAGCTGGCGCTGCATTTCCAGGACAGCCGGATGCCCGTGGCGCTGCGCCGCATGGGCCTCAGCGGCTGGTACTACGGCGTCGTCACGCCGGGCACGATCCAGGCGGGCGACGCGGCCCGCGTGATCGAGCGCCCGAACCCGACCTGGCCGGTGGCGCGCTTGTTCGCCCTGGTCGGCCGCAAATCCGGCACCGCCGAGGAGATGCGCGAACTCCTGGCCCTCGAAGGCCTCGCCGCTCGCTGGCGCCGGATCGCGCGGGAGAGCCTGCGGCAGCAGGATCTGCTGTGACCCCGCCACGGACGCTCCCGGAGAGACAATTCGAATGAACGCATACGCCACCCTCGAACACCGCTTCGCCCGCCTCTCGGCCCTTGGCGACGCGGGTGGCATCCTTGGTTGGGATCAGCAGACCATCATGCCGCTGGGCGCGGCGGATCGCCGGGCCGAACAGCTTGCCACGCTCGCCGTGCTCTCCCATGAGATCCTGACCGCGACCGAAACCGCCGATCTCCTCGGCACGGCCGAGCAGGGAGCGACCCAGCTCGCCGCCTGGCAACAGGCCAACCTCCGCGAAATGCGGCGGGATTTCACTCATGCGACCGCCCTGCCGCCCGATCTCGTGGAAGCCCGGTCCAAGGCCGCTTCCGCCTGCGAGATCGCCTGGCGTCAGGCGCGCGCCGATGCGGATTTTCCCGCCATCGCGCCGCTCCTGGCCGAAGTGCTCACCCTCGAACGCGAGGCCGGAACCGCCAAGGGCGCGGCCCTCGGCCTGTCGCCCTACGATGCCCTGCTCGACGGCTACGATCCCGGAATGCGCCAATCCCGCATCGACACGCTGTTCGCCGACCTTCGCGCCGAATTCCCCGCCCTGCTCGCAGAAGTGCTCGACCGCCAGCGGGCGCGCGGCCCCATTCGGCCGCTCGATGGCCCGTTTCCGACCGCCACCCAGCGCGCCATCGGCCAGCGCCTGATGGCCATGGTCGGCTTCGACGCCACGCGGGGCCGGCTCGACGTCAGCACCCACCCGTTCTGCGGCGGCGCCACCGACGATGTCCGCATCACCACCCGCTACGACGAGGACGATTTCTCGGTCGCCCTCATGGGCGTGCTGCATGAAAGCGGCCACGCGCTGTACGAGCAGGGGCGCCCGCGTGACTGGCTTTCCCAGCCCGTGAGCGCCGCGCGCGGCATGACCTTGCATGAAAGCCAGTCCCTCATCTTCGAGATGCAGGCCTGCCGCGGCCGTGCCTTCGTGACGCACCTTGCCCCGATGCTCCGCGAGGCGTTCGGCCGCTCCGGACCGGCGTGGGAGGCCGATAACCTCTATCGCGCCTACACCCATGTCGAACCCGGCTTCATCCGCGTGGACGCCGACGAGGTCACATACCCCGCCCATATCCTGCTGCGCTACGGCATGGAAACCGCGTTGATCGCCGGCGACATGAAGGTGGCCGACATTCCCGGCGCCTGGAACGACGGCATGAAGCAGCTATTGGGCCTCGATGTGCCGAACGCCCGGCTCGGCTGCCTGCAGGACATCCACTGGCACGCCGGCAGCTTCGGCTACTTCCCCACCTATACGCTGGGCGCCATGGCCGCCGCGCAATTATTCGCCGCCGCCGGCGCGGCCGAGCCGGGGTTGATGGACGCCATCGGCCGGGGCGACTTCACCCCGATGCTGCGCTGGCTACGCACCAACGTCCACGCCAAGGGCAGCCTGCTCACCACGGACGAGTTGCTGACGGAAGCCACCGCCGCGCCGCTCGACGGCACGCTCTACCGCGCGCATCTGCGGGAGCGGTATCTTTCTCCACAAGCCGAAGACGGCCGTTAGGATTCGCTCAACGATAACGACTCCGGGATGCCACGCTGTAGAGCGGGATGCTCTTTTCTTTGGCATCCCACCCTCCAGCCTGCCGTTCAACCCTTAGGCGGCCCTATCGCGTCGGGCGCGGCGGCGTCTGCGTGTAGTCGTAGAACCCCCGCTGCGCCTTGCGGCCCAGCCAGCCGGCCTCGACATATTTCACCAGGAGCGGGCAGGGGCGGTATTTGCTGTCCGACAGCCCCTCGTACAGCACCTGCATGATCGAGAGGCAGGTATCCAACCCGATGAAGTCGGCCAGCTCGAGCGGCCCCATCGGGTGGTTGGCGCCCAGCCTCAACGCGGTGTCGATGCCCGACACGGTGCCGACGCCCTCATAGAGCGCGTACACCGCCTCGTTGATCATCGGCACCAGAATGCGGTTGACGATGAAGGCCGGGAAATCCTCGCTGACCGCCGTGGTCTTGTTCAGCCGGAGCGCCAACGCCTGGGTCGCCTGGAACGTCGGCTCGTCGGTGGCGATCCCGCGGATCACCTCGACCAGCTTCATGACCGGGACCGGGTTCATGAAGTGCATGCCGATGAATTTTTCCGCGCGGTCGGTGCTGGCGCCCAGCCGCGTGATCGAGATCGACGAGGTGTTGGACGCGATCATGCACGCGGGCTTCAGCTGCGGCACCAGCGTCTTGTAGATCGCCCGCTTCACCTCCTCCTTCTCGGTGGCCGCTTCCACCACCATGTCGCAGGCGCCGAAGGCCGCGTAGTCGGTGCTCGTGGTCACCCGGCCGATGGCCGCGTCGCGGTCTTCCTGCGTGATGGTGCCCTTGGCCACCTGGCGGTCCATGTTGTGGCCCATGGTGGCCATCGCCTTGGCCAGCGCGTCGGTTTTCACATCCAGCAGCACCACCGTCAGCCCGGCCAGCGCGCACACATGGCTGATGCCGTTGCCCATCTGGCCCGCGCCGATCACGCCGATGCGCTGGATCACCGGGGTCTGCAGCAATCCCTCGGCTGCAAGCGTGGCGGGCGCGACGGATACGTTCATCAGGCCTTCTCCAACTCGGCCCTAAGTTCAGGAAGCGCCGTGAACAGATCCGCCACCAGCCCGTAATCGGCCACCTGGAAGATCGGCGCCTCCTCGTCCTTGTTGATGGCCACGATCACCTTGCTGTCCTTCATGCCGGCCAAATGCTGGATCGCGCCCGAGATGCCGATCGCCACGTACAGGTCGGGCGCCACGATCTTGCCGGTCTGGCCCACCTGGTAGTCGTTCGGCACGAACCCCGCGTCCACCGCCGCCCGGCTGGCGCCCACGGCGGCGCCGAGCTTGTCCGCGATCGGCTCGATCAGCGCGAAATTGGCGCCGTTCTGCATGCCGCGCCCGCCCGAGATCACCACGCGCGCCGCCGTCAACTCCGGCCGCTCGGACTTGGACAGTTCCGCCGACACGAAGCGCGAGATGCCGGGGTCCGCCACCGGCGCGACGTCCTCGATGGTGGCGCTGCCGCCCTCGGCCGGCACCGGGTCGAACGACGCGGCCCGCACGGTGATGACCTTCTTGGCGTCCGCGCTCTTCACCGTGGCCAGCGCGTTGCCCGCGAAGATCGGGCGCACGAATGTGTCGGCGTCGATCACCTCGGAGATGTCGCTGATCGGCTGCACATCCAGCAGGGCCGCCACGCGCGGCATCACGTTCTTGCCGATGGCGCTCGATGCCGCGAACAGGTGGTCGTGATGGTCCGACATGGCCACCAGCAGCGCCGCCAGCGGCTCGGCCATGGCGTGGGCATAGACGACGTGGTCGGCCTTGTGGACGCGCCCCACGCCCGGCAGCTTCGCCGCCGCCTGGCAGGCCGCGTCGATGTTCTCGCCCGCCACCAGCACATGCACCTCGCCCAGCTTCAGGGCGGCGGCCACGGCGCTGCGGGAGGGCTGCTTGATGATGCCGTGCTCGTGGTCGAGCAGAACCAGTGCGGTCATGTCAGATCACCTTCGCTTCGTTTTTCAGCTTGGCCACCAGTTCGGCGACGCTCTTCACCTTCACGCCCGCCACCCGCTTGGGCGGCTCGGTCACCTTCACGATGGTCAGGCGCGGCGTCGGATCGACGCCGAGATCGGCCGGCTTCACGTTCTCGATCGGCTTCTTGCGCGCCTTCATGATGTTCGGCAGCGAGGCGTAGCGCGGCTCGTTCAGCCGCAGGTCGGTGGTCACGATCGCCGGCAGGTTCAACGCCACCGTCTCGAGACCGCCATCGACCTCGCGGATCACGGTGGCGGTGTCGCCCTCGATGGTGAGCTTGCTGGCGAAGGTGCCCTGCGGCCAGCCGAGCAGGGCGGCCAGCATCTGGCCGGTCGCGTTCATGTCGTCGTCGATCGCCTGCTTGCCCAGCAGGATCAGCCGGGGCTCTTCTTTCCTGGCGATGGCGGCCAGCATCTTGGCCACGGCCAGCGGCTGCAACGCCACGTCCGTCTCGACCAGGATGCCGCGATCGGCCCCCATGGCCAGCGCCGTGCGGATGGTCTCGGCGCATTGCGCGACACCCATGGAGATGGCGATGATCTCGGTCGCCACGCCCTTCTCCTTCAGGCGCACGGCCTCCTCGATCGCGATCTCGTCGAACGGGTTCATGGACATCTTGACCCCGGCGGTCTCCACCCCGGTGCCGTCCGACTTGACGCGGACCTTGACGTTGTAATCGACGACCCGCTTGACGGGGACCAAAATCTTCATGGCGGGCGGGCCGTTCCATTGTTGGCCGGGCTTGGTGCCCGGATCGGTGATCGTGGCGCCGTCATGGCGCATGGTTACCTGCGAACGGACCACGGTCGTTCGCAGGTGCAATAACGCAAGGTATCTACCGGGGCGCTCGCCGGACTGTCAAACGATGGTCCGCTACCGCAGCAGGCTCAACAGCAACATGAACAGCACCAACGTCACGGCCTGAAGCAACACCCGCCAGCGCATCAGCCGGTTGGATCGCATCGGGTCCGCGCCGTCGCGTCCCATCCCCAGGATGCCCGCGAACAGCGTACCCAGCGTCGCCAGCATGGCCAGCGCGACCAGGATCGTGAGGAACGTCTTCATCCGGTATGATTAAGGATGCCTGCCGGGTTTTGCACCCCCGCAAGCGGGGTGGCGTTGACATGGCAGCCCCGGCGGTGGTTCGGCTGCGGGATGATCCGCATCCTTCTGGCCATCCTGCTTGTCGTCGCCCCGGCCCAGATCGCCCCGGCCCAGGTCATCCCGGCCCAGGTCATCCCGGCGCAGGTTAAGATGGCCCAGTTCGGCGGTTTGCCGCTGGGCCGCCCCGCCGCGCCCGCGACGAAGGCGGCCGCTCCGGCCGCGCCGCCGGAGATCTCGCCCGAGCAGGCGCGCCAGGCGCTCGACATGCTGACTAATGACGCGAAGCGCGCCGCCTTTGTGGCGACGCTGCAAACCATCTCCAGAGCGCCGGCTTCCGCCGCCCCGCCGCCCGCCGGCACCGCCAAGCCGCCCGTCCCGCTGGCGCCGGACAGCCTCGGCGCGCAGGTGCTCGTCACGGCCGAGCAGCGGCTGGGCGCGCTGTCCAGCGACATGGTGGCCATGGTGCGCGCCGTCACCGACTTCCCGCTGCTGGCCCACTGGGTCGCGCATTTCGCCACCGATCCGGAGGCACGGGCCGCCCTGGTGGATGCCGCGTGGAAGCTTCTGATCGTCATTGGCGCGGCGCTCGCGGTCGAGCGGCTGTTGATCCTCGCGTTGCGCCGCCCGGCCCGCGCGCTGGAGGCCCACACGCCCAGCAGCGTCGCGCGCGCGGAACGGGCGGAGGGGCCGGAGGAAGGGCTCGCGGCGGCCGAGGCGGGCGAAACCGAGAAGCGGCGTCACAAGCCCTCGCCGCTGATGCTGCTGCGGCGGCTGCCGTTCGTGCTGGCCTGGCTGGCGCTGTACCTGGTCCCTTTGCTCGGCTTCGGCGCCACCGGGTACTTCCTGCTTGGCACCGCGCTCATCGACCAGTCGACCGCGAGGCTGGCCATCCTCGTGGTGCTCAACGCCTACGTCCTGCTCCGCCTCGTCACCTCGATCACCCGCGTCATGGTGGCCCCCGACAGTCCGCGGCTGCGGATGCTGCATGTGTCGGATGCCGATGCCGCCTACGCGGTGCGCTGGGTCCGCCGCATCGCCGCCGTCGCCATCTTCGGCTTCGCGGCCACCGAGGTGGCGCTCCTGTTCGGGCTGTATCAGCTCGCGCATGACGCTTTGCTGAAGCTCATCATGCTGGTGGTCCACGTCATGCTGGTCATCGTCGTGCTGCAGAAGCGCGAGGCGGTGGCGGCCCATATCCGCGCCCGTCCGGGCCGCATCGGGCTGATGGCCGCCATCCGCAACCGTGCCGCGCAATCCTGGCACGGCATCGCCATCTTCTACATCGTCGCACTCTGGCTGGTCTGGGCTTTCGAGGTGGCGAACGGGTTCGCGCGCCTGGCGCATTTCTTCCTCAGCACCTTCCTCATCGTCACCGCCGCCCGTTTGCTGGCCGTGGCCCTGCTCGGAGGGGTGGATCGCTCGCTGCGGGTGAAGGCGGACCTGTCGGCGCGCTATCCGGGCCTGGAGGCCCGCGCCCGGAGCTACCATCCGATCGCGCGGGGCGTCGTCATCGTGCTGGTGACCGCCGTCACCGCGCTGGTGCTGTTCGAGGCATGGGGAATCGACGCGCTGGCCTGGTTTGCATTCGGTGCCCTGGGCGGCCGGCTGGCTTCGGCGCTCTCGGTGATGGGCGTCACCGTCCTGGCCGCGCTGCTCCTCTGGGAGCTGGCGAATTTCGGCATTCAGCGCCATCTCGACCGGCTGGACCGGTCCGCGCAGATCGCCAAATCCGCGCGGCTCCGCACCCTGCTGCCGATGCTTCGGACCACGCTGCTGGTGCTGATCTGCCTGGTGGCCGGGCTCATGATGCTGAGCGAGATCGGCGTCAACATCGCCCCTCTGCTGGCTGGCGCCAGCGTCATCGGCATCGCGGTCGGCTTCGGCTCGCAGAAGCTGGTGCAGGACGTCATCACCGGGCTGTTCCTGCTGCTCGAGAACACCATGCAGGTGGGCGACGTGGTGACGCTCGCCAGCCTGTCCGGCACCGTCGAGAACCTCTCCATCCGCACCATCCGGCTGCGCGCGCTCGATGGCTCGGTCCATATCGTGCCGTTCAGCGCCGTCACCACGGTGACCAACCAGACCCGCGATTTCAGCTACGCGGTGCTCGATATCAGCGTGGGGCTGAACGAGGAGCCGGACCATATCATCGAGGTGGTGACCGGCATCGCGAAGGAGATGCGTGCCGAGCCGGGATGGGAGGCCGCGTTGCGCGACGATCTCGACGTGATGGGCGTGGAGAAGTTCATCGACACCGCCTGGGTGCTGCGCGCCCGCATCAAGACGTTGCCCGGCCAGCGTTGGGCGGTGGGCCGCGAATTGAACAAACGCATCAAGGTCCGCTTCGACGAACTGGCGATCGAAAGCCCGTTTACCAGCCACCGTGTGCTCGGCGCCAACCCGCCGCCGCCGCCCAATGCGCCCACCGCGCCGGCAGCCGCGCAGGAAACCCACGCATGACCGTGCCGATTTTGTCCATGGCCCTCGCGGAGAGCGGTTTCGCCTTCCTTCACGCCAGTGAAAGCCGCGTCTGGCTCGAAGCCAGCGGCGGCCTCGCCGATTGGGACGCCTTCGCCGCCAGCTGGAACGGCATGAAGCTCGACACCTACATGGCAGATGGCGGCAAATACCGCCGCCGCCGCCATGCCGTGTTCAAGGCATTGGCCGCCCAGAGGAACGCCGGAGGCGGCATCGAGCGCCAGCCCGACCAGCCGCATTTCCAGGGCCTCGACTACAACGCGCTGAACGGCGGCATCGAGCGGTGGTTCGAGCCGATGGCCCCCGCGACCGCCGCCAGCCAGACGCTGCGCACCATCCTGGCCGCCACGCGCGATCTTTTCGACGGCCTTTCGCCAGGGGCCGACTGGCACATCGAACTGCACCAGTTCCGCATCGAGGCGAACGAGGGGGCACTCGGCCAGCCGACGCCCGAAGGCCATCACCGCGACGGCGTGGACTATGTGCTCGTGCTGCTGATCGCGCGCGAGAACATCGCCAGCGGCACCACCACGGTGCATGACAGCCGTCACGCCGAACTTGGCAGCTTCACCCTCACCGAACCGCTCGACGCGGCCCTGGTGGACGACCACCGCGTTTCCCACGGCGTCACCGCCGTGAGGCCGCTCGACCCGGCGCGCCCGGCCCATCGCGACGTGCTTGTCGTGACATACCGCCGCATGGCAGTATCGGCGGGCTGACGGGAGGACGACATGGCGCTGGACACGGCTGCCGCCACGGCCCTTGTGCGGCAACTCTATGCCGCCGTGCTCGGCCGCGCGCCGGATGCGTTTGGTCCGGACACGCTCGTGCCCCTGCTGGTGGCGGGCTATGATCCCGCCGCGATCCGCGCTGGCTTGGCGTTCGGCTCGCCCGAGGCGGCGAGTCTCGTGGGGGCCATCTATCAATCCGCGCTCGGCCGCGCGGCCGATCCGGCGGGGCTGCGGCAATATCTCACCGGCCTCGCCAACGGCATGAGTCTCGCCGATGTTCGCACCAGCCTTGTCGGGTCGGCGGAGGCCCGCGCCTTCCAGTCGGTGAGCGCGGTCTACGCGCAGGTGTTGGGGCGCTCGGGCGATGCGGCAGGCCTCGCGGTGTTCACCAACGCTGTGTCGAACGGCATGTCGTTTGCGGCCGTGCAGGCCCAACTGGCGAATTCGCCCGAGGCGGCTGCGACGCTGTCGCGTTCCCACGAGCTCAATTTCGGCGTGGCGCCCGCCGCCGCGACACTCGCCACGTTGCAGAACGAGCTGGCGTTCGGCCAGCCGCTTCCAATCGTGGAACAGGTCATTGACCGGCAGACCCGGATCAGCGGGTTTTTCACCAACAACTGGGGCTACACCGTGCCGGCCGGCGCCGCCACGAGCTTCCTGTCCGTCGCCAGCGACAGCAACAAGCTGTACCAGGGTTCCGTCCAGGTCATCCCGGCGCCTGTCATCGGGCCGTCCGCGTTCGGCCCCGGCAGCGACACGATCGTGCTCGACATGGGCAGCGTCGATGGCTCGTGGCTTGATTTCATCGCCACCCTCGACGGCCAGAGCCTCGGTGTCGGCACGCTCCTGACCACGCGGCAGGATATTCCGTTTGCCTCGATCACCCGCGACAGGTTCACCTTCAGTGGCGATTTCGGCCCCGGCCTGCACACGCTCCACATCGCCGTGGCGGGCGATCCGGCCGCCGGGTTCATCGTCAGCGCCGCCACGTTCGACGGCAACGCGTTCCTGCTCGGCTCGGCCTCAAGCGGCGCCAGCGGCGCGGTCGATCTCTACCCGCATCCCGGTCCGCAACCAGTGATCCCCATCGTCAGCACCT
>JANXTF010000028.1 GCA_025352565.1 Rhodospirillales bacterium | reverse complement strand
GCGGCGTCTGGATGGACATCGGGCTTTCCCTTCAGACGCAGGGTCACCCCACCGCAGCGGCCTTGTATCCGGTTCCTGTTCGTCAGCTCCGAAGTTGGCCGCAGGGCTGCCTCCCCACCCCACCTCGCGGTGACGCAGTTGCCATCAGCCAACGGTTCCGGCCATCCGGCCCGTTCGGGACTTGCACCCTGTAGAGACGTGCCAATGCCTGGCACACGTCGTGGATGGTCCGCCTCCGCCGACCAGGACGGGATGATGCGACCGTGCGAATCTTGACGCGATTAATTGTCATCGAACCCTAAGGGCCTGTACAACTTGGCCACCTACGCCGGCAAAGCCGCGAACCTTCAGACGCGCTCAAACGCGACGGCAGTCGTGTTCGCGCCGCAGACAAGCACGGCAACCCGCTCATCGGCCTCGGGCTTGTAGCGGCCGGACAGAAGCGCCGCCATTGCCGTCGCGCCGCCCGGCTCCGAGACGATACGAGCCGTGTCCCACAACGCATGCTGTGCGGCGACGATGTCCGCGTCGGACACGAGAACCGCTTGTCGAACATGGCGTTGGGCGATGGCGAAGGCGATGCGGCCCACCTGCCGCGGCGCCAGCGAATCAGCCGCGATCCCACCCGCCGCGGCATCGACCGGGCGGCCCGCCGCCAACGCATCGTGCAGCGTGGGCGCGAGCTCGGGCTCCACGGCCACGATCTTGATTCGATTCTGATACCAGGCAGCAATACCGCCGATCAGCCCGCCGCCGCCGACGGCGACCAGCAGCGTGTCGACGTTGGGCGCGTCATGCTCGAGTTCGAGGCCGATGCTGCCCTGCCCGAGCAGGGTTTCGGCCTGGTCGAAGGCGTGGACCGGCATACCCCCGCGCTCGACGATGAACGCCTCGCTCGCCGCCAGAGCGTCGGCGTAGCGGTCCCCGGTCACAACGAGCGTGGCGCCGAGCGACTGGATCAGGCGGGTCTTGGCGGGCGAGGCGACGCCGGGCACGAAGATCGTGGCTGGCACTCCGAGGCGAGACGCCGCGAATGCGACGGCGACGCCATGATTGCCGCCTGACGCCGCGACAACGCCGCCGCCAGGGATGGGACGCGACAGCAGGTTGGCGAAGGCGCCACGCACCTTGAACGATCCGGTGTGTTGCAGCAGTTCCAACTTCAGCACCAACCGGCGCGCGGTCAGCCCGAAATCGACGGGTTCAACGTCGAAATTGGGCGTCCACCGCACATACGGCCGGATGCGGCGCTCCATGTGCTGGATCGCCGCCCGGCTGTCCGCGCCGGTCTCCAAAAGCTGTCCCTCGACGATCATCGCGCTTTCCTGCCGTGCTGTTTACGTGCCGCGACAGGCGTGCCGCGACAGGCGCCGGGCGCTTCCTGCACCGAAGCATAAAGGGATTTCCTGCCTCTCCGAGAGAATAGCGCCTCCGCAAGCGTGGTTTCATGCGGAGAAGCGCCGCACCACGTTGCCGAGCATACGGGAGGTGTTGTTGTCGTAGCCCTGGTGCGACAGGCTGCCGCAGAACGTGATGGAGCCGGTGGCGAACACAGCACCGCCCCGCACCGTGTCGAAATACACGATCTCGGCACGGATCAGGTCGCGCGGCGCCTCGCCGGTGACGGTGTTGACGTGGCTCAACAGCTCTTCCGGCACGGCCACGAAATGCGCCTGGTGGGCTTCGGAGCGGGCCAGGATCGCGATGTTCGGCGGCGAGCCGAGCCGGCGGTCGGCGCGGTCCAGTTCGAACCCAGCCGCTCCCCCGCCGGACAGGCCGAAATCGCCGATGATCTCGTCGTCCACGCCCGCGAATATCCAGGCGGCGGCAGGATCGTACGAGGCGGGAAGCCTGCGGTAATACGAGCCCTCGAACAGTCCCTGCGAGGAGAACCCGACGCCGGCGAGCTTCTGCGGCGCGCGGCCGAGCCTGCGCCACAGCCCGCCATAGCCGCCGTCGAGCTGGTGATACGCCTCCCCGGGCGCTGCGTCCCAGGCACGAATGCCGCCTTCGGTGCGGCGCACCTCCAGCACGTCCGGGATCGTCTCGGAGACGGCGATGCGCCAGTAGAACCCGTTGCCGCCGAGGTAGCAAAGCCGGCCGCCGGAGCCGACGTAGTCGCCCAACGCATCGAGCGTCTGCGGCGTATGGTATTCCGGATGGCTGCCGGTCAGCACGCATTTGTAGCCGGCCAGCAGGCCCGCGCCCTCGCGGTGGAGATCGTGATCGGTGATGACATCGAACGCGTGGCCGTTCGCCTCCAGCCAGTCGGTCAAATGGCTGTCGGCCGGGAAATGCCGCAGCCCGCTGCCCTTCTGGTCGTTGAACGTGAGGAAGCCGGGCCGCAGGTTCAGGATCGGCCGACGCAACGAGGAGAGGCTGATGCCGGTGCCGTCGGGATGGCGGTTGTAGGTGGACCAGCCAAATTCCGGATGGTGCTCCGGGTGCTGCGGCCGCGCCCCCCAGGCGGCGATGCGCGCGCGGAAAGCGTCGTCCACGTTGAAGCGGGCGTGACCGGCATAGGCCTGGTAGGTGAAGGTCGCGGCCAGATAGGCGATCGGCGCCGTCACGGTGCCGCGCGGCGGCAAAGCGAAGAACGGAATGATGTCCTCATGCCCCTCGCAGCGTAGCCGGATACCATAGATGCCGCTGCGGAACCCCGCGGGCAGCGTCACGGTGAAATCGGTTGCCCAGCCGGCGTCATAGAGGTCGTCGGCGTGGAAATGGATCGCCGCGTAGTCGCGCGGAGCGTGTTTCCAGTCCATTTCGGCGCCGGTCCAGCGCGCGCCTCGGATGCCGCGGGTCGGCAGGTTCACCAAATGGCCGGCATGGGTGCCGGCGATGCGGTCGGTTTCGACGCCGATGGAGAAATCCCAGGACGCCACCACAGCGCCATCGGGACCGAGCAGTGCCGGGTCCTCGATGCGGCCATCGAAGCGTCCGCCGGCGGGATCGGCCGCGATCAGCAGGCGCTTGCCGGATGGCAGCCTCGCCGCACCGTGCGCCGTGCCGCTGTCATCCACGCCCCAGCTGCGCTGCATCGCCGTCTGCGACAAACGCACCGAGCCATCGCTGAACACGGCGGAAAGCTCGTACCAGCAGCGTTCCAGCATAGGCGCCGGCACCGAGGCGACGACGATCCCGTCGACCGCCAGCTGAGCGCCCTCGGCCGCGACGCGCAACACCGCGGCACCCAGCGCCATCACCGGCTGCGGCGCGGTCAGCAGCCCGGGCTGCACCAGCACGCGGATGGTCCCGCCCTCCGGCACATCGAGCGCCGCATCGATCACGCCGTACGAGCCGGGCGTGACGGCCTGCGCGCGGGACGGGTAGACGCCCGCGAAATCGCTCGCCACCGGCTCCAGCTTCATCCCCGGCCCTGCCGGGTTCGGATCGGCGTGAATGATCCGCACCAGATCGGCCGCGTAGGGCGACCCCAATTGGCTCGACACCTTGACCGCGATCGCCTCGCCGGGACGGGCCGACAGGCGGTCCAGGTAGCCGAGCAGTGGAATCATCGGATCACGCCTTCGATGTCAGGTTTTATAGTCTGGCTCTTCGCGGTCCAGCACACGGCGCCAGGCGTCCAGGTGCAGGCGCGCGTCGAGCCTGCTGCCCCACGGGCCGTGCCAATTGCCGCGCTTGTCGTGCGGCAGGGTGCGCAACTTCTGGCCGGTCGCCATCGCGGTCATCTGGTACATCGCCGTGCGCTCGGCGATGAACAGCTCGTCGAACGCATCGGCCACCGTCGGCCCGGCGACGGTCACGCCGTGGCCGCCCATGATGAGGATGCTGGCGCCGTCCATCGCCGTGGCCAGGCGATCGCCCTCGGCGCAATCGCCGGCTGGCGCCTCGCCGCCCTGGTCGATCTTCACGCGATCGTTCAGCAGCAGGTTGTTGTGATGCGCCAAGGCCATCTCCGGCTCGGCGAGGAGTGCCAGCGAGGTGAGGTATTGCGGATGCACATGGAGCAAGCAGGCGGCGGCGGGGTGGCGCAGGTGGATGCGCGCGTGGATGAAGAACGCCACTTTTCGCAGCGCACCCGTGCCACGCAGCACCCGGCCCTCGAGGTCGCACACGATCAGGCTGCTCGCGGTCAGCTCCTGGAACAGCATGCCGCGCGGGTTGATCAGGAACTCCTCGGGCGCCCCGGCGGGCGTCGGCAGCATCAGCGAGTTGTGGTTGCCGATCTGCTCGTTCCAGCCGTGGCGGGCCGCGATGCGAAACACCGCCGCCATGTCGCAGCGCATCTCCCATTCGAGGGCTTCGAGATCCGGTGGCGCCTGGGCATCGTTCATGGCGAAAGCAAAGCCTGACCGCTTGACGGTTGGCAAGGGCTGTCGTGTTGTTGCGGTCTCACTTGTTCTGGGGAAAGTTCGATGCGGGCAGCATTGGTAATCGCGGCGATCGGCGTGATGACGGCCGGGGGCGCCCAGGCGGAGGCGTTCAAATGCCCCAAGGTGGGCGGCAGCTTCACCTTCGGCCAGGAGGCGAACGTCAACAGCCTCGACCAGATGACGTCGAACACCATCAGCACCCGCAACATCGCGATGAACATGTTCGAGGCGCTGACCACGCGCGACGAGAACAACAACCCGATCCTCGACCTGGCCGACCGCATGGCCGAGGCGCCGGATCACCTGAGCTACACCTTTACACTTCGCCCCGGCGTGAAATTCCACAATGGCAAACCGCTGACCTCGGCGGACGTGGTGGCGAGCTGGGACCGCTACAGCAAGGTCGGGCTCGATCGCCAGATATTCGATGCCGTCGCCGGCTGGGAGGCGCCCGATGCGATGACCTTTGTGGTGAAAATGAAGACGGCGCAGCCGACCTTCATCGAAAAGCTCAGCAGCTTCAGCATTCCCGTGGTGATCGTGCCGGCCGAGGCGAAGGACGATCCGCCGCAGCAGCTGCGCAGCATCGGCACCGGGCCGTGGCAGCTCGCGCAGTCGGTGCCCGGCAGCTTCGTCACCCTGAAGCGCTACGATGGCTACACGCCGAACACGCATTTCGAGCAACGCACCGGCTTCGGCGGCTACAAGCAGGCCTGCTTCGACCAAGTGACGTTCCGCATCGTCACCGAAGGTGGCGCGCGCGTGGCGGGCCTGGAGACCGGCGAGCTCAATGCCGTGGAGGATGTGCCGACGAAATCCGTGGACCGGCTGAAGGGCAATGCCAACGTGAAGCTGCTGCCGCTCAACAACTGGTGGATCCAGATCGGCGTCGGCAACGCCACCCAGCCGCCGACCGACGACGTGCGGGTGCGCCAGGCGATTCAGGCGGTGCTGGACATGGACGAGATCATGGATGCCGCCACCGACGGCAACTACAAGCTCAACTACGGTTTCGCCTACCCGAACCAACCAGACTACGTCACCACGGGGAAGGACACCTACAACCAGAAGAACGCCGACAAGGCCAAGAAGCTTCTGGCGGAGGCCGGCTACAAGGGCCAGCCGGTCGTGCTGCTGACCAACAAGGACTACAGCTCGATGTACAACGCCGCCCTGGTGGTGCAGGAGCAGCTCAAGGCGATCGGCATCAACGCCGAGCTGAAGGTGGTGGACTGGCCGACCTCGGTGCAGATGAGCCAGAAATCCGACAGCGGTTGGAACATCTTCTTCAGCGGCTGGGGCACCCAGCCGGCGCTGGGGGCACTCGCCACGATGGCGTTCCTGGCACCGCCGGGCGCGCAATACCGGCCGAAGGACGACAAGGATGATCCTGACGTTCTGGCCGCCTGGCGCGACATGAGCAACCTGCCGACGAAGGACGAGCGCAAGGCGGCGTTCGGCCGGATGCAACAGGTGATCCTGGAACGCGCCTACGTGTTCCCGTTCGGCTCGCTGACCAAGGTGCAGGCGTCGCGTGCCAATGTGGCGGGCTTCGTGCCGTTCCGCATTCCACGCATGTCCAACGTGTATTTCACCAACTGATTGGCGATGGGGAGGCTGCTGCTTCTCAGGCTGGCCGGCGCCGTGCCGGTCCTGTTGCTGGTCAGCGTCGTCAGTTTCGGGCTGATGCGGCTGATCCCCGGCGATCCCTCCGCCGCGATCGCGGGCCTGTCCGCCACGCCGCGGATGGTGGCGCAGATCCGCGAGCAGCTCGGCCTCGATCAGCCGCTGCTCACGCAGGCGCTGCACTGGTATGGTGGCCTGCTGCAGGGCGACCTGGGGCGCAGCATCCTGCTCGGCCAGTCGGTGTTCTGGTCCACGATGCAGCGCCTTCCGGTGACGATGGCGCTGTCCGCCTATGCGCTGGCGATCACCTTGGTGGTCGGCATCGGCGCCGGCGTGCTGGCGGCGTTGCGGCAGAACACCTGGGTGGACCAGGCGGCGATGATGGTGGCGATGCTGGGCATCTCGGTGCCGAACTTCTTCCTCGGCCTGCTGTTCATCATCTGGTTCGCCGTCGGCCTCGGCTGGCTGCCGACCGGCGGCTACATCGCCTTCACCGATAGCCCGTGGGGCTGGTTTCAAACCAGCACGATGCCGGCGGTCTCGCTCGCCTTGCTCAACATCGGACTCCTGGCGCGGATCACGCGCAGCACGATGCTGGAAGTGCTGCGCCAGGACTACGTGCGCACCGCCCGCGCCAAGGGCCTGCCGCGGCATCTCGTCGTCGGCAAGCACGCGCTGGCCAACGCGATGATCCCGATTACCACCGTGGTGGGCATCATCGTGAGCCTGCTGGTGTCCGGCTCGGTGGTGACGGAGACGCTGTTCAGCATTCCCGGCATCGGCCAGCTGCTCACCTCGGCGGTGCTGGGGCGCGACTATCCGATGGTGCAAGGCGGGTTGCTGCTGGTCACCGCCCTGCTGGTGCTGGTGAATCTCGGCGTGGATATGCTCTATGCCGTGCTCGATCCCCGGATCCGATATGAGCGATAGCCCGGCCCGCGCCACGATCCGCCGCCTGCTGCGCCACCGGCTGTTCGTGACCGGATTGGCGCTGTTCCTGATCGTTCTGGTGCTGGCTGCCCTCGCCCCCTGGATCACGACGGTGGACCCGACCAAGCTCAGCATCCGCGCGAAGTTCAAGCCGCCGTCGATGGATTTCGTGTTCGGCACCGATAATCTCGGCCGCAGCCTGTGGTCGCGCACGGTGTGGGGGGCCAGGCTCTCGGTCGAGATCGGTGTTGCCGTGGTGGTGCTCAACGCCATATTCGGCACGCTGGTCGGCGCCATTTCGGGTTACTTCCGCTGGGCCGACGCGCCGCTGATGCGCATCAACGACGCGCTGATGGCGTTTCCCGCGATCCTGCTGGCGATCGGCATCACCGCCGTGCTCGGGCCGAGCACCGAGAACGTCATCCTCGCGCTCGCTGTCGTCTACATCCCGCGCACCGCCCGCATCGTGCGCGCCTCGGTGCTGGTGCTGCGCGAGATGGAATACGTGCAGGCGGCGGTGGCGGCCGGCGCCGGGCATGCCCGCATCCTGCGCACGCATGTAATCCCCAACGCGCTCGCGCCACTCATCGTCCAGCTGAGCTTCCTGTTCGCCTATGCCGTGCTCACCGAAGCCACGCTGTCCTTCCTCGGCCTCGGCGCCGTGCCACCCACGCCGACCTGGGGCAACATCATGGCCGAGGGGCGGCAATACATGATCGAGGCCCCCTGGATCATCACCATCCCCGGCGTCCTGCTCATGATCACCGTCATGGGCCTCAATCTGCTGGGCGACGGGCTGCGCGACGTGCTCGACCCGCGGCTGCGGCTGCAGGCATGAGCCTGCTGTCCATCGAGCACCTTACCGTAGCGTTCCGCTCGGAGACGGGTCAGGCGACCGCCATCGAGGATGTCTCGCTGCGCCTGGAGCCGGGCGAGATCCTCGGCGTGGTGGGTGAAAGCGGCAGCGGCAAGAGCGTCACCGCGCTCAGCATCATGGGGCTGCTGCCGGAGCCGGCGGCCCGGGTGGTCAGCGGACGGGTGGTGTTCGAGGGCCAGGTGCTCACCGGCATGGGCGAGCACCGACTGCGGCGCATCCGCGGTCCGGGCATCGGCATGATATTCCAGGAGCCGATGACCAGCCTCAACCCGATCTTCTCGATCGGCGAGCAGATTACCGAGACGCTGGCAGCGCACGGCGAGCGGGACCGGCCGAAGCGCCGCGATCGCGCCGTCGAGATGCTCGAACGGGTCGGCATTGCCTCGGCCGCGCGTCGGCTCGGCGACTACCCGCACCAGCTCAGCGGCGGCCAGCGGCAGCGGGTGATGATCGCCATGGCGCTCGCCTGCCGCCCGCGCCTGTTGATCGCCGACGAGCCGACCACGGCGTTGGACGTGACGACCCAAGCCGGCATACTCGACCTGGTGCTCGATCTGCGGGAACAGCTCGGCATGGCGGTCCTGGTGATCACCCACAACATGGGCGTCATCGCCGAGGTCGCTGACCGGGTGGCGGTGATGTATGCCGGGCGCATCGTCGAGCAGTCGCCGGTCGAGTTGTTGTTCGCCGAACCGGCGCATCCCTACACGCGCGCACTCCTGGGGTGCGTGCCGACGCTGGACGACGACCGTGTGCGGCTGACGGCGATTCCGGGCGCCCTGCCCGACCCGCGCACCCGCCCCGCCGGATGCGCCTTCGCGCCGCGCTGTGGGTTGCGGGTCGATGCGTGCGAGGCAGCGATTCCACCGCTGCGGCCGCTCGGGCCGACGCATGAAGCCGCCTGTATCCGGACCTGTGCGGGATGAATTCCCTGCTCGATGCCCAGGGCCTGGTGAAGCATTACCAAATCGGCGGCGGCGGGCTGTTCGGCCTGGGCGAGAGGCCATTGCTGAAAGCGGTGGACGGGGTGTCCTTGTCCATCGACGCCGGCGAGACGCTGGGCCTGGTCGGCGAGAGCGGCTGCGGCAAGAGCACGCTGGGGCGGCTGCTGATCCGCCTGCTGCCGCCCACCGCCGGCCGAGTGATTTTCGAAGGCCAGGATCTCACATCCCTGCACGGCGCGTCGTTGAAACAGGCGCGCCGTGCGATGGGCGTGGTGTTCCAGGACCCGTTCGGCGCGCTCGATCCGCGCATGACGGTCGAAGCCATCGTGCGCGAGCCGCTGCTGATACATGGCGAGCGCGCCGATCGCGGGCGCACGGCCGCCATGCTCGAACAGGTCGGCCTGCCCGCCTCCGCCGCCGCGCGCTATCCGCATGAGTTCAGCGGCGGCCAGCGCCAGCGTATCGGCATCGCGCGGGCGCTGATCCTGCAGCCGCGCTTTCTCGTGTGCGACGAGCCGGTCTCGGCCCTGGACGTGTCGGTGCAGGCCGGCATCGTCAACCTGTTGCAGGATTTGCAGGCGCGGCTCGGCGTGGCGATGCTGTTTATCGCGCATGATCTCGGCGTGGTGCGCCACATCAGCGACCGCGTGGCCGTGATGTATCTCGGCCGCGTGGTCGAACAGGCCGACAAGCGCACGCTCTACGCGCGCCCGATGCACCCCTACACCCAGGCGCTGATCGCCGCCGTGCCGGCGCTGACGCCGGTGGGGCGCGCCGAACGGCGGGCAAAGCGGATTCGGGTCGGCGGCGACATCCCCAGCGCCATGGCGATCCCGTCCGGCTGCCGCTTCCACACGCGCTGCCCGGTGGCGATGCCGGTGTGCCGGGAGACGGATCCGCCGCTGGTGGAACACGCCCCGGGCCAGTCCGTCGCGTGCTATCTTTATGGAGGCTGAGACATGAGCAAGACCGCCCTGGTGCCCGAGGTGGATTTCGACGCCGCCGGCGCGCAATACGGCTTCCTGCGGCTGTTCCATTCCGTCCACCGCTCGGCCTATGGCTACATTCCGATCCCGATCGTGGTGATCCGGAACGGCACGGGTCCGACGGCGCTGTTCCTCTCCGGCACCCATGGCGACGAATACGA
Organism: Rhodospirillales bacterium; assembly: GCA_025352565.1. Lineage (GTDB taxonomy): Bacteria > Pseudomonadota > Alphaproteobacteria > Acetobacterales > Acetobacteraceae > JANXTF01. Next base: position 1,297 of record JANXTF010000028.1, on the reverse strand, counting down.
AGGCCAGGTGGCGCTGTGCAACCTGGCGCGCACGCTGAAGCCGGAGGCGATCCAGGGCAGAGTCATCCTGCTGCCCGCCGCCAATCTGCCCGCCGCGATCGCCGGCACCCGCACCTCGCCGATCGACGCCGGCAACCTCAACCGGCTGTTCCCCGGCGACGCGCAGGGCTCGGTGACCGAGCAGATCGCCTATTACATCGAGCACGAGCTGGTGGCGCGGGCGGACATGGTGGTGGATTTGCATTCCGGCGGGTCCTCGCTGCATTACGTGCCCTCGGCGCTGATCGGCCAGGACGACGAAATCCCCGACCGGCAGGCGAGGCTCGTGGCGGCGCTGAAGGCCTTCGCGGCACCCATCGGTTACGTTGGCCATTCCCAGCCGGGCCAGGGGGCGGGCCGCACCACCTCGGGGGCCGCCCAGCGTGCCGGGAAGCTGGCGCTCGGCAGCGAGCTCGGCGGCAGCGGTGCCGTCACCACGGCTGCCCTTCGCATCGCCGAGCGCGGCCTGCGCAACATTCTGGCCCATATGGGCATCACGGATGCACATACGGCCGAGCCGGGGCCGACGCGCATCCTCGACGTCGGCGGGCCCGCGTATTTCGTCTATGCGCCCGGCACCGGCCTGTTCGAGCCGCTGGTGGAGCCCGGCGACACCGTTTCCGCCGGCCAGCCGGCGGCGCGCATCCACACGCCCGAGACGCCCTGGGCGCCGGCCGAGACCGTGCATTTCGCACGCGACGGCTTCGTGCTTTGCAAGCGCGTGCCGGGGCGGACGATGCGCGGCGACTGCCTGTTTCACCTCGGCACAGATCTGAACTGGTAACCCGCCCGTACTCCCGAACCGGCCGACCCGCGCGGTCCAGCTTGCGCGGCGGCACCGGGCCTGCCAACGCGCCGAACTCGAACTATTGGTTGGCGTGGTGTCCCGGAACCGCGCCCAGCGCAATGCCCGCGGATCTGCCGCTGCCCGGTAGCGCACGCCGAGTGCGATCTGCATCATCACCGGGCGGCCCAGCCCCGGAGGCTCGGCCGCGGCGCGCGGGCACGCGCCAGAGGCCGTGCGAAACCGACTGCCCAAATCGGCGACGCCCAGGTCGGGGATGCCCAGGTCGGGCACGCTCGGGTCGGGCACGCTCGGGTTGGGGACGCCCAGGTTGGGGACGCTCGGGCCGCGCCCGCCCTGCCCGCTTCTTCCGCCGGCGCACGGCCTTGGGCTTCACGATGTCCGGGACCGGCCGGATGCCCGTCATCCACAACACCGGCCGCAGCAGGCGCCCCGCCTGCGGTGCCGCCTTCA
>JANXTF010000020.1 GCA_025352565.1 Rhodospirillales bacterium | reverse complement strand
CTCCCCACAAGGGGGAGGGCCGGGGTGGGGGGGCGAGAGTCAAACCCTTCCGCGTCCAGGTATAAATCCGGATCTGGCCGGATCTGGCCGGATCTGGCGGAATCTGGATTGAACCGGATCATGGCGATCGTTGGCATGATGGGTCTGTCGCGAGCGAAGAAACTCAATCCGCCAGTTCGGCCAGCGACGCCCGCAGCGCCGGTATCCCCTCGCCGGTCTGGCTGCTGGTGGTGAGCACGAAGGGGTACGCGGCGGGGTGCTTGCGGGCCAGGGCGCCGATTTCGGCTTCCTTGCGGGCGAGGTGGGCCGGGGTCACGGCGTCGGTCTTGGTGAGCACGAGTTGGTAGGTGACGGCGGCGCGGTCGAGCAGGTCCATCGCCTGGTTGTCGTTGGTCTTCACCTCGACCCGGGCGTCGAACAGCAGGATCACGCGGCGCAAGGTGGGGCGGCCGCGCAGGAAGGCGAACATCAGGCCCTGCCAGTCCTCCTTCACGGATTTGGCGGCGAGCGCGAAGCCGTAGCCCGGCATGTCCACCAGCGAGAGCCGGCCGCCGAGGTCGAAGAAGTTGAGCTGCTTGGTGCGGCCGGGCTGGCTGGAGGCGCGGGCGAGCGCCTTGTGCCCGACGAGGGCGTTGATCAGCGAGGATTTGCCGACGTTTGAGCGGCCGGCGAAGGCGATTTCGGGGCCGGCGACGTCGGGTAGCCCCTCAAGCTGCTGGGCGGCGAAGAAGAAGCGGCATTCGGACGCGAACAGGAGGCGGCCGCGATCGAGCGCCGCATCGTGTTCGGCTTGTTCGTCCGGCGTCATCCCCGCGTCATCCCCGGGCCATCGCGGGCTTGGCGAGGCGGGTGCGGCGCATGATGTACCATTGCTGCAGAATGGTCAGCGTGTTGTTCCAGCTCCAGTAGATCACCAGCCCGGCCGGGAAGCGGGCCAGCATGAAGGTGAAGATGATCGGCATGAACTGGAACAGCTTGGCCTGCACCGGATCGGGCGGCGGCGGGTTCAGCTTCTGTTGCAGATACATGGTGACGCCCATGATGAGCGGCCACAGGCCCAGATGCAGCAAGGGCGAAATGTTGGTGGGGTCGAACGGCAGCAGGCCGAACAGGTTGAAGACGTTGGTGGGATCGACCGCCGAGAGGTCGTGGATCCAGCCATAGAACGGCGCCTGCCGCATCTCGATGGTGACGAAGATCACCTTGTACAGCGAGAAGAACACCGGAATCTGGATCAGCATCGGCAGGCAGCCGCTGGCGGGGTTCACCTTCTCGCTCTTGTAGAGCTGCATCATCTCGGATTGCAGCTTGCCGGGATCGTCCTTCAGCCGCTCCTTCAGCGCGGTCATCTTGGGGCCGAGCAGCTTCATCTTGCTCATGGAACGGTAGGATTTGTTGGCGAGCGGGAAGAACGCGATTTTCACGCACAACGTGAACAGCAGGATGGCGAGGCCGAAATTGCCCAGCAGGCCGTTGAAGAAATCGATGGCCAGGAAGAACGGCTTGGTCAGGAAGTAGAACCAGCCGAAATCCACCGCCTTGTCGAAATTCGAGATCTTGAACTCGGTCTGGTAGCGGTCCAGCAGGTGAACTTCCTTGGCGCCGGCGAAGAGACGGGTGGCGGCGGCGGCCTCGGCGCCGGGGGCCACGGTTTGCGCGTCGGCGGCGACGAAATCGACCTGGGTGCCATCGACCTGCTTGCCGGCGGCCGGGGTCACCGTGTGGCGGAACGAGGCGATCTCGCGGATGGCAGGGTCGGGGATCAGGGCCACGAGCCAGTATTTGTCGGTGATGCCGGCCCAGCCATCGGCCGCGGTCGCGGTGAAGGCGGTGCCGTTGTTCTTGGCGCCATCGGATTTGGCGTCGGCGTATTTCACTTCCTTGAGGCGGCCGTCGATAACGCCGAGCAGGCCTTCATGCAGGATGTAGTAGCCCTCGGTTCCGGGGGTGTAATCGCGCCGGATGCGTGTCCAGGGGGTGACCTGCGCGGGCTGGGCGCCGGTGTTGCGGACCACCTGCCGCACATCGAACATGTAGTTCTCGTCGATCGAGACGATTTGCTGAAACACGAGGCCGGCCCCGTTGTCCCATGAGAGGGTGACGGGCTTGCCGGGCGAGAGCGTATCGGCGCTGGCCGCCCAAAGCGTGGTGTTGGGGTCCGGCACCTTGGTGCCCTCGGGGGCGGTCCAGCCGAACTGGGCATAGGTGGGCTGCGGGTCGGTGCGGGCTTCCAGAAGGCGGACATGGGGGGAGTCGGCGGCGATGGTCTCGCGGTAGTCGCGCAGCACCAGGCTGTCGAGGCGGCCGCCGAGCAGGCTGATGCTGCCATCCACGCGGGGAGCGGCGATCTTCAAGCGGGGCGCATCCGTGGGCGGGGCGACCGGCGCGGCCCCGGCATCCTGCGGCACGGCCCCCAGGGTGTTGGATGGGCGGGGTGCCGTGATGTTCGGCGAAGCGGTGCTGATCGACGCCTCGGTGGGGGCCGGACGCGGCGGCTTCGGCATGAAGGCCTCGAAGCTCAGGAAGATGAGCGCCGAGAGGCCGAAGGCGAGGAAGAGGCGTTTCTGGTCCATCACTATGCGGTCCGGCTCTGGTTCGAGGCGCAGGGCGGCGGCACGTTGTCGATGCCGCCTTCATGCCAGGGGTTGCAGCGCAGGATGCGCCGGGTCGAGAGGGCGAGGCCGGCCAGGGCGCCATGGGTATGGAGCGCCTCGATCGCGTAGTGGCTGCAACTCGGCTCGAAGCGGCAATTGGCGCCGAGCACGGGCCGGAGCAGCAATTGGTAGCCCCGGACGGCGCCGGCCAGGAGAGCAACCGGAATTGTCATTGAACTCCGGCCTTGGTCAGCGCGCGCGCGAGATCGTCCATCAGCGTGGCGAACGGGCGCCCGCGCGTGGTGCTGCGGCCGACCAGAACGAGGTCCACTCCCGCGACGGAGCGGGTTTGCAGCAGCAGGCGGGCGGCTTCCTTCAGGCGTCGGCGGGTGCGGTTGCGGATCACCGCGTTGCCGACCTTCTTGGTGACCGTGAAGCCGATGCGTGCCGGGCCATCGTCGTCCCGTGTCAAGGCCTGGAGCACGAGGCCGTGCACCGGAACCTTGCGGCCTTTGGCGCTCACCCGGAGAAACTCCGGGCGGCGCCTCAAGCGCGTCGGCTGCTGAACGCCGGTCAGGCGGAGAGGCGCTTGCGGCCCTTCGCGCGGCGGTTTGCCAGCACCTTGCGGCCGCCGACGGTGGACATGCGGGTGCGGAAGCCGTGACGACGCTTGCGGACCAGCTTGGACGGTTGATAGGTACGCTTCACGTCAGTCTCTCCGATCGATTGCCGCCTAGGCCTGCTGGCACGCGCGGACGCGGCGCCCAAGATCAGGCCCCGGCTCAGGCGGCGGCTTATAGGGTGGGGTGGACGCGCGCGTCAACCTCGCGACATGGTGGGGCATGGCGAAGCTGTCGCGATTCTGGCCTGTGGTGGCGGTCGGTGGGGTGCTCGCCCTGGTGGTGGCGAGCGGCGCGTGGCGGGCGCTGTCCTGGGGCTGGCTATCGGCGCATCTGGTGGCGTGGCGGGAAGCCGCCGCCGCGCGGCCGGTGGCGGCTGTGGCGATCTATGCAGGCGTGTACGTGGCCGCCGTGGCGGTCTCGGTGCCGGGCAGCGTATGGCTGACCATCGCGGGAGGCGTGCTGTTCGGGCGGCTGGAGGGCACAATGCTGGCGGTGCTGGCGGGGACATGCGGCGCGATTCTGCTGTTTCTGGCCGCGCGGCATGCGCTGGCGCCGGTGCTGGCCAGGCGCGCCGCGCCGTTTCTGGCGCGCGTCGGGCCAGGGCTCGAGCGCGACGGATTCGCGGGCCTGCTGGCGATGCGGCTGATCCCGGTGCTGCCGTTCTGGCTGTGCAATCTGGTGCCGGCGCTGGTGGGAATGCGCCTCGCGCCGTTCGCCGCCGCCACGCTGCTCGGCATCGTCCCGGCGACCTTCGTGTTCGCGAGCCTGGGTGCGGGATTGGGCGATACGTTGGCCGATGGGGCCGCGCCGGATGCTTCGGCGCTGCTGTCCGCCCGCGTGCTGCTGCCGCTGCTGGGGCTGGCCACGCTCGCGCTGCTGCCGGTCATCTGGCGGCGCTGGAAGGCGGCCCATGGGGCGGCCTGAGTTCGACCTTGCCGTGATCGGCGCCGGAGCGGCCGGATTGTCGGTGACGTCGGTGGCGGCCCAACTCGGCTTGCGGGTGGCGCTGATCGAGCGCGGGCCGATGGGCGGGGATTGCCTCAACACCGGATGCGTGCCGAGCAAGACGCTGCTGGCGTCGGCCCACGCGGCGATGGCGGTGCGCGATGCTGGACGCTTCGGGATCGAGGCCGGTGCGCCGGTGGTGGATTGGGCGGCGGTTCAGGCGCGGATTCGCCGGGTGATCGCCGAAATCGCACCGATGGACAGCGCGGCGCGGTTCACCGCGATGGGCGCCACGGTGCTGGCAGGCTCCGCGCGGTTCGTGGCGCCGATGACTCTGGAGGTCGGGCCGCGCCGGATAACCGCCAAACGCATCGTGATCGCCGCCGGCAGCCGGCCCTTGGTGCCGGACCTGCCGGGGCTGGCGGAGGTTGCCCACCTCACCAACGACACGCTGTTCGATATCCCCGAGGCGCCATCGCATCTGCTGATCCTGGGCGGCGGGCCGATCGGGCTGGAGATGGCGCAGGCCCATGCCGGGCTGGGCTGCCGCGTGACCATCGTGGAGGCGGGCCGGATCGCGAGCCGCGAAGACCCCGAACTTGTGGCGGTGCTGCGCGAGCAGTTGACCGGCATGGGGATCGCTATCCGCGAGGATGCCAAGGTGGCCGCCGTGGAGCCGGGTCCGACCCTGGTGCTGGCCGATGGGTCGCGGCTCGCGGGCAGCCACCTGCTGATCGCCGTGGGGCGGCGGCCGAACACAGAGGATCTGGGCCTGGAGCAAGCCGGCATCGCGCATGGGCCGCGCGGGATCGCCACCGATCTGGGCCTGCGCTGCACCGGCCACGCCCGCTTGTTCGCCGTGGGCGACATCGCCGACCCGGCCGGCCTGGGTCCGCGCGCCTTCACCCATGTGGGTGCCTACCATGCCGGGCTGGTGGTGCGCCGCGCGCTGTTCCGGCTGCCCGCGCGGCTCGATTACCGCGCGTTGCCCCGCGTCACCTACACCGCGCCGGAACTTGCCCAGATAGGGTTGACCGAGACCGAGGCGCGGGTGGCCGGTCACGAGGTCATTGTTATGCGCCATCCCTATAGGGAGAACGACCGCGCGCTGGCGGAGGCGCAAACCGCCGGTTTGGCCAAGTTGGTGCTGGACAGAAAAGGCCGTATTCTGGGCGTCGGAATCGTGTGCCGCAACGCGGGAGAAATGGTCGGTGCCTGGACTCTGGCCATCTCCCGCCGCGTGCCCCTCTCGGCCATGGCCGGCATGATCGTGCCCTATCCCACCCTCGCCGAGGCCCCGAAACGCGCCGCCGGAAATTTCTTCGCGCCCCGGTTATTCGCCTCCCGCACCCGCGCGCTCGCGCGAATATTGGCGCGATTTTCCTAGAACGAGGCGACATGATTGTTCCGCGACAAGGCCGCCATGTCCGAGCGTGAAGCCGCCAGCCGTTTCCAGGAGGCCCGGATCATCTGCCTGGTCAACTCCATCGGCCGCGTCAGCCACGAGCTGCGCGGCTGCCTCTCCCCGGCGCTCCTGGCGGCCGAGCGGTTGAGCGTATCGCCCGAACCATCGGTGCGCCGCGTGGGTGAAATCACCAGCAAGGCGGTGGAGCGAGCGACGGAGGCCATTCGGACGACGCTGGAACTGGCCCGAGACGGCACGCCGCCGCCTTTGCGGGAACGGGCCAGTTTGCGCGATCTGCTGGGCGACCCGGCGCTGGTGCTGGGTGCGGGCGACATCGTCTTGCGCGAGATCGACGCGGCTCAGGTGGCCGAGGCATTCCAGGCCCTCGTCGCCGACGCACGCGATCGGGGAGCCACCACCATCCAGCTGACCGCCGATGCCGAACTCGCCGTGGTGCTGGCCGATAACGGCACCCCGCCGCCAGCCGAACCGTTTCGCCCGCTGTCAGGCACCGGCGCGCAGGGCTACCGGCGCGCCACCGCCCGCGTATTGATCCGCGCCCAGGGCGGGGACATCACATGGGATGCCAGTGGCTTCCACGTCAGCTTCCCGCTGGCCCGGCGGGAACAGCTGTAAATTTATGGGCCAAATTCCCTGACGCTCGGGCAGCGAGCGTCAGGTTTGGACCACTAGCGCGGCGGCAGCGGCATGGCGCGGACCGGCGCACGCGGGCCGGGCGGCGGCAGCGGTGCCTGCGAATGGGTCGGAGGCCCCGCCTGGATCGGCTGTGTGCCCTGCATCGGCTGTGTGCCCTGCATCTGTGTCGCCTGCACCTGGGCTGCCTGGGCGTTGCTTCGCTCGCCGGCGAACCGCCCGAGCATCTCGCGCAACGGGTCCGCACCCGGATTGCCGCCCTGCATCTGCAGCACGATCTGCTGGGCCGCCAGAGGTTGGCCGTAATACGCCTGGTTCCAGTCGCTCCGCGCCCCGATCAGGCTGCCATCGAGCGACACCCCGGCGAACAGCCCGCGCGTGCTCGAGAACGCCACGATATCGGCGTTGAACGCCGCCGTGGTGGAACCCTCCACCCCGGCGCCCACCGTCGCGATCGCCACCGAGGCGTCCGCGCCGATCTTGAACTGGCTGTCCATCAGCGCCCGCAGCCCGTTATCCGTGAGGATGATCATCAGCACCTGGCTGTCCTGGATGCCGATCTGAAGGCCCACGCTGCCGGCGCCCATGCCGTAGAACGCCGGGCCGGACCACGCCTGCGCGCCCCGCCCCGCCAGCACGCAGCCACCCCCCTGGCCGCCAACGATGAAGCCCGCCTTGAACACGCGAGGGCACACCAGGACCCCCTTCGCCCGGCGCAGCAGGTTTCGGATGTCGCTGTCCGGCGTGGCGCTACCCACCATCTCCTGCACCGAGAGCGTCGCGCGATCCACAAGCGTTTGCTGCTCGGTCTGCGCGCGGGCCGCCAACGGCGACAATACCAGCAGCGCCGTGACGACGAAGCGGATCACGGTGGCGAAACGGATCATGGACAGACCTCCTGCGCCGGACCGGCTGTTTGCCGATATCCAGCGTAGTGTGTCAGATCAGGCCGTTGCCGGGCAAGCTTCATCTGGCATGGGATGAAACATCCCCCATCACCGTGTTCACGCACACCACCCGCCATCCTCGGTCCAGCCGTTCCAGCCGGGTCAGCGAGATGTTCTGCACCGACAGATGCAGCGCGTTGTCGGCGTCCACCGCGAGCGCGTGCGCCACCGCCGCGCGGATGGTCCCGCCATGGCTGATGGCCACCACGTCCCGCCCCGCATGGGCCGCCGCCAACCGTTCCATCGCCGGCCCCACCCGTGCGATCACGTCGGCGAAGCTCTCCCCCTCCGGCGGGCGTTCGTTGCCTGCCAATGGCCAGAACGGATGCGCCGGCACGGTCAGCAGCGCCGGCACGTCGGCATGGGGCAGACCCTGGAAGGCGCCGAGATTCTGCTCGATCAACCCCGGCTCCACCACCCATTCCGCGCGCGGATAGCCGGACGCGAAGATCGCCTCGGCGGTTTTCTGGGTGCGGGACAACGGCGTCACCACCCAGGCCGCGTCGCGCGGCAGCGCGGTGGCCAATGCCGCGTACATCGGCCGTTGCGCCACCAGGCTTTCCGGGCAAAGCGGCACATCCATCACGCCATACAGCGTGGCGCGCGCGTTCTCCTCCACAATGGCGTGGCGGATCATCCAGAAACGCGTCTCGGCCATGAACCCATTCTCCAAACAGTCACTTCCCCCGCCCCTTGTGGGACGGGAAACGAAGTCATTCCCCGATACTCAGCAACGCCCCGCGTGTCCGCGCCGCCTTGAACTGCCCGGCAAACAGCAAGCACGCCGCCGCCAGCCACGCCAGGTTCAACCCGGTCGCCCAGGCCAACTCATGCCACAAGATCGCACCCGGCCCGATCGCATCCGGCCCGATCGCATCCGGCCCGATCACCGCCCGCATGCCCTCGAACACGTGCGACGACGGCAGCGCCCACGCCACCGGCCGCAGATACGCCGGCAGCACGGCCACCGGATAGAACACGGCCGAGAACGGCGTGAGGCCGAACAGCACCGTCCAGGCCAGCGCCTCCGCCCCCGCCCCATGCCGCAGGATGAGGCTGACCACGCCCAGCGAGACCGACCAGCCCATCACCATCAGGTTGGCGATGAACAGCACGACCACCGGGCCTGGCGCGAACAGGTCGAACGCATACAGCGCCCACGCCAGCAGCACCGCCGGCAGCACCCCGCCCAGCATCCGCAGTACCGACATCACGATCAGCGCCGCCACCAGTTCCCACGGCCGCAGCGGGCTCACGAACACATGGCCCAGGTTGCGCGACCAGATTTCCTCCAGGAAGCCCACCGCCAGCCCCATCTGGGTGCGCAGCGCCACCTCCCACAGCAGCACCCCACTCAGCAGCATCCCCATCGCCGCGACACCCACGCCCGCCGCGCCGCCATTGCCCAGGCGTTGCGCGAAGAAGCTGGCGGTGAACCCCCAGATCAACATCTGGAACGTCGGCCAGTACGCCAGTTCCAGAAGTCGCGGCCAGGAGCGGCGGTACAGCGCCAGATGGCGGTACACCATGCCCCACACCCGCCGCAGGGCCGGCCTCATGGCACCATCTCCGGCCGCCGGTCGCGCGCGATATCGAGAAATACCTCCTCGAGCCCGTCGCGCTGGTAGCGGTCGAGCAGTTCGCCCGGCGTGCCGCGATCCACGATCGCCCCGCGCTTGAGCATCAGCACATCCGAACACAGGCGCTCCACCTCCGCCATGTTGTGCGAGGCAAGCAGAAACGTGCATCCGGTGGCCGCGCGATACCGCTCCAGCCAGCCGCGCACCATGTCTCCGGTATCCGGATCGAGGCTGGCCGTAGGCTCGTCAAGCAACAGCACGTCCGGCCGGTTGATGAGCGATTTCGCCAGCGCCACCCGCGTCTTCTGCCCGGCCGACAACTCGCCGGCCGGACGATCCAGCAATTCGTGCAGGTCCAGTTCGTCGGCGAGTTCGCGGATGCGGCGCTCGGTGTTCGGCACGTCGTACAGATGCGCATAGACCCGCAGGTTCTCAGTCACCGAAAGCCGGTGCGGCAGGGCCACGTAGGGCGATGAGAAATTCATCCGCGCGAGTGCGGCAAAACGGTCGCGCGCCATGTCGTGGCCGAGGATGCGGATGCTGCCGGAAGTCGGGAGCAACAGGCCGAGCAGCATGGCGATGGTGGTGGTTTTCCCCGCGCCGTTGCCGCCGAGCAGCCCAAGCGTGGACCCGGCCGGCACGCTGAAGCTGATATCGCTGACCGCAAGTGCTGCGCCGTAGTGCTTGGTGAGGCGGGAGACGACGATGGCATCCATGGGGTGGGATTAGGCGTGGGGGGCGGAAGTGTGAAGGGGCGGGCGCTCTCCGCGGCGTCTCCGGCGCGGCGGTGGCGCCGGGGGAGAAACAACCCTCTTGCCCCCCGCCAGCCCCTCGCGCATACCTCGTAATCGGATTGGGCAACGGGGTCCGCCGGTCCCCTCTAGGAAAAGGATGCTCCGATGCGCCTTGCGGTGCTGAAGGAACGGCGCGCGTTCGAGACGCGGGTGAGCGCCACGCCGGAGACGGTCAGGAAGCTCATCGGTCTGGGCCTGACCGTCGTGGTCGAGAGCGGCGCGGGCCAGCAGGCCTCGATCGGCGACGCCGACTACCAGGCGGCCGGAGCCGAGATCGCCCCCGACTCCGCGTCGGCGCTGCACGACGCGCGGGTCGTGTTCGCGGTCCAGGCGCCGGAGCCGCGGGAGCGCGGCCAGATCATGCGCGGCGCGCTGCTGGTGTGCATCGCCAATGCGTTCGCCGATCCGGAGTTGATCCCGTCTCTGGCCCAGGCCGGCATCGACGCGGTGGCGATGGAGATGCTGCCGCGCATCACGCGGGCGCAGTCGATGGACGTGCTGTCGAGCCAGGCGAACCTCGCCGGCTACCGGGCCGTGATCGAAGGCGCGGGCGCGTTCGAGCGCGGTTTCGCGATGATGATGACGGCGGCCGGCACCGTGCCGCCAGCACGGGTGTTCATAATCGGCGCGGGTGTGGCGGGGCTCCAGGCCATCGCCACCGCCCGCCGCCTGGGCGCCATCGTGTCGGCGACCGACGTGCGGCCGGCCGCGAAGGAGGAGATCAAATCGCTCGGCGCCAGCTATGTGGGCGTCGATGACGAGGAGAGCGCCGCCCAGACGGGCGCCTACGCGAAGGAAATGAGCGACGCGTTCCGCCAGAAGCAGGCGGATCTGATGCTCGCCACCTGCGCCAAGAACGATCTGGTGATCTGCACCGCGCTGGTGATGGGCCGCAAGGCCCCCGTGATCGTCACCGCGGCCATGGTCGCGGGCATGAAGGCGGGCAGCGTGATCGTGGACCTCGCGGCCGATGCCGGCGGCAATTGCGAATTGACCCAGCCCGGGGCGAGCCTCGTGACCCCGAACGGCGTCCGGATTCTCGGCTGGCACAACTGGCCCGGCCGCATCGCGGTGGCCGCCAGCAACCTGTATTCGCGCAACCTGCTCACCTTCATCACGACGTTCTGGAACAAGGAGAGCGGCGCCCCGGTGCTCCCCGGGAGCGACGACATCGTCAAGGGCGTGATGCTGACGCGCGGCGGCGCTATCGTCCATCCGCAATTCCTGCCGTCCCAAGCGGCCTGACCGGAGCCATCCAGTGAACCCCACTCAGCTTGCCGACCAGGCGGCGCTGCTGGCCCAGCGCGCCTTCGACCTCGCCGACAACGCCCGCGCGCTGGCGGCCGGTGCCGGGCCGGTGGCCGAGGCGGTCGAGCCGTTCGTGTTTCTGTTCGCCGTGTTCCTGATGGCCTGCTTCGTGGGCTACTATGTGGTCTGGAACGTGACGCCTGCGCTGCATTCGCCGCTGATGGGCGTCACCAACGCCATCTCGTCGGTGATCGTGGTGGGTGCGATGCTGGCCACCGGCCTCGCGTTCAGCGGCTGGGCGATGGGGTTCGGCTTCATCGCCGTTACACTGGCCAGCGTGAACATCTTCGGTGGCTTCGTCGTCACCTACCGAATGCTGCAGATGTTCAAGAAGAAGGTGCGCTGAGATGTCCGCCAGCCTCACCTCGCTCGCCTACCTCGTCGCCGCCGTATTGTTCGTGCTCGCGCTGCGCGGGCTGTCGCACCCCGAGACCTCGCGCAAGGGCAACCTCATGGGGGTCGCCGGCATGGCGATCGCCATTCTGGCGACGCTGGCCCATGCCAACATGTCGGGCGTCGGCTACCTGCTGATCGTGCTGGGCATCGCCGTCGGCGGCGGCACCGGCACGTTCATCGCCATGCGCATCCAGATGACCGCGCTGCCGCAGCTTGTGGCGGCGTTCCATTCGCTGGTGGGCCTGGCCGCAGTGTTCGTGGCGGCCGCGGCGCTCAACGCCCCCGAGGCGTTCGGCATCGGCGTGCCGGGGCACGTCTTTACCGAGAGCCTGATCGAGATGTCGATCGGGCTTGCCATCGGCGCCATCACCTTCTCCGGCTCGCTCATCGCTTTCGCCAAGCTGCAGGCGCTGATGAAGGGCTCGCCGATCAGCTTCAGGTTCCAGCACCAGCTCAACCTGGGCCTCGCGGTGCTCCTGGTGGTGCTGATCCTGGTATTCATCGCCACCAGCAGCCAGACGGTGTTCTGGCTGATCGCGCTGCTGGCGATGGGGCTCGGCTTCCTGCTCATCATCCCGATTGGCGGCGCGGACATGCCCGTGGTCGTGTCGATGCTGAACAGCTATTCCGGCTGGGCCGCCTGCGGCATCGGCTTCACCATCCAGAATCTCGCCCTCATCATCACCGGCGCGCTGGTGGGCGCTTCGGGCGCGATCCTGTCCTACATCATGTGCAAGGGCATGAACCGCAGCATCTTCAACGTGCTGCTGGGCGGCTTCGGCACCGACACCGGCGGTGGCGCGGCCGCCGCGGCGGGTGCGTCGGACCGCACCGTGCGGTCGGGCAACGCCGAGGACGCGGCGTTCATCCTGAAGAACGCCTCGAAGGTCATCATCGTGCCCGGCTACGGCATGGCGGTGGCGCAGGCGCAGCATTCGGTGCGCGAACTGGCCGACATCCTCAAGAAGGAGGGCGTGGACGTGAAATACGCCATCCATCCGGTGGCCGGCCGCATGCCGGGGCACATGAACGTGCTGCTGGCCGAGGCCAACGTGCCGTATGACGAGGTGTTCGAACTGGACGAGATCAACAGCGAGTTCAGCAGCGCCGACGTGGCCTATGTGATCGGCGCCAACGACGTGACCAACCCGGCCGCCAAGACAGACCCGAAATCGGCCATCTACGGCATGCCGATCCTGGACGTGGAGAAGGCCGGCACGGTGCTGTTCATCAAACGCTCGATGGCGTCGGGCTATGCCGGGGTGGAGAACGAATTGTTTTTCCGGCCGAACACGATGATGCTGTTCGGGGACGCGAAGAAGATGACCGAGCAGATCGTCAAGGCGCTGGGGTAGTCGAAGGCGGGCGGAATGCGCGGCGCATTCCGCCGCTGCTATCGATTGGCTCCCGGCACCCAAAGCACGTCGCCCGCGCCGTTGCCGTTCAGCCGCCTGCCCAGCACGAACAGATGGTCCGACAGCCGGTTGAGGTAGCGGACAACCTCCGGATTCACCGTCTCCACATGCGCGAGCGCAACCACGCGCCGCTCCGCGCGGCGCACCGCGGTGCGGGCGACATGGGCGTGGGCCGAGGCGGCCGAGCCGCCGGGCAGGACGAAGCTGGTCAGCTTCGGCAGGATGGCGTTCATCGCCGCCACCTCCGCCTCCAGACGCAGCGACGCCGCCTCGGTCAGCCGCAAGCGGTCGCCGGCTTCGCCGGGCACGCAGAGATCCGCGCCCACGTCGAACAGGTCGTTCAGCACGCGGCCGAGCATGGCGTCGGCGCCCGGGTCGCTGCCGGTGTGCAGCCGCAGAACGCCGATGGCGGCGTTGGCCTCGTCCACGCTGCCATAGGCTTCGACCCGCACGGCGTCCTTCGGCACGCGGGTGCCGTCGCCAAGGGAGGTGTCGCCCTTGTCGCCGCCACGGGTGATGACGCGATCGATGCGGACCATGCGGCGGTATCCTATTCGGTGATGTTGAAGTCGATGTTCTGCTCGACGAACGAGGCAACCGGCTTGCCATTTCGGGTGGCCGGATGGAAATGCCAGGTCCGCAGCCGCTCGGCAGCCGCGCGGTCGAGGATGCGGGAGCCGGACGAGGCGAGGATTTCGACCTCGGACACCGCGCCGGTTTCAGTAATGGCGATCCGCAGCCGCACGATGCCCTGATCGTGCCGCCGCGCGGCTTCGACCGGGTAGTCAGGATTCAAATTGCCGATCTCGGACGTGGCCGCGACCGCCCGGCCGCCCGCGGCGATCTCGACACCGATCTGGTCGGCGGCGCTGCCGAGGCGAATATCGGGGGCGCCGGAGCGCGCGGCGGCGGATGGCGGGGAGGGCGCGGCCGGGGCCGAGGGCGCCTGCGCGGGCTTGCGTGGCGGCACCGGCGGCGCTTTCGGCTTGGGCGGCGGGGCCGGGATCGCGGGTTCGGCCGGCGGCTTGGGAGGCGGCGCGGGCTCGGCGGCCGGCGGCGTTTCGGGCGCGGGCGGCGTTTCCGGCGCGGGCGGTGTTTCCTGTGCGGGCGGTGTTTCCTGTGCGGGCGGCGCGGCCGGAGCGGGCGGTGCCGGCAGGCTCGGCGGCGGGGCGGGCGTGGCGTCGGCCTCGGCCTGCTCGCCGCTGGCACCGCCGATCGGGTTCATGCTGTGGCCGGTGATGAGTTCCACCACCGCCTCCTGGTCCGGCATCGGCTCGGGGACACGGGCCCCCCAGGCCAGCATTGCGGCCACGATGGCGGCATGGGTCGCCAGGGAAACAAGTCCGCCGCGCCCCATCAGGCGGGCGGCAACAGCCGGGGGGTTGGGTCGATGCCGTGCGCCAGCCCGAAGGCGGCGGCGGCGCGGGGCAGCATGGCCCCCGGCGCGCCGTCGGCGACGATGCGCCCCTGGTCGATCACGATCATGCGGTCGGCATAGCGCAGCGCCAGATCGAGCGCATGCAACACCACGATGACGCAGGCGCCGGCACGGGCTGTGTCATGCAGCAGGCGCATGATCTGGTGCGCGGCGGCGGGGTCGAGGTCGGCGGTGGGTTCGTCCAGCAGGAACACGCGCGGTTCGGTGGCGAAGGCGCGGGCGAGCATGGCGCGGCGCGCCTGGCCGCCCGAGACGCGGTCGATGCGGGTGCGACGGAGATGGCCCACGCCGCAGGCCAGCAGCGCGCGCTCGATCGGGGCGGCCGCGGTGTCGCCATGCGGGATGCGGCCGAGGGCGGCGACCTCGGCGACGGTGAGCGCCCAGGCGCAGCGTGCGTTCTGGGGCAGATAGGCGACGTGGCGCGGGTCGGCGGCCACGCACTTGGGCAGCAGCCCGGCGAGGGCGCGGAGCAGCGTGGACTTGCCGGCGCCGTTGGGGCCGCACAGGGCGACCAGCGTGCCGCTGGCGGCGGCGAAGTCGATGTCGCGCAGCACCACGCGGTCGCCGAGACGGATTTCGGGCGCGCGCAGGCGGATCACGGCGCCACCCGGCGGGCGATGCGGACCAGGAAGGGGGCGCCGAGCAGGGCGGTCAGCACGCCGAGGCGGGGCTCCTGCGCGAGCGGCAGCACCATGGGCGCGATCCTCGCCAGCAAATCCGCCGCGAGCAGCAGGGCGGCACCGGCCAGCAACGACGAAAAGAGCAGCGCGCCGGGGCGCTCGCCCAGGATCGGGCGCAGCAGATGCGGCACCACGAGGCCCACGAAGCCGATGCCGCCCGCGACGGCCGCGCCCGCGCCCACCGCCAGCGCCACCCCGGCGGCGGTGCGGCGCAAGGTCTGCCCCACCGGCAGGCCGAGTGTCGCGGCGGCATCCTCGCCGAGCGCCAGCGCGTCGAGCCCGCGCCCGAGGCGCAGCAGCACGAGGCAGCCCAGCGCGATCGGCGGCAGGGCGAGCGCCACGTGCGACAAGGTGCGGTCTTCCAGGCCGCCCATGAGCCAGAAGGTGATCTCGGCCAGGGCGAATGGGTTCGGCGCCAGCGTCAGCGCCAGCGCCAGCATGGCGGCGGTTGCCGCCGAAAGTGCGATCCCGGCAAGGATCAGCGACGGCCCGGAGGCGGCGCGGCCGGCGAACATCAACAGAAACGCGCAGCCGACTCCCGCTCCGGCAAGGCCGGCCAGCGGCAGGGCGGGGGCGAACAGCGCCGAGACGCCCCAGTAATAGGCGATCACCGCGCCGAGCCCGGCACAGCCGCCGATGCCGAGCAGGCCGGAATCGGCCAGCGGGTTGCGCAGCGCGCCCTGGAGCGCGGCACCGGACAGGCCAAGCCCGCCGCCGACCAGCAAGGCGAGGGCCGTGCGCGGCAGCCGGATCTGCCAGAGGATGAGCGGGTCGGGCACACCCAGCCCGGCAGCGCCGACGCCGAGGCTGAGCACGGTCAGCAGGACAATTCCCAGGATGAGCCAACGGGTCATTCGGCGAGCAGCGCCACGGCGTCCGCGGTCCAGGGGCCGCCGCAGATCAGCAACGAGGGCGGCACCGTGCGACGCGGGATGGCGGCGAGCGCCGGATGCCGCAGCCAATCGGTGGCGAGCGAGGGAAACGCCGGCGACTGGGCCTGCACCAGCACATCGGGCGGGCGTGCCGCCAGCGTCTCGATGCTGACCTGCCGACCGGCGCCGATGTCGATCAGCCCGGCGGCGCGCAGCACCGCGTCGGTCAGCGATCCAGGGCCGGACGTGTAGCCGCGCGGCTGGACCGCCAATGCATGCGAGGGCGTGCGCGCGGGGGCACGGGAGGAGACGGCAGCGAGTTTGCGGTCCATCGCCGCCAGCAGCGCATCGCCGCGCGCGGGCTCCCCCAGCAGCGCCGCGAGGCGAAGCGTCTCGGCACGGATGGAGTCGAAATCATGCGGCGCGCCGATGCGCTCGATGCGGATGCCGCGCTGGGCGAGCAGCGCCAGCGTGGTCTGGGCGCCGAACGCGCCGGCCAGCACCATGTCCGGGTGCAGCGCCAGCACCGCCTCCGCGTCCGCCCGCACCGTTTTCAGGCGCGCGGCCTGGGGCGCCACCACGGACAGCGAGGGATCGCGCGCGAGGATGCTGACGGCGGCGACCTGTTCTGGCGCCAGCAGGACCAGGAAATCGTCGGCGCACAGGTTGAGCGAGACGATGCGGGCCGCGTCGGCCGGCACGGCCGCGAGCAGCAGGACCGGCACGGCCGCGAGCGGCAGGACCGGCACGGCCGCGAGCAGCAGGCGGCAAGCGAGCAGCAACCGCCTCACAGCACCAGCACGCCCCGGTGCTTCGCCTTGGCGTCCGGCTCGACATGGATGGTGATGACCAGCCCCTCGATCTCCGCCTTCAGCGCCGCCTCGATGCGGTCGCAGATGCTGTGCGAGTCGGCGACCGTCATGCTGCCGGGGACGACGAGGTGGCATTCCAGGAAGGTCAGCCGGCCGGCGTGGCGGGCGCGGAGATCATGCACTTCGATGGCGCCTTCGGCGTGTTCGCCGACCACGACGCGGATGCGTTCGACGATACGGGCCGCCGGCGCCTCGTCCATCAGGCCGCCGACGCTTTCGCGCAACACCTGCACGCCCGAGAAAAGCACGTACAGCGTGACCATCACCGCGAGAAAGGCATCCGCATGGACCGATCCGGTGGCGATGGCGATGGCGAGGCCGCCGATCACGCCGATGGAGGTCACCACGTCGGTCATCAGGTGGTTGCCGTCGGCGACCAGCGCGGGGGAACGGAGCGCCCGGCCGCGGCGCAGCAGCATCCGGCCCCAGGCGAGGTTGCCGAGGGAGGCCACGCCGTTCAGCGCCATGCCGATCATCGGCGTCTCGATGGTTGCCGGTTCGCGCCAGGTGGCCCAGGCGTGGTTGAGGATGGCGGCGGCGGCAATCACGATCATCACGCCCTCGATGACGGCGGCGAAGAACTCCGCCTTGTCGTGGCCGTACGGGTGATTTTCGTCGGCCGGGCGGGCGGCCATGTGCAGGGCGATGAACGCCACGCCTGAGGCGGCGACGTTGACCACCGATTCGGCGGCGTCGGAGAACAGCGCCGCACTTCCCGTCAGCCACCAGGCCGCGGTTTTCAGCGCGAGCACCAGCATGCCCACAAGGATGCTGCCGATAGCGAGGTGCTTCGCCTGGCTCACTTGCTACCTGTCACCGGGACGCACTCCTGCCGCGTGCGCGGGCTTTAGCAAACCGTTGGGGTCGTGGGGAGAGAGTATCGCCGTCGCGGCGGGCGCGATATCGTGGCGCCCATGGAAACGCGGACGGCGGACGTGGCGGTGATCGGGCTGGGGGCCGTGGGCAGCGCGGTTTTGTATCAACTGGCCCGGCGCGGGGTGCGGGCGGTCGGCATCGACCGCTTCAACCCGCCGCATGAGATGGGGTCGTCGCATGGCGAAAGCCGCATCACGCGGCTGACGGCGGGCGAAGGGGCCTCCTATGCGCCGCTGGTGCGGCGGTCGCACGACATATGGCGGCAACTGGAGGCGGCGACCGGCGAGAGCCTGATGCGGCTGGTGGGCGGGCTGTTCATCTCCAAGGCTGCCACGGCGGCCAGGCACCATGGCGCCGCGAATTTCGTGCTCGCGAGTGCCGAGATCGCGGAGCGGTTCGGCATTCCTTGCGAGCGGCTGACGCCGGACGAGGTGATGCGGCGCTATCCCCAGATGGTCCTGAACGGCGACGAGGTGGCGCTGTTCGAGCCGAGTGCCGGAATGCTGTTTCCCGAGGCGTGCGTGGCGGCGCAACTGGCCGAGGCGCGTCGGCTGGGCTGCGCGATCCGCACCGACGAGCCGGTGCTGCGTGTGACCGAGATCGCGGGCGCGGTGCGGATCGAGACGGCGCGGGGCGCGATCGAGGCGGGGCAGGCGGTCATCGCCGCCGGGCCGTGGATCGCGGATCTTGCCGGGGAGGCGTTCGCGCGGCGCACCAAGGTGTACCGGCAGGTGCTGCAGTGGTTTGCGTGCGATGACCCGCCGGCGTTCGCGCCGGAGCGTTTCCCGGTGTTCATCTGGATGTACGGGGATCGGGATTCGGATTACCTGTACGGCTTCCCCGCGTCAGGCGGCGAGATGAAGCTTGCGACCGAGTATTTCGTGACGCCGACGGCGCCCGACGCGGTGGAGCGCGGGGTCGCGCCGGGCGAGTCGGCGGAGATGTTCGCCCGCCACGTCGCGGGGCGGCTGCGCGGGGTGCGGCCACTGGCCACCCGCGCGAAGACGTGCCTCTACACCGTCACGCCGGACTCGCGCTTCATCGTCGATCGGCTGCCGGGGCAGGCGCGCATCGCGGCCGTCTCCGCCTGTTCGGGCCATGGCTTCAAGCACTCCGCCGCCCTGGGCGAGGCGGTGGCGGAGTGGGTGACGACCGGGTCGAGCACGATCGACCTGTCGCCATTCCGGCTCAACTCATGAAATCCATCTCGCGGCCCCGGACGATCTGGGCGATGGCGGCCACCTCGTCGTAGATGCGGAACTCGCGGAGCACGCGCCCGTCGCGCAGCTCGAAGTGGGACGAGCCGAGGATGGTGACGGGCGTGCGGGTGATCGGCCCGTAGGTCGGCACGCCGCAATAGGTGCCGCTCAGCGTCCAGATGGTGGCGATGCGCAGGCCGAGATCGGAGGAGTCGTTCACCGCGATGTCGCGCAACTCGATCTTCGCGTCGGGGAAGCTGGCGAGCAGGTTGATGATCTCGACCTTGTAGGCGTCGAGGCTCTGCACGCGGCGCATCCGCACGGTGTGGCAGACCACGCCGTCATGGCAGTAGCGGTTGGCGAGGTCGAAGCGGCGCTTGTTCCAGACCGTCTCGAACAGGTCGGCGATCATGGCGCATTCGGCCTGATACCGGGCCGGGCGGGGGCCGGAGACGCCGTGGGTGACCGGGTCCGCGATGCGGCCGGCGAAGGCGCCGGTGGTGGGGCCGGGGACCAGGGTTTCGCCGGTGACCGGGCTGGCGGAGGCAAGCTCGGCCGCGATCTTGTAGGGGTCGAGGCCGAGATGCTCGAGCACGGCGAATTCGTCGCGGACCAGCCATTCCTCGACGATGAGGTTGTCCTGCACCAGGCAGTGCGCGACCGTGCGGCTGATCCAGTCGCGGCCGGTGGGGGCGCCGTAGGTCCAGAAGCCGGTATGGGTGCCGGTCTTCAGCACGCGGTGGGAGCTGACGAAGCCGTTCGGCCCGCGCTGCTCCCACACCACGTCCTCGCCATGGCCACCGCCGCCATTCGGGAAGGCCGCAAATTTCTGCACCGAGTTGGAGACGACGGAGTCGAAATCGTAGGTCTCGCCATAGGCGGTGTGGACCTTGATGTCGGCCGCATAGTGCTCGCCGAGGCGGCCGATGCCGCGCTCGATCCAGATCACGTCGGTCCAGCTGAGGATGTAGTCGCGCGGGCTGTGGTAGGGCGCGTAGGCCGCGGGGCGGAGCGGCGGGAGTTCTGGCGACATTTTGGCCTCGTGCATTCGGATGCACAGCCTATTTGCCGCGCGATTTCCGTGCAAGCGTGGCATGGTTGCAGCCGAATGCGTCGCCCCACCTCCTACGACGTTGCGCGTGCGGCCGGCGTCGCGCAATCGACCGTGTCGCGGTGCTTTCGCGACGATGGCGGCATTTCCGGCGACACGCGGGCGCGGGTGCATGCGGTGGCGGCCGAACTCGGCTACACGCCCAACGCGGTGGCGCGCTCGCTGATCCTGCGGCGGTCCAACGTGGTGGCGTTGATCGTGACGGACTTCACGCTGCGGACCAACCCCCATGTGATCGACGGCATCAGCCAGGCCCTGAACGCGGCCGGCAAGCGGCTGCTGCTGATGACGGTGAGCGGGGACAACGACGTTGCGGGCGCGGTCGTGGGGGCCATGGAGTATCCGATCGACGGGCTGATCACCGGGGCGCTGATCGGCGACGAGAATTTGGCGCGGTTCCTGGCGCGCGGCGTCCCGGTGGTGTCGCTGAACCGCCGGGTAGATCGGGCGCGGGTGGATTGCGTGGCCACCGACCATGCGACGGCGGCGGGCGAGGTGGCCGACCTGCTTTACGGCGCCGGGTTGCGTGATTTCCTGTGCATGACGGGGCCGGTCGATTCCGCCGTGAACGCCGAGCGGGTCGATGGCTTCGAGGCGCGGATGCGGGAACGCGGCGGCGCCCGCGTGGCGCGGTGCGTGTCCGGGGCCGGCTACGACGAGGGGCGTGCCGCGTTCGCGGCGTACGTGGCACGGCATGGGCGGCCCGAGGCGGTATTCTGCGCCAACGACCAGCTGGCCTTCGGCGTGATGGATGCGTGCCGGCACGATCTGGGCTGGCGCATTCCGGAAGATGTGGCGGTGGTGGGGTTCGACGACCTGCCCGAGGCGGCGCGGCCGGCTTACCGGCTGACCACGGTGCGGCAGCAATTCGAGGAGATCGGCCGGGCGGCGATCGGGCTGCTGGTGCGGCGCATCGCAGCGCCGGAGGCGCCGGCCAGGACGGTGCTGCTGCCAGGGCAGCTGCAGCGGCGGGCATCGACCCTCTGATCCGGCCTTATCGCCGCGCGCGGAGAGTGACATAGTGCATCCAAGAACACGGGCCAAGCCCGCGCCTCGATAGGAAGGACTTCGACTTGCAAGCGACCGATATCGCCAATCCCGACTACTTCCACAAAGTCGTCGATTGCCAATGGGCCTGCCCGGCGCACACGCCGGTGCCCGAATACATCCGCCTGATCGCCGACCAGCGATACGCGGACGCTTATATGGTGAACTGGCACAGCAATGTGTTCCCCGGCATCCTGGGCCGCACCTGCGACCGCCCCTGCGAGCCGGCGTGCCGGCGGGGGCGGGTCGAGGAGGAGCCGGTGGCGATCTGCCGCCTCAAGCGGGTGGCGGCGGATTTCAAGGGCGACGTGAGCGCGATGATGCCGCGCCCTGCTGTCCAGCGGAACGGCAAGCGGATCGCCTGCATCGGCGCCGGGCCGGCCGCCATGACGGTGGCGCGCGACCTGGCGCCCTCGGGCTACGAGGTGGTGGTGTTCGACGGCGAGGCGCGGGCCGGCGGGTTCATTCGCAGCCAGATCCCGAAATTCCGCCTGCCCGAAGCCGTGATCGACGAGGAGATGGGCTACGTCACCGACCTCGGCGTGGAGACGCGCTTCGGCCAGCGTGTGGCGAGCCTGAAGGCGATTCTGGCGGAGGACTGGGATGCGGTGTTCGTCGGCTGCGGCGCGCCGCGTGGCCGCGACCTCGACCTGCCGGGCCGCCAGGAGGCGGCCGCGAACATCCATATCGGCATCGACTGGCTGTCGTCGGTGTCGTTCGGGCATGTGACGAAGGTGGGACGCCGCGTGATCGTGCTCGGCGGCGGCAACACGGCGATGGATTGCTGCCGCTCCGCGCGCCGCCTGGGCGGCACGGACGTGAAGGTCGTGGTCCGCAGCGGATTCGCGGAGATGAAGGCGTCGCCCTGGGAGAAGGAGGACGCGATCGGCGAGGATATTCCCATTCTGAACTTCATGGTGCCGAGGGAATTCCTGCACGAGGATGGCCGCCTTGTCGGCATGATGTTCGAGAAGGTCCACGCGGAGACCGACGCGAAGGGGCGCCGCCAGCTGGTGCCGACCGGCGAGCAGCTCATTCGCATCGACGCCGACGACGTCCTGGTGGCGGTCGGACAGGAAAACGCGTTTCCATGGATCGAGCGTGACGCCGGACTGGACTTCGACGCGCGCGGGATGCCGGTGGTGGACGAGGTCACGATGCAGTCGAGCAACCCGCGCGTGTTTTTCGGCGGCGACGCGGCGTTCGGCCCGAAGAACATCATCTGGGCGGTGGCGCATGGCCACCAGGCGGCGATCTCGATCGACAAGTTCTGTCGCGGCGAGGATGTGAAGCTGCGGCCGCCGCCGATGGTGACGCTGGCGAGCCAGAAGATGGGCATCCATGAATGGAGCTACGATAACGACGTTTCCCTCGATCTGCGCTTCAAGGTGCCGCATCAGGAGAAGTCGCGTGCGCTGGCCAGCATCAAGGCGGAGGTGGAGCTTGGATTCGACCTGGCGCTCGCCTTCAAGGAGGCACAACGCTGCCTGAACTGCGACGTACAGACGGTATTCGCCCCGAAACTGTGCATCGAGTGCGATGCCTGCGTCGATATCTGTCCGGTGGACTGCATCACCTTCACCGAGAACGGCGAGGAGGCGGAGTTGCGAACGCGGTTGAACGCGCCGGCGCATCACCTGTTCGAGGACATCTACATCGCGGACGGCCTCAAGACCGGCCGCATCATGGCCAAGGACGAGGATGTCTGCCTGCATTGCGGCCTGTGCGCCGAACGCTGCCCGACAGGTGCGTGGGACATGCAGCGTTTTCTGATCGACCTGGCGCAGGTCTCGCCCCAGAGGGAACACTCATGCGCCCGTTAGAGAGCGTCAACGACTTCGTCGTCAAATTCGCCAACGTCAACGGTTCGGGGTCGGCAAGCTCGAACCAGCTTTTCGCCCGCGCCATCTTGCGCATGGGTGTGCCGGCGACGCCACGCAACATCTTTCCGTCGAATATCCAGGGCCTGCCGACCTGGTACGAGATCCGCGTGTCCGAGGCGGGCCACACGGCCGCGCGCGGCGGCGGAGTGGATATGATGGTCGCGATGAACCCGCAGACCTGGGACCAGGATGTGCGAAGCGTGGAGCCGGGCGGCTACCTGTTCTACGACAGCACCAAGGCGATGCCGGCGAGCCGGTTCCGCACCGACATCACCGTGATCGGCATGCCGCTGACCGCGATCTGCAACGACGAATACACCGACCCGCGCCAGCGCCAGCTGTTCAAGAACATCATCTATGTGGGCGCGCTGTCGGCACTGCTCGGCATC
Organism: Rhodospirillales bacterium; assembly: GCA_025352565.1. GTDB lineage: Bacteria > Pseudomonadota > Alphaproteobacteria > Acetobacterales > Acetobacteraceae > JANXTF01. The sequence goes on along the minus strand of JANXTF010000020.1, from coordinate 51,269 downwards.
GAGTCCGACGTGGTGGAGACGCTGCTCCGCGAGCAGTTCAGGTCGAAGGAGAAGCTGATCGCGCCGAACATCCATGCGATGCATCTCGGGCGCGATTTCGCGCTGAAGAACCTCACATGCCCGATCGGGCTCCGCATTCGCCGATCGGAGGCGGTCGGCGACCGCGTGTTCATCGACGGCAACGCGGCGGCGGCGTTGGGCTGTGTGTACGCCGGGGCGACGGTCGCCGCCTGGTACCCGATCACGCCGTCATCGTCGCTGGCCGAGGCGTTCGCGAAATACTGCAAGAAGTATCGCACCGATCTGGACGGCAAGAACAAATATGCCATCGTGCAGGCCGAGGACGAGCTGGCCTCCATCGGCATGGTGATCGGGGCGGCGTGGAACGGGGCGCGGGCCTTCACCGCGACGTCGGGGCCGGGCATTTCGCTGATGCAGGAGTTCCTGGGCCTGGCGTATTTCGCGGAAATCCCCGCGGTGATCTTCGATGTTCAGCGCGCCGGGCCGTCGACGGGCATGCCCACGCGCACGCAGCAATGCGACGTGCTGTCGTGCGCCTATGCCTCCCATGGCGACACCAAGCATGTGCTGCTGTTCCCTGAGGACGCGCATGAATGCTTCACCATGGCGGCGGATTCGTTCGACCTCGCCGACCGGCTGCAGACGCCGGTGTTCGTCATGCTCGACCTCGACATGGGCATGAACGACCGGCTTTGCGCGCCCTTCGAATGGGATGACGCCAGGCGCATGGACCGGGGCAAGGTGATGACGTCCGAGGCGCTGGAGAGCGGCGTCGATTTCGGGCGCTATCTCGACGTGGACGGCGACGGCATCCCCTACCGCACCTATCCCGGCACGCACGGCAAGCGCGGCGCCTTCTTCACGCGCGGCACCAGCCGCGACGTTTACGCGAAATACACCGAGGACGGCACGGTGTATCAGGACAACATGGAGCGTCTGCTTCGCAAGTTCGAGACCGCGAAGCAATTGGTGCCGCATCCGGTGCGCCGCGACGCCGCCACGCCGACACGGCTGGGCGCGATCTATTACGGCTCGACGGCGGCGGCGATGGACGAGGCGGTCGAGCTGCTGGCTGCCGAGGACGTCGCGATCGACTGCCTGCGCGTGCGCGCCTTCCCGTTCCATGACGACGTGAAGCGCTTCGTCGCCGAGCACGACCAGGTGTTCGTGGTCGAGCAGAACCGCGACGCGCAGTTGCGCACGCTGCTGATGGTGGAATGCGAAATCGACCCGGCGAAGCTGGTGCGCGTGCTGCACTGGGACGGCTCGCCGATCACCGCGCGGATCATCGCCGATCCGATCGCCGAGCTTGCCTCGGCGTTGAAAATCGTGCCGCTCAGAAAGGCTGCGCCATGACCTATCTCCCGAAACCCCGCTTGCACCATCCCGAATTGCCGCGCAACGATTTGGGGTTCACACGGCGCGACTACGAGGGCGCCATCTCGACGCTGTGCGCGGGCTGCGGGCATGACAGCATCAGTGCGGCGATCATCCATGCGTGCTTCGAGCTGTCGCTGCCGCCGCACCGCATCGCCAAATTGTCGGGCATCGGGTGCTCGTCCAAGACGCCGACGTATTTTCTCGGCAACTCGCACGGCTTCAACTCCGTGCATGGCCGGATGCCCAGCGTGTTGACGGGTGCGAACCTTGCCAACCGCGACCTGATTTATCTCGGCGTCTCGGGCGATGGCGACAGCGCCTCGATCGGGCTTGGCCAGTTCGCCCACGCGATGCGCCGGGGCGTGAACATGACGTACATCGTCGAGAACAACGGCGTGTACGGCTTGACCAAAGGCCAGTTCTCGGCAACGGCGGACCGGGGGGCCAAAAACAAGAGCGGCGTGGCGAACAACGACGAGGCGATCGACCTCGTGAGCATGGCGCTGCAGCTGGGGGCGACGTTCATCGGCCGCGGTTTCTCGGGGGACAAGACGCAGCTTGTGCCGCTCATCAAGGCCGCGCTGTCGCATCGGGGGGCCGCGTTCATCGACGTGGTTTCGCCGTGCGTGGCGTTCAACAACCATGCCGGCTCGACCAAGAGCTTCGACTATGTGCGCGAACACAACGAGGCGGTGAACTTCCTCGACGTCATCCTCAGCCGCGCCGAGATCGTGACCGAGTATGCGCCGGGGAGCGTGCGGGAGGTGACCCAGCACGACGGCTCGGTGCTGCGGCTGCGCAAGCTGGCGGAGGATTACGATGTGAGCGACCGCATCGCGGCCTGCGCGTACCTCCAGCATCGTCACGCCGCCGGCGAGATCGTGACGGGGCTGCTGTATGTGGATCCCGAGGCCGAGGAAATGCACGATTATCTCGGCACGGCGATCGAGCCGCTGAACGGGCTGATGGAGGCGGAGTTGTGCCCGGGGGCGGGGGCGTTGGCGAAGGTGAACGCGGGGTTGCGGTAGGGGAACGGGATAATTATTGCGATGAAGACCGTGTTTCCGATAACGGAGGGAAGATGAAGACCGTGTTCCGATAACGGAGGGAGCTGTGCAACGCTAACGTCTATGTGATCCGTGTTGGGGCTGGGATGTCGAAAAGCACGATGCCCGCATTCGCACGCGGATCGCGCGATCGACGCGATGCTGTGCAGTGTGATGCAGGCTGTCTCATTGTAGTGGAGGCGATGACATGAAACGGCGGCAACTTCTCGCAACGGCGCTCGCCGCGCCCTTGGCCACGCCGAACCTCGTGACCGCGCAGATCCGCGCGAAGGTGCTCCGCTTCATCCCCGAATCCGACATCACCGTTATCGACCCGATCTGGACCACGGCGACCGTCACCCGCAACCACGGATATCTCGTCTTCGACACGCTGTACGGGCAAGACGACGGCTTCGCCATGCAGCCGCAGATGGTGGCCGGCCACACGATCGAGAATGAGGGCTTGCTGTGGCGGCTCACGCTGAGGGACGGCCTGCGTTTTCACGATGGCGAGCCCGTCCGGGGGCGCGACGTGGTGCCCAGCATCCGGCGCTTCGCCGCGCGGGATGCGTTCGGCCGCGCTTTGATGGACGCGACCGCCGAGTTGTCGTCGCCGTCGGACGTCGTCATCCAGTTCAAGCTGCGCCGGCCCTTCCCGCTGCTGCCCAACGCGCTCGGCAAGAGCGGCACCGTCATGCCCGCCATCATGCCCGAACGCCTGGCGCTCACGGACCCGAACAAGCAGATCACCGAGATGGTCGGCAGCGGGCCGTTCCGCTTCAACACTACAGAGCGGGTGATCGGCGCCCGCGTGATCTATGACCGTTTCGATGGCTATGTGCCGCGCGCCGACGGCCCCGTGCAGTTCACCGCCGGCCCCAAGCGCGTGTACTACGACCGCATCGATTGGCACGTGATCCCCGACAGCCAGACCTGCGCCAGCGCGCTGATCTCGCACGAGGCCGAGTGGTGGCAGACGCCCACGCCGGACCTGCTTCCGTTGCTGCGGTCGCAAGGTCTCACGACCGCTGTTCAGGACCCGTCCGGCGCGCTCGGCATCTTGCGCTTCAACCACCTGTATCCGCCGTTCGACAACGTTGAAATACGCCGCGCACTTCTGGCGGCGGTCGACCAGACCGAGTTCATGCGCGCGGTCGGCGGCGACGACCGCCGTGACTGGAAGGACCGCGTCGGCATCTTCAGCCCGGGCACGCCGATGGCGAGCGAGGCGGGGATCGAGGCGATGACGGGCAAGCGCGACCTTCCGGCGGTGGCGCGCGCGCTGGTGGCCGCCGGCTACAAGGGGGAAAAGGTGGTGATGCTGGCCGCGTCCGACCAGTTCAGCACCTATCCGTTCGCGCTGGTCGCGGCGGATCTGCTGAAGCGGGTCGGCATGAACGTCGATCTCGTCACGTCGGATTGGGGCACCGTGGTCAACCGGCGCGCGAGCAAGTCGATCCCGGACAAGGGCGGCTGGAACATCTTCTTCACCAATCTCAACGGCACCAACAACTTCGATCCGGCGAGCCAGCTCGGCATCCGTGGCAATGGAAACGATGCCTGGTTCGGCTGGCCGACCGCCCCGAAGCTCGAAGCTCTGCGCCAGCAATGGTTCGCCGCCGGCAGCCTCGCCGAGCAGCAGCGCATCTGCGCCGAGATGCAAATGCAGTTCTGGCAGGACGTGCCGTATATCCCGCTCGGCGCCTTCTACGCCTCCATTGCCTACGACAGAAAGCTGACGGGCATCCGCAGCGGCTTCCCGCAGTTCTACGACGTGCGGCCGGCATGAGGATCGCGCTGTTCGGGTTCATGCTGGAATCCAACGGGTTCGCGGCCCCCGCGGACGAGGCCGAGTTCCGCGCGAAGATGTGGCTCGAAGGCGAGGCGCTGCTGGCCGACGCGCGGGCCGACACCTGCCGCGACCCAGGCGGCATCAAGGGGTTTGTGGAGGTGATGGATGCGACCGGCCCGTGGGAGCCGGTGCCGCTCGTGCTGACCGGGGCGGGCGCGAGCGGGCCGGTGGAGGACGGCTTCTTCCGCCGCTACGTCGCTCGGATCGAGGCCGGATTGCGCGCGGCGATGCCGCTCGACGGCGTGTATATGGAAACCCACGGTGCTGCATCCGGCACCGCCGAGCCCGACCCGGAGGGCGTTTTGTTCGCCGCCGTGCGGGCGGTGGTCGGGCCGGGCGTGCCGGTCGTGTCCACGCTCGACCTGCACGCGAACGTCAGCCGCGCGATGGTGGCGGAGACCGACGCGCTGATCGCCTACGTGACCAATCCCCACGTGGACATGCGCGAGCGCGGGCAGGAGGCGGCGCGCGCGATGCTCGACCTGCTCGGCGGAATGAAAACGGCGAAGGCGTTCGTCAAGTTGCCGCTTCTTCCGCCTTCCGTCGCGTTGCTGTCCGATCGCGGCCCGTATGGCGCGGCGATTGCCGAAGCGCAGGCGATGCAGCGCGATCCCGCCATCCTCAACATCTCCGTGCTCGGCAATTTCAGCCTCGGCAACAGCCCCAAGAATGGCATGAGCGTGGTTGCCACCGCCCGCGGCGACCAGGCGGCGGCCGACGCGGCGGCGCGCAAGATCGCCGCGCGGCTCTGGGCGCGGCGTGGCGAACTCGTCGCACGCCTCACCTCCATCGACGACGCGACCGCGATGCTTCGCGAGGCCTGCGCCGACCCGTCGCGCCCGGCGCTGCTGTTCGCGGACGTGGCCGACAATCCCGGCGGCGGTGGGCGCGGCAACACCACCGATATTCTCGGCCGCTTCCTCGAGGCCGGTATCGACCGTACGGCGTTCGCCATCCACTACGACCCGGAGCTTGCCGCGGAAGCGCACACAGCTTGCCGTGGCGCCCGCTTCCGCGCGCGACTGAACCGCACCGAAACCCATGCCGACAGCCGCACGCTCGCTGCCGACGCGGAGGTGATGGCTGTCAGCGACGGGCGCGTGACCGGCCGCCGCGGGCTGCTCGCCAATCGCACGCTGGACTGCGGAAAAACGGCATGGCTGCGCTTGGAGGGGCGGATCGACGTGGTGTTCGTCTCGGTCCGCCACCAGTGCATGGAGCCTGCCATGCTGGAGCATCTCGGGATCGACTTAAGGGCGCTGCGCGGCCTGGTGGTGAAGTCGCGCGGCCATTTTCGCGCCGGGTTCGACGATCTGTTTACGGACGAGCAGATTGTCGAGGTGGATGGGCCGGGCCTGGTTACCCCGATGCTGCAGCGCGTGCCCTGGACGTCGCTGCCTCGGCCGATCTGGCCGTTGGAGCCGGACATGGTGTGGAACGTGCCGGAGAATGTCGCCGTGGTTTAGGGTTATGACGCGGGTCGCACATGGACCAACCCCGAAGCCTGACTCCAGGGCTCAGCGCCCTGACAACTCTCGACGTATAAGGGTTGTGCAACAAGGTCGCTCACGCCAGCAATTGTAGAAATACAGCGGAAGCTCCCCCATGATCGGCTTCGCGGGCTGCAATCAGTCACGCCGCTGGCGGGCAAGCTGTCGAAATACTTGCGGGAGCGCCCAGGCGGGTCGATCGTGAACGTGACCAGTATTTCGGCGATGCGGGCGACCAAGCGCGCGCCGGCGCCAAGGTCAGCCAGGACACTGCGGTCGATGGCGACCATGGCCGCATCGAGACCCGGACTACAACCGTCATCCACGGCATGAAACGGCTTCAGGAGCGCCACGACTGGCCGAGCCTCAAAGGCGTGGTCATCATCGAGAGCAGCCACGAAATCAGCAAAAAGATTTAGCGGGAGACGCGCTATAACATCACCCCGCCGATAATCGGGGCGGCGCTCACCGGCCCGGTTGTGCCCAACCAGTGGGCGACCGAAACAGCCTCCACTGGGTTGTGGACAAGGTGTTCCGCGACGACGAGAGCCGGGTCTGGACCAACTCCGCCACCGCCAACTTCACCACCATCAAGCACATGGCCGGAAACCTGCTCAGAAGGCCGCCCTGCAAGGAAACCTTGCGCGGACGGCCAAAGGCGTCGTCATAGGACATCAGGCCATCACAGCGACACTGCGCGGCCAAACCAACCTTCTGGTGGGTTATGCAGTTACTATTGGGGCATCAACACCTTGTCGATGACGTGAATTACGCCGTTGTCGGCGGCGATATCGGCCTTGATCACGGTGGCATCGTTCACCTTGACGCTGCCGCCAGTCGCGTCGATTGCCAGCGACTGACCCTCGACAGTCTTCGGCATGACCTTCTTGCCGAGGATGTCTCCGGACATGACCTTGCCCGGAACCACGTGGTAGGTAAGCACGGACACGAGCTTGGCCTTGTTTTCGGGCTTCAGAAGCGTCTCGACGGTGCCTGCCGGAAGAGCCGCGAAGGCGGCATCGGTCGGGGCAAACACGGTGAACGGACCCTTGCCCTTGAGTGTGTCGACAAGACCCGCCGCCTGGACTGCGGCAACGAGTGTCTTGAAAGTTCCAGCGGCGATTGCGGTGTCGACGACATCGGCGGCGCGCGCAACACCGGTGGATAACAACGACATCGTAATCATAGTCACCACTGCGCGGCGGGAAAAGCACAACATGAAAAATCCTCGATGTTTTGGTTGACCCCTGAGATGTGGAGACGCGGCGCTTTGCCAAGGGGCGTTGGCAACGATATCCGACCGCTCAATGGCCGAGCGAGCGCGTCTTGGCGATGAATGGCACTGGTGACCCCCTGAGAGGTCTGTTTCGCGTCCAAACCTGACGTTCACATTACCGGGCGCGAGCCGTCGACGCCCTTAACAGAAACGAGAGGAGCAGGCCGGTATGTTGGTTCTGCCCGACTGGGGAGAGACAACGGCCGCTCGGTCACGACCAGGCAAACGCCGCCCGGAGTCTTGCCACCAGGTCACAGTCGGACTCTTCCGTTCGGTCCGGCGCGCCAAGGCCCAGGTAGCGCTTCGCGATCTCGCTGGACCGGATCAGGTCAGCCGCCGGGCCGGACAGCGTAATGCGGCCGTTTTCCAGCACATAGGCTCGGTCGGCGATGGCGAGGCTCATCCGGGCATTCTGTTCCGAGAGCAAGATCGAAAGACCTTGCCCCCGCAGCTCGGCAATCATGGCGAATACCTCTGCGACCAGCGTCGGGGCAAGGCCGAGCGAGGGCTCATCCAGGATGAGCAGCTTGGGGCCGCTCATCAGGCCACGGGAAATTGCCAGCATCTGCTGCTGTCCACCGGACAGGTTGCCCGCCACGCTGCCGCTGCGTTGCCGCAGCACGGGGAAGCGATCGAACATCGTCTCCATCCGGGCGGACGTGGTGGAACCGGGCCGCTCGACATAGGCGCCCAGCTCCAGGTTCTGTGCCACGGTCAGGCCCGCGAACACCTGGCGCCCTTCGGGTACATGGACCAGCCCGGCCGAAACCCTGGCCGCCGGGCTCGCCCGTTCGATGGCCGCGCCCTGGAACCGGATCGATCCGGCGAGGGCGGGGAGCAGGCCCGAGAGCGCGCAGGCCAGGGTCGATTTGCCGGCCCCATTCGCGCCCAACAAGGCCACGATTTCACCCTGCTCGACCGTCAGCGACAGGTCGTGGATGACCGCGCGCCCGTCGTACCCTGCGCTCAATCCGGACACGTCGAGCATGTCCTAGGGGTCCAGCCGGCCGACATAGGCCTCGATGACGGCAGGGTCGGACCGGATGTCCGCGGGGCTCCCGGCCGCGACCACGCGGCCGGCGTCGAGCACCACAACCTGGTCGGCCACATCCATCACCAACGCCATGTTGTGCTCCACAACCAGCAGCGTGACGCCGATCGCCCGGATCGCGCGCAGCATGGCCGAGAGTTCCGCGGTTTCGCTGTCGTTCAACCCTGCCGCGGGCTCGTCCAGCAACAGCAGCCGCGGACGCGCCATCAGCGCCCGGAGCACCTCCAGCAGCTTCTGGCCACCCATCGGCAAGTCGCTCGCGGGGCTGCCGCTGGCCTCCCGCAGCCCGGCCAGGTCCAGCAGCGCCTCGGCCCTGGCGCGCAGGCCCATTTCCTCCCGCCGCGCGGCGGGCGCCCATAGCATCTGCGACAGGGTGCTGCTCCGCACGTGCAGGTGCGCACCGGCCAGCACGTTCTCCAGGACCGTCATGCCAGGGAACACGCGTGCGGTTTGGAAGGTGCGCACCAGCCCCATCCGCGCGATCCGTTCGGGCGGCTGGACGTCGAGCGCCTGCCCGAAATAGGCGATCCGTCCCGCCGTCGCCGGAAGCAGGCGAGTGACCAGGTTGAACAAGGTGGTCTTGCCAGCGCCGTTCGGGCCGATCAACGCCGTGGCGGTCCCCGCCGGGACGCGGAAACTCACGTCGGTGATGGCGTCCACGCCCCCGAACGACTTGCGAAGACCGATGACGTCCAGCGCCGCCGTCAAGGCGCCGACCCGTTCGCGGCAACCGGCGCAGGCGCGTATCCGCGCGGACGCAGCAGGCGGACCATGCGGGCCAGCAGGCCGAAGATCCCGCTGGGAAGATACATCGAGAACAACACCAGCAGCAGCCCGGCGCCCATCGTCTTGAACTGCGCCAGCGGCTGGAACGCCGTCGGCAACAGGGTCAGGATGGCCACGCCAAACAAGGGCCCGAACAGCGTTCCCTCGCCACCCACCACGAGCATTGCCAGCATCTGCAGCGAGATCTGGGTGCCGACCATCTCGGGCGAGAGGAAGTGGAAGTAGAAGGCGTACAGGCTGCCCGAGATCGATCCGAGCGCCGCGCTGATGCAGAACGCGGCCATGCGGTACCGCCCGACGCGCACACCCAGGGCTGCCGCGGCCAGGGGGTCCGCCCGGATGGCCTGGAGCGCACGGCCGAACGCCCCGCGCATGCCGCCCGTCAGCAGCACCAGGACCACGGCGGCCACGCCGGCGGCCAGATAGAAGTTCCGCAGGGGCGTGTCGAACACGAACCCGGCGATCGAGAACGAGGGGATGCCAACCAGGCCGGATGGCCCGCCCGTGACGCCTTCCAGCCCGACCGTCAGCGAGTCCACGAGCAGGCTGAAAGCCAGCGTGGCGATCGCCAGATAGATTCCACGCAGCCTTACCGTGCCGAGTGCCAGCACCACCGCGCAGGCGACGGACAGCACCAGGCCGCACAACGTCCCGAGCAGCGGGGGCACGTCGTATTGCAGCGCCAGCACGCTGGCCGTGTAGCCGCCGATCGCCATGAACCCGGCCTGCCCGAGGCTGACCTGGCCCGTGAATCCCATCAGCACGTCCAGCCCGATGACGGACACAAACAAGATCGCCGTGATGATCACGGAACTCATCAACCCGCCGGACCGCATCCACCAGGGCAGCACGCCCAGCAGCAGCACAGCAGCCAATGCCGCCAGGATGCCGCCCGGCTGGGCGCCCAGCCGCACCGGCGGGCGGTTGACGCGCTTCTCCTCCCGCACGTCCTGACGCCGCGCCGGCCCGGACGCGAACAGGCCGCTGGGCCGCCACAGCAACACGGCCAGAAGCAGCACCAGCGCCAGGGCGTTGCTGAACAGCGAGGACACGTAGGCGGCCGCGAGCTGCGTGGCGACACCCAGGCAGAGGCCCCCGGCAATCGCGCCAAGAGGCGAACCCATGCCCCCGATCACGGCCGCGATGAACCCGAACGTCGTGTACATCCGCCCGGTGTCGAACTGGAACGACGTCACCGGCCCGATGGCGACCCCGGCCACCGCGCCGATCGCGGCCGCGGCAACGAAGCTCAGCAACTGCATCCGGCCGACGCCGATCCCCATCAGGCTCGCGGCCATCGGGTTCTCGGCACATGCCTGGAAGGCCCGTCCCATCCGGGTACGCGACAGCACCAGCGCGACGCCGGTGTTGATCGCGAGGGCGATGCCCAGCAGCCATAGTCCCTGCGTGGGAACCAGCAATCCGCCGAGGCGGAGCGGCCGTTCCCCGCTGAACGCGTCCAGCGTGTAGGACTGGCTTCCCCAGGCGACCAGCGACGCACCCTCCAGGAACGTCAGCAGCCCGGCCGTCAGGATGAACATCGCGCTCGTCGGCAGCCGCGACAGCCCCGGCACGAAGATCGCGGCGCCGACCAGCAGCGCGATCAAGGCCGTCGCCGCGACGCCCAGCACGCCCGCAAGCATCACATGCAGCCCCAGCGCATCCTGGATGCTGCCGGTGAGCAGGGCGCCCAGGATGCAGAACGCACCCTGCGCCAGGTTGATCGCCGAAGTGACCCGGTAGATCAGCGAGAACCCGACTGCGAGCAGGCCGAATATGGCCCCCTGCAGCAACCCGCCGAGGACGTATTGGACTAGCTGAAGCACGGGATCACAACGGCACCCCACCCGGCCGGCTGACCACGAACCATTCCTTCGCGTCCGGTCGCCAACGGGTGACGACCGCGTCCGCCTCGTCCAGCCCGCGCTGCGGGATGCGGGTGAAGTCGTAGATCCCGTTGATGCCCGGCCAGTCAGCGCGGGCGGCGGCATAGGCCGTGCGCGTCCGGTCCTGCGCGGCGACCACCCGGGGGGCGAGCACCAGCTCCGGTCCGTGCGGCGGCCACTCCGTGGACACGAACACCGCCTCGCGAGGCGGCAACGCTGCCGCCTTCGCCCGCATCAGAGCGGTTCGCCCCGAGGCTTGCTGACGATCATCCACATCTTCTGCGCGGCTTCCCAGCGGGTGACGACGGCATCGCTCTCGTCGAGACCCCGCTGGGGCTCGCGTACGAAGTCGTAGATCCCGTTGATCCCCGCCCAGTCCTTCGTGCCGGCGATGAAGCCGCGCACCTGCTCCGCCGTGGCGCCGGGCCCGGCGTGTCGCAGCGCCGCCACCGCCAGCAGCCCGTAGTCCCAGGCCAGCGCGGCCGCGATGTCGGGCTGGCTGCCGGCGGCGGCATAGGCGTCGAACATGCGTTTCTGTGCCGCCACCACACGGGGGTCCAGCACCAGGTTCGGCCCGTGCGGGGGCCACACCGTGGACATGAACAGCGCCTCGGTCGGCATGAACGAGGCGTATTGCTGCATCTGGGCGAAGGTCATGTTCGCGTCCGTCGTGCCGACCGGGACATCGAGGCCGCCCTGGACGATGCCTTTCAGCACGGTCCCGAACGGCGAACCGCTGGTCCAGGCGATCACTGCCTGCGGGTCCGCCGCCTTCATCGTCTGCACCTGGGCCGCGACGCTCACGTCCGTGGTGTTGAACTGCACGGCCGCGACGATCCGCACCCCGGCATTCTCCGGCAGCTTCATCGCCTCCTCGAAGCCGAGCCGCCCATCCTGCCCGCTCGCGTCCGAGCTGGTGATCATCGCCAGCCGCTTGAAGCCGCGGCCACGGTAGTACCGCACCAGGCTGCGGGCCAGGTCGTGGGTCGAGATGAACCCGGTAAAGACGCGGCTGCCGGGCGCGGGGTGTATCCCCGGAGAGAGGCAATACATCACCGGCCCGTCCCTCAGCACTGGCGCCATGGCGTTGCACATCGCGACGATTGCGGAGCCGAGCACGATCGGCGGGTTGCTGATCCGGATCTGCGACGCATGCTGTACGGCCGCTTGAGGACTTGACTGGTCGTCGCTGAACACGAACCGCACGGGCACGCCGTTCACGCCGCCGTCGGCATTCACCAGCTTCTCCGCGATTTGGAGGGCCGTGCGCTCGCCCTGGCCCAGGAACGCCGCTCCGCCGGTCAGCGGCAGCACCACCGGGATATCCACGGGCTGCGCGGACGCCGCAGGGGGCGCCACCGCGGTCGCGGCAACGCCGCACAGCAGCAGCATGGCGACGGTCAGGCCGCGCGATCCGGTCATGTCTCTACTCCCTCTTCGCTGCCGGGCACGAGGCCGGGCGGCAGGCTTTCGATGAAGCGCGCGATGTCGCCGGGGCGGGTGAGCCACAGGCGGTCCCGGTGCCGCAGGATGTGCCGCATGGCGCGGCGGAACGCGCGAAGCCGGTAAGGCTGCCCGATCACGAACGGATGCAGGACGATGCTGCACACCAGGGGACGCCGGGCCGATTGATGCAGCAGCTCGTCGAACTGGTCCACGATCATCTGCTCGAATTCGGCGCCGGTGTGGTGGCGGAAGACCATCGCCGGGCTGTCGTTCACCTCGATGGAGTAAGGGACAGACAGAATCGGTCCATGCGCCGTACGCAGCCAGAACGGCTGGTCGTCGGCCGGCCATTCCATCATGTAGCGGAACCCCTCCGCCTTCAGCAGGTCGAGGCTGGCTGGGGTCTGGCAGATATAAGGGCCCATCCAGCCCTCGGGCGCCTTGCCGGTATGGCGGATGATGGCGTCGCGGCTTTCGGCGATCAGCCGGCGCTCGTCCTCCTCCCACATGACATCCTGGCGCTCGGAGTTGGTGCGGCCATGGGCGACGAACTCGTCGCCGCGGGCCATGAGGGCGGGCGCGATCTCGGGGCAGGCGTCCAGTGCCGCCGCGTTCACGTTATGCGCCGCGGGCACGGCCAGCTCGTCCAGCAGGTCCAGCAGGTACCACAGGCCGACGCGGTTGCCGTAGTCGCGCCACGCGTAGTTGCGCTGGTTCTGGGGGGCGCCGGGCTGCGCGCTGTCGCTGCCGAGCCCGGCGCGATACGCGAAATGCTCGATGTTGTTCACGACCGTAAGGGCCAGCCTGGCACCGCCCGGCCAGTCATACACCGCGCGGGACGGCAGCGCGCTATGGGCGTAGCGCCCGTGCACCGGCAGCTTCATGCAGCATACACTGGCAGCAGCACGACCCGGCGTCCCGCGGTGGCGCGGTCCCGTACCGCCGCCAGACCTTCGCCGGCGCGTTCCAGCGGCAGGCGCATCGTCTCGGGCGGCTTGATCTTGCCCGCCGCGAACAGGGCGAACAGCTCGGTGAAGCATTGCGAAGCGAGGTCGGGCCGGCGCTTGCGGTAGTCGCTGATCTGCAGCCCCGAGATCTCGATGTTCTTGACCAGCAGATAGTTCGCCTTCACCGACGGGATGCGGCCGGCGGCGAACCCGACCACGACCAGCCGGCCGCACCAAGCCATTGCGCGCAGCGCCGCGTCGAACGGGTCGGCGCCCAGCGGGTCCATCACCACGTCAGCCATGGCTCCGCCGGTCGCGTCCCGCACCTGGTCGCGCAGCCCGTCACGCAGGTCGGGGACGGAGAGGTCGATCACCGCGTCCGCCCCCGCCGCACGCACCAGACCCGCCATCTCCGGCCGGGCGATGCCGGCCAGAACGCGGCAGCCCCAGGCCTTGCCGAGCTGCACCGACGCCAGCCCGACCGCCCCCGACGCGCCGAGAACGAGCAGCGTCTCGCCTTCCCGCAGCCGTCCGCGCTCCTTCAGCGCGAACCATGCGGTGTCGTAGGCGAGGCTCATGGAGGCGGCGTCGAGAAAACTGAGCCCGTCGGGCAGGCGGTAGCACTGGTCCGCCTTGACCGCGACGAACTCCGCGTAGCCGCCCTGTTCGGCCATCGCGAGCACGCGGTCGCCCACGGCAAGGTTCGTCACCCCGGCCCCCAGGGCGGCAACCACCCCTGACGGGCCCTTGCCGGGCACGAAGGGGAGTTTGGGAAGGAACTGGTAGGTCCCGCTCGTCACATAGAGATCGACGAAGTTGACCGGCGCCGCATGGATCGCGATCAGCACCTCGCCAGGCCCAGGCTCGGGGCGGGGCATCACGCCAAGCTGCACCCCCTCTGCCGGCCCGAATTCGCGCACCATCGCCGCCCGCATCGTCTCAACCATCCGAGGAAGCCTCCATTTGGAACCGCACGGGTGTCAGTGACAGCGTACCGTCGCTTACCCGTTGCACAAGTTCGCGCTTCAGCACCTTGCCGCTCGCGGTCAGCGGCAGCGCATCGAGCCGGAGCAGGTATTCCGGCATGTCGAACCGCGAAAGTCCCGCTGCATCGAGGTGGGCCAGAAGCGCCGCGTCCGTCACCCGGCTGCCCGGGGCCAACACGATGGCCAGGCATGCTTTCTCGCCCAGCCGCGCATCCGGGACCGGGAAGGCGGCCGCCCGGTCCACCGCCGGGTGGCGCATCGCCAGGTCCTCGATACGGGCAGGGTGGACGTTGTGGCCCCCGCGGATGATCAGATCCTTGGCCCGGCCGGCGATGCGCAGGTTGCCCTGCGTGTCCAGGGTGCCCAGGTCGCCGGTCATGAACCAGCCAGCGGCGTTGAAGGCCGCCTCGGTCGCCGCCTGGTCGTCGAAATATCCCAGCATGAGGCTGGCCCCGCGGCCCCCGATCTGGCCGAGCTCACCCAGGCGGCATTCCACGTCTGGGTTGTCCTGCCGCCAAATCCGAACCTCGAAGCCTGGGCAGGCGCGGCCGCAGGTTTCCATGATGGTGGCCGGGTCGTCGTCGGGCCGGGTATACTGGCTGGAGCAGGTCTCGGTCATGCCGAAGCCGCTTTGCGGCACCACGCCGTGCCGCATGAGGCCGGCGATCACCTCGGCCGGCGCCGCCGCGCCCGAGATGCGGAACCCGGCGACCCGGCCGAGGCTGAACGCCCCACGGGCACGGAGCTCGCCAAGCAGGTCGATCGCATGGGTGGGGACGCCGAACAGAAACGTCGCGCCGGTCTGCACGATCCGGTCGTAGAGGCTCGCGCCTCGCGGCAAGTCGTGTACCACCAGCTCGCCGCCCACTACCAGGGCCGCGACCAGCGCGCCGAGCCCGAGGTTATGGCTGAGTGGGCTCATGGTGTAGATCACGGAATGCGGCCCGAACCCCCAGTCCGACGACAGGCCCCGTGCATTGGCAAGCAGCGTGTTGTCGCTGTGGAGGACACCTTTCGGCTGGCCGGTCGTGCCCGAGGTGAACGGGAGATACATGATCCCGTTGGGGTCGCGGCGAGGCGCCGGGCCTGCATCCCCGGCGCGGTGCGGCGTGTCGGGAAGCCCGTATCGGCGGCCGGGCGCCAGCCGGTACGAGCAGCGCACGTCCGGCACGGCGGCGAACACATCGGCGCGCGACGCGTCGGCGCCATAACCCTCCTGCGCGACCAGCGCCGCCGCGCCCATGCGGCGGCACAGCGCCGCGACCTCGGCGACCGTGTGGTCGCGGTGCAACGAGGGACAGCAGACGTAGCCGTTGCGCGAGCAGGCGAGCAGCGCCACCGCGACCTCCACCCGGCTGGGCAGCCACACCGCGACGCGATCCCCGGAGCGTAGTCCGCGCGTCGCCAGATCGCTCGCGAGCGCGTCGGCGGCTGCAATCAGCGCCGCGTAGCTCAGCGGCCCCCCAGCGTCCCGCACCGCGGACGCGCCAGGACGCGACGCCGCATGGCCGGCTGCAATCTCGTAGATCGTCTGGTGTCGCCAGAAGCCGCCGCTTCCGTAGGTCGCGAGCATGGCGCCGTCGAGCAGGCTCAGGATCGGCATGGTCAGACGGGACCGGCGATGCAGGCCGGCGTCATGCAGCAGGCCGCGAGGCGAACAGCCGGCGGATCGCCGTCCAAAGAACACGGAGCAGGAGGCTTACCCCCGAGATGGGTGCGGCTGCGGGCACCGATGCCCGGACAGCGGCGGGCGAGGCCGAAACCGCTCCTCCAGGAAATGGCACCGGGGCGGCTGGCGTGCCCGTCGCCGCGGCCGACGGCAGGATGTCTGGCTGCGGCTCGGCGTCGATCATGGCCTGGAGGCTGGTGGCGAATTGCTTGATGAGCTGCGAGGCGACCGCCTGGATCATGCCCACGCCGCGGCCGTACTGCGCGACCGATCCCGACATCGCAAGCTCGGTATGGACCAGCACCTTCGACCCGGCGCCGGCCGGCTCGACCTTGAAGGTGACGGTCGAGTTCGCGCCCCCGCGGCCCTTCGTGTCGGTTCCGTTCGCCTTCACCCGTGCCGTGCGCGCGTCGTCGTCGATCTCTTCGAAACGGGCTGTGCCGCCGAACGACAGCGCAACGGGACCCAGCCGCACCGCGACCGTGCCCTTGTAGGTCCGGTCATCGACTTTCCCGGTGAGGCGAGCGCCAGGCATGCAGGGGGCGATGCGCTCGATGTCCATCAGGACGCGCCAAGCATGGTCCGGCGGGAGCGGCACCTCGAAGCTGTTGTCGAATTCCATGCGCTGACGATGCACCATGTGGGGGAAGGCTCGCAAGGGCGCCGCCAAAAACGATCAGTCGTGCCGTTTTTGGCATCTCGCGGCGGCGCTCTCATGCTAGGCTCTCCACCAATGACCGCCCCGATGCTCGACTCCTCAGCCTCGCCGGACCACTCTCAGGTTGCCATCCGGCACCCTGTCCAGCAGGCCGCGCAGGAACCGCGCGGCGTCGCTGCCCTTCATCGCGCGCTTCCACATCGTCTCGAAGGTTCGACGGTGCAGGTTCAACGCTTCCGGGGCCGAGGTGATCATCGCGACGCCGACATGCACGTTGGGGTGCTCGCCGAGGCGGAATGGGCTGGTGGTCAGCACCTGGCGGGTCGGCTGCCGGAAGATCTGGAAGCCGCCTTGCGGCAAGGTCTCGCGCACGATGCCGATCTGGATGCCGATCTCCGCCTCCTCGATGACGCTGGCGAAATGCGCCATCTCCTGCCGCGCCAGGGCGCGCCGTTCGCGTCGGATCGCCTCGGGCAGATCGTGCCGGCCGGCCATGCCGTCTCGTACGAAGCGGTCGATCTCGAGCGCGGACATCAGGTTGACGATCGACGGACGCCGGGCGGCATATCCGGCCTTCCGGGCGCGGAGCACGTCCATGATCGCGTCGATATCGGCCATCGCGCGGTCGCGGTCGGGAAGCCCGTCCGGGATGCTTTCCCGCAACGTCACGTCAAGCATCTCGACGAACCGGGTGGAGGCGAGCAGGAAGGAGATAGGACCCGCGATGACGGCGATGTGCTCGGCGGTTTCCTCGATCTGGCGAATGCGCTCGAAATAGGCCACCGCCGAAGCGACGTATTCGATCCCGACGCCCAGCAGGGTGGTGATCGAGACTCCCAGCAGGTCGGCCAGCTTCTCCAGCGTCTCGACCTTGACCAGTTCGCCGCGCTCCGAACGATACAGGGCGGTCCGCGAAATGCCTGCGCGTTGGGCCACCTCCTCCGCGCTGAGGCCGGAGCCGAGGCGGAACGCGCGCAGTCTGTTGCCGATGTCGTCGTAGCGGGTCGCCACCATGTCGCCTCGTCGCTGTCTTCCCATATTGCGGGTGCAAGGCCGCCGTCGTCCATCACCGCCCGTTCCCAGGAACCACGGGAGCGCGCATGGCAAAGCTGACGGTAAGCCTCGCAGGCGTGGACTACGACCGCACCCGGGCGTTGTTCGACGGGAGCGTCGGCATCGAGGGCTGCGAAGCGATCGCCTGCGCGATGAACGACGGCCTGGATGCCAACCGCGCTGCCCTCGACGCCGTCACCCGCTACGCACCCGAGCAGCATCTGACTGCCCGGCGCCTCGAACCCTCGGAGCTCTTCGTGCCCTCCACCCTCAGCCTCGCCAAGGTCTGGCGGCGATGAAGCCCGCCGCCTTCGAATACCACGCCCCCCGCACGCTGGAGGAGGCCGTCGCCGTGCTGGCCCGTGTGGCGCCGGAGGAGGGGCGCGTGCTGGCCGGCGGCCAGACCCTGGTGCCGGCCATGGCCCTGCGCCTCGCCCGGCCCGGCCACCTCGTGGACATCAACGGCGTCGCCGGGCTCGACCGGATCGACGTGGCGGACGGCGTCGTGCGGATCGGCGCCTGCGTCCGGCACGCGGCGGTGGACGCCCCGGGGCCGATGGGCCGTCTGATGGCGCTGATGAAGCGCCACATCGCGCACGGGCCGATCCGGGCGCGCGGCACCTTCTGCGGCAGCCTCGCCAACGCCGACGCGGCCTCGGAATGGTGCCTGCTGGCGGTCGCCATGGACGCGCGGGTTGAGGTGCGGAGCGCTCGCGGCGCCCGCATCCTGGCCGTGGACGACCTGCTGCTCGGTTCGATGATGACGACGCTGGAACCGGACGAGATGATCGTGGCGGCCCGGATCAGGCTCCTCCCGGAGCGGGCCCGCGTGGGCTTTCATGAGTTCGCCCGCCGCGCCGGGGACTTCGCGCAGGTCATGGCGGTCGCGGTGCTGGGCGATGACGGTCCCCGCCTCGCGATCGGCAGCCTGGAGCCGCGGCCCCGCCGGCTGCCCGAGGCGGAGGCGGCGCTGGCGAACGATCCCGTCGATCTCGCGGCAGCGTCTCGAACCGCTGCGGCCGCCCTGTTGCTGCCCGAGGAGGACGCCTACCTGCGTGCATTGGCCGAGACCTCCGTCCGTCGCGCCCTGGAGGCTGCTGCGTGATGCATGACGTGACCCTGTGCCTGAATGGCGACGTCCACCGCATCCGGGTCGAAGCCCGCCGCACCCTGTTGGACGCCATCCGCGAGGACTGCGGCGCCACCGGCACGCATGCCGGCTGCGAGCACGGCGTCTGCGGCGCCTGCACCGTCCTGCTCGACGGGGAGCCCGTCCGCTCCTGCCTGATGTTCGCGGTCCAGGCTGATGGGCGGGAGCTCCGGACCGTTGAGGGCCTCGCGAAGGATGGCGTGCTGCACAAGCTGCAGCAGTCCTTCATCGACCACCACGCCCTGCAATGCGGCTACTGCACGCCCGGCTTCCTGATGCTCGCCGCCGGGCTGATCGAGGCCGACCCCGACCTGTCGGACGCGGCGCTGATCGACGGGCTCTCCGCCAACCTGTGCCGTTGCACCGGCTATGCCAACATCGTCGCGGCCGTGCGCGCCGTGCTCGGGCGGGCGCCGTCATGAGCGCCGCCGGGGAGAAGGATTACCAAGCGTCCCCAAGCCCCCGCCTCGCCCCCGGCGCCGGAAGGGTGGTCGGGCAGCGCGTGACCCGGCTCGAGGACGCGCCCCTCGTCCGCGGCGACGGCATGTTCGCCGCCGACGTCAGCTTCCCGCGCCAGCTCGCCATGCGCGTCGTGCGCTCGCCCATCGCGCACGGCCGCCTGCTGTCCATCGATACCGCGGCGGCACGTGCGCTTCCGGGCGTGCATGCCGTGTGGACGGCGGCGGACGTCGCCGATATACCGCCCATCCCGTTCCGCGCGACCAAGGTCCGCGGCCTGGAACCCTATTGCCAGCCCATCCTCGCCGCCGGCCGCGTCCGCTACGCCGGCGAGCCTCTGGCCGTCGTGTTCGCCGATGACGCTTACCTCGCCGAGGACGCCGCCGACCTCGTCGTCCCGGACATCGAGGAGCTGCCTCCGGTCCTCGACGCCACGGCCGAGCCGGCCGAATTCCTGCCCGGCCACTCCACCGAGCCCACCGTGGTCCGCAAGGAATACGGCGACGTGGCGGCGGCCTTCCGCGATGCCCACGCCATCGTCGAACTGGCGCTGTCCGTTGGCCGGCATTCCGGCGTCCCGCTCGAAACCCGCGGCGCCATCGCCCGCTACGACGCCTCGCGCGACCTGCTGGAACTGCATGGCGCAGCCAAGAAGCAGCACTGGAACCGCGACGAGATCGCCCGCCTGCTGGGCCGCCCCCCGGCCGGAGTTCACCTGTTCGAGGGGCACGTGGGCGGCGGCTTCGGCGTCCGTGGGGAGCTGTATCCCGAAGACCTGCTCGTATGCCTCGCCGCGCTCCGGCTCCGCCGGCCCGTCAAGTGGATTGAGGACCGGCGCGAGCACATGGTCGCCACCAACCACTCCCGCCAGCAGCACCACCGTATCCGCGCGGCAGTGGACGGGCAGGGCCGCCTGCTGGCGATCGACGACGTGTTCTTCCACGACCAGGGCGGCTACGTCCGCACCCACGGCGCCCGGGTCGTGGACCTGGCCGCCGGCATGTTGCCCGGGCCCTACCGCCTGCCGGCCTACCGCGTGGCCGGGCATTTCCGCCTGACCAACAAGACCCCGGCCGCGACCTACCGCGCGCCCGGCCGGTTCGAGACCACCTTCGTCCGCGAGCGGGTCATGGACGCGATCGCGGCACGGCTCGGCCTCGACCGGGTGGAGGTGCGCCGCCGCAACCTGGTGACTCCGGCCGAAATGCCGCACGCGCGTCCGCTCGATACGCTGGGCACCGCCGTGGTGCTCGATTCCGGCGACTATCCGGGCCTGCTCGACACCGCGCTCGACCGGTTCGGCTGGACCGCGCTGCAGGCGGACCTGGCCCGGCGGCGCGGCGCCGGCGAGTGCGTCGGCGCCGGGATCGGCTTCTTCGTCGAAAAAAGCGGGCTCGGCCCCTCCGATGGCGTCCGCATCGCGGTGGACAAGACGGGCGGCGTCGAGCTGATCAGCGGCGCCGCCTCGGTTGGGCAGGGGGTCGAGACGGTCCTGGCCCAGATCTGCGCGGAGGCCCTGGGCATCGACTACCGCCGCGTGCGCGTCGTCCGCGGCAGGACGGACCGGATCGAGTTCGGCAACGGCGCCCATGCCTCGCGCGTCACGGTCATGTCGGGCTCGGCGACTTACCGGGCAGCCCTCGCGGTGCGGGCCATGGCGCTCGAGACGGCGGCCGGCCTGCTGCAGGCGGCGGCGTCGGAGCTTTCGATCGTGGACGGGCACGTCGTCCGCCTCGCCGACCCCGGCGCGCCGCTGATGCCCTTGGGCGAGGTGGCCCGGCACATGGGCCCCGACTCAGCGCTGATGGTGGGGCGCACGCCCGGTCTCTCGGCCGAGCGCTGGTTCCATTCCGCCCACATGACCTATCCCTACGGCGTCCATCTCGCCGTGGTGCGGATCGACCGCGGCACCGGCGAGGTGCGCGTCGAGCGCTACCTGGTCGCCAACGACATAGGCCGGGCGATCAACCCGATGCTGGTCGAAGGCCAACTGGCCGGCGGCTTCGTGCAGGGGCTGGGCGGCGCCCTGTTCGAGGAGTTTCGCTACGACGAGACCGGGCAGCCACTCTCGACCACCTTCGCCGACTACCTGATCCCGACACTCGCCGAGGTGCCGCCGCTCGACCTCATCGTCTCCGAGCAGGCGCCGAGCCCGCTCAATCCGCTCGGGGTCAAGGGTGCCGGCGAGGGCGGCACCAACGGCGTGGGCGCGGCGATCGCCTCGGCGGTGGACGACGCGCTGCGCCGCCCCGGCGCGGTGGTCAGCCTCCCCATCCTGCCACGCACCGTCCACGCGCTGCTCCGGACATGAAGCCGCCCGTCTTCGAATACCACCGCCCCGCCAGCCTCACCGAGGCCGTGGACATGCTCGGAGGGCTCGAGAATGCCCGCCTGCTGGCTGGCGGACAGTCCCTCATGCCGATGCTGGCCATGCGGTTCGCCTTCCCCGACCACCTGATCGACCTGAACCGAATACCCGCCCTCGCCGGCATCGCCGAGGACGGCGGGACCTTGCGCGTCGGTGCGATGACCCGGCAGCGCGACCTGCTGGATCACCCTGTGGTGCGCGCAAGGCTCCCGATGCTCGCCGAGGCGCTGGAGCAGGTCGGCCACCGGCAGACGCGTAACCGCGGCACGGTCGGCGGATCGCTATGCCATCTCGACCCGGCGGCGGAACTGGTCGCGGTCGCGACCGCCCTGGACGCGGAACTCGAGATCGCCGGCCCGCGCGGCGCCCGCACCCTGCCGATGGCGGCGTTCCCGCTCGGCTTCATGACGCCGGCGCTGGAACCCGACGAGCTGCTCACCGGCCTTCGTTTCGCGCTCCCTGCGCTTCCGCAGGGCGCGTGCTTCACCGAATTCGCCAGACGTCATGGCGACTACGCGATCGTTTCCGCGGCTGCCATCCTGTGGCCCCGGGACGGGCGGATCGGCCGCGCATCCATCACGCTGGGCGGCGTCGGACCCGTGCCCGTCCGGCTCGAAGCGGCCGAGGCGGCGCTGGCCGGGCAGCGCGCCGATGCCGAATCCTTCGCCGCGGCCGCCGCCTGCTGCGGCGCGCTCGACCCGATGGACGACGCCCAGGTGCCGGCATGGTACCGCCGCCGGCTCGCGGCCACGCTGGTGCGCCGCGCCTTGACAACTGCGTGGGAGCGCGCCGATGTCCGCTGAACCCGTTCGCACCGTCGCCTTTGGCGTCAACGGAGAGACGCGCGAGGCGACCATCCCCGTGCGCCGCACGCTCGGCGACGTGCTCCGCCACGATTTCGGCCTCACCGGAACCCATCTCGGCTGCGAGCACGGCGTTTGCGGCGCCTGTACCGTGCTGCTGGACGGCCGCGCGGTGCGCGCCTGCCTGATGCTGGCGGTGCAGGCGGAGGGGCACGAGATCCGGACCGTGGAGGGCCTGGCCGACGCCGCCGGCGCCCTGCACCCCCTGCAGCAGGCGTTCTGCGACCATCACGGCCTGCAATGCGGGTTCTGCACGCCGGGGATGCTGACCACGCTCGTGGAATTTCTGGCGGATTGCCCGGACCCCACCGCCGCGCAGGTCCGGGTCGCCATCTCCGGCAACCTGTGCCGCTGCACGGGCTACGAGAGCATCGTGGCCGCGGTGCTCGACGCGGCGGCGCGGATGCGCGCGGCATGACCGGCTTCCCCGACACCAGGGTGCTGGGCCGGGACGTGCCCCGCAAGGAGGACCCGGCGTTGATCCGCGGCCGCGGCCGGTTCGTGGACGATATCCACCTGCCGGGGATGCTCCACGCCGCCTTCGTCCGGAGCCCGCATGCCCACGCCGCCATCACCGCGATCGACACCGCCGCCGCACGCGCCATGCCCGGCGTGCGCGCGGTCTTCACCCTGAAGGATCTGGCCCCGCATCTGACCGACACCCGCCTCGTGGTCGCCATGCCCAGCCCTGCGTACCGGCTGGAACTGCATCGGCCGGTGCTCGCCCACAGCGAGGTGGTGCATGTCGGCGAGGCCGTGGCGATGGTAGTGGCCGACGATCCCTATCGCGCCGAGGACGCCGCCGCCGCCGTGGACGTGCAATACGATCCGCTGCCGGCCATCGCCGACTGCGTGGCGGCACTGCGGCCGGGCGCGCCCACCGCCCATGCGGGGGCGGCCTCGAACCTGGTTGCCGAGATGGTCGTGGAATACGGCGCGGTCGAGGCCGCCTTCGCCGGCGCGGCGCTCCGCATCCAGAAGCGGCTCCTCGTGCATCGCGGTGGCTCCCACTCCATGGAGTGCCGCGGGCTGGTCGCCGTACCGGACCCGATCGAGGACCGGCTGACGGTGTGGAACTCCACGCAGATGCCGCACGCCTGCAAGCGGATGCTCTGCGACCTGCTCGACCTGCGGGAGACGCAGGTGCGGGTCGTGACACCCGACGTCGGCGGCGGCTTCGGTCCGAAGCTGGTCATCTATCCCGAGGAGGTGGCGGTGCCGCTCGCCGCCCGCCTCTGCAACCGTCCCGTCAAGTGGATCGAGGACCGGCGTGAGCACTTCGTCAGCACCACGCAGGAACGGGACCAGGCTTGGGACGTGGAGCTGGCGACCGACGCGGATGGGCGCATCCTGGGCGTGCGCGGAGTGCTGGTACACGACCACGGCG
The DNA here is from genome assembly GCA_025352565.1 of Rhodospirillales bacterium. GTDB lineage: Bacteria > Pseudomonadota > Alphaproteobacteria > Acetobacterales > Acetobacteraceae > JANXTF01. Next base: position 27,495 of record JANXTF010000020.1, on the reverse strand, counting down.
CCTGGACCGCACGGGGCCTGAACGTGCCGCAGGGCGCCGTCGCCGCCATGCCGCTGGCCTACCTGGTTCCGGCCTTCCGCATGACCATTAAGGTCGCGGCCACCAACAAGGTGCCCGTCACCCCCATCCGCGGGGCCGGCCAGCCCCAGGGCGTGTTCGCGATGGAGCGCTTGCTGGACGAAGCTGCCGCAGCACTCGGGCTGACGCGCGACGAGATCCGGCGGCGCAACCTCGTGCCGGCGGAGCGCATGCCGTATGCGACGCCCATGCGAACCCGGGGCGGCATCGCCGTCACCCTGGACAGCGGCGACTATCCGCTCTGTCAGCGCATGGCGCTCGATGCCGCCGACTGGACCGGCTTCCCCGCCCGGCGCGGCGGCGGCGGCGCCGTCCGGCGCGGCATCGGGCTCTCGAACTACGTCGAGTGTACGGGCCGGGGGCCGTTCGAGCATGTGTCCGTTCGCGTGGAGCCTTCCGGCCGGATCGTCGTCGCGACGGGCGCCGCCGCCATGGGGCAGAGCACGGCGACCATGCTGGCGCAGGTGGTGGCCGAGCAGCTCGGCGCCGACCTCGGGCGGGTGGACGTGGTTACCGGCGACACCGCGGCGGCCCCCATCGGGCTGGGCGGCTCCAACAGCCGCCAGGCCGTGCTCGCCGGCAGTTCCGCCCATGCCGCCGCCGTGCGGGTGAAGGCGAAGGTGCTGGAGGTGGCGGGCGAACTGCTGGAAGTCTCGGCCCAGGATCTGGAGATCGTGGACGGCATGGTCCGGGTCCTGGGCGTTCCGGGCGGCGGCGTTTCGCTGGGCGAGGTGGCCCGGGCGGCCGCCGGCCAGGCCGGCTTCGTGCTCCCTGGCACATCCGGCCCGGCGTTGGCCGCGAGCGAGGAGGTGGTGATCGACGCCATGACCTACGCCAACGGCAGTTGCGTGGCCGAGGTGGAGGTGGATACCGGCACGGGCGCGGTCCGGGTCGTGCATCTCGTCTTCGCGCATGATTGCGGCCGCGCGCTGCACCCCAGGATCGTGGAGGGGCAGCTCATGGGCGGCATCGCCCACGGCATCGGCAACGCTCTGTATGAGTTCATGGCCTTCGACGAGAACGCGCAGCCGTTGACGACCACGCTGGCCGAATACCTGCTGGTGACCGCGACCGAGATGCCCAAGGTCACCATCCTCCACCACGAGAGCCCGACACCGCTGAACCCGCTGGGCATCAAGGGCGTCGGCGAGGCGGGGGTGATCCCCATCGGAGCGGCCATCGCCTCCGCCGTCGAGGACGCGCTGCGGGACTACGGCGTCAGGATCGACCGGCTGCCGCTATCGCCGGTGGACGTGCTCGCTCTGCTCGATCAGTCCACCGTCCTGCCCAGCACATAGAACGCGAAGATCGTCAGTGTCACCGCCGCCCCGGGGCCGAAGCACAGGAGCGGGTTGAGGGACAGGTATTCGAACCCCCCTTGCACCATGCCGCCCCAGTCCGGCGTCGGCGGCGGTAGCCCGAGCCCAAGGAAGCTGAGGCTGGCCGAAGTGAAGATCGCGGCCGACACCGATATCGCGAACTGAGCCGCGACGATCCGCGCCAGGTTCGGCCAGATGTGGCGCCGGACCACGGCCGCGGGCGTGTTGCCGGTCGCCCACGCGGCCTCCACGAACGCCATTTCGCGCAGCACCAGCGACTGGCCGCGCACCAGCCGCGCCATGCCGGGCCACTGCACCAGTCCCAGCACCAGCATCAGGTTCCCCAGCGTGGGCCCAACGACGACGGTCACGACCAGCGCCAGCACCAGGGCGGGCAGGGCGATGAACAAATCGATCAGCTGCGTCAGCAGCGTGCTCGCCCAGCCTCGGGCGAATCCGGCAGCGATCCCGACCGGAACGCCGATCGCGCAACCCAGCGCCGCCGCCCCCAGTCCGAGGGTCAGCGAGATGCGCCCCCCGTGCAGCGTGCGCGTGAGCACGTCCCGCCCGAGGTCGTCCGTTCCGAACCAATGCTCGGCCGAGGGACCGGTCAGGAGGTCGTCGCCCGACGCGTTCGGGTCCCGTCCGGTGATCAGCGGGGCGAAGGCGCTCGCGCAGGCGATCGTCAGGACCAGTCCGAGGCCGGCCCATCGGGCCACCCTCATGCCATGCGCCGGATCAAACCCGGACCTGCGGGTTCACGCGCGCATAGAGCAGGTCCGCTCCCAGGTTCGCGAGCGCCACGCCGACGAGGATGAGCAGCGTGAGCGCCAGGATCACCGGGTAGTCGTAGCTGCCTACCGAGGACACGAGCAGGCGCCCGATGCCAGGCATGGAAAAGATGGTCTCGGTCACCACCGCCCCGCCGACCAGCTGCCCCAGCGACAGCCCGGCATAGGTGATCACCGGCAACACGGCGTTCGGCAGGACATGCCGGTAGGAAACCCGGGTTTCCGACAGCCCCTTGGCCCGCGCCGCGCGCACGAACAGCAGCCGAGCCGTGGCTCGGTATTCCGCCCGGTACACCAGACCGAACGAACAGGCGTAGAAGCTCGAGAGCGTCAGCACCGGCATGATCATGTGCATCAGGTGCGTGCCGATGCCCGCGGACCACGGCGACCAGCCCGTCGTGGGCAACCAGCGAAGCCGCACCGAGAACAGGTAGATCAGCACGGCGCCGAGCATGAAGTTGGGGATGGTGACGCCGACGACGCTGATCGCGCTGATCAGCGGCTGCACGATGCGGGCCCCGGTGGCAATGCTGTTGGCCAGGAGCGAGACCAGCAGCGCGAGGAGGATGCAGGCAAGCCCGAGCTCCAACGTCACCGGGATCGCGGGAGACAGCATGCTCGCCACGGGCTGCTGCGTCGAAACCGACCGGCCCAGGTCGCCCTGCGCCGCCGCTGCGATCCAGCGCACGTATTGCACGGCGACCGGCTGGTCGAAGCCGTAGCGGGCATCCAGCTCCCGCACGGCCGCCGGTGAGGCATCCTGGCCGAGCATGATGGTCGATGGGCTGCCGAGCCACGAGATCATTCCGGCGAACACGACGAAGGTCAGCAGCACGAGATTCGGCACGAGCAGGAACAGCCGCCGGGCCGCCAACGACAGCACTCAGCCCGCCGCCTTCCACGCGTCCCGGTAGCGCGGGATCTGGTCCGGCGGCCAGACGAACCCGCCGATCTTCTTGCTGACCGCCGCATACTCCGCCGCAAAATACAGAGGGATGTATGGCAGATCCCGCATCATCTGGCTCTTGATCGCCGCATACAGGCGCTTCCGCTCATTCTGGTCCAGCGACTGCCGGGCCTGATCGAGCATCCGGTCCATCTCGGGGTTACTGTACCCCGTGGTGTTGGCGAACCCCTTGCTGTGCAGGAGGATGTACTGCAGCCCGTTGGGGTCGCTGCGCTGCGTCCAGCTGATCGGGGTGAAATTGATGGCCCGCTGGACGACGCGCGCGTAGGATTCCGACTGCGAGACGGGCTGCAATTGCAGCGTGATCCCGACCGCCGCGAGCTGCTCCGACACGAGCTGGTCGATGCGGCGCAACACCAGGTCGCTCGACGCGGCGATGGCGAGAGTGGTGCCCGGCGCCACGCCGCCTTCGGCCAGCAGCGCGCGCGCCTTCGCAGGGTTGTAGTCGTACACCACCTCGTCGGGAGAGGACCACCAGAGCCCTGCAGGCGTCATCCCGTCCGCGATGACCGCCCGTCCGCGCATCGTCACCTGATTGATCCGGTTGCGGTCGATGGCGTGGGCAATAGCCTGCCGCAGCTTCGGATTGTCGAACGGCGGCTTATCCACCTGGTACTGCAGCGTGAACCATCGGCCGACCTTGGCCTGCTCGACCGTAATCGCGTCGTTGCCCTCGACCTGGCGCGCCTCGTCCGGCGAGATCGAGGTGACGATATCCACCTCGCCGACCGTCAGCCGTTGCAGCCCGATCACGTGGTTTGGAATGTCGCGGAACACGACGCCGTCCAGCCAGGGGCGCCCCGCCTGCCAGTAGGACGGGTTGCGCTTCAGCACGATGCTGGCCCCCTGCATCCAGGACTCGAACACGAATGGCCCGGTGCCGACCGGGTTACGCCCGAACTCGGCTCCCGACCTCTGCGCCGCCGTCGGCGAGATCATGAACCCCGGCCGCTCCGCGAGGTCCGAGAGCAAAGCGGGGTACGGGTTGATCAGGTTGAACGCGACCGAGTTTGGCGTCAGCACCTCGACCGATCGGATCACCGACTGCAGCTGCGTGCGCTGGGGCGAGCCGGTCGCCGGGTCCATCCGGTGCTCGATGTTCCACTTCACCGCCGCGGCGTCGAACGGTGTGCCGTCGTGGAAGCGTACGCCCTCCTGTAGCTCGAACACGTAGCGGCTACCGTCGGCCTCGGTATGCCAGGCGCGGGCGAGTTCGGGCTTAATGGAGAAATCCGTGTTGATCCCGACAAGGGTGTTGAACACGAGGTAAAGAACCTGCCGCTCGGAAAGCTGAACCGAAAGGACCGGGTTAAGTGTCTTCGCGTCATCGTCGAATCCGACGTTGAGTACGCCGCCACGGACCGGCTCGGCCGCGCGGGCCGGATGCGGAGCAATCCAGGACGCAAGCGTCGCCACCCCGAATGCGGCATGGGCGGTGGCGGCCAGAAGCGTCCGACGGCGCAGTTCGGTGTTCACGATGCCAGCCCCCTGGATGCGCGGATGTTTTCCCGCAGTGTACGGCCTCGATATTCCGTGCGGAAGAGGCCGCGGCGTTGCAGGATCGGCACCACGGAGCGGCCGAACTGCTCGAACATCCCGGGATAGACCGCAGGCGAGACGACGAACCCGTCGCAGGCGCGCGAGACGAACAGGTCTTCGAGCTGATCCGCGACGCTATCGGGCGTGCCGATAATGAGGTCCCGCTCGCCGCGCCTGGCCGCCTCCAGCAGGGAAAGGTTCTTGGACTTCGCGACGGATGCCACCCGGTCCATGGTGCCTTGCATGCCCTGGGTTCCTCGCGCCTGCTCCAGCGGCACATCGCCGGTGTAGGCGGCCAGGTCCACCCCCAGCGCGCTCGAGCTGGCAGCCAGCACCAGCTCGGGGTCCACCAGCGACTCCAGGAACTCGGCCCGTTCGGCGGCGATCGACTCCGTTTCGCCCAGCATGATCGTTACCTGCGGCATGATCGCCGTTTCCTCGGGGTTGCGGCCCAGCCGCTCCATGCGCGCCCTGACGTCGCCATAGAAGGCCTGCATGTCTTCCTTGGTGTGCTGCGGGCAGAAGATCAGCTCCGCCCAGCGCGCCGCGAACTGCCGGCCGCGGTCCGAGGAGCCGGCCTGCATGATCACGGGCCGGCCCTGGGGTGAGCGTGGTATGGTGAGCGGGCCCTTGGTGCGGTGCCATCGGCCTTCGTAGTTGGCGTAGCGAACCTTGGACGCATCGACGAGTCGGCCGCCCTGCTTGTCGAGCATCAGCGCGTCTTCGCCCCAGCAATCCCACAATGCGAAGCAGGCTTCGACGAACTCATCTGCCATGTCGTAGCGCAGCTCGCGCGGCGGCAGCGCCTCCATGCCGAAGTTGCGCGCCTCCTCGTTCCGGGTCGAGGTCACGACGTTCCACGCGACCCGGCCGCCGCTCAGGATGTCCAGCGAGCCGAGCATGCGCGCGACGTTGTAAGGCTGGTGGAACGTGGTGGACAGCGTCGTTCCAATCCCGATGTGCCGCGTCGCCCGCGCCATCAGCGGCAGCACCATCATGGGATCCAGGAAGCTGATCTGGCCGCCCTTTTCCAGCCTGACCCCGAAACCGCCTTTGTAGATGTCGTGCAGCCCGAGCCCGTCCGCAAAGAACAATCCATCGAAGCACGCCGCCTCGAGAACGCGCGCGATGTGCTCGTACCGCGCGGGGTCCAGCAAATCGCTCAGTTCGGATTCCGGATGTCGCCATCCTCCCATGTGGTTGGCGGTAGGCCCTGTCTTCAGGTAGGCGAGAAGATGCATCTGCCTCTGCGCCGACATGTGGCATGCACTCCCTCGAGGCGTGATCTCGGACCGGAATTGGTCCAGTCCGAGCGAACTGTGCCAAATTTGGCGACTTGGTTTCGCCAGTGTCAATGTTTTCCTTGCGTCCGCGATGCTGAACAGCCGTCCGGCAGCATCCGACGAGGCCACGATGACCAGCGGAGGGAGCGCGATGAAAGCGATGCAGTACCGTTCGAGGCGATCCAGCCGCTTCGCCTTCGACATGTGGCTGGGCTCGTCGAAATGGGCGCGGATATTGGCCTACGTGGCGGGCGTGTCAGCGGTCAATTTGCCGCTCCAAGGCTGAAGTCGTCGAGCGGCCAGAGTGGGCGCGTGACGCGATTGAATTTGAGGCGCCGCATGTTGATGCAGGTCGTTCCGGGCGTGTCCGCGGTCAGCAGCCGTGCCGCCAGCGGCCCATACGAGACGCGGAAATGCGAAGGCGACTTCACGAACACCAAGCCAGCGTCGCGCAGGTCGAGGCCGACGGAGGTGAAGATGCCAGTGTCCCACTCCAGGCCCGGCACGGAGCGAATCGCGAGCCGGATGCTGCCGACGGCGACGACGGCGGTGAGGCCCATGCAGACGCGCGTGCCGGTGGCGCCTGCGTCGTGCATGACGAACACGCCGTCGGTGCAGCATGTCACCACGCCGGTGATGTCCAGCGGCGGCCCGTCGTTCGTGCGGCGATGGCCGACGGAGAGCGTCACCCGCGCGCCCGGTCCCGCCGCGGCCGCCAAACGTGCCGCCTCCGCGTCGCAGAGCGTGAGGTAGGTGAGGCGGTCCGCCCGCTCCGCTCCCGCTTCCAGGAGCGCGCGGAGCACGCCGGTGTTGTCGGCGCCAGCACCGCTGCTGGGCGCGTCGCCAGGGTCGCCCACCACGGTCAGCCCCTTGCCCGACAGGCCGATGGCGATGGCCTCGGAGATCGAGACCAGGTCCGGCTCGAACGCCACCCGCGCATCCCACGCCATGCCGGCCAGATGCTCCGCCGCCGCCGCCGCCGCCGTCTGGTCGCCGTCGGCGCAGACGAGCGCTGCAAAGCCAAGATCGGGGATGTCGAGCCAGGGTTGCACCGGGAACAGCGAGGCGTGCAAAATGCGGCCTTCGGCTTCCATGCGGCGCGCCTCCGCCACGATCGGCGCCAGGGGCCCGTCGATAGTGCGGGCATTGGCCGGGCTCACGATCATCGGCCGCTTTGCCAGCGCCATCACCGGGCGGCACGTCCCGGCCAGCCAGTCGAGCAGGAGGCGGGCCGTGCGCTGACCGGTCTCGAACTGGTCGATATGCGGGTATTCGCGGTAGCCGATCAGCGCGGTGTCAGGCTGCAGCATCGCCGGCGTGATGTGGCCGTGCAGGTCGAGCGAGACGCACACCGGCGTGCCGGGCGGCAGCACCGCGCGCATCCGGGCGATGATCTCGGCCTCTCCGTCCGGCGCATCCTCGAGCACCATGGCGCCGTGCAGCGCCAGCAGCAGCCCATCGACATGGCCCGCGTGGCGCAAGCGGCCGGCCATCTCATCCACCAGCGTGTCGAACGCCGCGCGATTGACCGGGCCGCTGGCATTCGCCATCCCCGCCAGCAGCGGCACCGCCTCCACCCCTTCGCGGGCCAGCACGTCGAGGAATCCCGGAACTTCCACACGGGCATCGCCGAATCCGGTCAGCACCTCGTCGCCCCGGCGTAGATAGGTGGCCTCGAAGGTCGCCACGTCGGTCTGGAACGGGACGAAGGTGTTCGTCTCCTGCATCAGCGAGCCGACGGCGATGCGAAGGGTCATGGCGCTAGATCTCCCGCACCGCGATGGCCACCGCGTCGAGCGTCGCGTCGGTCACCCCGTCGTCGCGCTCGGTGGACAGGAACCACACGCCGCGCTCCAGCGCGCGGCCCATGCCCCGCGGATCGGCCCAGTTCCGGTGCCATGGTTGAAGCGTTCACGACGTATCTCCTGCGTTCATTGGCGAGCACCTGTGCGCGGATCGATGGCCAAGTACAGCACGTCCACCGCCAGGTTGGTCAGGACGAAGATCACCAGGATCACCAGCAGGCAGCCCTGGATCAGCGGGTAGTCCCGCACCCCGATCGCCTGGAGCAGCAGGCGGCCGAGGCCGGGATAGGTGAACACGGTTTCCGTCACCACGCTGCCGCCGACGAAGGTGGCGGTCATCAGCCCGACCACGGTGACGAACGGCAGCAGCGCGTTGCGCATCGCCTGCCGCCCGATCACGTCGCGCTCGCGCAGGCCCTTGGCGCGCGCGGTGCGGATGTAGTCGCGGCCCATCTCGCCCAGGAGCGAGGCACGCAGGAAGCGTGCGAACACGCCCGAGACATAGAGGCCCAGCGTCAGCGCGGGCAGCAGCAGGTTGCGAAGCGCCGCCACCGGCTGCTCCCACACCGGCACATAGGCCGCGACGGAGGGCAGCCAGTGGAGTTGCACGGTGAACAGCAGGATCAGCAGCAGGCCGAGCCAGAAGGTCGGTACGCCGAGCGCCAGGGCACTCCATCCGCTCAACACCCGGTCGAGCCACGAGCCAGGCCAGGCGGCGCTCGCGAGTGCCACCGGCACGCCGAGGACGAGGCCGACAAGGGTTGCCGCCACGCCGAGTTGCAGCGTCGCCGGCAGCCGCCCCGTCACCAGCGCCAGCACCGGCTCGCGGCTCTGGATCGACAGGCCGAGGTCGCCGTGCAGCGCGCGGCCGAGCCAGGCCCAGTATTGCGCCGCGACCGGCTGGTCGAGCCCGAGGCGGACGATGGCCGCGCGCACCTGCTCGGCCGTCGCGTTCTCGCCCACGATGGCGCCGACCGGGCTGCCGGGCACGGCATAGATCATCGCCCAGATGCCAGCCGAGGCCAGCAGCAGCACCGGCACGATCTGCAACAGCCGGCGGAGGATGGCCCCGATCATGCCGCCCGCCGCTCGATTTCGGGCAGCGGCGCGGAGCGGTCGTCAAGCGCGGTCGCCAAGGCGCGGCCCAGCGTATCGAGCGCCAATATCGTCAGCGTCAGAACGGCGCCGGGCAGCACCGCGTAGGTCGGCGCCTCGTAGAGATAAGTCTTGCCGGTTCGCAGCATCTCGCCCCAGCTCGGCGCGGGCGGCGGGATGCCGACGCCCAGGAACGCGAGTGCTGCTTCCAGCAGGATGGCGATCGAGGAGAGCACCACGATCTGCACCAGGATCGGGCTCCAGGCGTTCGGCAGGATCGCGCGGACCATGGCGTGCGTGGCCGAGCCGCCGAACGCCTCCACCGCCATCACGAAATCCCGCGTCCGCAACGACAAGGTCTGCGCGCGGGTGACGCGGGCGAAGCTCGGGATGCCGGTGATGCCGACGGCCAGCAATGCCGCCGCCTGGCTGCGCCCCAGTACCGCGATTAACGCCATCGCGAGCAGGATGGCTGGCAGCGACAGCAGCACATCCACCGCACGCATGAGCATCGCGTCGCGCCAGCCGCCGAAGAATCCCGCCACGAGCCCGATCGGCACGCCAACCGCAGCCGCGATGAGGACGGCCCCGGCAGCGGTCAGCAGCGAACTGCGCGCGCCGTAGATTACCCGCACCAGGATGTCGCGGCCGAATTCGTCCGTGCCGAACGGATGCGCCGCCGAAAGCGGCTCCAGCGTGGCCGACAAATCCTGCTCCAGTGGCCCGGATGGCGCGAGCAGCCCGGCGGCGAGCGCCACCAGCGCCAGCAGCACGAGGAACGCCGCGGCCAGAATCGCGCCGGGGCGTCCGAGCAGCCGCAGCGCGCTAACCTGCATGGTGGCACGCGCAGCCGGTGAGAGGGGAGAACACCGGTTCGTCCACGGCGCACACCTGGGTGGCCCTGAAGCAGCGCGGATGGAAGCGGCAGCCGGGAGGCGGCGAGGCGGGGCTCGGGATCTCGCCCGACAGCACAATGCGCCCGCTCTTATGTCCGCCCACGGTCGGCGCCGCGGACAGCAGAGCCAGTGTGTAGGGATGCACCGGCCTGCGGAACAACGCCTCGGCGGTGTTCTCCTCCACGATGCGGCCGAGATACATCACCGCCACGCGGTCGGACATGTGGCGCACCACCGACAGGTCATGTGCGATCATGATGTAGGCGAGGCCAAAATCACGCTGGAGGTCGAGCAGGAGGTTGACGATCTGCGCCTGGATCGACACGTCGAGCGCGGCCACCGGCTCGTCCAGTATCAGCACGCGGGGTTGCAATGCCAGAGCCCGCGCGATGCCGATGCGCTGCTTCTGGCCGCCCGAGAATTCGTGCGGATAGCGCGCGGCGGCGGCGCGCGGCAGGCCCACCCGGTCGAGCAGGTCCGTCACCCGCGCCTTCCCCGCTGCGTCGTAGAGGCCATGGATGCGCAGCGGTTCAGCGATGGCGTCCGCCACGTTCAGCGCCGGGTTGAGCGAGGCGAACGGGTCCTGGAACACATATTGCACTTGGCGGCGCACCGCCCGCATCGCCTGCCGCGCGAGCCCGGTGATCTCGCGCCCGTCGAACACCACCCGTCCCGCGCTGGTTCGCAACAGCCCCATGATCGCCCGCCCGGTCGTGGTCTTGCCGCAGCCGGACTCGCCCACGAGGCCCAGCGTCTCGCCCGCGCGAAGCTCGAAGCTCACGCCATCGACCGCCCGCACCCAGCTCCGCCGCTCCCACGGCGCGCCTCGGATCGGGAACCAGACCTTCAGCCCCTCCACCGCCAGGATGGGCGCGCCCAGGGCAGCCGTCCGCACCTTGGCGATGGCCCCGCGCACCGGCTGGGCGGCCATGCCCGGATGGTGGCAGGCCGCCTGCCGCCCCGCGCCCGCCTCGGCCAACGCCGGCTCCTCGCTCACGCACCTCGCATCGTTGCGGCCGACCGGGCAGCGCGGGTGGAAGGCGCAACCCAGGGGCAGCGCGGTGGGCGAGGGCGGCTGGCCGTCGATCGGCGTCAGGCGCGCGCCATCGGCACCCGGCAGGCTGCGTAGCAGGCCCATCGTGTACGGGTGGTTCGGTGCGGCCAGCACCTCGGCAGCCGGCCCCGTCTCGACGACGCGCCCCGCATACATCACCGCGATCCGGTCCGCGGTCTCGGCCACCACGCCGAGATCGTGCGTGATGAACAGCAGTGCCGCGCCGGTCTCGGCCTGCTTGCGAGCCAGCATGGCCAGCACCTGCGCCTGCACAGTCACATCGAGCGCCGTGGTCGGCTCGTCGGCGATCAGCAGGCTCGGACGCCCCGCCACCGCCATCGCGATCACGCCGCGCTGGCGCATCCCACCCGAGAACTGATGGGGATATTCCCGCGCCCGCCGCGCCGGGTCCGGCATGTCCACCTCCCGCAGCAACTCGACCGCCCGTGCCGGCGCGTCACCCGCCCGCAACCGCCCATGCGCGACCTGCCCCTCGGTGATCTGCCGCCCCATCGTCAGCACAGGGTTCAGCGTCGTGGCCGGGTCCTGGAACACCATGCCGACCGCGCCGCCGCGCAGCCGCCGCAGCGTAAAGCGGTCGGCGCCCAGCACCTGCACGCCATCCACGCTTACCTCGCCGCGCACGCGGGCACTGGGCGGCAGCAGCCCCAGGACGGCGAGTGCCGCGACGCTCTTGCCCGAACCCGATTCGCCCACCAGCCCGAGCACCTCGCCCCCCGCGATGTCGAGGTCGATCCCGCGCACCGCGCGCAGCCTGCCGCCGCCGAAAGATACATCCAGCCCGCGCACGCGCAGGACAGGCGGGCCGACCGCCCCGGGTTCAGCCCGTGAAGCCAATGGTCCGCGCGACCAGCATGTTGTCGATGTCGGGCGTGATGCCGCCCACCTTCGGGGACGCGACAAGCAGGCCGATGTCGTACGTGTTGGTGGCGATGCCGAACGAGGTGTCCGCCAGCACCTTGTTGAGATTGTCGTAGGCGGCGCGGATATCGTCGCCCGAGCCGAACGTGGTGTTCACCCGCTCCATCGCGGCGACGTAGGACGGGAACGGGTTGGGCTCGCCCAGGATAGCGTTGCCCGAGGTGCGGTAGATGCTGTTGGTGCCGATGCGTGTGGGGAATTTCTGCACGTTGCCGACACCGCCGAACAAGGCGTCGAACTTGCCCCCCAGCATCGCGTCCACCAGCTCGGAATCCTGTTTGAGGTCGAGCTGGATGTTGATGCCGACCTTGGCCAGCGTACCTTGCACGAGCTGGCTGATCGCCAGCGAGTCCTGGTCCCCGCCATTCACAAGCAGCTTCCAGGCACTCATTTCTGCAGGAGACAATCCGGACTCCGCCAGCAATGCCTTCGCGCGGTCGAGGTTGAAGGCGTAGGTCTTGTCGTATGAGCGGTCGGCGGCCGGGCTGCTCGGTGCCCAGGGGAGTGCGGTGACTTCGCCCACGCCGGCATAGCCCACGCGCAGGATCGCTGCGCGGTCCATCATGAAGTTGAAGGCCTGGCGGAACTTCGCGTTGCGGAACGGCCCGCGCGTGGCATTGATGCGGAACACCTGCACCAGCGGCCCGGGTCCCTGGATCAACTGGAACCCGGCATTTCGCAGCCGGATCGCCGCCCGCGCGCCGCCGCCGTACACGATGTCCACAGCACCCGATTCGAGCGCCGCCGAAGCCGAGTCGTTATCGCCGAACACAGTCAGGACCACTTCGGTCACCACCGGCTGCCGATCGCGCCAATAACGCGGATTGGCCGTCATGCGAACGCGCTGGCCAAGGGCACGCTCCGCCAGCACGAACGGGCCGGAGCCGGCGGGCTTGGTCTCGACCGTATCGATGCCGGCGGGGTCGATTACCGAGATGAACTGCAACAAGTCGGTGATCTGCCGATCCGGCACGCGGTTCTTGAAGTTGAGGCGGATACCGCGCGGGCCGTCGACGGTCCAGTCGCGCACGATGGACATCGTGGCATAGACTTGCTGTCCCTTTGCCGGATCGGCGGCCTTCTTCAGCGTCGCTGCCACGGCTGCGGCATCGAGCGCATTGCCGCTCGCGAACACGACGCCCTCGCGCAGCACGACGCTGACCGACATGTTGTCGGGCGCGATGGTCCAGCCTGCCGCGAGGCTGGGGATGGGCGTGCCATCGGGTGAGTATTCGATCAGGCTGTCATAGAGATTCTTGATCAGCGCGAAATTCGCCTGGGTAAATTTCTGCGGATCGAAATTGTTGATGTCGCCCAGGATGGCCACGCGCAGCGTGCCGCCTTTCAGCCCCGCGGCCTTCAAGGTGGCCGGATAAGCGGCCAGAAGCGGCAGCCCTGCAAGCATCGTCCTGCGCCCAATCCTCATGCCCCGCTCCTGTCCGTTCATGCCGCAACCGGGCGCGCGAAATAGCCGCGCGCCGCCGCGGTCTGGTTCTCGTAGATCGAGCCCTGCCGCAGCGCAGGCGGCAGGGGCATACGCACCGGCACCTGGGCCATGCGCGCCACCACGGTGGGCGGCCCGCTCAACAGGCGGCTGTTGAACTCGTCGAAATCGGCGACACCGGCCAGCGGCCAGGCATCGCTGGCCGCGACCTCGAACAGCAGCAGGTTGCGGGAGCGGTCGGACGTGTTCAGCGCCGATCCGTGCAGCGCGCGCACATGATGGAACGACATGGCCCCGGCGGTGCCCGTCAGCGGCACCGCGCGAGCCGCCTCCTCCGCCACGTCCGCCGGGTCGATCGCGCCGCAGAAACGGCCGTCGGCGCCGTGATGGTTGAACACCTTGCCGGTGTGGCTGCCGGGCACCACCAGCAGCGGCCCGTTGGCAAGATCGGTGTCGTCGAGCAGCACGCCGATGGCGAGCAGGTCGTCATTGGTGTGCGGGTAGAACGCCCAGTCCTGGTGCCACTCGACCGGGGAGCCGAAGCGGGCGGATTTCATGTTCAACTTGGAGCCGAGCAGCCGCACGCCTGAGCCGAGCAGTGCGCGCAGGATATCCAGCACGGCAGGGCGGCGCAGGACGGCGGCAAAGGCGGGATGGACTTTGTGCGGCGCCTTGATCCGTCGAACGCGGGGCGCGTCCGGCGTGTGGCTGGGTTCGAGATCGTAGATGTCGGTATGGGCCGAAACCTGGGCCGCGCCGCGCACCAGCGCCGCGGTCGTCTCGCGAAGTTCAAGCAACGTGGAAGCGTCGAGCAGGCCGGGCACGACGATCACGCCATCGCGGCGGTAAACTGCAACGTGCTGCTCGGTCAGCATGGTTTCCCCGTGCCATGATGTGGAACGGCGGTGTCCCGACGCCGCATCCCTTGAGCCTAGGGCACGCGCTCCGGCAAACGCAATCGGAATAAACATAGGATTGCATGTTGTTCCATATCGCGCGACGGGATCACCAGATGGACCAGCCGCCATCCACCATGAGGTTGACGCCGGTGATGAACGCGGCGTCATCGGAAGCGAGGAACCCGACTGCGCCCGCCACGTCCTCCGGCGTGCCCAGCCGCGCCGCGGGCGTAGCCGCTACCATCCTTGCCGCGCGTTCGGCCGGGATCGGGCGTGTGGGAATGTCGATCATCCCCGGCGAGACGCAGTTGACCGTAACTCCGAACCCGCCCGACGCTGCCGCGAGGTCGCGCACGAGGTTCACCAGTGCCCCCTTCGAGGCGGCATAGGCCGGGTTGCGCCACGGCCCGTCCGGCGCATCCGGGTAGAACGCGGCGTTGCGCCCAAGCGAGCCGTAGATCGAGCCGATCGCCACGATCCGCCCCCAGGCCCGCGGACGCATGTCGGCCAGTGCGCGGGCGGCGAGGGCGGCGAAGCTGTCCACGTTCAGCGCGAACTCCCGCCGCCAGGCTGCTTCGTCGGGCGCGAACAGCTTCATGCGCGTGGAGGAGCCGGCGCAATGCACCAGCATGTCCACCCGGCCGAAGGCGTCGCGGCAGGCGTCGAACACGCGACCGGCCGCATGGGGTTCGGCGAGGTTTGCCGCGATAGTGCGCATCTGGGCGCCCGCCGACGGCAGCCCGGCGAGCCGCGCCTGGCTGGTGCCGGTCGCGAAAACGCTGTGCCCGGCGGCCAGCAGCCGGGCCGCGATCGCCTGGCCGATCGCGCTGCTGGCGCCGGTCAGAAGCGCCACGCGTTCCATCAGGCCGCCAGCGTGGCCTGCGGCGCGAGGCGCCGGCACAGCAACTCGCCGATGCGGGCCATCGTGGCCGCACCCATCCGCCCCACCGGCCCCGCGACGCTGATCGCGCCGAGCAGCACGCCGGTTGCCGACAGCACGGGTGCGGCCACGCAGCAGGCGCCGAGTTCGGTCTCCTCGCGCTCATGCGCATAGCCGTCGCGTCGCACCCCGGCCAACAGCCGCTCGATCGCGTCGGCATCGGTCAGCGTGTGCGGCGTGGGCTTTGGAAGGTTGATGCGGAGCAGCGCCCGCCTCTCGGCCGCCGGCTTGTGGGCCAGCATCGCGCGTCCGACCGCGGTCGAATGGTAGGGCGCGCTGGTGCCGGCATAGGAGGTGACGCGCACGTTCTGGCGCCCCTTCAAACTTTCCACGATCAGCACGTCGAGCGGGCGTGGCACGGCGAGGTTCACCGTCTCGTTCGTCTCGGCGCACAGCGCCAGCAGCACAGGCCGCATGTCGCCCATGAGATCCAGCCGTCGTTCCACCGCGCGGCCATAGACCAGCAGGCCGAGGCCCAGCCGGTAAGCCCCGGCGGCGGGATCGTGCTCGGCGAGGCCGGTGGCGGCCAGCGAATTCACCAGGTTGAAGGCGGTGGTCTTCGCCAGCCCCGAAGCCGCCGCCAAGCTACCGAGGCTGTGCCACCTGCCATCCTGCATCGCTGCCAGCAGCGACGCCGCGCGCTCGACCGACTGGATACGGCTTTTCATCGTCGTCGCTCCACATGGAACATGATCCTGTTCGGCTCGATGCTGTTGCAGCTTGACCGGATAGGCAACCTGCCGCAGAATTTTCGCAGGGGTAAGGAGGCCGGTTCCACAATGCGCGTGTTCGTTGCGTCGCTGGCGACCGAAACCAACACCTTCGCACCCCTCCCGACCGACCGTGCGGCTTTCGAGCGGGCCATGTATTTCCCGCCCGGCACGCACCCCGCGACGCCCACCTTGTGCAGCGCCCCGATGGTGGCGGCGCGGCGCCTGCGGCAGGACGGGCATGAGGTGATCGAGGGCACCGCCACCTGGGCCGAGCCCGCCGGCCTCGTCGGACGCGGCGCCTATGAAAGTCTCCGCGACGAAATCCTGGCCCAGTTGCAGGTGGCCCTCCCGGTCGATATCGCGCTGTTCGGGCTGCATGGCTGCATGGTCGCGGATGGCTATGACGATTGCGAAGGCGATCTGCTCGCCGGCGCCCGCGCGCTCGCCCCCGATGCAGTGATCGGCGCCGAACTCGACCTGCACGCGCATCTGACCCCGGCGATGGTGGCGCGGGCCGATGTGGTCGTCGCGTTCAAGGAGTTCCCGCATACGGATTTCCTGGCCCGCGCGCATGACCTCGTCAACCTGTGCGTGGCCGCCGCCGCGGGGCGGATACGCCCGGTCCCGGCCGTGTTCGACCTCCGGAGCATCGCGGGCTACATGACCAGCCGGGAGCCGGGCCGCGCCTTCACCGACCGGCTGTTCGGACTCGAAGGTGCCAGCGGCATCCTCTCCATCAGCATCATCCACGGCTTCCAGGCGGCGGATGTGCGTGATGTGGGAACCAAGGTGCTCGTCTATGCCGATGGCGACGCCGCCGGGGCAGCGGCACTCGCGGAGCGGCTGGGTCGTGAAATCCTGGGCTGGTCGCCAGAGCAGGGAACGCCGCACCACAAGCCCGACGCCGCGATCGAAGCCGCCGTCACGCATTCCGGCCAGCCCGTGGTGCTGGCCGACCGCTGGGACAATCCCGGCGGCGGCGTGGCCGGGGACGGCACGGTGCTGCTGCGCGCATTGCTCGCCCGCCCCGATGTGCCGGCCGCGATCGGGGTGATGTGGGACCCGATCGCGGTCCAACTCTGCACCGCCGCCGGTGCCGGGGCTCGCCTGTCGCTGCGCTTCTGCGGCAAGGCCACGCCCCAGAGCGGTGAGCCGGTCGATGCCGAGGTGGTGGTCCGCAGCGTGTGCGCGGACCTCGTGATCCCGTTCGAGCAAAGCTGGGTCAGCCTTGGCGCTGCCGCCTGCATCACGATCGGCACGCTCGATGTGGTGCTGGGTACCACGCGTGCGCAGACCTTCTCGCCCGAGGCGTTCACCCGCATGGGCGTCGATCTCGCGGCCAAGAAGGCGGTCGCGGTGAAGTCCTCGAACCACTTCTACGCCGCCTTCGCGCCCATCGCCGCCGAGGTGCTGTATGTGGACAGCGGCGGCCCTTATCCGCCCGACCCGTCACGCATCCCCTACACCAGGATCCGCCGCCCGATCGCGCCGCTCGATCCGGGGATGCACGCGCGCATGGAGGCGTAGGTCCGACGTTCCCTTACATCGGGCTCACGTCGGGCCGCATCGGACAACTGCTCAAGCCCGTCTCATGCGCAAGCTTCTCCTCGCGCGCCGATCGCTCCTGCAGAAGCCGCAGTTTCACGACAGGAGTCCGGCACCTCGGCATCCCCGCTTCGCGGGGCTCTCAATCTCGGACGCCGCGCTTGCAGACCGCTCCCGTGGAGGTCATGACGCCGGACCAAACGGCCCAAGCTTATTTGTACGAAACTCTGCCGCAATCCAATCCCGGTTTCCCGAGGCTCGCGGCGCTCGCCCTGCGCCTCAGCCATCCGTGGGAAATGGAGCTGGCGAGCGGGGGCGGATGGGTGGCAGGGGCGGTGACGCACCCGGCGGTCCGAACGATCGAGCAGTCAACAATGGCGAATGACTTACGAGCGATGGTAGAATAGCGAGGACGCAGGCATTCGCCACAACTCTGACCCCTGGCCAGCCACTCGGCTTTCGAGCTATAGCTCGAAGGATTGGCGTGTCGGCTTCTCGCAGCCAATCAGCCCGCGATGTGCGTTGTTCATATGTCTTGATTTTTACATGCTCGGCACGAGATGTCCTCGATAAGAGGCTGCGGCCTTCATCCTGGATTTCGCTTAACTGACCACCTGATCGGTGTCGAGGTAGCGCTTACCCGCCCATATACAGCCGCGCCACCCGCTCATCTCCCAGCAGCGCCGATGCGTGGTCCTGGAGCTTGGCGCGGCCAAGCTCCAGGACGATCCCCCGGTCCGACGCCTCCAGCGCGCGCCGGACGTTCTGTTCCACCATCAGCACGGCTTTTCCGGCGGCCGCCAAGCCGCGCAACGTCGAGAAAACCTGGCCCACGATCAGGGGGGCGAGGCCGATCGAGGGTTCGTCGAGCATCAGCACCGCCGGGTCCATCACCATGGTGCGGGCGATCTCCAGCTGGCGCTGCTGGCCGCCGGAGAGGTTGGCGGCCGGCGTCTCGCGCAAGGCGGCGAGTGCCGGGAAGGCGTCGAGTTGGGCGTCGATCCGGGCGCGCAGCAGGGCCGCGTCGCGCAGCAGGAAGCCGCCCATGCGGAGGTTTTCGGCCACCGTCAGGCGTGGGAAGATGCTGCGGCCCTGCGGGATGAAGGCGAGGCCGCGTTGCAGCAGGGCTTCGGTGGGCAGCGCCGTGACGTCGGCGCCGCGCAGGCGGATTGCCCCCGTGCGCTGGCGCAGCAGATGAGCGATGGCCCTGAGCAGCGTGCTTTTGCCGGCGCCGTTCTGGCCGATGATCGTGACGACTTCGCCGGCCGCCACGTCGAGGTCGATGCCATCGACGATCATGCGGCCGGCATAGCCGGCGGAGAGGTTGCGGACCGACAGGGCGCTGGCCGGCAGGGCGCTGGTCTGCACGATGGGGTCAGCCGAGATAGGCATCGATCACCCGGCGGTCGGCGCGGATGTCGGCGGGCGTGCCGTCGGCAAGGATCGCGCCCTGGTGCATCACCACGATGCGCGCCGCGAGGCCCATGACGAACGCCATGTTGTGCTCGATCACCAGCAACAGCAGGCCGAGCCGGGGGGCGGCTTCGCGCAGCACGGCGGCGAGCGTGGCGAGCAAAGTGGGGTTCACGCCCGAGGCCGGTTCGTCGAGCAGGAGCACGCGGGGCGCGGCCATCAGCGTGGAGAGGATCTCCACGAGGCGGCGCTGGCCGAAGGAGAGGTCGCCGGCCGGGGTGTTCGCGAAACGCTCCAGGCCGGCCGTGGCGAGCAGGGCGCGGGCGGCGTCGCGGGGCTGGGCGGGCGGGGCGACGATGCCGCGCAGGCCGTGGCCGAGGCGCTTGTCCTGGGCGGCGAACAGCAGGTTGTCGAGGCAGGTCTCCTCGTTCAGCGTGCGGCATTCCTGGAAGCTGCGGGCGAAGCCGAGGCGGGCCAGGCGGTGCGGGGGCAGGCCGTCGATGCGGCGGTTCTCGAAGCGGATGGTGCCGGAATCGGCGCTCTGGCGGCCGCAGACGATGTCGAACAGGGTGGTCTTGCCGGCGCCGTTCGGACCGATCAGGCCAACGATGCCGGGGCCGTCGATGGTGAAGCCGGCCCCGTCGAGCGCCACGACGCCGCCGAAGCGTTTGCGCAGCGCGGCCACCTCAAGAAGCGGCATGGCGGCGCAGCAGGCGTGTGCCAAGACCCAGCAATCCGCGCGGGGCGAACAAGGCGAGCAGAACCAGCACGGCGCCGAACACGAACAGCCGCGCCTGGGCGGCCGCGCGCAGGGCTTCGGGCAGTGCGACGAACACGATCGAACCCAGCACCGGGCCGGCGAGATAGCCGGGGCCGCCAATGATGACCACCGCGACCAGGTTGATGCTGGCCGCGAGGTCGAAGCTGGCGGGGGCGGCAACGCGCAGGAAGCTCGCCTGCAGCGCGCCGCCGGCACCCGCGATGCCGGCCGAAAGCGCGAACACCGCGAGCTTATGGGCGAACACGTCCACGCCCCGCGCGGCGGCCATCGTCTCGTCCTGGCGGATGGCTGCCAGCGCGCTGCCGAACGGGGAGCGCACCACCGCCCATTGCAGCAGCAACGCACCCAGCGTGACAGCGAGCGCCACCCAGTAGAAGCCGATCGGCGTCGCCAGCACGATGCGGACGCCGCCGATCGCAAGCGGCCGTGGACGGGGGATGCCGGGCAACCCCTCGGCGCCGCCGGTCAGCCAGTCGAGGTTGGTGAACAGCGTGCTCAGGATCAGGCCGACGGCCAGGGTCACGATGATGAAGAAGTGGCTGCGCAGGCGCAGGCAGGGGATGCCCACCAGCAGTCCCACCGCGCCGGCCAGGAGGGCGCCCGAGCCGAGGGCGGGCAGGAATGGCCATCCCGCCTGCTTCATCAACAGGGCGGCCGCGTAGCCGCCGACGCCCGCGAAGCCCATATGGCCGAGCGAGACCAGCCCGGTGTAGCCGAACAGCAGGTTCAGCCCGATCGCCGGCACGATGCCGCACAGGGTAAGCGTCGCCAGTTGAAGCATATAGGGTTGGCCGGGGAAGGCGACCGGCAGCAGCGCGGCCGTGGCCACCGCGAGGAGGGTCGCGGCCGCCTTCAAGGCTCGCCCCGGATCGCGGTGCCGAACAGGCCGCGCGGGCGCAGCAGCAGGGTCGCGATCAGGGCGGCGAACACCACGAGGTCGCGATAATCGGTGGGCGCGAACAGGGTGGCCTCGGCTTCCAGCAGCCCGATCGCAAGGCCGCCCAGCACAGCGCCCCACACGCTGCCCATGCCGCCGAGCACGATGGCGGTAAGGCCCTTCAGCAGCGGCAGGTCGCCCATGCCGGGGAACACCAGGAACAACGGCCCCAGCAGCGCCCCGCCAAGGGCCGCCAGCGCGCCCGACAGCGCGAAGGTGATGGCGAACACCCGGTCCGGCGCGATGCCCACGACGCGGGCCGCCTGGATGTCCTGGCTCGCGGCCCGCATCGCGATGCCGAGGCGGGAGCGGGAGAGGAACACATGGAGCGACGCGACCGCGACCGCGACGGCGGCGAGGATCACCAGATGCTGCACGGTGAAGCCGAGTTCACCCAGGCGCAGCACGCGGCGCAGCGAAGGCGCCTCGATCTGCAGCGCGTCGGCCCCGAACAGCAGCAGCACGCCGTTTTGCGCCATGAGAATGAGGCCGAGCGAGGCCACGATCTGCATGGACAGGTTCTCCCGCAGCCGGCGGAACACGAGGCGTTCCAGCACCAGCCCGATCGCCGCGCCGCCCGCCGTGCTGAACAGCAGCGCCACAGGATAGATGGGCGAGACGTGGGCCATGGCGAACCAGCACAGATAGCCGCCGGCCATGAACACCGCGCCATGGGCGAAGTTCAGCACCCGCATCACCCCGAACACCAGCACCATGCCGACGGCGAACAGCGCGTAGACGGCCCCCATCATGATGCCGTTCACCGCCTGTGCGATGACCGCCATCGCCGGGAACGCCATCGCCGGGAACGCCATCGCCGCGAACCCCGGCGCGGTCAGCCTCCGCCGCAGGCCGAGGCGAGCTCGGCCGGGAAGATGATCTTGCGGGTGCCGTCGTCGCACCACTGGGTCACGTACACGGGGGGGGCGGCCTGGCCGTGCGCATCGAAGGCGATGTGGCCGATCACGCCGTCGTAGCTGGTGGCGGCGAGCGCCTTGCGCACCGCCTCGCCATCGGTCGTGGTTCCCGCGCGGTGCAGCGCATCGGCGGCCAGCATCAGCGCGTCGTAGCTCTGGGCCGCGAAGCCGTGGCTCTCCTCCTTGAAACGGGCGCGGTACTGGTCGTCGAACGCCCGGATGCGCGGCTGCGGCGCGCTGGGCGGGAAGGCGTTGTACTGCATCATGCCCGCGAGGTATTTCGCATCGAGCCGCGCGAGGAACCGCGCCGAGCCCATCGCCAGCGTGCCGATCAGCTGCACGCCGAGCCCGGCGTCGCGGAGCTGGCGGATGGCCAGCGCCCCCGGTTCCTCGTCCATGAACAGCATTACCGAGCGGGCGCCCGCGCGGCGTATGTTGCTGACATGGGCCGAGAAATCGACCTCGCCCACGTTGAAGTAGCCGGTATAGGCGACCTTCGCCGAGGCCCCCAGCAGCGCCTCCATGCTGCGCACCCCGCCGCGCCCCGCGTCGTTGTTCCAGGCAATGAACGCCAGCGGCGCCAGGCCCTTCTCCACCACGTATCGCCCAAGTGCCTGATTGAGTTGGTTGTTGTCGGCATTCACCCGGAACACCCATGGATTGCCGCTTAGCGTGAGGTTCTCCGCCGTCGGCACGGTGATCACGAACGGCACCGAATTGTCCTGCGCCACCGGCGTCTCGGCCGCCACCGCCGGGCTGCACAGTTCGCCGAGCACCATCGCGGCCCGATCCACGCTGGCCAGCCGCTCCATCGCCGAGGCGCCCTCGGCCGGGCTGCAATGCGTGTCGTACACCTTGAGCGCCACCGGCCGGCGCTGGCCCGCGATCTCGATCCCGCCATCGCGGTTCAGCGCGTCCAAAGCCATCGCGAAACCGTTCATCTGGAAGCGCCCAGCGGCCGCCAAAGGCCCCGTTTGGGCCGTGACAATGCCCAAAACGACCGGTTTCGGAGCCTGCGAAAACCCCGGTGCCGGGGCCAGCAGCGCCGTCGCCACCGCCAGATAGGCATACCTCATAACAATTCCTTCCCCAGCCCGTACACCCGCATCGCGTTGTCCCGCATCATCGCCCGCATCACCTCCGGCCGCAGCCCGAGGCCGGCGATCTCGCGCACCGTGCGGCCGAAGCCCAGCACCGGAAAATCGGTCCCGAACATCACCTTCTCCCGGCCATAGCTGTTCAGGTAGTGGACGAAGCTCGCGGGCCAGTAGCGCGGGCTATGGGCATCGGTGCCGATGAACACGTTCGGGTGCTTCCAGGCCATCGCGATCATCTCGTCATGCCAGGGGATGCCGATATGGATGCCGACGATCTTCAGTTCCGGGAAGTCGCAGGCGATATCGTCGAGCAGGATCGGCCGGCCCACGCTGCGCAGCCGGCGCGCGGGATCGTAGATCAGCGACTGGCCTACCTGCATCTGGATCGGCACGCCCAGCTCGCAGCATTTGGCGTAGAACGGGTAGTAGCGCGCGTGGTTGGGCGGCAGCTCGAACCAATGCGGATAGGTGTGGGCGCCGATGAAGCCGAATTCGCGCACCGCGCGCTCCAGCCGCCGAACCCCGTCCATCCCCTCCGTCGGGTCCACCCCCGCGAGGCCATGGAACCGCGTGGGGTGTGCGGCCACCGCCTCCGCGATCCATTCGTCGGGCATGTGCCAGGCACCTTGCGTGCCAAGCTGCCCCAGCTTGCACGACACCAGGAAGGCCCGCTCGATCCCGGCCGCGTCCATCTGCGCCAGCATCGCCTCCAGCGGCACCGCCGCCACGTCCCGCGCATCCCGGCCGATCTTCTGGACATGGAAATTCCGGGTCCAGGCGGGCCGCGCGGCCATGATGCGGGGCGTCAGCGGGTTCACCACGATGTCGATCGCGCCGCCCGCCATGGTGCCGGTTTCAGCCATGCGGCATCGTGTCCGAGGAACCGCGAATCCGCAACCACCCCGAGGTCCCCCCGATGACCGATGACCGATGACCGATGACCACGTGTCCCATGACCTCGCGCCCCGCACCGTCGCCGAGGCCTGGCTTCGCCTGCTCGCCGCCCGCGGGGTCGATTTCCTGTTCGCCAATTCCGGCACCGATTTCCCGCCGATCGTCGAGGCGCTCGCCCGTGCCGCGGAACTCGGCCTCGCCGTGCCCCGCGCGGTGATCGCGCCGCACGAGAACGTCGCCGTGTCGATGGCGCATGGCCACGCCATGGTCAGCGGGCGCGCGCAGGCGGCGATGGTGCATGTCAACGTGGGCACCGCCAACTCCATCGCGGGCCTCATCAACGCCGAGCGCGACTACGTGCCCATGCTGCTGGCCGCCGGCCGCACGCCGATCCTGGAGCACGGCGCGCCGGGCGCCCGCTCGCTCAACATCCACTGGGCGCAGGAGATGTTCGACCAGGCCGGCATGCTCCGCGAAACCGTCAGGTGGGACTATGAACTTCGCGACCCGCGCCAGATGCGCGTGGTCACCGAGCGCGCTCTGGCGCTCGCCCACTCCGCCCCGCGCGGCCCCGTTTATCTCACTTTGCCGCGCGAGGTCCTGGCCATGAAGCCCGCCGGGGACGGCCCGCCCCAGCCCGTCGCCCCCGCCTACCCTTGCGCGCCCAACCCCGCCGCCCTCGCCGTTGTCGCCGGCCTGCTGCACGGCGCGGCGCGGCCCCTGATCGTGACCGCGCGCGCGGGTGCCGACACCGCCGTGCCCGATTTGCTCGCCGCCCTGGCCGCGCGCCTCGGCGCCCCGGTGGTCGAATACCGGCCGCGCCACCTGAACCTCGCCAGCGGGCACGCGCTGCATGGCGGCTTCGAGGTGGCGCCCTGGCTGCCCGATTCCGACGTAGTCCTGGTGCTGGAATGCGACGTGCCCTGGATGCCGGCCACCGACCGCCTCGCCCCGGATGCCGTCGTGATCCAGGCCGGCGAGGATCCGCTGCAAGCCCGCTATCCGGTGCGCGGCTTTCCATCGGCGCACACGCTGCAGGGCGCGCCCCGGCTGATCCTGGAAGCGCTGCTGGCCGAACTCGGCCCGCGCGCCCGCAATGCGCCCGGCATCGTCCAACGCTGCGCCGCGATCCGCCAGGCCGGGCTGGACGCGGTGCGATCCCCGCCCGCGCGCATGACGATGGCCTGGGCCAGTGCCTGCCTCGACCGCGCCCGCGCGCCCGACAGCCTGCTGGTGAACGAATACCCGCTGATCCGAAGTGCCATGCACACCTCCCGCCCCGGCAGCTTCTTCGGCAGTTCCCCCGCCGGCGCCCTCGGCTGGGGGATGCCCGCCGCCATGGGCGCCAAACTCGCCGCACCCGGCTGCGAGGTGATCGCGGCCATCGGCGACGGCAGCCACATCTTCGCCAACCCGGTCGCCTGCCACCAGGTGGCGGCCACGGAGCGCGTGGCGGTGCTTTCAGTGGTGTTCAACAACGGCGGCTGGGGGGCGGTCGATCGCGCCACCCGCGCGATGTATCCGCACGGCCACGCTACCCGCGCCGCCGTCATGCCGCTCACCCGGCTGGCCCCAGGCCCGCGCCACGCGCTCGTTGCCGAAGCCTGCGGCGTGGCGGGTTTCACCTGCGCCGATCCGGCGCTGCTGCCGGAAGTGCTTGAACGGGCGTTCGGCGTGGTGCGCGGCGAGCGGAAGGCGGCGCTGGTGGATGTGGTTTGCACGGCCTGATGGAAATTGGTTCTGGGCGGGGGGCATTTGCAATCCACATCGCCCCCCCCCCACCGGGGCCAGAGTGACCGCCATCGATGTCTCGCCCGAGCGATACGCGTTGCGCGGTCCTGGTTGGCTGCGGTGCGTCATCACCAGGGTCGGCTGATTGGTCGCAGGGAGGGGCTTGGCTTCCCAGCCGCGCGGACGATGCGCGGTCTACCACGCCGGCGGGCTACAGCGGGGTGGGCGCGCCGGAAAGCCTTCCCGCCCGCCTGAGCCTCCTGTATCCGTAGGGCATGGAAGAATTCAGCGGGCGGCGGGTTGTGGTCATGGGCGGAAGCCGCGGCATCGGGCGCTCCATCGCGCTCGGCTTCGCCGGGGCGGGGGCGAGCGTCGCGATCTGCGCGCGAGGCGGCGGCGCTCTGGGGGCAACGCGGGCCGAACTCGCGGCGCTGGGCCGCACGGCCTATGCGGCGACGGCCGATCTGGCCGATGCCTCCGACATTGCGAGGTTCGTGCCGGACGCGGCGACGGCACTCGGCGGCATCGATATACTGGTGAACAACGCGTCTGGCTTCGGCGCGTCGGACGACGAGGAAAGCTGGGCTGCCTCTCTGAATGTCGATCTGATGGCGGTCGTGCGCGCGAGCGCTGCGGCCGCGAAATACCTGCGGGAGCGCCCAGGCGGGTCGATCGTGAACGTGACCAGTATTTCGGCGATGCGGGCGACCAAGCGGAACCCGCCTTACGGGGCGATCAAGGCAGCCGTGATCCACTACACCGCGAGCCAGGCGCGCATGATGGCCGCGGACGGCATCAGGGTGAACGCCGTGGCGCCCGGCTCGATCGAGTTTCCGGGCGGCACCTGGGAACGGCGACGGACTGAGGATGCCGCCCTGTATCAGGCGACGCTGGGACAGATCCCGTTCGGCCGCATGGGCAAGCCCGAGGAGGTGGCCGAGGTGGCGATGTTCCTGGCCAGCGACCGGGCGCGCTGGGTGACGGGGCAGACCATTGTTGTGGATGGCGGGCAGCTTCTCGGCCCGTAACGTGTGCCGCACACCCTCGCGCACATTGCCGGGGGGCAGAGCCGGGCCGCTCTCGCTCTCTCGCTGGATGCTTCAGCGGCGGAAGAAACCGGAACCAGCGATCGTCGCGCGCATAAGTACTCGAGGTGTAGGTGGCCTGCCGCATCTGGCGCGCCAGTAAGTGATGGGAAAAGCCAAGATGAGCGAAAACGGGATAGCGGGTGCATCTCGCCAAATGGGAGCCAAGGCTGAGGAAGCCACCGAAGGATTTATGGGGGACGTGAAGTCTCAGGTTAGTGGGGCCGCCGAAGAAGTGGCGGGCAAGGCGCAGGCCGCTTACGGCAAGGCAAGCGATGCTGTGTCCTCCGCTGCTGAGCGAGTTCGCACGATAGGGCGGCGGGCTGGCTCGCAAGCTTCGGGTCTCGGTCAGCAGGCCTACGCGGAGAGCGCCGGGGCCGCCCGCTACGTGGGCGGGCAGATCAGGGAGGAGCCGTTGATGGCAATCCTTCTGGCAGGGGCATTCGGTGTACTCATCGGCTACCTTATTAACCGGGGTCCACATGAGCGCGCCGCGGAACTCGGCCGCTTCAAGGCCTCATACCGCGACTAGCGGTGCCCTTGGTGGCGATGTTCTCCTTGAGCGTCACACTCGCCCCGTCGAGGGCCCCGACCGGTTGCCCCTCGGCCCGACGCTTCTCGGAGGCGCGCGCCGCCGCTGGTGCCGCTTCGGTCTCCACGGTCCACAGCGCGTTCAGCGTCGTGTCCCACACCCCGACCCGGTCCAGCACGGTCCCCACGACATCGACCGGCGACAGCGAGCGGGTCTGGTAGGCGGCGAGCAGGTCGGTGGCGCTCAGGCCCGACCTTCTCTCGACAGAGGGGGGCGGTTCCTCATGCCGCCAAGAGGTCATTTGTCCTGCCGCCCAACATGCGGGACCGTCCTGATGCCCAACGACTGACTCACTCGTGCGTAGCCCTATGTTCCTGGTCCGTGCCGCCCACCGTGCTATTCTGCCCGTCTATGGGGCGACCCCTGTTCGCCACGCGCTTGCATGTCTAAACACACACAAGAAAACTTAAGACTGAGAAGAAAGTAGCGACGGCTCGGCGCGACCTTCATATGGTCGGGCCGGCTGCAATACTAAAAAAGTGGGGGGGATGAAATGAAGCGACAGTCTTGGGCATTTGTGTGCATGGCGTTTTTGTTCGTGGCGGGAACGGCGGGTGCTCAGAGTCCGTCCGAAAACTCATTCAGCGATTGCAGAGTTTTCGCGTCATCAACCTGATTGACGCGAGTTGCAGGAATGCGAGTGCGTTACGGGTGCGGTTTTCGAAATCTTTGGCAAGGCGGCGGCAGCGGTTGAGCCAGGCGAACGTGCGCTCGACCACCCATCGGCGGGGCAGCACG
>JANXTF010000164.1 GCA_025352565.1 Rhodospirillales bacterium | reverse complement strand
ATCCGGCGGCATTGGGGCATCGAGAACCGTAACCGCCATGTCCGCGACGTGTCGCTCGACGAAGACAAAAGCCGCATCCGCGATAACCCCGGCATCATGGCCCGAGCCCGCAGCTTCGCCCTCAACATCATGCGCAAAAATGGAGTCACCAACGTGGCAAAGGCACTCTGGAACGGCGCACTCAGCCTCGATCGCATCATGGCATACAACGAAATCCGGTTAGCGTTGAACAGACCTGAATGCCCCCGCCTTCGTGGACACCCTGAAGATGTGAACAAAAGGTGTCTCCATGCTCAATACACGAGGGCACGTCGGGCGAGGGGTAACACCAAACGACTTCCGCAGTAGCAGCAGCGATGGTTCCGAACGAAGACCGCCATTTCAGTGGCCTGGGATGGCCGCCGTATTTTGCTTCTGGTCGCACGCAGACCAAGGATGCGGCGCGGCACACCGCATCCTGGGCCAGGCCAGATTTCCGACTAAAACGTGATTGGCGGCCTCGCCAAGCAAGGCCGCAGCAGCATCGAAACTCAAATGCCAGGCCAGGCCCGCACCCGCCCTGGCGAACCCGGCGCCAAGATGATACGCGGCGGCAGCCGCAACGCCACAGGAACCAGCCGCATGAGTGCCATCGCCGACATCGTCGCCCGCGAAATTCTCGACAGCCGGGGCAACCCGACGGTCGAGGTGGACGTGTTCCTCGACAGCGGCGCCATGGGCCGCGCCATCGTGCCCTCGGGCGCCTCGACCGGCGCGCATGAGGCGGTCGAGCTGCGCGATGGCGACAAGTCCCGCTATGGCGGCAAGGGCGTGCGGCAGGCCATCGCCAACATCGAGGGCGAGATATTGGAGGCCATCGGCGGCGAGGACCCGACCGAGCAGATCCGCATCGACGAGACCATGATCGACCTCGACGGGACGCCCAACAAATCGCGCCTCGGCGCCAACGCGACCCTCGCGGTCAGCCTCGCGGTGGCCAAGGCGGCGGCCGAGGATCTTGGGATGCCGCTGTATCGCTATGTCGGCGGCGTGTTCGCCCGCACGCTGCCGGTGCCGATGATGAACATCGTCAACGGCGGCCAGCACGCGGACAACCCGATCGACATCCAGGAATTCATGATCATGCCGGTCGGCGCCGGCACGCTGGCCGAGGGCGTGCGGATGGGCTCCGAAATCTACGCCGCGCTCAAGAAGGCGCTGCACGATGCGGGGCACGGCACCAACGTGGGCGACGAGGGCGGCTTCGCGCCGAATATCGGCTCGGCCGACGAGGTGCTGGGCTTCATCAGCCGCGCCTGCGAGACCGCCGGCTACCGGCCGGGCGACGACGTGACCTTCGCGCTCGACTGCGCCGCCACCGAATTCTTCAAGGACGGGTTCTACGACATGGCGGGCGAGGGCAAGAAGCTCGATGCCGCGGGCATGGTCCGCTACCTGGAGAACCTGTGCGCCCGCTACCCGATCGTCTCGATCGAGGATGGCTGCGCGGAAGACGATTGGGCCGGCTGGAAGCTGCTGACCGACACGCTGGGCGCCCGCATCCGTCTGGTGGGCGACGATCTGTTCGTGACCAACACCAACCGGCTGCGCCGCGGCATCGACGAGGGCATCGGCAACGCCATATTGGTGAAGGTCAACCAGATCGGCACGCTGACCGAGACGCTCGATGCCTGCGAGATGGCCCACCGGGCCGGTTTCGCGGTGGTGATGAGCCATCGTTCCGGCGAGACCGAGGACGCGACCATCGCTGATCTCGCGGTCGCCACCAATTGCGGGCAGATCAAGACCGGCAGTCTCGCGCGCAGCGACCGAACCGCGAAATACAACCAGCTCATCCGCATCGAGCAGGGGCTGGGCGGCGCCGCACGCTATGCCGGCCGCACCGTGCTGCGGCGCTGAAGCATCACTTCGGACAAAATCGCCCCGGCACTCGTTTCGTCCGTGGCGAATGACCGGGGAGTAATCTAGGCTCGCGGCGGTTGGCGATGGATGTGGCGATGTCGGTGGCGCGAGCGATCAGGAAACGATGCCGGGCAGCGGTTCCGCCGCTGGTGTTCCTCGCGTTGGCCGGCTATTTCGGCTGGAGCGCCACGCAAGGCGACCGGGGCCTGAACAGCTACGTTCAACGCCAGAGCGACCTTGTGCTTGCCACCAAGGAACTTGCCCGTGCGGAGGCGGATCGCGCGGTGTGGGATCGCCGCGTCTCCTCGCTGCGGCCTGCCCATCTGGACGCCGATGCGCTGGACGAGCGCGGGCGCGCCATGCTGAACCTCTCCGAACCGAACGACATCGTGGTGCCGTATCAGCCCGGCCAAAAGCTGTTCTGACTACGCCGTGTCCGTCTCGATGATGGCCCCATACTGGGCACCGTGCAGCCGGCTGTAGATGCCGCCGGCGCCGACCAGTTCGGCATGCCGCCCCTGTTCGGCCACGCCCGTCTCGTCCACCACCACGATGCGATCGGCGCTCTGGATGGTGGCCAGCCGATGCGCGATCACCAGCGTGGTGCGGCCTTCCGACAGCTCGAGCA
>JANXTF010000163.1 GCA_025352565.1 Rhodospirillales bacterium | reverse complement strand
CGTGAAGGCGCCGGGCTTCGGCGATCGCCGCAAGGCGATGCTCGAGGACATCGCCGTCCTGACCGGCGGCCAGGTGATCTTGCGGGTCTGGCTCTTGAGCTGCTCGACCACGGCGGTCACCGCCGCGTCGATGCCGCGCTTGAGGTCCATCGGGTTCATGCCGGCGGCAACCGAGGTCATGCCTTCACGAACGATCGCCTGCGCCAGCACGGTCGCCGTGGTGGTGCCGTCACCGGCCAGGTCGTTGGTCTTCGAGGCCACTTCACGCAGCATCTGCGCGCCCATGTTCTCGAACTTGTCGGCCAGCTCGATCTCCTTGGCGACGGTGACGCCGTCCTTGGTGATCCGGGGACCGCCGAAGCTCTTGTCGAGCACGACGTTGCGGCCCTTGGGGCCGAGCGTCACCTTCACGGCGTCGGCGAGGATGTCCACGCCGCGCAGCATGCGCTGGCGGGCATCGCTGCCGAAGCGTACGTCTTTAGCTGCCATTCGGAATATTCCTTCAGTTTTGCAGTAAGTCGGCAGAATTGCAGTGCGGAATTGCAGGTGGGTCGGTCAGGCCAGAAAAGCTCAGGCGGCCTTGGCGGTGGTGGCGGCCGAGCCCTCCACGATACCCATGATGTCGCTCTCCTTCATGATGAGGAGTTCCTCGCCATCGAGCTTCACTTCGGTGCCGGACCACTTGCCGAACAGCACACGATCGCCGGTCTTCACGTCCAGCTTCACGACCTGGCCCTGTTCGTTGCGGGCGCCGGGGCCGGCCGCGATGATCTCGCCTTCCATCGGCTTTTCCTTGGCGGTGTCGGGAATGATGATCCCGCCAAGCGTCTTTTCCTCGGCGGTGATGCGACGCACCACCACGCGGTCATGCAGGGGACGGAACTTCATGCGGAACGCTCCTGGATCGTCGGCCGGCGACAAACACCTGTCCGCCGGCGGGTTGTTGGCACTCCCCCTCGGGGAGTGCCAGCGATCTAGTCGCTCGGCCCGGCGAAGTCAAGGACTCGGCAGCACTCGCGAACGGTGAGTGCCAACCTACTTAAATTGTTGTTAATTTTCTTGTGTCAGAATGCCATTCAGTTGTCATCTGGGCGCAACCCGCGCACCGGCGCGGGGTTACTGGATGGACGCTCGACGGCTTCAACGGAGACCAGACGCGGAGATTTCGGATGCTTGCTCAAGCCAAGCCGGCGCCTTCCGGCCTCGACCTTCAACGCCAGCTTCAAGGCTACCGCTTGACCACGGCGGAGATCGTGTATCGCCTGCCCGATCACCCTGGAGTGTTGCAGAGCTATATCTGGCAGGACCTCGACATGGCGCCAAAATATCCGATTCTGCAGCGGTTCCTGGATTTTTGGACCCGCGAGATCGAGGGCAAGGTACATTCGGTGCGCGTGGCCTCGGTCGGCCTCATCAGCGCGGCGGAATTGCGGCATACGGCGCATGTGGCGCACCTGCACTAGCCAGCCGCCGCATCAGGATCAGCCCGGCCCCGCCCGAGACGAGAAACAGCGCGATCCCGACGCCGATCTGGGTCGGCCGCTCGACGCGGGCGCCCGACCCGATCAGGGCGAAGATGAGGCTTTGCGGCAGGTAGCCGAGGGCCGAGGCGGCGAGGAAGGGAACGGCCGCAATGCTGGAGACCCCCGCCAGCAGGTTCAGCACGAGGTTGTTGCCGACCGGCAGCAGCCGCAGCATCAGGGTCGCCAGAAACGGGTTGGCGGCAAGGAACCGGTCCGTGCGCGCGCCCCGCCCGCCAAGGCGGCGGGTGATGACACGGCGGGCCCAGCCCCGCGCCACGAGCCGCGCCCAGGAAAAGTCGATCGCGCATCCGATGAGCGCCGCGAGCACCGCGAGGCCGATGCCCCAGCCGATCCCGAACGCGAATCCGCCGGCATAGGCGATCACCTGACGCGGCACCCCGATCGAGCAGAACAGCGCGCCGGCGGCCACGAAGATCGCCGCGGCGCCCGCCCAGCCATGCGTTGCCGGGTCGATCATGGTCCGCAGCGTTCCGGCCACGCCATCGCTGGGCAGCAGCCGAAATGCCAAACCGACCGCAACCAGGCCGCCCAGCAACAGGGCGGGACGCAGCAGCGGCTTCACGGTTCGATTTCGGGTCGCCGCCAGCGGCGTTGCAGCCAGAACACGCCGAACAGGTCGAAGATGCCGGCCCAGAGGCGGTCCAGCGTGCCGTAGTTCGAGGAACCCCGCGTGCGGGGGCGGTGATTGACCGGGACCGACACCACCCTGCCGCCCGCGCGGATGAACAGGGCGGGCAGATAGCGGTGCATGTGGTCGAAATGCGGCAATTCGAGAAACGCCTCGCGGCGGAACACCTTGAGCCCGCACCCGGTATCGGGCGTCGCGTCGCGCAGCAGGATGTCGCGGATGCGGTTCGCGGCGCGCGAGGTGCGGCGCTTGACCCAGGAATCGCGCCGCCGGGTGCGGTGGCCCGCGATCAGCACCGGGCCATTCGCGGTTTCCCGCCGCGCATGCGCCAGCAAGGCCGGGATATCGGCCGGATCGTTCTGGCCATCCCCGTCCAATGTCGCGATCCAGCCGCCTCTGGCGATCCGCACGCCGCTGACCACGGCCGCGCTCTGGCCGCAGCTGGCCCGATGCCGGCGCCAGACCAGATCGCCCCCGCCATCGCACGCCAGCGACGCGGACGTCGAGTCCGTGCTGCCGTCGTCAATATAGACGATTTCGTACAGCGTTCCTTCGAGGGCCGCGCGGATTTCGCCGATTAACGGACCGATATTGGCCGCTTCGTTGCGCACCGGCACCACGACGGAGATTTCCGGCACCTGATCGTGGATGAAAGTTTCGCTCACCGCTGCCCGGTAGCACCCCCCATTCGAGGCCCGCAAGTTTCGCCGCATGCCGGGGATGGCCGACGGGCAGCGGCGCGCTATATTGCCATCCCATGCCCTTCGATGTCGCGAGCCCACCAATATCCGCTGAGCCCCCGGCGGCCCGACCCATTTCCGCGGAGCCGCAGGCGGCCCGACGCGCCCGCCGGCAGGTGGCGCTGTGGCTGTTCGCCATGTGCGCGATGGTGCTGGTGATGATCGGCCTGGGCGGCGCCACGCGCCTCACCGGCTCGGGCCTGTCCATCATGGAATGGGCGCCGCTCTCCGGCACCTTGCCGCCGTTGAGCGAGGCGGAGTGGAACCGGCTGTTCGCGCTCTACCGGCAGATCCCGCAATATCGTCTGGTCAACCAGGGTTTCGGGCTCGACGGCTTCAAGCACATCTTCTGGCTCGAATGGTCCCACCGCCTGTGGGGACGCGCGATGGGGATCGCCTTCCTGCTGCCGCTGGTCTGGTTCGCCGCCACCGGTGCCATTTCGCGTGCCATGCTGCCGCGCTTGGCACTGCTGTTCGTGCTGGGCGGGCTGCAGGGCGCCGTCGGCTGGTTCATGGTGGCGTCGGGCTTCACGGCCGACAACGTCTCGGTCGAGCCGGTACGCCTCGTGGCCCACCTCGCCATGGCGCTGGCGCTCTACGTCGCGATGCTGTGGATCGCGCTTACGCAGTGGCGCGGCCCCCTGGCTCGCGAAGTCTTGGGGCGCGAACTCTTGGGGCGCGGAGCCTTGGGCGTGCGGCCGCCCGCGCTCCTGCGCTCGATGGCGCGCCTGTCGGTGGCGTCGGTGGCACTCACCATCCTCGCCGGCGGCTTCGTCGCGGGGCTGCACGCGGGGCTCACCTACAACACCTTCCCATTGATGGACGGGCGCCTGGTGCCGGAGGGTTACGCGGCCCTCACGCCGGTCTGGCGCAACCTGATCGGCAACGTGGCGGCCGTGCAGTTCGACCACCGCGTGCTCGCCACCGCCACGCTTCTGCTGGCGACCGCGACAGCTGCGACGGGCCTGGCCCGCCTGCCCCGTGGCGCCACACGCATGGCGCTCGCGGCACTGGGTGGCGCGGCCGTGGCGCAATACGCGCTGGGCGTGGCGACCCTGCTGTCCGTGGTGCGGGTCGACCTCGCCATCTTGCATCAGGCGGGGGCGGTGTTGCTGCTGACCGCGAGCCTGATCGCAGCGCACCACCTGGGCCGGCGCGTGGCACCATGATCGACGGCGCCCAGACGGAGCTTGCGGCAGGGCGGGCGCGGCAGGCCGAGGATGCCGCCGACCAGGCGAAATCGCATTTCCTGGCGATGATGAGCCACGAGATGCGAACCCCCCTGCATGCCGTGATAGGTTTCGCCGATGCCATTGCCCAGGCGGCCCAGGACAACACGACTCCGCTCGACCGCGCGCGCATGGCTGAATTCTCGCGGGCCATCCACGACGCGGGCCAGAATTTGCTCGGCTTCGTCAACAACATGCTCGATGTCGCGCGGATCGAATCGGGGCATGTCAATCTCGCCGAGGAACTGATCGACGTGGCGCGGCTCGCCAGGGAGGCCCTGCGCCAGATCGCGCCCGCCGCGCGGAAGGCCGAAATCGGGCTCGAACTTGCGCTGGCGGACGAGACGCGCCTGTTGCGCGGCGACGAGCGCCAACTCCGCCAGGTTCTCGGGCATCTTCTCGGCAACGCCGTGAAGTTCACGCGTGCCGGCGGCAATGTGGTGGTGGCAAGCGCATACGGTGCTCAGGGCGATCTGACGATCACGGTGCGGGACACCGGCATCGGCATCCCGCCAGAGGAACTGGAACGGGTGTTCAAGCCGTTCGGCCAGATCGATACCGGCCTCGCTCGCAGGGCGACCGGGGCCGGAACCGGACTGTATTTCTGTCGCGCGATCGTGGGCGCGCATGGCGGAACCATCCGGATGGCGAGCGAACCAGGCTGCGGCACCACCGTGCGCATCGTCCTGCCCGCCACCCGCCTCCATCCCATCGCGCCGCCCGGGCAAGCAGCCAGGCAGCCGGTCTAGCCGACCCGGCCAGGTTCGAAACCCACCTACGCCCTACCTTCGGCGCGGAGCTGTCTCCGCTAGCCCGGATTATTCACCAAGGCTGACGGGCACGGCACAAGCCGATGATTTGATGTAGGATTTGGGTGTCGAAGCCAATCCAGTCAGATCCCGGCGCGCCATGCCCGCCACCACCGAAACTACGCCCATGCTGCCCGGCC
>JANXTF010000162.1 GCA_025352565.1 Rhodospirillales bacterium | reverse complement strand
TCGGCGTGGTCGGCTTCCTGCTGGTTTGCAACATCATCTTGCTCGCCGCCGGCAACGTGATGGACCCGTCGGCGATCGTGCTGATCTTCGCGCCGATCCTGTTCCCGGTCGCGGTGCGGCTGGGCGTGAACCCGATCCATTTCGGCATCATGATGGCGGTGAACATGGAGATCGGCCTCTGCCACCCCCCGGTGGGGCTCAACCTGTATGTCGCCTCGGGCATATCGAAAATGGGCATCAGCGAACTCACCGTGGCGGTGCTGCCGTGGCTGTTGACGATGCTGGGCTTCCTGGTGGTGATCACCTACTGGCCGGGGCTGACGCTGTTCGTGCCGCGACTGCTGGGGATGTAGGGGGCTCAGGACGACGGCGGAGGCAGTCGCTTCTGGTTGTTGTCCTGCTGCATCTCGAGGAGCGTGATGCGGGTGACGACTTCGCAGATGACCGAACCGGCGAGGCCGGTTGCCGCCACGCCGGCGGCTGCTCGCGCCTCGGTTATGACCTGCCCCTGGCCCGCCTCGAGATACGTCATCCTGCCCTCGATCCTCCGAGGCCGGCTTTCAATACCTTCGAGCGCGGCCTGACCTTTGAGCGCGGCCTGGGTCTTCACCTGAAGCTCGAACAGGTCCTCGGCCTTGCGTGCGACCGTCCACAGCCTCGCGGGCCAATCCTAAAACGCCATGGACGCTCTATACGGCTTTGATGCGCTGAAGCAATGAGTCCATTGCCGCATTCTCCGTCGCGATACCCCGTTCAATACGTGCGAAAATCGCGTCGATGTCCTGTACCAAGGCCGCTTCGACGGCGGAGGCCAAAACCTCGTCTCGACCCTTGGCAGACTTCGACATGTTTTCGGGCGTGTCGTTCGCGGCCTCACCGACCGTGGCCGCGTGTTCAAAGGCCAAACTGTGGGGTGTCGTCCTGATACCCTCCGGGCTGGGACATAGGCAGTTACCCAACCCCGCGCCATACTCCCGTCGTTTCAGGCGGAGCGCCCCATGCACGACCACTTGTCCATCCCCTGCCTGCTGATGCGCGGCGGCACGTCCAAGGGGCCGTATTTCAAGGCGTCCGATCTGCCCGCCGACACCTCCGAACGCGACCGGGTGCTCCTGGCCGTGATGGGGTCGCCGGATATCCGCCAGATCGACGGGCTTGGGGGGGCGGACTCGCTGACCAGCAAGGTCGCCATCGTCTCGAAGTCCGCGCGCGAGGGCGTCGATGTGGAATACCTGTTCGCCCAGGTGGATATCGGGCGCGCCATCGTCGATACCTCGCCCTCCTGCGGCAACATGCTGTCGGGCGTGGGACCCTATGCGATCGAGACCGGGATGGTCGCGGCCACGCCCGGCACGACGCGGGTGGTGATCTTCGACGTGAACACCGCGAGCCGCATCGAGGCGGTGATCCAGACGCCGGGGGGCGTGGTGAACTACACCGGCGACGCGGCGATCGACGGCGTGCCGGGCACGGCGGCGCCCGTGATCCTGAACTTCATGGACGCGGTGGGCGCCAAGACGGGCGTGATGCTGCCGACCGGGCACGCGAGCGAAACCATCGAGGGCATCGAGGTGTCGTGCCTCGATGTCTGTATGCCGATGGTGCTGATGCGGGCCGCCGATCTGGGGTTGGAGGGCACCGAGGGCCGGCCCGAAATCGACGGCAATCCGGCGCTGCTGGCGCGGATCGAGACGATCCGCCTGGAGGCCGGTCGGCGCATGGGGTTCGGCGACGTGACCGATATGGTGATCCCGAAGGTGGGCCTGCTGTCGCGGCCGCGCGGTACGGGGGCGATCACGTCGCGCTATCTCACGCCCCACAAGCTGCATGCGGCCCATGCGGTGACCGGGGCGGTGTGCGTGTCCACCGCGTGTCTGCTCGAGGGCTCGATCGCCTACGACATGGCAATCCGGCCGGAGGGCAACCCGCGCACCATCTGGATCGAGCATCCGTCGGGGATGGTCGACGTCAGGATGCAGACCGAGGGCGAGGGGGCTGGCCTGAAGGTGATCCGCGCGGGCGTGATGCGGACCACGCGGCCGATCATGCGGGGCGAGGTGTTCGTGCCGAAGGCACGGCTGTAGAACCCGTGCCGAAGGCGCGGCTGCAGGCTGACGTCAGGCCACGCCCAGAACCCGGATCAGCCCGTAGCTGATCGCCGCCAGCAGCACGAGCGAGGCGGTGACGGTCGCGGTCACGCGGGCGCCGGCGCGGGCCACCACGCGCACGTCCACGCCCAGGCCCAGGGCGGCCATCGAAAGCACGGTGAGCAGGCCGGCCGCCAGCCCGATCGGCCCCAATGTCACCAGCGGAATCAAACCCGCGGAGCGGAGGGCGGCCAGGGCCAGGAAGCCGAGGATGAACCATGGGACCAGCCTGTGGATCGGCAGCCGGGGAGGCACCGGAGCCTCCGGGTCGCGGAAGCGGCCGCTGAGGAGGGAGAGGACGACCACGACGGGGCCCAGCATCAGCACCCGCACCAGTTTCACCAATGTGCCGATCTGCACCGAAACCGCGCCGATGGGGGCGGTGGCGGCCAGCACCTGCGGCACGGCGTACACCGTGAGGCCGGCCAGCACGCCGTATTGCAGGCCGGACAGGTGCAGCAGCGGCACGGTCAGCGGCAGCAGCAGCACCACGATCACGCCGAGCACGGCGGTGAAGGCGATCGAGGAGGCGATGTCGCGGCTGTCGGCGCCGATCACGGGCGCCACGGCGGCAATGGCCGAGTTGCCGCAGATCGAGTTGCCGCAGGCCACCAGCACCGCCATGCGGCGCGGCAGGCCGAGCGAGCGGCCCATGGCGTAGCTGGCGGCCAGCGCCACCGCCACCACGATGGCGATGCCCACCACCAGTTCGCCGCCGACCGCGGCGATGGTCCGCAGGCTGATCGAGGCGCCGAGCAGGAACACCGCCACCTCCAGCAATGTCTTCGCACACAGCTTGATGCCGGCCTGGAAGCGTCTGCCGGGCGTCCATGCGGTTCGCACGCCCGTCCCGATCAGGATGGCGAGCACGAGGGATTCGAGCCACGCGCGGCCGAACAACTCCGTCTCGACAGCCTGCAACGCCGCCGCGGCCGCGGTGATGGCGAGGCATAGCAGCAGGCCGGGCAGCATCTCCGCACCCGACGCCCGTAGGGATCGCCTATCCACCCGCCGCTTCTCCCATATGCGCGAGCACGTTTCGCATCGGCTCGCTGGAAATTCGGAGCGCGCCTTCGAAGGGGCGGTCCAGGGCGAGGATCAGGAACACCGAGCACCCGATGGCGATCGAGCTGACCAGGAACGCCGCCATTACCGTCGCATGGCGCGGCGCGTTCAGGCCGAAGCTCGCGAAGATGAAGAATATCCACGAGACGAGGATGGCGAGCACCAGCGGCCGGATGGTCTGGCCGGCCTGTTCGATCAGCAGCCAGCGTTGCTGCAGCAGCGAGCTGTTCACCTTCAGCGCCTCGGCTTGCAGCCATTTCGCGCCGTCATCGCCTGGAATCAGCGCCCGGATGCGCTCGCGCACCCGCTCCAGCAACATGCCGGTGGCGCGGTTGTCGATATGGACCGCGCGGTCGGGCGAGGTGGGCCAATGGTCCTCCAACGCGCGCGCGACGTATTGGCGCAGGAAGTCGCGGGGCGGGCGGGCGGCGTCGCCGTAGTCGCGCAGCGTCTCGTCCAGCAGGATAAGGTCGGCGGCGAAGGCGCGCATGGCGTGATCGGTGCTGTCGGACGCGGTCTTCGCGGTCGAGATCAGCAGGCCCAGCACGAGAGACGCCAGCACCGAGAGCATGCCGGTGCCGAGGCGCACCACATCCTGCGTCTCGCGGGTCAGGTGGTCCGGCGGCAGCACGCGGTGCAGCTGCAAGCCGACGAGGCCGCCCGTGAACACGATGGCAGCGACGGCGAGGCTGATCGTGATGGGGGTCATCTGGCGTAAACCAGCACCTCGCGCGGCGGATTGCCGGGGTCGCCGCGAAAGCCGACATGCACGCGGTCGAGCAGGACGCCGGCATAGCCGAAGGCCTCTGCGACGCGGGCGGTGTCGATGGCCCCCTGTGCGGCGGCGGCGTCCTGCGCCTCCTGTCGGGCGGTGGTCGGGATGGGTGCCACCACGTCGAACTCCACATCGCGCTTCAGCGCCTGGGCGGCCTCGACGGCCTGGGCGATGGCGGGGCGGAAATCGGCGTCCGGGTCGTTGAACCGCACCGTCACCAGCGGCAGCGCGGGCAGGTTTTTCGCGCGGGCCACATCGGCCGCATCCGGTCCGGCGCCGGACCGCTCGAAGGTGCGCTGATCGATCAGGGTGCAGCCGCCGAGCGCGGCCAGACAGGCCAGCAGGCGGATTGCGTCAGGAACGGTAATCGGGAGCCTCCTTGTCGAGCAGGCGCTTGATGCTGGCCAGATGCAGGCGGGCGCTCGCGTCATCCCCTTGGCGCATCTGGGCGTAGGTGCGGGCCGCGACCTCGGGGGCGACAGGCCTGAGCTTGCGGCCGGTCGATTCCGCCAGCACCTGCGCCTCGCAGGCGCGCTCCAGATAGTACAGGTCGTCCCATGCCTCGGCGATGGTGGGGGCGACCACCATGACGCCGTGGTTGCGCATGAACACGATGTCGGCGTCGCCCATGCTGGCGGCGATGCGGTCGCCTTCGGCGATGTCGTGGGCGAGGCCGTTATAGGCCTCGTCCACCACGGTGCGGCCATAGAATTTCAGGGCGGATTGGCCGGCCCAGGCGAGCGGCTGGCCTTCGACCATCGCCAGCGCGGTGGCGTTCGGCATGTGGGTGTGGAAGGCCACGCGGGCGCGGGGCAGGCGCATGTGCAGGCGGGCGTGGATGTGGAAGGCGGTGATCTCGGGCACGCCGTCCCCGGCGACCACACGGCCGTGGAAGTCGCAGGTGAGCAGGCGGGAGGCGGTGATCTCGGAGAAGCCCCAGCCAAAGGGGTTCACCAGGAACAGCTCGTCGCTGCCCGGCACCATGGCCGAAAGGTGGTTGCAGATGCCCTCGTGCAGCCCCATCCGGGCGGCGGCGCGGAAGCAGGCCGCGAGGTCGACGCAGGCCTGCCACACGGCGTCGCGGTCCAGGTCGGCGTTGCGGAGCAGGGCGGGGGCAGGCGGGCGGGTCATGCGGTGCCTCCTGTGGCGCGCGGAACCTTGCAGGAAGTGCCCCGGCGGGCAAGATGGCGCCTCCCGGATCGGAGAGCTTGCGACATGACCCCACGGACCAACCAGCGTATCGACGGCAAGCGCCTGTGGGACAGCCTGATGGACATGGCCCGCTTCGGCGCCACGCCGAAGGGAGGGGTGAAGCGCCTCACGCTGACCGACATCGACCGGCAGGGCCGGGATTTTTTCCGGACCAATTGCGAGGCCGCGGGCCTCGCGGTTCGGATTGACGGCATGGGCAACATGTTCGCCCGCAGGCCCGGCCGCGACCCCGCACGGCTGCCGGTGCTGTTCGGCAGCCATCTCGACAGCCAGCCCACCGGGGGAAAGTTCGATGGCGCGCTGGGGGTGATCGCGGGGCTGGAGGTGATGCGCAGCCTGAACGACCTGGGCATCACGACCGAGGCGCCGGTGGAGCTGATCAACTGGACCGACGAGGAAGGCAGCCGGTTCGGGCATTCCTTGATGGGCTCCGGGGTCTGGGCGGGGGTGTACACGCAAGAGAAGATGCAGGCGCTCGCCGATCCCGACGGGGTGACGGTGGGGGAGGCGCTGGTGGAGATCGGATATGCCGGGCCGGAGGTCGCGGCGCCGTTCCCGGCCGACGCGTATTTCGAGCTGCATATCGAGCAGGGGCCGATTCTGGAGGCGGAAGGCAAGCAAATCGGCATCGTCACCGGCGGGCAGGCCCAGGTGTGGTACGGCGCGGTGGTGACGGGACGCGACAGCCATGCCGGCACCACGCCGCCGGCCCGCCGCCGCGACGCGCTGGTGGCGGCGGCCCGCATCATCGACCTGGTGGACCGCATGATGCGGGCGCGGGGCGAGGACGGGCGCGGCACGGTGGGCAGGCTCACCGTGCTGCCCAACAGCTGCAACGTGATTCCGGGCGAGGTGCGGTTCTCGGTGGAATTCCGCCATCCCGACGAAGCCGAGATCGGCCGCCTCGCCGCCCAGTTTCCGCGTGAGGCGGGCTTCATCGCGCGCGATTGCGAGGTGACGCTGGAGCTGACGGAGCTGTTCCGCATTCCCGCGCAGCCATTCGACCCGGAATGCGTGGAACTGGTGCGCCAGGCCACGCGGAAGCTGGGGCTGTCGGCGCGCGAGATCGTATCGGGGGCCGGGCACGACGCGGTGTATGTCGCGCGGCATGTGCCGACCGCGATGATCTTCACGCCATGCAAGGACGGGCTGAGCCACAACGAGGCGGAAAGCATCTTGCCGGAGGAAGCGGAGGCGGGGTGCCAGGTGCTGTTCGAGGCAGTGCTGGCGCGGGCGAACCGGGCGCTTTGATGGCGGCGCTTCCTTCCCCCTCCCCCTCGTGGGGCCCCCTCGTGGGCCCCCCTCGTGGGGAGGGAAGCCCACCAGGGGGAGGGGGAAGAAAACGATGTGTGAATCCGGTAGCGCCCCGGTAATGCCATGGAGGCAGCGCCCCTTGCCCTCGCGGCGCGGCACTTCTAATAGCCCGGTCCGGAGGGTACATGCCTGATATGGCTGAACCGATCGCCGAAACACGGCCACCGGCGATGCGCCTTGCGCGCGCCTTCACGGCTGAGCAACGCATGGCCGACGCGATTCGGGCCTTGGCCACCGACATGGCCGCCCTCGCGCCATTCACGCGGGCCGGCCTTGGGATCGGCGGGGCCGAGGCGGCTTCGGTCCTCTGGACGCGGTTTCACAAATTCGACGCGGCCGATCCGCATTGGCCGGATCGCGACCGCTACGTGCTGGGCTGCGCCGATTGCGGGCCGCTGCTGTACACGCTGCTGCATCTGACCGGGCATGCGGGCGTGGAGGCGGCCGAACTGCGCCGGTTCGGCCAGGAGGATTCGGCGCTGCCGGTGCAGCCTCAATTCGCCGTCCATCCGGCGATCGAGGCCAGCGCCGGTGCGCCGGGAGAGGCGTTCGGGGTGGCGGTGGGCCTCGCCTTGGCCGAGCGCCTGCTCGCGGCTCGGTTCGGCAAAAGCCTGGTGGATCATCGCACCTGGGCCGTGGTGTCCGATGACGACCTCGCCTCGGGCGTGTGCCAGGAGGCGGCGAGCCTCGCGGGCATGCTGCGCCTTGAGAAGCTGACGCTGCTGTGGCACGAGGCGCCGACAGCCGCCGACGCGGAGCCCAGTGCCGACGACGTGCCCCGCCGGTTCGCGGCGTCCGGCTGGACCGTGCGGCGGGTGGCCGGAGACGACCCGGCCGAGATCGCCTCGGCCCTGGCCATGGCGCTGCGGTCGAAAAAACCCAGCCTGATCGCCTGCCGCGCCACTCCCGAACGGGACGCGGCCTGGGTCGACGCCCAGGCGCGGAGCCTCCGCTGGCCGCACGCGCCGTTCGACCTGCCCGAGCCGATCGCGGCCATGTGGGCGAAGGCCGGGGCGCGGGGCGCCACCGCGCGGCGCGGCTGGCTCAAGCGGCTCGCGCGGCATCAGAGCCGCGCCGAATTCGAGCGCGTGATGGCGGGGCGCCTTCCGGATACCTTCCACGAGACCGTCGCCGCGTTGAAGCAGGCATTGGCGCGGGGCCCGGCGTCGGACGGCGAGGCCAGCGTCACGCGCCAGGCGCTGGACATTCTCTCGGACGCCATGCCCGAACTGGTCGGCGCCACCACCGACAGCGCCTCGGTCATGGTCGGGCTCGACGCCATCGCGCCGACCGGCATAGGCGCGAGCTTCGCCGGCCGGGTGCTGCGCTGCGGCGCGCGGGCGCATGGCATGGCGGCGGTGGCCAACGGGCTGGCGCTGCATGGTGGGTCGGTTCCGTTCGGGGCGGGGCTTATGCGGGCGGCCGATGCCATCCGCCCCGCGCTGCGGCTGGCTGCCGCTATGCACCAGCGCGTGTTGCATTCCCTGTTGCAGGAGCCGCACGCGCCGCCGCCGCCGGACCATCTGGCGGCATTGCGGGCGATGCCCAATCTGCACGTATTTCGCCCGGCGGACCCGCTGGAGCTGGCCGAAAGCCTGGAACTCGGGCTGCGTCGCGTCGATGGCCCGAGCGTGCTGGTTCTCAGCTTGCCGGCCCCGCCCGGCCTGCGGGCGGATGGCGGCGAGAATCGCTGCGCCCGGGGCGGCTACGTGCTGGCGGAGGCCGATGGCCCGCGTCAGGCGACGCTGATCGCAACCGGCGCCGAGGTCGCCGCCGCTGCCGAGGCCCGCGCCATCCTGGCTTCCGAGAACATCGCGGTGGCGGTCGTTTCACTGCCGTGCTGGGAGTTGTTCGCCTTGCAGGACGAAGCCTATCGGGCGACGGTTCTCGGCGGCGCCCCACGCTTCGGCATCGAGGCCGCCTGCGCCTTCGGCTGGGAATGCTGGCTGGGTGCCGACGGCCAGTTCATCGGCATGACCGGCGCACCCGTCGCCGGCAATCTCGGCGATATTCACCGGCGGTACGGGCTCACGCCCGACGCCATCGCCGCCTTCGTGCGACGCCGCCTGGCGCCGCCTGTCTCGATCGCCTGAACCAGAAAGGACTTACCTATTATGGCCGTGAAGGTCGCCATCAACGGATTTGGGCGCATCGGACGCCTTGTGCTGCGGGCCATCGTCGAGAGTGGGCGCGAGGACGTCGTGCCCGTCGCCATCAACGACCTGGGCAGCGTCGAGGCCAGCGCCCATCTGTTCCGTTACGACACCGTTCATGGTCGCTTCCCCGGCGTGGTGGAAGTGTCCGGGGATACCATCACCATCCGCCATCAGGGCCGCGTGTACGGGCCGATCAAGGTGTCGGCCGAACGCGACCCGACGAAGGTGCCGTATCAGGGCGTCGATGTGGCGATGGAGTGCACCGGCATCTTCACCAGCAAGGAGAGCGCGTCCCGGCTG
This sequence comes from Rhodospirillales bacterium, assembly GCA_025352565.1. Classification (GTDB taxonomy): domain Bacteria; phylum Pseudomonadota; class Alphaproteobacteria; order Acetobacterales; family Acetobacteraceae; genus JANXTF01. The sequence continues at coordinate 33,918 of JANXTF010000162.1, read as the reverse complement.
CTCCAGGCGGGTGCCCGCAAGGTGATCGTGTCCGCTCCGGCCGACGACGTGGACGCGACCATCGTGTACGGCGTGAATCACGCCTCGCTGACCAAGGAGATGACCGTCATCTCCAACGCCTCCTGCACCACCAACTGCCTGGTGCCGATGGTCAAGGTGCTGCACGACCACTACCGCGTGCTGCGCGGCTACATGGTGACCATCCACTCCTACACCGGCGACCAGAACACCGTGGACAGCCTTCACAAGGACCCGCACCGTGCCCGCGCGGCGGCGGCGAACCTGATCCCGACCAGCACCGGTGCGGCGCGCGCCGTGGGCCTCGTGCTGTCCGAACTGAAGGGCAAGCTCGACGGCACCGCCATCCGCGTGCCGACGCCCAACGTGTCGCTGGTCTCGCTCGACGTGATGCTGGAGCGGACGCCGACCAGGGACGAACTCAATGCCGCCATGAAGGCGGCGAGCGAGGGCGCGCTCAAAGGCGTGCTCGACTATAACACCGCCCCCCTGGTGAGCAGCGACTTCAACCACTCCCCCGCCTCCTGCACCTTCGACGCGACGCAGACCGCCGTGGTGGACGGCGTGCTGGTCCGCGTCATGGGTTGGTACGACAACGAATGGGGCTTCTCCAACCGCATGTCGGACACGGCCGCCCTGTTCGGAAGCCTCTGAGCATGGTTCGCACGCTGGACGGACTGGACGTGCGCGGCAAGCGCGTCCTGCTGCGGGCCGATTTGAACGTGCCGATGCATGACGGGCATATCTCGGACCTGACCCGGATCGAACGGCTGTCGCCGACGATCCGGGAACTGTCGGAGAAGGGCGCGCGCGTGATTGTGCTGAGCCATTTCGACCGCCCGAACGGCGTGCGGGTGCCGGCGATGTCGCTGGCGCCGATGGCGGTCGCGTTGGGCAAGGTGCTTGGCCGGAGTGTGGCGTTCGCCGAGGACACCACGGGTCCGGCGGCGCGGCGCGTGATAGCGGCCCTGCATGACGGCGAAGTGTGCGTGCTGGAGAACACCCGCTTTCATGCCGGCGAGGAGGCCAACGACCCCGCGTTCGCGGCCGAACTGGCCGGGCTTGGCGACGTGTTCGTGGGAGACGCGTTCTCCGCCGCCCACCGCGCGCATGCCAGCACCGAGGGCGTGGCGCATCGCATGCCCTGCTATGCCGGGCGGCTGATGCAGGCCGAGCTGGAGGCGCTGGATTCGGCACTCGGCACGCCGACGCGGCCGCTGATGGCGATTGTCGGTGGCGCGAAGGTTTCGACCAAGCTCGAATTGCTGGGCAATCTGAGCGGCCGGGTGGACGTGCTGGTGATCGGCGGCGCCATGGCGAACACGTTTCTCGCGGCACAGGGCCACGATGTCGGCCGCTCGTTGCAGGAGAAGCCGATGCACCAGACGGCGCGCGACATTCTCGCGATGGCGAAAAGTGCCGGCTGCGACGTGCTGCTTCCGGTGGACGCGGTGACCGCGACGCAATTCGTCGCCAACGCACCCACCATGGAAGTGGCGATTGACGGCGTGCCGGACAACGCGATGATCCTCGATGTGGGCCCCGCGACCGTGGCGTTGCTCGTCAAGCGGTTGCAGGACATGCGGACGGTGGTGTGGAACGGCCCGCTGGGCGCGTTCGAGACGCCGCCTTTCGACCGCGCCACCACCGAACTCGCCCGCGCGGTCGCCATCGGCACGAACGCCGGCTGGCTCCGGAGCGTGGCCGGCGGCGGCGACACGGTGGGCGCATTGCGGCACGCGGGCGTGATCGAGGATTTCAGCTACGTCTCGAGTGCGGGTGGCGCGTTTCTGGAGTGGATGGAAGGCAAGACGCTGCCGGGGGTTGCCGTGCTGGAGGGTTAGCCACTTTCCCGCTCCCGTCGAGGGGAGGGGGAAGAAAGCGAGGCGTTTCATGCCGCACATCACGGTCGAATACTCCGCCAACCTCGATGCAGCACTCGATGTGCCCGCCCTGCTGCGTGTGGTGCATCGCGCCGCCCTGGCCACCCGCATGGTCCCGATCGGCGGCTTGCGCACGCGTGCGGAGCGGCGCGAGCATTTCGTCGTGGCCGACGAAAACCCGGCGAACGCGTTCGTGGCAATCCAGTGCCGCGTCGGCGTGGGGCGCGACGATGCGACGCGGGCAAAGTTTGCGCGGGACGTGTTCGCGGCGGTGACGGAACATCTCGATCCCGTCTTCAAGACGACGCCCCTGGCGATCTCGCTGGAAGTAGCGCGGATCGACCCGGTGGGCTCGATGAAGCTGAACAATCTGCATGCGAAAGGCGGCTGACATGCCGATCCGCGCGGCACCGCGTCATCCCCCCTTCACCATTATCCGTGCCAGCCACATCGAATATGGCGTGACCGATCTCGCGCGCAGCCGGGCCTTCTGGGTGGACGCCCTGGGCTTCGTCGCCACCGGGCAGACCGACGATGCGCTGTATCTGCGTGGGCTGGAGGAGCGCAACCATCATTGCGTGGTGCTGCGCCGCGCGGCGGCGCCGACGATCCGGCGCCTCGGATTCAAGGTGCATGGCGATGAGGATCTGGAACGCGCCGCGCATTGGTTCACGCAGCAGGGGTTGCCGTGCGTTTTCGTGGAAATGCCGCATCAGGGGCGCACGCTGCACGCGGCCGATCCGTTGGGGATGCCGCTCGAATTCTACGCGGCCATGGAGCAGACCGAGCGGCGCCTGCAATTCTACGGCGAGTACCGCGGCACCCATCCACAGCGCATCGACCACATCAACTGCTTCACGCCGGACGTGCAGGCAAGCCACGATTTCTATGCCTCGCTCGGCTTCCGCACCAGCGAGTACACCGCGACCGAGGACACCGACGCGCTGTGGGCGGTATGGATGCAGCGCAAGGGCAACACGCACGACCTCGCCTTCACCAACGGTCGCGGCCCGCGACTGCATCATATCGGCGTGTGGGTCAGCTCGATCACCGATATCATCCATGTCTGCGACGTGCTGGCGACCACCGGCTGGCTCGCGAGCCTGGAGCGCGGCCCGGCGCGGCACGGGATTTCCAACGCGTTCTTCCTCTACCTGCGCGACCCGGACGGCCACCGGATCGAACTGTTCAACAGCGACTACCTCACGGTGGACCCGGATTTCGTGCCGATCCGCTGGGATCTGAAGGACCCGCGCCGGCAAACGCTATGGGGTGCCCCGGCGCCGAAAAGCTGGTTCGAGGAGGGCAGCGTGTTCGCGGGGCTTGCGGTGCGGGCACCGGTGCTGGAGGCGCAGCCGATCGTGGCGGCGTGATCCAACGCCGCCGCGTTGCCCCCGCCATGCGATTGCGCGACACTCCCTGTCATCATTGTTTCACAGCGAGACCCGTATGCCCGTCATCAACCGCATCGCCGCCAATGCCGACGAACTCACCGAGTGGCGCCGCGACCTGCACGCCCATCCCGAGATCGGCCTGCTGGAGACCCGCACCAGCGACGTGGTGGCGAAAAAGCTCGAGAGCTGGGGCATCGAGGTCACGCGCGGGCTGGCCACCACCGGCCTCGTCGGCACGCTGAGGAACGGCACATCCACGCGCGCCGTCGGCATCCGCGCCGACATGGACGCGCTGCCGATCGCGGAGGGGAACACCTTCGCCCATGCCAGCGTGAATCCCGGCGTGATGCACGCCTGCGGGCATGACGGCCACACGACGATGCTGCTGGGGGCCGCGAAGTATCTGGCGGAGACGAGGAATTTCGACGGCACCGTGCATTTCATCTTCCAGCCGGCGGAGGAGAACGCGGGCGGCGGCAAGATCATGGTCGATGAGGGGCTGTTCGAGCGCTTCCCGTGCGACCTGGTGTTCGGCGCGCATAACGACTCCACGCTGCCGGTGGGCACCATGACGGCGGTGGCCGGCGGCGTGTGCGCGGCGGCGGACACCTTCACCATCCATATCGACGGGCGCGGCGGCCATGCGGCGCGGCCGCACACGACGGTCGACCCGGTGATCGTGGGCGCCCATATCGTGCTGGCGCTGCAAACCGTGGTCAGCCGCCGCACCGATCCGCTGGACAGCGCCGTCCTGTCGATCTGCCAGTTCCACGCGGGCGAGGTCAGCAACGTGATCCCGCAGGTGGCCATGCTGAACGGGACGGTGCGGACGCTGAAACCCGAGGTGCAGGACGAAATCGAGCGCATCATGCACGCGACGGTGGCGCTGACGGCGCAGGCGCATGGCGCGACCGCCCGGCTGGTGTACGAGCGCGGCTATCCGCCGGTGGTGAACGACGCGGACGCCACCGAACGCGCGGCGGCGGCGGGCACGAAGCTGCTGGGGGAGGGCAAAGTGATCCGCCAGAAGCTGCCGGGCATGGGCGGAGAGGATTTCAGCTACATGGCGCAGAAGGTGCCGGGCTGCTTCGTGCGCATCGGCCAGGCCAACGGCGCGAAGGGCAGCAACCCGGTTCACCACCCGCTCTACGACTTCAACGACGAGATCCTGCCGATCGGGGCGTCGTTATGGGCGAGCCTGGTCGAGCAGGAGTTGCCGCGCGGCTGACGTGAGCGCCGCCGCGTTCCTGCTCGCCTTTGGCAACCTTCCGGTGGCGGCTCAATCCATGCGCGCTTCCAGCGCCTCGATCTCGGGGTCGCTGAAGCCGAAATGGTGCGCGACCTCGTGGATCAGCACGTTGCGGACCAGACGGTATAAATCCTCGCCCGCCTCCACCCACTCGAGCAGGATCGGCTGGCGATAGAGGAAGATGAGGTCCGGCGTACGGGCGATGTCGCCCACGCTGCGCTGGTTCAGCGGCGTGCCGGTGTAGAGGCCGGTCAGATCCCACGCCGACTCGATGCCCATCTCGTCCAGCGTGGCGTCGTCGGCCATCTCCTCGACCGCGATGCCGACGTTGTTGACGTGGCGGCGGAGTTCGTCGGGGATCGCGGCCCAGGCCCGCTCGGCCAACGCGGCGATTTCGTCGGAGCTCGGGGCCGTGGTAAATTGGCGCTGGGTCATGCCACACTTGCAGGCGATGGTCGCCATATGGTCAAGCACAGGATCGGGGACACGATGGAATCGTTGGACGACGCGGCGCGCGCAATGCTGCCGGCCACGCTGCCCCGATGGACCCGGCTGCCCAATCGTGACGCGCTGCACCGGGCGTTCAAGTTCCGCGATTTCAGCGCCGCCTGGGGGTTCATGTCCCGCGTGGCGATGCTGGCCGAGAAGCAGGACCACCACCCGGAATGGTCCAACACCTACAACAAGGTCGAGATCACGCTCACCACGCATGACGCGGGGGGCCTGAGCGACCGCGACGTGGCGTTGGCCAAAGCCATCGACCTGCTCGCCGATGCCTGACGGGGGGCGTGGCTTGCCCGAACGCACCGAGGCCGTGCGCCGCGCCGCCGCAAGGCTGTGCGCGCAACTCGGCTGGGCCGCGGTGCATGAGATGCCGCTGCCGAACGGCCGCCGGGCCGATATCCTGGCGCTGCGGCCGGATGGCGGCTTTGCCTGCATCGAGGTGAAATCCGGCGCGCGGGATTTCCTGTGCGACGCAAAATGGCACGAATACCGGGAATTCTCGGATGCGCTGTATTTCGCCGTCGATCTCGATTTCCCGCGGGAATTGCTGCCCGACGCCACCGGCCTGATCGTGGCGGCGCCGCCGCTCGCCGAGATGCTGCGCGACGCGCCGGCGCACCCGATGCCGCCCGCCCGGCGCCGCGCTTTGCTGCACCGCTTCGCCCTGGTCGCCGCCGGGCGGCTCGCCATCCTCGCCGACCCGGCGGGCCACGCCGAGCACCGCGCGGCGCTGCTGGCGGAATAGCCTCGCGGTCAGCCTTCCCGCATCGCCCCGTTCGCCGTCGCCGATGTCATCGCGTGCGCGGCGAAGCCGAAAGTGCCGTGTTCCCGCACCTCGCGCGCCGCCGCGTACATGGCGCCGAGTGCCGCGCGGCTGAGCAGCGAACCGAGGCTCACGCGCCGAACCCCCGCTGCGGCGAATTGCGCCACGGTGAAGGGCGGCGTGCCGGCCCCGGCAATGGCGTTCACCGGGCGCGTCAAATTGGCGCACACGGTGCGGACCGCGTCGAGGTCGCGCAAGCCGGGCGCATACAGCACGTCGGCGCCCGCCTTCTCGAACGCCTGCAACCGGAGCAGCGTGTCATCGAGGTCCAACCGCCCGTGCAGGAAGTTCTCCGCGCGCGCCGTGAGCGTGAACGGCGCCGGCGCGGCACGGGCCGCCTCGACGGCGGCGGCCACGCGTTCGACAGCGCTCCCCGCGTCCCACGGGTTGGGGATGACGAAGCATCCGGCGCGCGCGTGCAATTCCCGGAACAGCACGGCCTTGCGGTGGTGGGAAGCGGCCGTTTTTGTCGCGTGATCCATGGGTGCTCCTGTCGGCTTGGCGCAGTGGTCACAGGGTGTCGCGCGCGACGCTACACGCCAGGCGCGCACCCATGATACGGCCGCGGCCGAAGCATACTCCGCCGTTCGCGGCTAATCTCGGGCCACGGATCGCCGGAGTGAAGCATGACCAGCGCCGCGACGCTTGCCGAAATCGCCCAGCTCGTCGGAGACCCAGGGCGGGCCAACATGCTGACCGCCTTGCTGGATGGCCGCGCGCTCACCGCGCGCGAGCTGGCCGGCCACGCCGGGGTCACGCCCCAGACCGCGAGCGGCCATCTCGCGAAGCTGCTCGCGGCACGGCTTATCGCCATGAAGCGCCAGGGGCGGCACCGCTATCACCGTCTCGCCTCCGCCGATGTCGCGCATCTGCTGGAGAGCCTGATGCGCGTGGCCGATGGCCCGACGGGACCCGCGGCGGCACCGATCCGCGTGGGACCTCGGGATGCCGCCTTGCGCAATGCCCGGACCTGCTACGACCACCTCGCCGGAAGGCTTGCCGTCCGCATCGCGGACTCGATGGTGGAGCGCGGCCATGTCCGCCTCGACGGGGACGGCGGCACGGTCATTGGCCGGGGGCGGCAGTTCCTGACCGGGTTCGGCATCGACCTCGACGCGAAACCACGGAATCGGCGCCTGTTCTGCCGGCCTTGCCTGGACTGGAGCGAGCGCCGTCCGCACCTCGCGGGCGTGCTCGGTTCCGCCCTCCTGCATCGCGCCTTCGCGGCGGGGTGGGTGCGCCGCCTGGAAGGCACCCGCGCGCTGCAAATCACCCGGCCTGGCGAGGCCGGTTTTCGCGACGTGTTCGGTTTCGTGCTCTAACCAACGGCGCAGATGCTTCCCAGCAGCACGGCGGCGGCCTGTGCCACGTTCAGGCTCTGCACCGCCCCGGCCCCCACGATCCGCACTTGCCGCCGGCACGCGGCCGCGACTTCGGGGGATACGCCGCGCTCCTCGTTGCCCAGCACGAGCGCCACCGGCCGGTCGCGCGGCAGATCGGCGAGCGGCGTGGCCGTGTCCGACAGCGTGGCGGCCACCGTGCGATAGTGCCGCCGCAGCGCGTGCAGCGCGCCCGGCAAATCCATCGTGCCGTACAGCTCCAGATGCTCCAGGCCGCCCTCCGCCGTTCGGTAGGCGGCATCCGACGGCATCGCCCCCCCTTCGCCGATCAGCAAAGCGGGCACGCCGAAGAACGCGGCGCTGCGGGCGATGGCGCCGAGGTTGTGCGGGTTGCCGATCCCGTCCAGCACCAGCAGCGTCCGCCCCTTCGGCGGTTCGGACAAATCCAGCACCGCGACCCGCCGCGCCCGCGCCACCGCCACCAGCCCCGCATGGTGCTGGGTGCCGGCAGCCTTGGCCATGTCCTCGGGTTCCAGCAGCCGGTACGGCTTGCGGGCGGCGGCCAGCAGCGCGCAGAACGGGCCGGCCTGCTCGCGGGCCGCATGGGTGTAGAACAGCCGTTCCACATCGTTCGGCCGCCGGGCGAACAGGGCGGCCACGGCTTGCGTTCCGCAGATCGTGTCTGTCTTCATCAGCGCGGCTTCCGCGCGCCGGGCGCCCGTGTCAACATCGAATAACGACAACAGGGGAGTCCTCGAACCATGACCAGCCGGTATCTCGCCGCCGCCGCCGCCTTCGCGGTCGCCGCCGTGCTCGCCGCCGCCCCGGCCCAGGCCAAGACCCTGGTCTATTGTTCGGAAGGCTCGCCGGAAAACTTCAACCCGATGCTGAACACCACCGGCACCACCTTCGACGCCAACCGGCCGATCTACAACCGGCTGGTCGAGTTCAGGAACGGCACCACGGAAGTGGTCGCCGGGCTGGCCGAGAAATGGGACGTGTCGGCCGACAGCAAGGTGTTCACCTTTCACCTGCGCCAGAACGCCAAGTGGCAGTCCAACAAGAACTTCAAGCCGACCCGCGGCTTCAACGCCGACGACGTGATGTTCAGCTTCGAGCGCCAGTGGAAGGACGCCAATCCATACCACAAGGTCTCCGGCGGCGGGTACGACTACTGGTCGGACATGAACTTTCCCAAGCTGATCGCCAACATCGAGAAGCTCGACGCCACCACCGTGCGCTTCACGCTGACGCAACCCAATGCGCCCTTCCTGGCCGACCTCGCGATGGATTTCGCCTCCATCCAGTCCGCCGAATACGCCGATGCGCTGACCAAGCTGGGCAAACCGGAGTTGATCGACCAGGACGCGATCGGCACCGGACCGTTCGAGCTGGTGCAGTACCAGAAAGACGCGACCATCCGCTATCGCGCCTTCGCCGATTTCTGGGGCGCCAAGCCCAAGATCGACACGCTGGTCTTCGCGATCACCAAGGACCCCGCCGTGCGGATGGCGAAGTTGCGCGCCAACGAGTGCCAGATCGCCCCCTACCCCAGCCCGGCCGATCTGCCAGCCCTGCGGGCGGACCCGAACCTTACCGTGCTGCAACAGCCCGGCCTGAACATCGGCTATCTCGCGTTCAACGTGAAGAAAAAGCCGTTCGACGACGTGCGCGTGCGGCGCGCGATCAACATGGCGATCGACAAGAAGGCCATTTTGGACGCGGTGTACCAAGGCAGCGGCGAGCCCGCGAAGAACCTCATTCCGCCGACGATGTGGAGCTACAACACCAAGGTCGAGGATTTCAAATACGACCCCGAGGCGGCCAGGAAGCTGCTCGCCGAGGCCGGCTTGTCGGGCGGGTTCGAGACCGATTTGTGGGCGATGCCGGTGCAACGCCCCTACAATCCCGACGCACGCCGCATCGGCGAGCTGATGCAGGCCGATCTCGCGAAGGTCGGCATCAAGGCGAAAATCGTCAGCTACGAATGGGGCGAGTACCGCAAGCGCGTGCAGGCCGGCGACCATATGATGGCCCAACTCGGCTGGACCGGCGACAATGGCGACCCGGACAATTTCTTTGCCACCCTGGCAAGCTGCGCGGCCGTGCCGAACTCGGCGACCAAATGGTGCGACAAGACCTACGACGACGCGGTGACGAAGGCCGCCAGCGTGGTCGATCAGGCGGAGCGCACAAAGCTGTACGAGCAGGCCCAGGTCGTGATGCACGATCAGGCGCCATATTTCCTGATCGCGCATTCGGTGGCGTTCCAGCCGCTCCGCAAGGAAGTGACCGGCTACGTGATGTCCCCGCTGGGCGCGCATCTGTTCAACGAGGTGGATTTGAAATAGCGGTGCCTGCCTTCCCCTCCACCCTGGCCCTCCCCACAAGGGGGCCCACAAGGGGGAGGGGGAAGCAAGCCGCCCTCGTCTCCCTCCCCCTCGTGGGGAGGGCCGGGGTGGGGGGCGCGCCACGCACCTTGCCACCCGCATGATCCGTTTCCTCCTCCGCCGCGTCTCCCTCATCATCCCCACCTTCATCGGCGTGACGCTGCTCAGCTTCATGCTCATCCACCTCGTTCCCGGCGATCCGATCGAGGTGCGCGTGGGCGAGCGCGGCATCGAGCCCGCGCGGCTGGAGCAGTTGCGCCATGAATTCGGCTACGACCAGCCGCTGTGGAAGCAGTTCATCGACTATGAGGGCCAACTCGCGCATGGCGACCTCGGCAAATCCGTGGTCACGCGCGAAAGCGTCTGGCGAGAGTTCATCACGCTGTTCCCGGCGACCCTGGAACTCGCTGCCTGCGCCATCCTGTTCGCCATGCTGGTGGGGCTTCCGCTCGGCGTGATCGCGGCGGTGCGGCGGGGCTCGGCGTTCGACTACGGCCTGATGGGCGTCTCCGTCACCGGCGCCTCCATGCCGATCTTCTGGTGGGGCCTGATGGTCATCCTGGTTTTCTCTGTGTTCCTGGGCTGGACCCCGGTGTCGGGCCGCATCAGCGATGCGTTCTTCATCGAGCCATGGTCCGGCTTCATGACCCTCGATTGCTGGTTCTCCGACGACCGCGGCGCCTGCCGCTCGGCCTGGAGCCACCTCGTCCTGCCCACCATCGTGCTCGGCACCGTGCCGCTCGCGACCATCGCGCGCATGACGCGGTCCTCGATGCTGGAAGTGCTGGGCGAGGACTACATCCGCACCGCCCGCGCCAAGGGGCTGAAGCGCAACCGCGTGGTGGTGGTCCACGCGCTGCGCAACGCGCTGATCCCGATCGTGACGGTGCTGGGTCTTTCGGTCAGCGCGCTCCTCGGCGGGGCGATCCTGACCGAGACGATTTTCTCCTGGCCCGGCATCGGCCATTGGCTGATCGAGAGCATCCAGCGCCGCGACTATCCAGTGCTGCAAGGCGGCACGCTGCTGGTGGCGATCCTGGTCATCCTGGTGAATCTGGGCGTCGATCTCACCTATGGCTTCCTCAACCCGCGCATCCGCCGATGAGGCTGTTCTGGCGGAGCTTTTCCGGGAATCGCGGAGCCGTGGTGGGCCTCGCCATCATGCTGCTGCTGATCGTGCTCGCGGTGTTCGCCGACCTGATCGCGCCGCATTCACCGATCGAGCAGTTCCGCACAAGCTTTCTCACGCCGCCCATCTGGGACGCCGGCGGCAATGGCGCTTTCCCGCTCGGCACCGACGACGTGGGCCGGGACATGCTCTCGCGCCTCATCCACGGCGCGCGCCTCTCCCTCATCATCGGCGGTTCGGTCGCTTCCCTCGCGCTGGTGCTCGGCACCACGCTCGGCCTCACGGCGGCCTTCGCGGGCGGCCTCGTCGATATCGTCATCATGCGCGCCATGGACGTCCTGCTGGTGTTCCCCTCGCTGCTGCTGGCGATCGTGATCGTGGCGATCCTGGGCCCGGGATTGTTCAACGCCATGCTGGCCGTGGTGGTGGTGACGCTGCCCGGCTACACCCGGCTGTCGCGCGCGTCCGCCTTGTCGGAACTCGCGCGCGACTACGTCACCGCCACGCGCTGCGCCGGGGCGTCCGCAGTGCGGCTGATGTTCCTCGTGGTGCTGCCGAACTGCGTCGCGCCGCTCATCGTGCAGGTGTCGCTCGGTTTCGCCACCGCCATCCTGGACGCGGCGGCCCTCGGCTTCCTCGGCCTCGGCGCCCAGCCGCCCACGCCGGAATGGGGCACGATGCTGGCGGGTGCCCTGCAATACTACCAGCGCGCCTGGTGGGTGCTGGCGTTCCCCGGCCTGTCGATCCTGCTCACCGTGCTCGCCTTCAACCTGCTCGGCGACGGTCTGCGCGACGCGCTCGATCCGAAGTTGCGGCGCTGATGGCGCTGCTCGAAATCCGCAACCTGGTCGTGGAGTTTTCCACCGCGCGCGGAAAGTTCCGCGCCGTCGATGGCGTCGACATGACGCTGGAGGAAGGCGAAGTCCTGTCCGTCGTGGGCGAGTCGGGATCGGGCAAGAGCGTGTCGATGCTGGCGGTAATGGGACTGATCGCGTTCCCCGGCCGCGTCACCGCTGACGCGCTGCGTTTCGACGGCACCGATCTGCTCGGCCTGTCCGCAGGCGCGCGGCGAAAATTGATCGGACGGGACATCGCCATGGTGTTCCAGGAGCCGATGTCGTCGCTGAACCCCTGCTATCCGGTCGGCTGGCAGATCGGCGAGGCCTTGCGCGCCCACCACGCGGTGCCGCGCGCCCGCGTGCGCGACCGCGTGGTGGAGTTGCTCGACCAGGTCGGCATCCCGGCTCCGGGCACCCGTCTCCGCGCCTTCCCACACCAGCTTTCGGGCGGCATGAACCAGCGCGTGATGATCGCCATGGCGATCGCCTGCAACCCGCGTCTGCTGATCGCCGACGAGCCCACCACGGCGCTCGACGTCACCATCCAGAAGCAAATTCTCGACCTGCTGGCCTCGCTGCAACGCGAACGCGGCATGGCGCTGGTGCTGATCACGCACGACATGGGCGTGGTTGCCGAAACCGCGCGGCGCGTGCAGGTGATGTATGCCGGCCAGATGGTCGAGGAGCAGCCGACCGACAGCCTGTTCGCCACCCCGCGCCATCCCTACACGGCGGCGTTGCTGGATGCGCTGCCCGAACGCGCGATGGAATTGATCCGCCTGCCAACCATCCCTGGCATGGTTCCCGGCATCGACGACCGCCCGAAAGGCTGCCTGTTCAACCCGCGTTGCCGCTTCGTGTTCGATCGCTGCTTCGTCGAACGTCCCGGCCTGAACGCGACATTAAACGGGCGCGCGCGCTGCCACACACCGCTCGATGCGCAGGGGCGCCCCACATGACCGTGCTGCCCACATGACTGTGCTGATGGAAGCACGCGACGTCACGCGCCACTATCCGGTGGGCGGCGGCCTGTTCGGACACAGGGGAATCGTGAAAGCCGTCGATGGCGTCTCGTTCGATCTGCGCGAGGGAGAGACGCTGGCGGTGGTCGGCGAGTCCGGCTGCGGCAAGTCCACGCTGGCGCGCATCGCGACCTTGCTGGAACCGCCGACATCGGGCGTGGTGTCGATCGACGGCAAGCCGACCGACACCGACGCGGCCCGGCGCGCGCAGCGCCTTTCGGTGCAGATGGTGTTCCAGAACCCGTACGGCTCGCTGAACCCACGCAAGACCGTGGGCGCCATCCTGGAGGAACCGCTGGCGATCAACGATCGCGGCAATGCCGCCGCGCGGCGCGAGGCGGCACGGGCGATGATGGCGAAGGTGGGTTTGCGCGCCGACCAGTACGGCCGCTACCCGCACATGTTCTCGGGCGGCCAGCGCCAGCGCATCGCCATCGCCCGCGCGCTCATGCTCAATCCGCGCATCGTGGTGGCGGACGAGCCGGTCTCCGCACTCGACGTGTCGATCCAGGCGCAGGTGCTGAACCTGTTGATGGATCTGCAGGAGGAATTCCGCCTCGCCTATCTGTTCATCAGCCACGATCTTTCGGTGGTGCGGCTGATCGCGCGCGAGGTGATGGTGATGTATTGCGGCCGCCCGGTGGAGCAGGGGCCGAAGCACTCCATCTTCGCCGATCCGCGTCACCCGTACACGCGCGTGCTCCTGGCGGCCACACCCTCGGTCGATCCGGCGCACCGCAAGAGCAGCGTCGCGGTCAAGGGCGAGCTGCCCTCGCCGCTCGATCCGCCGCCCGGCTGCGCCTTCGCCTCGCGTTGCCCGCACATGACCGCGCGTTGTACTGCCGAAAGGCCCTTGCCACGCCCGGTGAATGGGCATTTGGTGGCGTGCCATCATGCGGAACAAATCTAGCGCCCAAACCGGCGCGTATTCAAAAGGCGATCCAATGCGAACCCAAATCCGTCTCGCCGCTTTCGCGGCATTTCTTATGCTCGGCACCTCGGCCTTCGCCCAGACCTCCGAGTTCAAGGCGCTGGAAGCGCCGCAAGGCGCGGCGAACGTAAAGGCCGGCCCCCGCGCCATCCCGGCCCATGTCATCCCGGTGCCGCAGGATGTAAGCCCCGCCGCGCAGGCGCTGATCGCGGCCCCGTATCGCGCGCCCGCCTGGAACGCCAATCCGGCCTCGGCCGATGAATGGCGTGCCCTCGTCAAGAAATTGGCCGATGCCTCGTTGCCCGGTTTGGCCAGCGCGCGCGCGACACTCGGCGTGACCATGGAGCCCACCGTCATCGGCGGCGTGAAGGGCTTCGTGTTCACGCCGAAGGAAATCCCCGAGGCCCACCGCAACCAGCTCATCATCAACGTCCATGGCGGCGGTTACGTGTATGGGCCAGGCGAGTCCGGTACTTTGGAGGCCATGCTGATCGCCGCCCATGGCGGCTACAAGGTGATCGAGTTCGACTACCGTATGCCGCCCGACGCGCCCTATCCGGCCGCGATGGACGACGCGATGGCGGTGTGGAAGGCCGCCGTCACCATGCAGGACCCCAAGCGCATCGGCATCGTCGGCACGTCCACCGGCGGCGGCATGCTTCTGGCGATGATCCTGCGCGCCAAGGCGGAAGGCCTGCCGATGCCCGCCGCCATCGCGCCTGGCACCCCCTGGGCCGACCTCACCGAGACCGGCGATACCTACAAGACCAACGAGTGGCTCGACAACGTTCTCGTCAGCTACAGCGGATACCTGGTTCATGCCGCGTTGCTGTACGCCAACGGCCGCGACCTGAAGGACCCGCAGCTCTCGCCGATCTATGGCGACTTCCACGGCTTCCCGCCCGCGATCCTGACCAGCGGCACGCGCGACCTGTTCCTCAGCAACACCGTCCGCACGCACCGCAAGCTGCGCCAAGCCGGCGTGGAAGCTGAATTGCAGGTGTTCGAGGGGTATTCCCACGCGCAATACCTGTTCGATCCGACCGCGCCGGAGACCAAGGAGGCGATGGGCGAGATCGCCGGCTTCTTCGATCGGCATCTGGCGAAATAGCCGGATTCAGTAGCGAACCTTGTCGGGTTTGGCCGTCCAGGCATCGAATGCCAGGCGGCCTTCCTCCGGCAGCAAGCGCGCGATGGGGATTTGGCGCTCGTGCAGCGGCAGGGGTATTTCGCGATACAGGAAGGCATCGTCGAACCCGATCGCGGCGGCGTCCTCGCGGCTGTTGGCGAAGTGGATGCGATCGAGCCGCGCCCAGTAGATGGCGGCAAGGCACATCGGGCATGGCTCGCAGCTGGTGTGGATCTCGCAGCCCGAGAGATCGAAGCGGCCGAGTTCGCGGCAGGCGCGACGAATGGCCTGCATCTCGGCATGGGCGGTGGGATCGTTGGTGGACGTGACCTCGTTCCAGCCCTCGGCCACGATCGCGCCGCCGCGCACGATCACCGCGCCGAACGGGCCGCCATCGCCGGCCGCCATGCGTTCGCACGAGAGCGCGATGGCGCGGCGCATGAAGCGGGCGCCGCTCATGGGCACGCGCGCCGTTTCACGCCGCACCCAGACGCTGTCACCGGATTTTGGGATATCCGGGGCCGGGGTCGGATCTGCATCATCTGCGCCGCCACCGCGACCGCGATCTCCGCCGGAAGCTTGCCGCCGATACCGGGCAGGCCGATCGGGCAGACGAGGGCGGCGGCGTCGATGCCATCGCGCAGCAGACGGCTGGTGAAACGCGCGCGCTTGGTTTCGGACCCGATCAGGCCAACGAACGCGAAATCGCCTCGGCGCAAACAGGCCGCGACCAGGTCGTAGTCGAGTTGGTGGTCGTGCGTCATGACGATCACCGATGCGCCCGGCGCAAGCAGCGCCACCTCGGCCACCGGGTCGGCCCGCACGCGCGCGCCCGCGCCCGGCGGGAACGCGTCCGCCCGCGCGTCGATCCAGGCGAGGCGGCATTCCAGGGTGCCCAGCAACGTGGCGACGGCGCGGCCGACATGACCCGCGCCGAACAGCGCGACCTCCCACGCGGGCGGGCGCACAGGCTCGAACAGCAGGCTCACATGGCCGCCGCAGCATTGGCCGAGGGCGGGGCCGAGCGGGAAGTCGCGTGTCACCGGCCCGCCCTCGCCGGTCAGCATCGCGCGCGCGATGGCGGTCGCCGCGTGTTCCAATCGGCCGCCGCCGATCGTGCCGGACAAATGCGCGGCGGCGACGACCATCTTGCATCCTGTCTCGCGGGGCGCCGAACCGCGCGCGGAAAGAATGGTGACCAGAACGCCAGGTTCCCCCGCACGCTCAAGTTCCGCGAGTGCCGCGACCCAGCTCATGCGGGCTGCCTCGCGCGGTGTGCCGCGATCGCCATCAGCACGCGCTCGGGCGTGGCCGGCGCGTCGAGCCGGGGGGCATCTCCGGGGCAGGCCGCGCACACCGCGTCCTGCAACGCCTGGAACACCGCAATGCCCAGCATCAGCGGCGGCTCGCCCACGGCTTTGGATTTGTGGACCGCGCCGTCCGCGTCCTCGACGTCATCGAAAAAATCGATATGCAGCGCCGTGGGCACGTCCCCGCAGGACGGGATTTTGTAGGTCGAAGGCGCGTGCGTCCGCAGCACGCCGTCCGTGTCCCACACCAGTTCCTCCGTGGTGAGCCAGCCCATGCCCTGCACGAAGCCGCCCTCGATCTGTCCGCGATCCACCGCCGGGTTCAGCGAACGCCCGCAATCATGCACGATATCGGCGCGGTGCAGCCGGTATTCGCCGGTAAGCGTGTCGATCTCCACTTCGGCCACCGCCGCACCGCATGCAAAATACAGGAATGGGCGACCCCGATGCGTGGCGTAGTCGTAGTGGATTTTCGGCGTGCGGTAGAACCCCGCCGCGGAAAGCTGCACGCGCTGGCTGTACGCCAGCCGCACCGCATCCACAAACGGCAGCGCCCGGTCGCCGGCAACGACCTGGCCCGCGCGGAACGCGATGGATGCCTCGTCGACCCCGAATTCCGCCGCCACGACCGCGGCCAGCCGTGCGCGGATGATGCAGGCGGCGTTGTGGGCCGCGTGGCCGTTGAGGTCGGTGCCGGACGATGCGGCGGTCGGTGAGGTGTTCGGCACCTTCGCCGTCGAGGTCGCGGTGTTCTTGATCCGGTCGAGCGGCACGCCGAAGGCATCGGCCACGATCTGCGCGACCTTGACGAACAATCCCTGACCCATCTCGATGCCGCCATGGTTCAGCATCACCGACCCGTCGGTATAGACATGCACCAGAGCACCCGCCTGGTTCATCCGCAACAGGGTAAACGCGATGCCGAATTTCACCGGCGTGAGTGCCAGGCCGCGTTTGCTCCATCGGCTGGTGGCGTTGAACGTGTCGATGGCGCGGCGCCGTGCGGCGTATTCGCTCGATGCCTCCAGCTGACGGATGATGGCGGGAACCGGAAAATTCTCGACCCGCATGCCGTAATGCGTCTCGTCGCGGCCTGCCCCACCATAGAAGTTGCGCTTACGCACATCGAGCGGATCGAGCCGCAGATGCCGCGCGATGGCGTCCATTACCGCCTCGATGCCCATCATCCCCTGCGGACCGCCGAAGCCCCGGAAGGCGGTCGCGGAGACCATGTTCGTCTTGCAACGATGCGACACGATGGTGGCGTTGCCGAGGAAGTAAGCATTGTCGGAATGGAACATCGCGCGGTCGTTGATCGCACCGGACAAATCCGGCGAGATGCCGCAGCGCGAGGCGAGTTCGAAGGTGATGCCCTCGATGCGCCCGGTGTCGTCGAAGCCCACATCCCAGTCGGTGCGGAAATCGTGTCGCTTGCCGGTCAGCACCATGTCGTCGTCGCGATCGAGCCGCAGCTTGACCGGGCGGCGTGTGCGCGCCGCGAGCAAGGCGGCGATCACCGCGATCTGGCTGGCCTGGCTCTCCTTGCCGCCGAAGCCGCCGCCCAGGCGGCGGGATTCGCACACCACGTTGTGGTCGGCGATACCCAGCGCGCGCGCCGTCAGATGTTGCACCTCGGTCGGATGCTGGGTGGAGCTGAACAAATGCATGTCGTCACCCTCCCCAGGGATCGCCATGGCGATCTGGCCCTCGAGGTAGAAGTGATCCTGGCCGCCGATCAGCAGCCGGCCTTTCAGGCGGCGCGGCGCGCGCGCGAGGGCGGCATCGGCATCCCCGCGCCGCATCACCTGCGTGGGCAGCACGAAGGATTGCGCCGCCAGCGCCTCGTCGATGGTGAGCACCGGCTTCAGCACCTCGTAGTCGATGCGGGCGAGGGCAGCCGCCGCGCGGGCCTGTTCCAGCGTCTCGGCGGCGACCACGAAAACAGATTGGCCGTGATACTCCACCAGCCCGTCGGCGAAGATGGGGTCGCCAGGGAAGGATGGCCCGACATCGTTCACGCCGGGGACATCGCGCGCCATCAGCACGGCCGCCACGCCGGGCGAGGCTGCCACCTCGGACAGGTCGGGCGCAGGAAAGCGTGCATGGGCCACGCGGCTGAGACCGATGACGGCGTGCAGCAGCCCGGCGGGCTCCGCTATGTCGTCCAGGTACAGCGCCTGACCATCGACATGCCAGGCCGCGCTGTCATGCGGACGCGGCGCGCCCAAAACCGGCGCGTCCAGAACCGGCGCGTCCAGAACCGGCGCGGTCTTCATGCGGCGATCTCGGCCAGCGCGGGGGTGGCGCCGGGGGACCAGGTCTCGGCATGCAGTTTCGTCAGCAGGTTACAGGCGACGATGCGGCGATAATCCGCCGAGGCGCGCATGTCGGAGATGGGCGTCAATTCGCGCGCGAGCGTTTCGCGGCTGCTGGCCAGCGTGGCCTCATGCCACAGGCCGCCGGTCAGCGTGGCCTCGGTGGCGCGGGCGCGGAACGGAATGGCGGCGATGCCGCCGAAGCCGATGCGCGCCTCGGCGATCGTCGCGCCGTCGAGCGTGAGGCGGAACGCGCCGCAGACGGCGGAGATGTCCTGCTCGAAGCGTTTGGAGACCTTCCAGACGTGAAAGCGCTCGCCCATGCGTGGGCGCGGGATGTCGATGCGTTCGACAAATTCGCCCAGCGCCAGGGCGGTCTGCCGGTAGCCAAGGAAGAAATCCTCGACCGGCATCGTGCGCGCGCCGCCGGCGCCGCGAAGGCGCACTTCCGCCCCGAGCGCGATCAGGGCGGGCGGCGTGTCGCCGATGGGCGATCCGTTGGCGACGTTGCCGCACAGGGTCGCGCGCATCCGCACCTGCCGCGAGCCGAAGCGCCGCAGCATGGCGGCAAAGGCCGGATAGGGGCCGGCGAGCACCGGCAGCAGCGCCTCGAGGGTCACACGCGCGCCGATCTCGATCCGGTCCTCGCACAGCACGATGCGGTCCAACCCCTCCACCGCTTCCAGCGAGACGATGACCGGCAGGCGGCGGTGCTGCTTGGTGACCCAGAGGCCGACATCGGTGCCGCCGGCCAGGATGGTGGCATCGGGGTGGGCGGCGAGCAGGCGTACGAGATCATCCACGCCGGTCGGCACGAACAGGGTGGTGCCGGCCGCCGCCAGCCTGACCGGGGCCGGGTCACGCATCGCGCGCAGGCGTTGAACGGTCGTTGCGTCGTCGCGGCTGACGGGGGCCGCGCAGGCGGCTTTTGCGGCGGCGACGATGGGGAGGTAGCCGGTGCAGCGGCACAGATTGCCGGCGAGCGCGGTATTGATCCCGGCGCGATCCGGCACCGAGGCGGCGCTCTGTGTCAGCGCGAACACGGACATGACGAAGCCGGGCGTGCAGAAGCCGCATTGGGAGGCGTGGTGATCGACCATCGCCTGCTGCACGGGGTGCAGCTTCGCGCCATGGACGTGCAGATCCTCGACGGTCAGCAACTGGCAGCCATCGAGCGCGTGCAGAAACAGGATACAGGAATTCACCGGCTCGTAGGTCATTGTGCCAGGGGCGGCGCCAGGGTCGGCGCGGGGGCGGCCCAGCACCACGGTGCAGGCGCCGCAATCGCCCTCGGCGCAGCCTTCCTTGGTGCCGCAACGCCGCTCGGGGCCCCGCAGATATTCCAGCACGGTCATGGTGGGGTCGACCCCGCGCAATGTGCGGGGGGTGTCACCGAGCAGGAAGGCGATGCTGTCGCGCACCGTCAGCTGCCTCGATACGTGGTGTAGCCGTAGGGCGAGAGCAGGAGCGGCACATGATAGTGGCGGGCGGGGTCGTCCACCACGAAGCGGATCGGGATCTGATCGTAGAAACCCGGCTGCGCGCCGCGCCAGCCGCCGACGGCGAACACGATTTCGTAAATGCCCTGGGTCAGGGCATCGCCGTCGAGCAACGGCGCATCCACCCTTCCATTCGCGTCGGTGACGACCCGGCGCAGCGAGATGCGTTCGGTCGCGGTGATGCGGAACAGTTCCAGCGCCATCCCGGCGGCCGGCAGCCCGCGCGTGGTGTCGAGCACATGCACGCTGAGGCCACCCGAGGGGGACGGAAAGATGTTCTCGAGGCGGAAGCGGGCGATGCGGGAGACCTGGGCGAGGGCTTCGGCCATCTCCCGCGCCGGCGCGTGGGCCAGCCGTTCGCGGAGCGCGCGTTCGATGGCCGCACGGTCCCGCTGGCCGCGCACGGCGATGATGAAAGGGAAGCCGAAACGCGCCCGATAGGCGGCGTTCATCTCGGCCATGCGGGCGGCGTCGGTGTCGCCCAGCCGGTCGAGCGCCATGCCGCCCTGTTCGGCGGCGGAGGCATCCGTCAGCCGCGTGGCGGCGCCGAGTTCAGGGTGCGCGCGGAGCAACGCAAGACGCTCCTCGGGCGTGGCGCGTTCGACCACGGCCGACATGGCAGCGTGCAGGGCCGCGACCGTTTCGAACGGGCCGGCGCCGAAGGCGCGATCCGCGACCCAGGGCGAGTGCTCGAACACATGGCCCAACCGGGCGAGGAAGCCGGCGCGGTCCAGTCTGGACAGGTCTCGTGGAGTCAGTCTCGCATCGTTCATGACGGCAGCATGGCGGGCGGGGGCGAGTTATGTCCAGATTGGGCGGGTCGGTAGGAGGGTTGTGGTGAAGGTCGTTGTTCTCGGCAGTGGCGTGGTCGGTGTCACCTCGGCCTATTACCTGGCAAGGCTGGGCCATGAGGTGACGGTCGTGGACCGCCAGAAGGAGGCGGGACTGGAAACCAGCTTCGCCAATGCGGGGCAGGTCTCGCCGGGATATTCGGCGCCCTGGGCCGGGCCGGGCGTGCCCCTGAAGGCGATCAAGTGGCTGATGATGCGCCATCGACCGTTCGTGCTGTGGCCACGCGTCGATCCGAGCCTGTACCGCTGGCTCAGCCTCATGGTCCGCAACTGCACCGAGGAGGCGTATCACCGCAACAAGGGCCGTATGGTGCGGCTGGCGGAATACAGCCGCGACTGCCTGCGCGACCTGCGTGCCGATACCGGCATCAGCTACGACGACCGCCAGCTCGGCACCTTGCAGCTGTTCCGCACTCACAAGCAGCTGGACCATGTGCATGACGACACCGAGGTGCTGGACGAGGGCGGGGTGCCCTACGAGGTGCTCGACCCCGAAGGCTGCATCGCGGCCGAGCCTGCGCTGGGGCGTGTGCGGGACAAGTTCCTGGGTGGCCTGCGTCTGCCCGGTGACGAGACCGGCGACGCATTCCTGTTCACCCAGCGCCTCGCCGCCATGGCGGCCGAGCTTGGCGTGGTGTTCCGCTTCGGCACGGAAATTCGCGGCCTCGCCGCCGATGGCGACCAGATCAGCGGGATCATCACCGCCGACGGGGTGATCGCGGCGGATCGCTATGTGGTGGCGCTGGGCAGCTACTCGCCGCTGCTGCTGCGCCAGATCGGGGTGGACGTGCCGGTCTACCCGGTGAAGGGCTACTCGATCACGGTGCCGATCACCGATGCGGCGTTCGCGCCCGTCTCCACCGTGATGGACGAGACCTTCAAGGTGGCGATCACCCGCCTCGGCGACCGCATCCGCGTGGGCGGCACGGCGGAACTGGCGGGGTACAGCAAAAGCCTGCGCGGGCCGCGACGCGCGACGCTGGAGCATTCGGTGGGAGATCTGTTTCCCTACGGCGGCGACGTGACGCGCGCGAGCTTCTGGACCGGGCTGCGGCCGATGACGCCGGACGGCACGCCGATCATCGGGGGAACGAAATACCGCAACCTGTTTCTCAACACCGGCCATGGTACGCTGGGCTGGACGATGGCCTGCGGCTCGGGCCGGGTACTGGCCGATCTGGTGAGCGGGAAGCGGCCGAACATCGCGCATGAGGATCTGGGCATGGAGCGGTACGGGGCCGCCTGAACGGTTTCGTCCGCCTTGCCGATCCTGCGGAGGGCAGGGCTATGCCGATGGCCGAAGCCGTTCGGGCATCAGCGCGCGGAATACCCACCCGGCAACGGCGAGGTTGGCCAGCGCGGTTGCTTCCAGAATGGCCACCGGCCCGACGCCGGCCATCGCCAGCAAGGCCGTCAACCCCGCGGCACCCACCATGGCTGCGGCGTTCACCACGTTGTTGGCCGCGATCATGCGCGCGCGTTCTCCCGTGCCGGATCGCTGTTGGATGATGGCGTAAAGTGGCACCGAATACAGCCCGCCACAGGCCGACAGCAGCAGCAGGTTCACCAACAGGCGCCATCCGGCAAAGCTCGACACCATCAGCGCGGCATTCGAAATCCCGTGCGCGCTTCTCACGGAAAACGCGAACAGTAGTAGGAAAACCGACAGGAACAGCGCCGCCAGCGGCACGTATCGCGCCGTTATCCTGCCCTTCAGCACGCGCGCGCACAGCACGGAGCCGACGCCCACGCCGACGGAAAAGAACGCCAGCAGCAGCGTTACCACGTGCCCGTCGGCTCCCAGATCGTCGCGCACCAAGGTCGGCAATTCGGTCAGCACCGTGGCGCCCACCACCCAGAACCAGCTCAACGCCAACAGGCACAGCCAGACGGCGTTGTTGCCGCGCGCCAGCCGCAGCAATGCGGCCGTCTCGCCCGCGATATTCCATCCGACATGCAAATCGGGCACACGGGACGGCGCGGGCGGAATGGCGAGCGCGGAAGCCACACCCGCGGTTGCGATCGCAAATCCGGCGATAGAGACGATCAGCCTGCCATCCGGCAGCAAAAACAACGCGCCGCCCGCGATCGTGCCGGCCAGAATGCCAAGGAACGTGCCGGCCTCCACCAGGCCGTTGCCCGCCAGCAATTCGCCGGTCTCCAGGTGGTCCGGCAATATCGCATATTTTAGCGGCCCGAAGAACGTGGCCTGCACGCCAAGGCCAAACAGCACCGCGAACAGGACCGTCGTGCTGCCCAACAGGAAGCCGCACGCGGCCAGCGACATCAGCCCCACTTCCGCCAGCTTGACCCAGAAGATGGTGCGCCGCTTCTCGTAACGGTCCGCGATTTGGCCAGCAGTCGCCGACAGCACCACGTAGGGCAGGATGAACACGCCGCCGGCGGCCGCTACCATGGCAGACCCGCCCGTGCCGGCCTGGAACAGCACCATCACCACCAGCGCGTTCTTGAACAGATTGTCATTGATCGCCCCCAGCGCCTGCGTCACCAGCAGCGGGAAGAGGCGGCGCGAGAAGATCAGCGGCATGGGCAACCTGTGGCGGGAGCCCCGAACTATGGCACACGCGCCCCGGACTCAACGCCAATTCCGCATTCCATGTGCGATCAAGTCGTGCCACGCTCGCGCCGACGACGATCGGAACGAACGGGAAACCCGCCATGCGCCGCACCCTCATCGCCGGCCTGCTCGCCGCATCCTTTGCATTCGGCGCGCATGCGCAAAGCCTCGGGAATTTCACCGAGGGCGCCGCCTCGCCGCTGCGCTACACGCTGGCACCCAACCATCCGAGCGTCACCTGCGCGGCGTTGGGGCAACTCTCGGCCGGCGACCTCACCATCACCGCGACCACCCTGGTGGCTGCCACGGCCGACGTCCCGGAGTTCTGCCGCGTGCGCGGCGTCATCTCACCGGAAAACCAGTTCGAGGTAAACCTGCCTTCCGCCTGGAACCGCCGCTTCTACATGTTCGGCAATGGCGGCTACGCGGGTGAAAACCTCGACGCCGCCGCGCGCCAGGCCACCAGCGCCAGGGCGCTCGCCGCCGGCTTCGCCACCGCCCAGACCAACACCGGCCACGACGCCGCGCGCGAACCGCTCGCCACCTTCGCCGCGAGCGTGCCAAAAACCATCGACTACGCGTTCCGCGCCGTTCATCGCACGGTGCTCACCGCCAAGCAGGCCGCCGCCACGTATTACGAGCGCCCGGTGACGTTCTCGTACTGGGATTCCTGCTCCACCGGCGGGCGCGAGGGCTTGATGGAGGTGCAGCGTTTCCCCGCCGACTTCGACGGCGTGATCGCGGGCGCCCCGGTACGCAACTTCACCGATACCATGATCAACTACGTCTGGAACGCCCAGGCGCTGGACGGCGCCGGCCTCACGCTCGACAAGGTGAAGATCGTTGCGCGGGCACTCGTGGAAAAATGCGATGCGGTCGATGGCCTGAAGGACGGCCTGATCGACGATCCGCGCAGATGCGACTTCAAACCCTCGCGCGACGTCCAGCAATGTACCCAAGGCGCCGATGGTCCGGATTGCCTCACGTCGCGTCAATCGCAGGCGCTGGAAAAGATCTACGCGGGGATCACGCTGCCGAACGGCCAGAAATACTTCTTCGGCTGGCCGCCCGGCGCCGAAGCGGTCGGCAGCGAGTTCGTCGGCAGCGGCCGCCAGGTGACCGGCTGGGACGGCTGGATCGTCACCGCTGACGGCCAGGTATCGCGCCAGACCGAATACATGACCACCTTCATGAAGAACCTCGCCTTCGGCCGGTCAGAGCCGAATTTCGATTGGCGCAACTTCGATTTCGCGAAGGACCCGTCGCGCATGTCGGCGATCCGTAGCCTGCTCGTCCCCGACGAGACCGACCTCTCCCCCTTCCGCCGGCGTGGCGGCAAGCTGATGATGTATCACGGTTGGTCCGACGCGGCGCTGAACCCGCTGATGAGCGTCGACTACTACGACCGCGCGAGTGCCGCGAGCGGGCCGGACCCGAAGGATTTCTTTCGCCTGTTCATGGTGCCGGGGATGCACCACTGCCGGGGCGGTCCCGCGACCGATCGGTTCGACGCGATCAGCGCCATGGTGAATTGGGTTGAAAGCGGAGCCGCGCCGGAAAGCATGAAAGCGAGCCGGGTGACCGACGGAAAAGTGGACCGGACACGGCCGCTATGCCCGTATCCGCAAAGTGCGACATATACCGGGACGGGGAGTACGGAGGAGGCTGGCAGCTTTGCGTGCCGCGTGCCGGGGTGAGTGCGAAGCCCAGTTCCGGCTTGGGAAGGATCAAGGTACCACCGCCGCTTTGCACCGCGAGGTGATCGCCGCCCAGTTCCCCGCCCGCATTTCGGCCGCCGGCGTCAGCCATGAGCCGCCAACCGCCACCACGTTCGGCTCCGCGAGCCACTCCGCCGCGTTGGCGGCGCCGATACCGCCTGTCGGACAGAACCGCGCCGCCGGGAACGGGCCACCCAACGCCCGCAACGCCGGGATGCCGCCCGCCGCCAGTGCGGGGAAGAACTTGAACGTCCCGAACCCGTGCCCCATCGCCGCCATCAACTCCGACGCGGTGGCGATCCCTGGCAGAAACGGGATTCCGCACCGCGCGGCGGCCGCCAGCAGGGCGGGCGTCGCGCCGGGACTCAGCGCGAATCGTGCGCCGACATCCACGGCGCGCGCCAGATCGTCGGGCGTCAGCACCGTGCCGATGCCCACTATCGCGTCCTCCACCTCGGCGACGATGCGCGCCGCACCCCGCAACCCCGCCTCGGTCCGCAGCGTGATCTCCAATAGCCGCACGCCGCCCGCCACCAGCGCGCGCGCCAGCGGCACCGCGTGCTCCACCTGCGCGATGGTGATGACGGGGATGATGCGTGAGACCGCGACCAGATCGTCGATATCCATCATGTGAAATTCTCCCTGGCCGGCATCGCGTCCGCCGGAATGATCGCGCCGGCATGGCCCACAACGGCGCCCGCCAGCCGGTGCCCCGCGCGTGCCGACGCCTCCGGGCCATGCCCCGCCAGCCGGGCCGCGAGGTAGGCGGCGGCGAAACTGTCGCCGGCGGCCGTGGTATCGATCACGCGCGCAACCGCCATCGCCGCCACGGTGATCTCGGCGCCCAAGGTCGCGACCCTTACGCAGGGGGTCGCCAACTTCAACACGCGCTCCGCCCCGGCTGCGTGCGCGGCCAGTTCGCTTTCCCCGGCATCGCCGAACAATGGCCGCAGATCGTCGACCGACGCCAACACGATGTCGGACAGAGCGAACATGCGCCGATACAGTGCGCGCGCAACCTCGGGGTCCGGCCAGCCACGGGGGCGAAAATTCGTGTCGAACACCACCCTGGAGCCACCTTCGCGCGCGCGCGTCAAAGCCTCCAACAGCCGCACCCGTGCGGCGTCGCCGTAGATCGAGAGGGTCACGCCGGACAGGTAGAACACGGAATACGCCGCCAACCGCGCCGCCACCGCCGCGCCCTCCGTCCCGTCGAACAGCATCCGCGCCGCAGCGGAGTCGCGCCAGTAGAGGAAGCTGCGTTCGCCCGACGGGTCGGTCCGGATGATATACAGCCCTGGCAGCCGCCCGGCGATGCGCCGCACCATCCCGATGCCCACGCCCTCTCCCGCCCAGGCGGCTTGCATCGCGTCGCTCCAGGAGTCGTCGCCCAACGCGGTCACGTAGTCCACGGCAACCCCGAGCCGTGCCAGATAGACCGCCGTATTCAGCGTGTCGCCGCCGAACGCGCGGTCGAGCCGGCCATCGGCCCGCTCGCGCAGCTCGATCATGCATTCGCCGATACAGGCGATCTTGCTCACTGCCATCCTCCCAACGCCGCTTCGCGTACAAGGGAAGGTGAGAAGCGCGGTGCGCGCAACCCCGTAGCGCCCCACGAATCCGGGTGCTAGCGTTTCGTCCAAGGTCGCTCAGCGCCCCGGTCTGTCCGCGGCGCGATCGTATCAACAACCCGCGCCAATGCGGGAGATCGGGAGAAAGCGGATGGCTACGTTCGATGAGTTCGGTGGTCTGTCTTCCCTCGGTCGCCGCCGCCTGCTGGGCGCCGCCGCAGCCGTGGGCATGGCCGCCAGCATGCCGGGAGCCGCGCGGGCCGCAACGGCTCCTGCTGGGCTCGACACTTCAAACTGGACGCCTGAATACATCGCGAGCATCGCCGGCACGATGGAGATCGATACAGCGGCCGAATGTGCCAAGGTGGTGCCGCTGAACACCAAGGGGCGGGTCACCTACTGGTATGTCGGCCCGAATCAGGCCTCGCCGCAGATCGATCATCGGATCGACGCGGAATTCTGGGCGGCATTCGCGAAAACCTACCCGAACATCACGGTCGAGAAGCAGAACCTCGACTACAACCAGATGCTGAACAAGGTCCGCACGGCGGCCTTGGGCAATGCTGCGCCCATGGTGGCGAAGTTCCCGATTCTGTGGGGCGTGGAATTCGCGGCCAAGGGGCAATTGATGCCGCTCAAGCCCGAGGATGTTGGCTTCGGCAGCGACGAGTTCTGGCCCGGCGCCCTGAAGTCGGTCATGTGGAACGGCAAGTCCTATGGCATCCCCACCAATAACGAAACCATGGGGCTGATCTGGAACGCGGCGCTGTTCCAGGCCGCCGGCCTCGACCCCGAGAAGCCGCCGGCCACGTGGGACGACCTCGTGCTGTATTCGAAGGCGATCAAGGACAAGACCGGCAAGAACGGCTACGGCCTGGTCGCGCGCACCAATGCCGGCAACACGCCGTTCCGCTTCATGCCCCAGCTCTGGGCCTATGGCGGCGGCGCGTTGGACGAGGCGGAGGCCCGGCCCGGCTACAAGAGCGTGTACCTGAACAACGCCGGCTCCAAGGCCGCCTTGCAGGCGTCGTTCGACATGTACGTCCGCGATCGCTCGGTGCCCGTCTCGGCACTCACCAACACACAGAACGAGAACCAGGACCCGTTCATCTCCGGCCAGCTCGGCATGATGATCAGCCACCCGAGCGAATATGCCTTCATGCTCGACCGCGCCTCCAAGGCCACAGGAGACGACAAAAAAACCGCGGAAATGGTGGTGGCGAACATGCGCTACGGCCTGGTGCCGAAGGGCCCCGCTCGCCGCGCCATCGTGTTCGGCGGCTCCAACGCGCATGTGTTCGACGCCAAGGTGGTGGACGGCAAGCTCGATATGGAGGCGGCGCGCGCTCTGCTGGCGTTCTCGACCGGGCCGGAATGGTCGACCAAGATTGCCTGGACCAACTCCAATCCCGGCAATCTGCGCGGCTTCCGCACGAAGTGGATGAAGGAGCGGCTGGAGACGATCAAGTTCCTCAACGTCACCACCTCGATGCTGCCGAGCGGGATACCCTTCCCGGTCATCCCGGAATCGGGCGAGATCATGAACATCATCGTGCCGGACATGCTGCAGAACGCGCTTACCAAGAAGATGAGCGTTGCCGCCGCCGCCGATGACGCCGCGCGCAAGGTGAAGGCCCTGCTGACCAGCCTGTGAGCGTTTCGACCGCCGCGCGCGAACCGAATGTGTTCGCGCGCATCGTGCGGCACCGCGCCGACTACCTGTACATCGCGCCCGCCCTGGGCGTGATGCTGCTGGTGATCGGCTACCCGATCTACGACACCATCTACCTGTCGTTCTTCAACACGCCGCCCAGCCTCGCTATGGCCGACAAGATCTTCGTCGGGACCGACAATTACGTCCGCATCCTGACCAGCGAGGCGTTCCTCGATGTCACCATCAACACGCTGATCTGGACCGCGTTCTCCACCTTCTTCGCCTTCGCCCTCGGCCTTGGCGCCGCGCTCGCCCTCGACAGGCAGTTCGTCGGCCGCGGCCTGCTGCGCGGCATCCTGCTGATCCCCTACGTCATCAGCGCCGTCGCCGCCGCTTATATCTGGCGCTGGCTCTACCACAGCGATTTCGGCGTGATCGGGGCACTCGCGGTCGCCAGCGGCATCACCGACCGCCCGATCAACTTCCTTGACAATGTGGACACGTCCCTGCCGTCGCTGATCGTGGTCAATGTCTGGAAGGAGTTCTCCTTCGCCATGATCATGATGCTGGCCGGCTTGCAGACCGTGCCGGAACAACTGCACCGCGCCGCCCAGGTGGACGGCGCCGGCGTGTTCCAGCGCTTCTGGCACATCACTATGCCGCATCTGAAGGGGGTGACCCTGGTCACGGTCCTGCTGCTGCTGGTCGCCAATCTCAACAGCTTCACCATTCCCTGGATCATGACCGCGGGCGGCCCAGCGGGCTCGTCGGATATCTGGATCACGGCCATCTATCAGCTCGCTTTCGAACGCATCCGCTTCGGGGTGGCCTCGGCGTACTCCGTCATCCTTTTCGTGGTGATGATGTCGATGGGCTATTTCTACGTCCGCGCCCTCACGGGCAAGGACGAGGCGACACCCGGATGAGAGCGCGGGTCCATGGCGACCGAGGCTGGGGCATCGCGCGCGTCGTGTTCCTCGCACTCCTCACGCTGTTCACCCTGCTGCCGATGGTATGGATGCTGCTGACGTCGATGAAAACGCAGTTCGCGGCCTCGCAGTACCCGCCCGAATGGTGGCCCCGCAACGTCACCTTCGAGCAATATTTCATTCTGCTCTCGCCCGCCAACGAGACCGGCCGCGAATTCCTGCGCTACATGTTCAACAGCCTTTGGGTGTCCTTCGCCACCACGGTGCTCAGCGTCATGGTCGCGGTGCCGGCCGCCTACGCATTCTCGC
The DNA here is from genome assembly GCA_025352565.1 of Rhodospirillales bacterium. Classification (GTDB taxonomy): domain Bacteria; phylum Pseudomonadota; class Alphaproteobacteria; order Acetobacterales; family Acetobacteraceae; genus JANXTF01. The sequence goes on along the minus strand of JANXTF010000162.1, from coordinate 4,533 downwards.
GCTTCCGCTTCCCCGGCCGCAACCTGCTGTTCTATTCTGTCCTTTTGCGGAACATGTTCCCCGCCGTCGTGTTCCTCATGCCGCTGTTCATCCTGATGCGCTGGCTGCATCTGGTGAACACCGAGTTATCGCTCATTCTCACCTACCTCACCTTCGGCCTGCCGCTCTCGATCTGGCTGCTGAAGGGCTTCTACGACAACATCCCCGCCCAGCTCGAACAGGCCGCGCGCATCGACGGCGCCACCCGCTTCCAGGCGTTCATCCAGATCGTCATGCCGCTGTCCTCGCCCGGCATCATCGCCACCGCAATCTACTCATTCATCCTGGCCTGGAACGAATACGTCTATGCGCTCACCTTTCTCAACGACAAGTCCAAGCTCACGCTGCCGGTCGGCCTCCAGCGCTTCTTCACCGAGTACACCACCAACTGGCCCGGCCTTATGGCCGCCTCGTTCATCACCAGCGTGCCCGTCGTGGTGCTGTTCCTCGTCTTGCAGAAGTATTTTGTGCGGGCGCTCACGGAAGGCGCGGTGAAGGCGTGAAGGCACCCCATGGCTGAAGTCCGGCTTGTCGATATCGTCAAGAACTACGGTGCATTCACGGCCGTCGACCACGTCAGCCTCACGATCGCCGACGGCGAGTTTGTGGCTTTGGTTGGGCCGTCCGGCTGCGGCAAGACAACTTCGCTCAATCTTGTCGCGGGCCTGATCGAGCAGACGGCCGGTGATATCTTCATCGGCGACCGCCGCGTCAACGGTCTCGATCCGAAAGACCGCGACATCGCCATGGTGTTCCAGAACTACGCGCTCTACCCCAACAAGACCGTATTCAAAAACCTCGCCTTCCCGCTCAAGATGCGAAAACTCCCGCGCGCCGACATCGACCGCAAGGTGCGCGCGGCGGCGAAGGTGCTCGATATCGAACACCTGTTGGAACGTCGGCCGCGCGAACTTTCTGGCGGGCAGCAGCAGCGCGTGGCGCTCGGGCGCGCGCTGGTGCGGGACCCGCGCGCCTTCCTGATGGACGAGCCATTGTCGAACCTCGACGCCAAGTTGCGCGGCCAGATGCGCGCGGAGTTGAAGCGCTTTCACCAGGATCTGCATGCGACTGTCATTTACGTGACGCATGACCAGCTGGAAGCCGTCACGATGGCCGATCGCATGGCGGTGATGAATGGCGGCAAGTTGCAGCAATACGACACGCCGGCACGGGTGTTCTCGAACCCGGTGAACATTTTCGTGGCGGGTTTCGTCGGCAGCCCGGCGATGAACCTGTTGTACGGGCTGATGGAGGGAGCCAACCGGGTGGGTCGCGACGGATGGGCCGTGGAACTCTCGGCGGAGAATGCGGGCAGAGCGGCCCGCGCCACCGGGCGCGAGGTGGTCCTCGGCGCGCGTCACAGCACCATCGCGCTGCATCGTGAGCATGTCGCGGGCGCGGTGCCCGGCCGCGTCTACACGGTCGAGCCGACCGGCGATGTCACATTCGTCCATGTGCGTGTGGCTCAAACTATCGTCGTGGTCAGCGTCGCACCCAGTGTGATGCTCGCCATCGACGACCCGGTGTGGCTCGGTTTCGACCAGAACAAGCTGCATCTTTTTGACGGCACGACAGGAGACGCATTGTGAAGATAACCAACATCGGCACACCGATCTGCACCGCGGCGGGTTCCAGCGTCCTCGGGGGCGCGCAATGAAAATCACCGATCTTCGCTGCGCCATGCTGGGCCCGTTCCCCGTGGTCCGCATCCTGACCGACGCAGGCATCGACGGCCTCGGTCCGGTTGAGCATACCAAGCCGTACATCGCGCCGCAGGTGTTGCAGCTGCGGGACGCGCTGCTCGGGCAGGACCCGACCGACGTGGAGCGCGTGATGCTCCGCATTCGTCAGCGCGGGGCGTTCAAGCCGTGGGGGGCACCGATCAGCGCCATCGAGATCGCGTTGTGGGACATCGCCGGCAAGGCGGCGGGCGTGCCGATCTACAAGCTCCTGGGCGGCAAGGTGCGTGACCGCGTGCGCGTCTACAACGGTGCGATCCGCACGCCGATGACGCGGTTCGAACCGGAGGATTATGCCGAGAACGTGCGGCTGATGAAGAATGCGCCGCAGGGCTTCACCATCGTGAAGCAGGGCATCGGATTTCACAGCGACATGAAGTACGAGTTTCCGGACTTCCACTATGGCGAATCCCGTCGCGGTGCCTTTCACGGCTGGATCGACCGGGGGCCGCTCACCGAACGTGGCCTGAAGCATATCGTCGCATGTGTCGAGGCAATGAAGCAGGAACTCGGGGACGGGATTGGGCTGGCGCTGGATTGCGGCCCCGGGATGACGGTGCCGGATGCGATTCGCCTCGGCCGCGCGCTGGAGCCGTACAATATCATGTGGCTCGAGGATATGATCAGCGGGGACTACGTACCGTTCGTGAACGCCGATGTTTATCGGGAGGTGACCCGTGCCACTTCCACGCCGATTCATACCGGGGAGCAGATCTATCTGCGGCAGAATTTCAAGCAGTTGATCGAAACGCATGCCGTTCGCGTCGTGGGACCTGACCCGTGCGACGTGGGCGGCCTCGCGGAATTGAAGTGGGTGGCGGAATATGCCGACCTGCATGGCATCCTGATGGCGCCGCATGGCATCGCGAACGGATTGCTCGGCCTTGCCGCCCTCGTCCAGGTGTGCGCGACGCTGCCAGACAATTACATTGCGTTCGAGATGCCGTGGGGGCGCCCGGATTGGTGGTTCGATATCGTGGATGGGTTCCCGGACCCGATCGTGAAGGACGGCTTCATCGACGTGTGGGACCGGCCCGGCCTCGGGGTCACGCTGAACGCGGAACGGGCGCGGCCGTACCTGTCGGAGGCGGATCGCGGATTCTTCGATTAGGCTTCGTGTCGTGCCATTCGTTCGCGCAGCCGCTCCAAGTCCGCGTGCATCCGCGCGACGTCGGCTTCCCGCAGACGCATGTCGTCGGACAGATCCGGCGCGGCGCCGTCGCGTGGCGCGTAGCCGATCGCATGGCGCGTGGCGGCGATGTCCCAGCGCATGCCGGGGTTGTCGCTCATGAGGTTCAAAACCTCGAACCCCACGCTGTCCGCGAGCACGGCGCGCTCCATTCCGTGGCACAGGTCACGGTTGGACAGCCACATCGACTGTCCCCAACTGCCCATCGCCATGGTGCGCCCGGCGAGGTTATCCCCCGTCTGGCAGTAGCCGATGCGGAAGCAGATGACCTCCAGCCCATATCGTTCGTGATACGAGCGGCCGAGGCGCTCACCGGCGAGCTTCGACATGCCGTACGGGTTGATCGGGCAGGGCGGCATGTCCGTCGTCAGCGCCCCCGTGTCGAAGCGATGGCCCGCCACCACCCAGTTGGAGCTGGCGAAGATCAGCCGCCGCGCGCCATGACGGACGGCCGCCTCATACACGTTCTGCGTCATATCCATATTGTAGCGCACGGCGTCCGCCCACGAGATGCGCGGGCTCGGCCGCCCGGCGAGGTGGATCACCGCCTCCGCGTCCGTGAAAGCCGCCGCCCATGTCTCGTCGTAGCGCGTCAGGTCCGCGGCTGTCACCCCGGCGTCGTGGGAGGCCGCCACGTCGAGCAGCCGCAGCCGCCAGCCGAGATGCTCGAAATGCGCCCGCAGCTTGACACCGATGTTGCCGGCGGCACCCGTGATGACGACAACGCTCATGGCTTCCCGATCCTTCCAGTCGCGCGCTTGACGTTCCGCGCCCTACGCAAATACCATCCCGCGGGAAATTCGCCATGCGCCGCGAGGGGATGGCCGGCCAGAAAGCGAAGCTCGCGCGCCGGATGGATCTCGATCACGCAGTCGCCACGCGAAGCTGACACTTCAAAGGACGGACCATGATCCACACATCCGATATCCAACGCCCGCCGCGGCATCTTTGCGATGGCCTCGCGGCCGTCGGCAGCGCCACGTGCAGCGCGGAGTTGAGCCGCATGGGCATCCGCAACGCCCATGTCAGCGGCCCCGTGTCATGGACGCCGGGGCACGCGATCGCCGGCCCGGCGCTCACGCTGCAGTTCATGCCGAAGCGCGAGGACCAGTACGGCGACGACGAGTATTCCCAGCCGGAGCTGCAATTGCACCGGCATGTGCTGTATCACGCGCAAAAGGGCGATGTTGTCGTGGTCGATGCACGCGGCGACATGACGGCGGGCGTGTTCGGCGAGATGATGCTCACCTATTTCAAGGGTCGCGGCGGGGCGGGCGTGGTGATCGACGGGTGCATTCGGGACTTTCCTGAGGCGAAGAAGCTGGGCCTCGGCCTGTGGATGCGTGGGACGACACCGAATTTCCATACCCAGACGGGAATATTCCCTTACGCGGTGAATGTGCCGATCGCCTGCAACAACGTGCTGGTGATGCCGGGCGACATCATCGTGGCCGACGATGACGGCGTGGTGGTGGTGCCGGTGAAGATGGCGGAGGCGCTGCTGGCGCGCTCCAGCACGCATCATGAGTGGGAGGAGTTCTCCCGCGAGCGGCTGAGCCAGGGCGG
>JANXTF010000127.1 GCA_025352565.1 Rhodospirillales bacterium | reverse complement strand
CGCCGGGGCCGAGGACGCCTGGACCTGGGCCTCGGACGGGCGGGGCGAATTAACAATGCAGCCCGCCACCCGCGCCACCGCCGGCACCGACATCGTGCTCCGCATCAAGGCCGACGCGGAGGAATACCTGGAGCCGATGCGGATCGAGACCGTGGTGCGCAAATGGGCCGACCACGTCACCCTGCCCGTCACGATCGCGCGCGACGGCAAGGATGAGCCCGCCAATGAAGGCACCGCCCTGTGGCGCAAGCCCAAGGCCGAGGTGACCGAGGACAATTACAACGCCTTCTATCGCCACCTCGGCAATTTCGACACGCCCTGGGCCACCCTGCACTGGCGGGCCGAGGGGGCGATGGAATATTCGGCCCTGCTGTTCATCCCCGGCATGAAGCCATTCGACCCGGTGGACAATGACCGCGACAGCCATGTCCGCCTGCATGTCCGCCGCATGTTCATCACCGCCGACGCCAAGCTGCTGCCGACCTGGCTGCGCTTCGTCCAAGGCGTGGTCGACACCGAGGATTTGCCGCTCAACGTGTCGCGCGAGATGCTCCAGACCACGCCGGTGCTGGCCCGCATCCGCAAGGCGGTTACCAACCGCGTGCTCACCGAGCTGAAATCGAAAGCCAGGGACGCGGCCGATTACGAGAAGTTCTGGGACAATTTCGGCCCGCTGCTGAAGGAAGGCATCTGGGAGGAGAACGAGTACCAGAAGGATCTTGCCCCGCTGTTGCGCTTCAAATCCTCCGCCGTGGAGGGCTGGACCTCGCTGCCTGACTATGTCGGCCGCATGAAGCCCGAGCAGGAGGCGATCTATGTCCTGGCTGGCGACAACGCCGAAAGCCTCGCCCGCTCCGCCCAACTGGAGGGGTTCCGCGCGCGCGCCATCGAGGTGCTCCTGCTGGCCGATCCGATCGACGCCTTCTGGCCCGACCGGATGGACAAGTTCGAGGAAAAGCCGATCCGCAGCGTCACCCAGGGCGCGCAGGACCTGTCCAAGCTTGCCTCGACCGATGCCCCGGAGGGCGAGGCGCCGGATGTGACGGCGCTGATCGACGCGCTGAAGGCGGCGTTGGGCGAGGACGTGTCGGACGTGCGGGCCACCGGCCGGCTGGTCGACTCGGCCGTGGTGCTGGGCGCGGATTCCGCCGGACCGGACTTGCAGATGCAGCGCCTGATGCGCCGCGCCGGGCGGCAAAGCTTCGCGCCGCCGCCGGTGCTGGAAATCAACCCGCGCCACAAGCTGCTGGCATCCCTCGCCGTTCGCGTGGCCGAGGGCAGCGACATCGCCGACCAGGCGCGCACATTGCTCGACCTCGCACGGGTGCAGGACGGCGAGTTGCCGCGCGACCCGGCCGGCTTTGCGCGGCGGGTGGAGCAGGCCCTGGCCGCGATGCTTGCAGGCGCCCCAGATGACCAAATCACACATGACCAAATCTGACATGGCCGAACCGGACATGACCGGGCATGAACTGCCCTTGCGCGCGCATGGCGAGTCCCGTCCCCTCCGCGCGCTCCGCCCGGAGGGTCTGGAGGCATGGCTGGCTGGCGTGCCTGCCGAGACCGCGGCGTTTCTGCGTGACAGCGGGTTCAAGGCACAGGCGCAGCAGCTGGTGCTGCTGCCCGGCCCTGCCGGCGCGGTGCTCGGGCTGGGCGCCGACCGCTCCCACCTGGCGTTCGGGGACCTCGCCTTCCGCCTGCCCGCCGAGACTCTGTGGCGGATCGAGCCGGGCGAATTCGCGCGCGACGACGCGGTGCTTGGCTTCTGCCTCGGCGCCTACCGCTATCGCGGCTTCAAGCAGCCCAAGCGCGAACCGGCGCTGCTGCTGTGCGACGACGTCCCCGCCATCCGGTCCCAGGCGGCGGCGATCTGGATGGTGCGCGACCTGGTGAACGCGCCCGCCAACCTGCTCGGACCCGCCGAACTCGCCGACGCCGCAATGGCGCTCGGCGAACGCCACGGCGCGCGCGTCACCCGCTGCGAGGGTGCCGCCCTCGATGCCGCCTACCCGACCGTGTCGGCCGTGGGGGCGGGGTCCGCCCGCAAACCGGTGGTGGTCACTCTGGCATGGCGCGGCAGCACCGCCAATGATTCGAGCCCGCTGATCTCGCTGTGCGGCAAGGGCGTGTGTTTCGATACCGGCGGCTACGACCTCAAGCCGTCATCCGGCATGTTGCGGATGAAGAAGGACATGGGCGGTGCGGCCAACGTGCTCGGCCTCACGCGCATGGTCATGGCGGCCGACCTTCCCTTGCGGCTCGAAGTCCGTATCGGCTGCGTCGAGAACAGCGTGTCAGGCACCGCCATGCGCCCGCTCGACGTGCTGCGCACCCGCAAGGGCCTGACCGTCGAGATCGGCAACACCGACGCCGAGGGCCGGCTGGTGCTGTGCGACCTGATCGACGAGGCCTGCGCCGCCCGTCCCGCGCTGCTGATCGACTGCGCCACGCTCACCGGAGCCGCCCGCGTGGCGGTTGGGCCGGACTTGCCGGCGCTGTTCACCAATGACGAAGGTTGGGCCGAACAGCTTCGCGTCTCGGCCGTCGCGGCGAACGACCCGATGTGGCGCCTGCCGCTGTGGGACGGCTACGACAGCTGGCTCGACAGCCCGGTCGCCGACCTCAACAACGTGTCGAGCAAGCCGCTGGCCGGCGCGGTGACCGCGGCCCTGTTCCTCCGTCGTTTCGTGCCCGAGGGCCAGGCCTGGGCGCATTTCGACATGTACGCCTGGAACGACTCGACCCGGCCTGCCCGCCCCGAAGGCGGCGAGGCCCAGGCGATCCGCGCCATGCTGCACGCCATTTCGGCAAAATTTTTCCTCGCAACCTAAACGTTTGGTAACCAAACAGAGTATATCATCCAGGTAACATGATTGGGATGAACGGCAACTTCATCTCGTCATTATAATATATATCGAACGTGACGCATCCGATTCCGCAACGCGGGCGTATTGCTGGGAAGCACCCATATCGGTTTTGCAGTCTCGAGTCAGAAAGGATTCACGTCATGGCCACTGCCCCCGCCCCCGACCATTTGGTCGGCATTCTCCGAGACACCGTCGTCGCCCTGGTGCGGCGCGACGGTCCGGACCTCTCCTCCCGTCAGCTCGGCGTATTCCTCACCTGCTACCTGCAGGACGGTGCCCATACCGTGCGCGGCTTGGCGGCCGATCTGAACGTCTCCAAACCCGCCATCACCCGCGCGCTGGACCGTCTCGGCGAACTCGATTTGGCGCGCCGCAAGGTCGATCCAATGGATCGGCGCAGCGTGCTCGTGCAGCGTACGCTGAAGGGCACCGCCTTCCTGCGCGACCTGCGCGGCATCATGTCCGAAGCCGCCGGTTCCGCCAAAAAGACCAGCCCGGTGCATGAGGCCACCACGCGACGCGCTGCCAATGGCTGACGCTTCGCCGGCTCCGTCCGCTTTCGTGACGGGGCCGGCAAGCTTCAGCCGCCTTTGACACCCCCGGCGGTCAGTCCCGCCACGATTTCCTTTTGCATCAGCAGCGTCAGCAGCAGCACGGGCGCTGTCACCAGCAAGGCGGCGGCGGCCAGCGGGCCCCAACTGACCTGCTCGAAGGTCAGCACGTTGTAGACCGCCACCGGCAAAGTGCGCGTGGTGCGGCCCGCGAGCACCACGCCGAAGATGAAGTTGTTCCAGCTGAAGATGAAGGCGAGGATGGTCGCGACCGTGATGCCCGGCCGCGCCAACGGCAGCGCCACGTGCCGGAATGCCTGCCAGATCGTGGCGCCGTCCACCAACGCCGCCTCCTCCAGCTCCGCGGGCAAGCCCTCGAAGAACCCGATCATCACCCACACCACGATCGGCAGCGTGATGACAACGTGGGTGATGACCAGCGGCGTCAGCGTGCCGGTTAGTTCGAGCCACTGGAAAATCAGGAACAGCGGAATGAGGTAGGACAGGCCGGGCGTCACGCGCGCGATCATGATAAGGGCGGCGGCCTTGGTGGCGCGGGATTTCGCGATGCCGAACCCAGCAGGCACACCCAGGAGCAAGGCGATGCCGGTGGCCGAAAACGAGACGATGACGGAGTTGAGGCCGTAGGTCAGGAAATCGTTCTTTCGGAACACGTCGATGAAATTGCTGAACGTGATCGGGCTGGGTATGAACACCGGCGGATAGGCCATGTTCTCCACCTCGTTCTTCAACGACAACGAGAGCATCCACAGGAACACCAGGATCGCGGGCGAGATCAGCGCGAACACGGCGAGCCCGAAACCCAGATTGCCCGCCGCGCGACGGAACCGATGTCCGGTCATGCCAATTCCGTCATGCGGATTCCTGCCGCACGCTGAACAGCACGAGGCTCACCATCAGGATCAGCACGAAGAACACCACCGTGATCGCCGAGGCGTAGCCCATGTTGTAATACGAGAATGCTTGCAGGTAGAGATAGATGTTCATCGTCTCGCTGGCCGTGCCCGGGCCGCCGTTGCTGATCACGAAGATCGTGTCGAACGCCTTCAGCGCGTCGATGGTCCGGATCACCAGCGCCACCACGATATGCGGCCATACCAGCGGCAGCGAGATGTGGTGGAACATCTGCCACGCGCTCGCCCCATCGAGCTTCGCCGCCTCGTACGGGTCCTGCGGCAGGCTGGCGAGGCCGCCCAGCACAATCAACATCACCAGCGGCGTCCATTGCCATGTTTCCACCATCACCAGCGTCGGGATCACGGTGGCCGCATCGTAGCTCCACGTCGAAGGGGGCAAGCCGACCGAGGTCAGCAGGTAGTTCAGCACGCCCAGTTGCGGATGGAACATCATGGTCCAGACCAGCGCCACCGCCACCGGCGTCGCCATCATCGGCATGATGAAGATGGTCCGCGCGAGGCCGCGCCCCGGAAATCGCCGATGAAAGCAGACGGCGGCGGCGACGCCGAGCACGACCGGGAAGAAGGTCGCCAGCGCCGTGAAATACAGCGTCCGCAGCACCGACCACAGGAACCGCTCATCGGTCAGCATGTGCCGAAAATTGGCGAGGCCGACGAATTCCAGGTCGCTGCCGACGCGCCATTCATGCACCGACATGAACAGCGTGAACACCCAGGGCAGCACGATGATGGCGGCCACCACCGCGCCCGCCGGAATCACGAACGGCCAGTAGTTGCGGGCGTAGTTCCGCCGTCGCGCGGCCTGCGCGCGCGCGGACAGGTCCATGGCGGGCAGCGTGAGGCTCATGGCCCCGGCCCCGCTACACCATCACGAGCACGGCGCCATCCTCGACCTTCACCGCGAAGACCTTGAGGTCCACGTCGATCGGATCGCCCTGCCCCTTCCCGGTCCGCACGTCGAAGCGCCCGGCATGCAACGGACACTCGATGTAGCAATCCTCCAGCCAGCCATCGGTCAGCAGCGCGAATTGATGCGTGCAGACATTGTCGGTGGCGTGGAACTCGCCGTTGTCGAGGTGATAGACCGCGATGTTGTGGCCCTCGACGGTCAGCGGGATCATCTCGCCCGCCGGAAGCTCGGCTTCCGTCGCCACTCTCACCCATTTGCCGCCACCGATCATTGATCCGCCTCCCGCGATTACCGGGCGATGATGCCGCGTCGCGCGCGTTCGACCAAGGCCGGATCTGCATTCAACGCCGGATCGGCGTTGATCCAGGCGGCGTGATCGAGCGGCCCGTTGCCGCCGCCGAACCCAGGGGCCGACACGATCGCCGCCTGCACAAAGGCATGCGCGCGCGTCACCGATCGAGCCAGATCGAGCCTCTGCGCCAGGCTCGCGGCAATCGCGCTGGCCAGCGTGCAACCGGTGCCGTGCGTGTTGCGCGTGGCGATTCGCGGCGCGCGGAACATCAGCATCCCGTCGTTCGTCACCAGTACGTCGACGCAGACCGGCCCATCGAGATGGCCCCCCTTCATCAGCACCGCGCGCGGCCCCATCGCCAGCAGCCGCCGCGCCGCCTCGATCATGTCGGCCTCGTTCACGATTGCCATGCCGGTCAGCGCCTCGGCCTCCGGCACGTTGGGCGTCAACACGGTGGCCATCGGCAGCAGCCTGCGCCGCAGCGTCTCGGTCGCGGCTGGATCGAGCAGGCGGGCACCGCTGGTGGCGACCATCACCGGATCGACCACCACCACCCTGCCCTCGCCGATCTCGTCGCAAACCGCCTCGATCAGCGCGGCGTCGCCGAGCATCCCGGTTTTCACCGCGTCCGCGCCGATATCGTCCAGCACGGCGCGTATCTGCGCGGCCACGAAATCGGCCGGCACCGGAAGGATGGCATGGACCGCGCGCGTATCCTGCGCGGTCAGCGCCGTGATCGCCGTCGCGGCATAGGCGCCAAGCGCCGTGATGGTCTTGATATCTGCCTGGATGCCGGCGCCGCCGCCCGAGTCCGAGCCCGCGACCACCAGCACCCGTCCGTGCATCTATGCTGCCTGGGCGCCCTGGGTGGCCTGGCGTGTCACATCGCCGATGCGGGCGCACAGATCGTCCACGATCCGCGCCACCAGATGCTCGTCCTCCCCCTCCGCCATCACGCGGATCACCGGCTCCGTGCCGCTCTCGCGAATGAGCAGCCGGCCGCTGCCCGCGAGTTGGGCTTCCGCGGCATCGGTCGCGGCCCGAATGTCGTGCGACGCGAGCGGCGACGGCCCGGCGAAGCGCACGCTGCGCAGCACCTGCGGCAGCGGCTCGAACAGCCGAAGCAATTCGCTGGCGGGCCGGCCGTCCTCGACCAGCACGGCCAACACCTGCAAGGCGGCGAACAGGCCGTCCCCGGTGGTGGCGTAGTCGGACAGGATCATGTGCCCGGATTGCTCGCCGCCGACGTTGAAACCGTCGGCCCGCATCTTCTCCACCACATAGCGGTCGCCCACGCGGGTCCGGTGCAGCGCGATGCCCTGGACGCCGAGGAACCGCTCCAGGCCGAGGTTGGACATCACCGTCGCCACCACGCCGCCGCCCCGCAGCCGCCCGTCCTGCGCCCAGGTCTTGGCGATCAGCGCCAGGATCTGGTCGCCATCCACGATCGTGCCGCGCTCGTCGGACAGGATGAGGCGGTCCGCATCGCCGTCCAGCGCGAGGCCCAGATGCGCACCATGACGGCGGACCTCGCCACACAGGAATTCCGGCACGGTCGAGCCGCAGCCCTTGTTGATGTTGAAACCATCGGGGGCCACGCCGATGGCGATCACCTCGGCGCCCAACTCCCACAGCACGGCGGGCGCCACCTTGTAGGCGGCGCCATGCGCGCAATCGACCACGATCTTGAGGCCGTCGAGCCGCAGGCCGCGCGGGAAGGTCGCCTTGGCGCTCTCGATGTAGCGCCCCGCCGAGTCGTTCAGGCGGGAGGCACGGCCGAGCTTGCCGGGCGCGGCGAGGCCGACCGAGGCGTCGCCCTCCATCAGCGCCTCGATCTCGCGCTCGGTGTCGTCGGACAGCTTGAACCCGTCCGGGCCGAACAGCTTGATGCCGTTATCCTCGAAAGGGTTGTGCGAGGCCGAGATCATCACGCCCAGATCGGCGCGCAGGCTGCGCGTGAGCATGGCGATGGCCGGCGTCGGAAGCGGGCCGACCAGCACCACGTCCATCCCCGCCCCCACGAAGCCCGCGACCAAGGCGGGCTCGATCATGTAGCCGGATAGCCGCGTGTCCTTGCCGATGATGACGCGGTGGCGGTGGGCGCCCCGCAGGAACAGCACGCCCGCGGCCTGACCGAGGCGCAGCGCGATGGCTGCGGTCATCGGATCGGTGTTCGCGGTGCCGCGAATGCCGTCGGTGCCGAACATCTTTCTGGGGCGGGTCATCCCCGCTCCATGCCAGAGCCCGCCAGCGCGCGCCAGACCCGAAGCGCCTGGACCGTCTCGGCCACGTCATGCACCCGCAGGATGGCGGCACCGTGCAGGCAGGCGAACAGGCCGGCGGCGATCGAGGCGGAGGCAAGGCGGGCGGGTTCGGTTTCGCCCGAAAGCCTGCCGAGGAAGCCCTTGCGCGAGACCCCGACCACGATGGGGCAGCCAAGCGTCATCAGCGCGTCCAGCCCGCGCAGCATCGCCACGTTCTCCGCGAGCCCCTTGGCGAAACCGATGCCAGGATCGACCATGATGCGCCCGCGTGCGATTCCCGCCGCCTCCGCGAACGCCACCCGCTCGGCCAATTCCCGCGCCACGTCCGCCGCCACGTCGCCGTATTGCTTCAACCCCATCATGGTCGCCGAGGTGCCGCGCATGTGCATCAGGATCACGCCGCATTCCCGCCCGGCCAGCAAGAATGCCGCGTCCGGGTCGTGGCGCAGGGCGGACACGTCGTTGACGATGCTGGCGCCGGCATCGAGGGCGAGCGCCATGGTGGCGGCGTTGCGGGTGTCCACCGACAGGGCCGCACCGCTGCCGGCCAGGCCGAGGATCACGGGAAGGATGCGGGCCTGTTCGATCTCGGGCGGCGTGGGGCCCGCGCCTGGGCGGGTGCTCTCGCCGCCGATATCGAGGATGTCGGCGCCCGCCGCGAGCATCGCGCGCCCGGAAGCAATGGCGCGATCGGGGTCCAGATGCCGGCCGCCATCGGAGAAGCTGTCGGGCGTGACGTTCAGGATGCCCATAACCAGCGGAAACGCCGCGTCCCGCGCCAGGACGGCTTCGTGCTTCCCCCTCCCCTTCTTGGAGAGGGCCGGAGGAAGCAAGCGCGCCTACCCCGGCAGCGGCGCCGTGCCGAGCCCGCCCGTCGGAGGCACCGGCCTTGTCGTCGTTGGCACCGAGGAGCGGCGGCTATCGGCGGCCGGTTCGTCGTTCACCTTCTTGATGACCGGCTCGCCGCGCATCACGGTGCGGATCTCGTCGCCCGACAGCGTCTCGTGCTCGAGCAGACCGCGCGCGATGCGATGCAGGCTCTCCACGTCCTCGGACAAAATGGTCCGCGCCTTCACGTAGGCCGCGTCGATGATGCTCTTGATTTCGGCGTCGATCTCCCGCGCGGTCACTTCCGACACGTTCTTGTTCTGCGTCACCGAGTGGCCGAGGAACACCTCCTGGCTGTTGTCGCCATAGGCGATCATGCCCAGCTTTTCGCTCATGCCCCATTCGGTGACCATGCGCCGCGCCTGATCGGTCGCCATCTTGATGTCGCCCGAGGCGCCGTTGCTGACCTTGTCGGCTCCGAACACGATCTCCTCGGCGGCCCGCCCGCCCATCGCCATGGTCAGTTCGGCCAGCAGCTTGGACTTGCTTTTCGAGTAGCGGTCCCCTTCCGGCAGGCTCATCACCAGGCCCAGCGCGCGGCCACGCGGGATGATCGTGGCCTTGTGGACCGGGTCGCATTCCGTCTCATGCATGGCGCAAAGCGCGTGGCCGCCCTCGTGGTAGGCGGTCATCTGCTTTTCCGCCTCGCTCATCACCAGGGACCGGCGCTCGGCCCCCATCATCACCTTGTCCTTGGCGTATTCGAACTCGGCCATCGCCACCACGCGCTTGCCGAGGCGTGCGGCCAGCAAGGCCGCCTCGTTCACCAAATTCGCGAGATCCGCGCCCGAGAAGCCGGGCGTGCCGCGCGCGATGATCTTGGGGTCGACGTCGTTGGCCAACGGCACCTTGCGCATATGAACGCGCAGGATCTTCTCGCGGCCGTTCACGTCGGGGTTCGGCACCACCACCTGGCGGTCGAACCGGCCGGGGCGCAGCAAAGCCGGGTCGAGCACGTCGGGCCGGTTGGTGGCCGCGATCAGAATGACGCCCTCGTTGCTCTCGAAGCCGTCCATCTCGACCAGCATCTGGTTGAGCGTCTGCTCGCGCTCGTCATTGCCGCCGCCGAGCCCGGCTCCGCGATGGCGGCCGACCGCGTCGATCTCGTCGATGAAGATGATGCAGGGCGCGTTCTTCTTGCCCTGCTCGAACATGTCGCGCACGCGGCTGGCGCCGACGCCCACGAACATCTCCACGAAATCCGAGCCCGAGATGGTGAAGAATGGCACGTTGGCCTCGCCCGCGATGGCACGCGCCAGCAGCGTCTTGCCGGTGCCGGGAGGGCCGACCAGCAGCACGCCCTTGGGGATCTTGCCGCCGAGGCGCTGGAATTTCTGCGGGTCCTTCAGGAAGTCCACGATCTCCTGAAGCTCCTGCTTGGCCTCGTCGATGCAGGCCACGTCGACGAAGGTGACGCGGCCCTGCTTCTCGGTGAGCAGGCGGGCGCGGGACTTGCCGAACCCCATCGCCCGGCCGCCGCCGGCCTGCATCTGGCGCATGAAGAACACCCACACGCCGATCAGCAGCAGCATCGGGAACCACGACAGCAGATAATGGAGCAGCGGATTCACGTCGCTCTCCTCGGGCTTGGCGATGACGCGCACACCCTTATCGGTCAGGCGCGACACCAGCGTGGGGTCTTCCGGCGTGTAGGTCTGGAAGCTGCGGCCGTCCGAAAGCTGGCCGGCGACCGTGCGGCCCTGGATCACCACGTCCTTGACGCGGCCACCGTTCACTTCGCTGATGAAGTCCGAATACGCCACCTGTGTCGCGGCATTGCGCGCGGTTCCCGGCTGAAACAGGTTGAACAGCACCACCAGCAGCAGCGCGATGATCACCCAAAGTGCCAGATTGCGGCCGAAATTGCTCATCTCATTCCTTGGCCAGCGCGGCCCAAATCGACGTTCCCTCGAGCGGCAGCACCGGGTGGCCGCTGGGACACAGTCAACATAGTGTCTCGCACGCGGCTTGGCATCCCCACAACGCAGCATCCCGCCATCCGACCGGGGATGCCTGAAACGGCGCACCGGCCGCAACGGCGACAGGTCTGAAAGCAAGCGGCGTTTCCACGATGCCATACCGCAAATGGGGCACCGCGACCAGCGCGCCGTTCACCCGCAAGGCGGGCAAGGCATACCTCACGCAAGCGGGCAGGTCACGACCCGGCAATTTCGAGGCATCGGCCCCAAGACCGCCCAGCATGGCGCAAGGCGGCACATTTCCGGCCAATTGAAATCGTCCGTCCCACACGGCACCGGGGCAGGCGGGGATGGCGGCCGCCATCGCCCGCGCCTCGCGCACCAGAAGCCATCGTCCGGGAGCGAGCCGTCCCGCCGGCAGCACACGAACGCCGCCGAGCGTCGCGGGGCGGGGTGCGCGAGCGAGATCGGCGACCCCGCCGCGCGGCGGCCGGCGCGATCCCGCGATCATGCGGATCAATCCCGCGAGCGCGTCGGCCGGAATGGGCGCGTCGGGGATGACCGCGTAGCCCTCCGGGTGGATTTCGGCATGGGCCGCCAGCCAGCGGGCGGTTTCGCGTTCATGAGCCGCGCGCGCCATCCCGCGCAGCCGCGCCGCCGCCGCCGTCGCACTCGTGGCGGCGGAATCGCCGTCCGGATCGGCGCGGTAGGCGCGCAGGCGGGATCGGATGAAGCACGGATCGCGGTTCGACGGGTCCTCGACCCAGTCGATGCCGCGCGCGCGCAACAGCGCCCGCAACCGACCATGCGGCACCATCAGCAGCGGGCGCAGCAGGCGTAATCGAGCGGTCTCCACCAGCGCCGCCATGCCCGCGCGCCCGGCCTCGCGGCTCCCGGCCATGACGCGCATCACCACGGTTTCGGCCTGATCGTTGGCGTGGTGGCCGAGCAGCAGATGCAGGATGCCGCGCCGGGCGCAAGCCCCCTCCAGCGCGTCGTGGCGAGACCGGCGCGCCCGCACCGACAGCGACGGGCCAAGCGTCAGGTCGATCGCCAGAATTTCGGCCGCCATGCCAAGCGCCGCCAGGCAATCAGCCGTTTTCGCGGCCTCTCGCCGCGACTCCGCCCGCAGCCCATGGTCCACGATCAACCCGACCGCGTGGCCGCCGCGCGCCCGCGCCCACTCCATCGCCAGCACCGCCAACGCCATGCTGTCCGCGCCCCCGGACACCGCGACGGCGAGGATCGGGCACGGCTCGAACGGCCCGAGCGGATCGAGCCGGGCGGCGAAATCCCCGGCGCTGAACTCCCCGGCGCTGAACTCCCCGGCGCCGAACGGCCCGGCGCCGAATTGCGCGGCCGAGAGCGGCGTCAGCGGCAGCCGGCGCGTTGCGCGATGGCGCTCATCGCCGGGATCAGGTTGGGGCGGGGGGTGGCCGCGCGCAGCTTGTTGAGCGTGGCGCAGGACGCGGCCTTCTCGTTGATCGCGGCGAGCGAGCCGGCCAGACCGAGCAACGCGTCCTGCGAGCGGCTGCCGTTCGGGTTGCGGTTATAGGCGTCGTCATAGGCCACCGCCGCCTGGCCATAGTCGCGGCGACCCTCCAGCGACTGCGCCAGCAGGAATTGCGCGTCGGTGCTGCGCGGCGTGCGGGGGCCTGCCAGCAATTCGCGGGCGGCCGCTTCCGATGTCGTGTAGTCGTGCCGCGCAAGGGCGGCGTTGCCTTCCTGAATCACCAATTCAGGCGTCCGGCGCACCGGCAAAGCTGGCGCCAGCGGCAAGGGCTCGCCGCTAAGCTGGCGCGGCGGCGGGTTCGACGGGGGCGCCACGTTCGACGGCGCCGGCGCCGCACCCTGGCCCAGCTTGAACGACAGGTCGCCGATCTGCTTGTTCAGCGTCTCGAACTGACGTTGCCGCGCGTTCTCCGACTCGTCCAGCCGCCCGCGCAACTGGCGGATCTGGTCGTCCTGCTGGTTCACCCGGTCGAGCAACTGGGCGGTTATTTCGTTGGCGCCGCCTGCATTGCCCGCGGGCGCCGGGCGATATACCGCCGATCCGCCGCCGCCGCGGCCACCTTGCTCCCGCAGCACCTGCATGTCGCGGCGCAGTTCCAGGATCTGGTTCTGCAGCACGATGGCGTCGCGCGTATCCATTTGGGCACGCGCGGGCGTGATGCTGGCGACCGCGAGGGCGATCACGAGCAGGGCGGACACGAGCAGGGCGGGCAGCTTCATGGCGTTCTCCGAGACAAAAAAGGCCGGCGGCCTCGCGACCGCCGGCCCATTCTAGACGATCGGGCCGGTTTACCGAACCGACGTGATCGCGTTGCGGTTCTGCTGCCAGGCGCTCTCGTCCGAACCAAGCGCGGTCGGGCGGTCCTTGCCGTAGCTGATGGTCGCGATGCGCGCGCCGGCGATGCCCCGCGCGACGAGATAGTCGCGTGCGGAGTTGGCGCGGCGCTGACCCAGCGCGATATTGTATTCCGAGGTGCCGCGCTCGTCGCAATTGCCCGCGATCTGCACGTTGTCCTGGGGATAGCGCGCGAGGAACCCTGCCTGGGCGTCGAGCTTGCCGCGAGACTCGCCGCTCAGGGTCGACTGGGCCGTGGCGAAGTACACCCGGTCGCCGGCATTGGCGACGAAGTCTTCCTGGCTGCCCGACGCGAGACCGCCGCCTGCGCCGATGACGCTGCCGGCGCCGGTGGCAGAGGCCGAGGTCGTGTCAGCGGGCGTGCTGCACGCCGCCAGGAGTGCGAGGGCGGCGAAGGCCCCGAAGGTCTTGACGTTCATTTTGGTATCCCTGGAGAGAGGTGCAGACCCGCGTTTCCGCAGGCAACTTACGTGCGCGGCGTAGTCGTCGTAACGATCTGGGTCAAGGAAAGCTGCCATCCAATCCGCGCAACACGCCCATGTTCACGCGATTGAGTACGTCAAGCAAGCAACGGCGACCAATCCGCATCCGAGGCGTCGGTCGGCGTCGAGACCGGGCGCTCGTTGAAGCCGGCAATGTCGATCGACACCAGCCGCGCGGAATAGCCGCCGCCGGAACTGTCGCGCGCCGCGGTCTCGCGGCAGAACATGATGACGCGGCCGTTGGGCGCGAAGGTCGGACCCTCGACGAAGTAGCTCTCGGACAGGATGCGCTCGCCCGAGCCGTCCGGGTGCATCACGCCGATGGAGAAGGTGCCGCCGCCGAAGCGGGTGAAGGCGATGAAGTCGCCGCGGGGGGACCATACGGGGGTGGCGTATTGGCCGCGTCCGAAGCTGATCCGCTTCACCCCGCCGCCGCCGGAGCCCATGATGTAGATCTGCTGATCGCCGCCCCGATCGGAGTTGAACACGATCTGCGACCCGTCCGGGCTGTAGCACGGCGACACGTCGATGGCGCCCGAGTTGGTGAGCTGCCGCCCCCCTCCCCCGCTGGCCCCCACCACGTAGATGTCCGAGCCGCCGCCACGGGTCTGGGACATGATGATGCTGCCGCCGTCGGGGCTGTAGCGGGGCGAGAGGGTGATGCCGCCGAAATCGCCCAGCACCTGCTGCCGGCCGCTCGCGAGGTCGAAGGTGTACACGCGCGGCTTGTTGTTGGCGTAGCTCATGAACGCGATCTGGTCGCGCGTCGGATGGAAGCGCGGCGTCAGGGCGTTCCAGCTGCCGTCCGACAGGATGCGGTTGTTGGCGCTGTCCTGGTCCATGATCGCCAGCCGCTTGGTGCGGCGCCCGCGCGGCCCGGTGCCCGCGACATACACCACGCGGGTGTCGAAATAGCCCTTCTCGCCCAGCAGGCGCTCATAGATCACGTCGCTGATGATGTGGGCGATGCGGCGCCAGTTGCCGAGCGTGGTGCTGTAGGCGGTGCCCTGGATCTGGGTGCCGGGCAGCACGTCCCACAGGCGGAACTCCACCCGCACGCGGTCGCCGCCCTGGCTTTCCACGCGGCCGGTCATCAGCGCCTGGGCGCCGATCGCCTTCCAGTTCTGGAAATTGGGCGTGTCCGCCGGCGCGTCGCCGATGAAGGCCGCCGGGTCGATCGGGCGGAACAGCCCGCTGCGCTGCAGATTGGCGGTGATGACGCCGGCCATCTCGCGGCCCAGGCTGTCGGTGCCGCCGCCGCCGCCAGCGAGCGGCGGGATCGCAATGGGGATGGGCGAGGTGCGGGCGCCATCCACCGTGATCTCCTTGCCGCCAAGTTGCTGGGCGGGCGCGGGCGCGGGTGTGCCTTGGCCGTGAGCGAGCAGGGGCGTCGCGGAAAACGCGGCGGCGGCGGCGAGCAGGCGGCGGCGCTCGAGCAGCGAGCGGGCGAGATCGATATGGGTCATGGCAACCCCCCTCAGGGCTTGAAGCGGAAAGTCAAAGTGCTGATCTTGCCGAGATCAGCCGATGGAAGCGGCAAATTGGCGCAGCGTGGATCGCGGATGGCCCGGACGGCCCGCTCGGCAAACGCGCGAAAACGCGGATCGCCCATTCTGCCGCGGTCCTGATCCCCCACGATGGCCTCGCGGGCAATCCCCGTCTGATCGAGTGTGACGATCAACTGCACCGACATGGTCTCGATCCCCAGCGCGCCATCGTCCTTGGTCCAGCATTCGCGCACCTTGGCACCGATGGCGCCCTGTTGCACGGTCGAGAGGGTGGCGGTGATGTCGCCCGCGCGGCTGCCGCCCGCGTTGGGCGCGCCGCCCTGCACCGGGTTGGGCCGCGCGGTCGGCGGCCTGGTCTGCTTCTGCATCGCGCGCAGCTTCTCCAGCGTGTTCTGCAGCGAATCGCTCTCCGGCGCCGCGTTCTTCGTCGGGTTCGGCTGGCTCGTCGTGCTCGGCGGCGCGGGCGGCGGCGGGATCGGCGGCGGCGGGATCAACTTGGGCGGCGTGGGCAAAGGCGGCTGCGGCGGCGCCGGGGGCGTCGGCGTGGGCGGCGGCGGCGGCGGCGCGGGTGTGGGGCTCGGCGTCGGCGGCGGGGGCGGCGGCGTCTGCACCGGCGGCGGCGTCACCGGCGGGTCAGGCACCGGCGGCGGCGGCGGCGGTGGCGGGGGGGGGGCGGCGGGGGCGGAGGCGGCTCGGGCGGCTGATCCTTCGGCGGCTCGGGCGAGGGCTGCTCCTGCACCGTCTTCTCGGAGCGGCTGGGGGCCGCGACCGGGCCGCTCAGATCGGATTTCATCGCCTTCTGCGGCGGGCCGGGTGCCGTCGCCAACTCCACATCCACGGTTTGCTCCGCCTCCTTCGGCGGCGTGCTGGGCAGGCCGACCAGCAGAACAGCCGCGAGCAGGATATGCAGGATCGCGGACGCCGAGGCGCCGCGCGTGAGGCCGGAATTCATCGGAGGCGCGCGGTCAGCCGCGCCCCGGTCGGGGGATGGCCGGCGTCGCCGGGCGAGACGCGGGGGCGGGTACGGGCGCGGGCGCGACGGAGGGGGCGGGGGCGGGGGCGGGTGCCCCGGTCGGGTCGGTCAACAGCGACACCTTGGTGAAGCCGCCCTGGATGATGGTGGCCATCACCTCCAGCATCCGGCCGAACGAGTTGGACTTGTCGCCGCGCACGAAGATGCGGCGGTCCTTCTGGTCCTGCGCGATGGCCTGCAGCTTGGCGATCAGTTCGGGCACCTCAACCTTCTGGTCCTGCAGGAACACGGCACCGCCGCTATCGACCGACACGTTCAGCGGCGTGCTGTCCTGGTTGACCGGCGACGCCGATACCTTGGGCAGATCGATGTTGACCGCCGTGCTCATCAGCGGCGCGGTGACCATGAACACGATCAGCAGCACCAGCATCACGTCCACCATGGGTGTGATGTTGATCTCGGCCAAGGGCCGGTAGCGCCCGCGCGGGTGACGTCCGCCCTGTGACCCGATCGCCATCTAGGCGCGTTCCTCGCCCTGACGGGAAAGGATGGCGCCGAACTCGGTGCCGAAGCCCTCGAGCCGCCCGGCGTAGCGCGCCAGATCGCTCCCCAGCTTGTTGTAGGCGAGCACCGCCGGGATACCCGCGACCAGGCCCATGGCGGTCGCGAACAGCGCCTCCGCGATGCCTGGAGCCACCACGGCGAGGCTCGTGTTGTGCAAGGCCGCGATCGCCGAGAAGCTCTTCATGATGCCCCATACGGTGCCGAACAGCCCGACGAAGGTGGCCGTCGAGCCGACGGAGGCAAGGAAGATCATCCATCGCTCCATCCGCTCCATCTCGCGCGAGATGGTCACGTTCATCGCGCGGTCCACGCGGTCGCGCACGCCCGCGCGGCCCATGTCGGCTCCGGCCACGCGCTGGCTGCGGCGCCATTCCGACATCGCGGCGCCGAACACGGCGGCCATCGGATGCGTCGGCTTGGCGCCTTCCTGTTCGAACAGCTCATCGAGGCTGCCGCCAGACCAGAAGCGGTCCTCGAAGGCGTCGGCCGCGCGGCGGGCGCGGCGCAACGCCGTCACCTTCTCGAACACGATCGCCCACACCCAGACGCTTGCCAGCAGCAGCGCCACGATGACGATCTTGACCACGATGTCCGCCTGCAGGAACAGCGACAGGATCGACATGTCGGTCCCTGCGGTTCCAAGGTTCGCCGCATCAACAGCCCGATCCACTCGCCTAGCCCTCCTGTTGGCCCACTCCCAGACGGAGCAGCGCCTCCCGCCAGCGCGGGGGTATCCGGCCCGGCCGCCCATCGGCCACGCGAACGGCGGCCAGCTGGATGTCGATGACCACCAGCCGCGTGTCCGCCCGCGTCACCGTCTGCCGCAAATCGACCGACGCGGCCCGCATTGCCACCGGCTGCGTGACCACGACAAGCGTTTCGTCCAGCCGCGCAGGCGCCAGATAGTCCAGTTTGACGCGCCGCACCATGAAGAACAGCCCATGGTCCCTGGTCATTTCCGCGTGGGGCACGCCCATGTCGCGCAACGCCTCGGTGCGGGCGCGCTCGGCCATGCCCAGGTAGTTGGCGTGATAGACGATGCCCGCCGCGTCGGTGTCCTCGTAGTAAATGCGCAGCGCATAGCGATGGCGGCCTTCCCGGAGCGTGGGCGCGGGATGAGGGTTCATCCATCCTCTCCCAAAAGGTCGAGCACCGGCTGGGTGCCGGCCGGCGGTGCCAGGCCCAGATGCCGCCAGCCGCGCTCCCCCAGCATCCGCCCCCGGCTGGTGCGCAGGATCAGCCCCTCCTGGATCAGGTAGGGCTCGATCACGTCCTCGATCGTGTCGCGCGCCTCGGCGAGTGCGGCCGCCAGCGTCTCCACCCCCACCGGGCCGCCGCCATGGTGCTCGGCCATGCGGCGGAGATAGCGGCGGTCCATGGCGTCCAGCCCAATGCGGTCCACCTCCAGTCGCAGCAGCGCCGCATCGGCGGTTTGGCGGTCCACCGCACCCGTGCCCTCGACATGGGCGAAGTCGCGCACCCGCCGCAGCAGCCGCCCGGCGATGCGGGGCGTGCCGCGCGAGCGCCGCGCGATCTCCTCCGCCCCCTCGCGGGTGAGGTCGAAACCGAGCTTGCGGGCGCCCCGCGCCACGATCAGTTCCAGTTCGGCGGACGTGTAGAACACCAGCCGCAGCGGGA
>JANXTF010000088.1 GCA_025352565.1 Rhodospirillales bacterium | reverse complement strand
CCGATGCGCGATCACCAGCGTGGTGCGGCCTTCCGACAGCTCGAGCAGGGATGCCTGGATCGCACGCTCGGTTTCGGTGTCGAGCGCCGATGTGGCTTCGTCCAGGATAAGGATCGGTGGGTTCTTGAGGAACATGCGGGCGATGGCCAGGCGCTGCTTCTGACCGCCTGACAGCTTCACGCCGCGTTCGCCGATCACCGTGTCGAGCCCGTTCGGCATGGCGGCGATGGTGTCTTCGAGCCTCGCGCGCCGCGCGGCATCGGCGATGTCGGCTTCGGCGGCGCCGAGGCGCCCATAGGCGATGTTCTCGCGGATGGTGCCGGCGAACAGGAACACGTCTTGCTGGACGATGCCGATCTGGCCGCGCAGGGAGGCCAGCGCCATGGTACGGATATCGATGCCGTCGATGGTGATGCGGCCGGCGGTCACGTCGTAGAAGCGCGGCAACAGGGAGCAGATCGTGGTCTTGCCACCGCCCGACGGCCCGACGAACGCGACCGTCTCGCCGGCCCCGATCGCCAGATCGATCCCGCTCAGCACCGGGCGGTCCGGCGTGTAGGCGAAACCGACCGCTTCGTAGCGGATCTCGCCGCGCAAGCCGGAGACGGTGACGGCGCCGGGCGCGTCCACGATGTCCGGCTCGGTATCGAGCAACTCGGTGTAGCGCCGGAAGCCGGCGATGCCCTTGGGGTAGGTCTCCATCACCGAGTTGATCTTCTCGATCGGGCGGAAGAACACGTTGATGAGCAACAGAAACCCGACGAAGCCGCCGGCGGTGAGCTGGCCGTGCAGCACGAACCAGGTTCCGGCGATCATCACCACGATCTGCGTCGCCCGCATGCTGAGGTAGCTGAGCGAGGAACTGGCAGCCATCAGCCGGTAGGCCTGCAGCTTGGTAGTGCGGTAGCGCGCGTTGTCGGCGGCGAACAGCGCCCGCTCATGGTCCTCATTGGCGAAGGCCTGCACCACCCGCATGCCGCCGACATTCTCCTCGATGCGCGCGTTGAACTGGCCGACGCGGCCGAACAGCTCGCGGAAATTGCGGGTCATGCGTGTCCCGTAGCGGCTGGCGATCAGACCGCTGGCCGGCACGATCAACGTGGTGAGCAAGGCGAGCTTTGCGTTCACGGCGAACATCAGCGCGAAGGCGCCGATGAAGGTCATCACCGCGATGAACAGGTCCTCCGGCCCGTGATGGGCGACCTCGCCGACCTCCTCCAGATCCTTGGTCACGCGGGCAACCAGATGGCCGGTCTTCTGGTTGTCGTAGAAGCGGAACGAGAGCTTCTGCAGGTGGTCGAACGCGCGGCGGCGCATCTCGGTCTCGATGTTGATGCCGAGCATGTGGCCCCAATAGATCACCACGGTCATCAGCCCCGTGTTGACCAGATAGATCGCGAGCAACCCCGCCGAGGCGAGCAGGATCAGCCCCCAATCCTGGCCTGGCAGAAGCTTGTCCACGAAGCCGCGCACGGCCATGGGGAAGCCGAGTTCGAGCAGGCCAGAGACGACAGCGCAGCCGAAATCCAGCAGGAACAGCGCCTTGTAAGGACGATAATAGGCAAAGAAGCGCCGCAGCATGGGGCGGGAGGGCCTTTCGGTGATGGCTCGGACCCGCAAGTTAGGTTGCGCGCCGCGTTTGGCACCACCTCAATATTGCGGTCCCTGGGTTGTGACGCGGCGCACGCGCCGTGATAACGGCTTGAACGATAGTCATGCAGAGGATTGCAACGAGATGCTCGAAGTCGAAACGCCCGCCGATATGGACGCGCATGTGGGCAAGCCGCTTGGCGCCAGCGCGTGGTTTGTCGTGACGCAGTCGATGATCGACAAATTCGCCGATGCCACGGGCGATCATCAATGGATCCATGTCGATATCGAGCGCGCCAAGCGCGATATGCCGGGCGGCAAGACCATCGCACATGGTTTCCTGACGCTGTCGCTGATCCCGCGGCTCAGCCAGGAGGTCGTCTCCATCCGCCGGCGGTCACGGGCGTTGAATTACGGCTCGAACAAGGTGCGCTTCACCAGCCCCGTGCCTGTGGGGTCGCGCATCCGGCTGAGCCAGAGTCTGAAGGCGTCCGAGCCGGTGGAGGGCGGACGCCGACTGGTCTACGAGGCGACCATCGAGATCGAGGGTTCCGCGCGCCCCGCGCTGGTGGCCGAGACCATCACGCTGGTGTTCGACTGAATTTGGCTTTGGCGTGACGGGGAAATCCAAACCAGGGCTGGCGCGTTGTATATGTCAGCCCTGGAGTTCCCCCGATGTTCCTTATCCTGATGATCGTGCTGATCGTATTCGCCGTAGGCGGCTTCGGCCACACCGGCTACCGGCGCGGCTGGTATGGCGGGTATCAGGGCTCCCAGGGCGGCTACCGTGGCGGCTGGGCTGGCGGCGGCCTGGGCTTGGTGCTGCTGGTCGTGATCCTGTTCCTGTTGTTCGGCGGACACCACTACGGATATTGAGGCACAAACCGCCCCGCCGGATGGCGGGGCGGCAAAGGTTCGGTGGCGAATAACCGTCACGCGAGCTGAGCTACTTTCCGCCCGGAAGCATCGCCGACAGGTCGGTGTCGTTGACCAGCACCTTCCCGTCGCGGTAGCGCACGTTCCACACCGTGTTCGTGCCCTCTACGCGGCCCATGCCCTTCACCAGGAACAGCACCGGCCCAGCGCCCATGCTTTGCAGTTCGGGCGTTTCGTTCACCTTCTTGATGAGGTCGTCGAGGCCCGTCACGCTGAAGGTGGCGTCGCCCTTGATGTCGGTGATGGACGCCACCACGACCTCGCCGCTGCCCTTGAGCGTCGCGGGCCCCATATCGAGCGCGATGTCGTCGATGCCCACCAGAAGCGGTCCCTTCGCCAGCAGCCCCATCGCCTCGGCCGAAAGGGCGTCGCTGTCCTTGCCGTCGGTCTCGATGGCGT
The DNA here is from genome assembly GCA_025352565.1 of Rhodospirillales bacterium. Taxonomy (GTDB): domain Bacteria; phylum Pseudomonadota; class Alphaproteobacteria; order Acetobacterales; family Acetobacteraceae; genus JANXTF01. The sequence continues at coordinate 25,312 of JANXTF010000088.1, read as the reverse complement.
GGTCGAGCAGCTTGAACACGTCGGCGGCGGGGATGCCCGCAATGCGCGGCTTCAGGTTGACATGGCGCGGCAGGAAGTCCCGCAGCGGGCCGGGCGGAATGTCGGGCTTGGCCATGCCGTCCACGGTCAGAGCCATATGGGCCTCCATCTTGCCGGCGGTGGCGCCCGCGCCGACGCCGAAGGCGATCTTGCTGAACGAGGCGCCATGGCCCGCAGACGTAACCTTGACGTCCTCCGCCGCGTAGGTCTCCTCGAAGCCACCCATGAAGTCGCGCAGGGCCGACACCAGGCGCCGCGTGGCGGCCTTCTGCTCGGCGGTCATGTCGGGATTCTTGAGCTTGACCGTCGCGGTGACCGCTGGCTTGGGGGCGGACGCCGGAGGGGAGGGGCGGGCGGCGGCCGGCTTGCGCCCGAGCGCGCCGTCCAGGGCCTGCTTGGCGTTGGCCACGATGGCGGGGTTGGCCTTCGGCGGCGCGGCGGGAGCCATCGCCGCGGCGGGAGCCATCGCCATGGCCGGATCGGCCGCCATGTCGATCAGCCCACGGATGGCCGGGGCGATCAGGCTCAGCGCCACGTTGTCGAAATGCCCGCCCACCAGCACGCGCTCAACGGTCAGCGCGAAGCGCGAACCATCCGGCAGCGTGCCTTCCGTGGCCAGCTTCTCGCCCCGCACTTCGAATGGCAGGTTCACCCGCCCGCCGCTCGTGGGCTCCGCCGCGCTATGGGAAATGGTGGAGACGATGCTCGTCTTGCTGGCGGAATCCTTGGCCTCGGACGCGGAGCTGTAGCCACGCATAGTGGTATCGAACGTGCTTGGCGTCGCGAGGCTGGTGTCGATCACGCCGTGGAAGCTCTGTTCATCGGCCCGCATGCTCAGGGTCTTGAACGGGCCGTTCGCGGCATCGGCGTTGTCGATCCGCATCGGCGAGGGAAAGCGGAAATCCTCGAGGGACCAGCGGGTTCCGTCGAGCGGCTTGGCCGTTCCGGTGATCGGTCCAACCGTGACGGTGATGGGCGTGCCGGCGATCGGGCCGCCGATCTCGATGGCGAGCCTGAAATGGTCGCCCTCCGGGGTGACCCGGATCGGCTTGTCGGCGAGCGGGATTTTAGGCCCGAGCTGATCGGCCAGCCACCCCCGCAACTGCCCTTGCAACTGGGTCGCCTGATCGGCGGTCACGTCGTCGGCCTGCGCGGCGACGGGTGCCAGCATGGATGCGGCGAGCAGGATCGAACGCAGGCAACGGAGCGGGCGGGGCATGGGGTTTCCTTCGAGCTTTGCGGTGAGTCTAGCCGGAGCGACGACCGCGTGTCAGCGATTCATCAATATCGGCAGAGTCGAGTTCTCCAGCACGTGCCGGGTCACGCCACCCAGGATCAACTGGCGCAGGCGGGAATGCGAATAGGCGCCCATGGCGATGAAATCCGCGCCGAACTCGCGCGCCGCCGCCAGCAGGCCGGCCCCCACTTCCTTGTCGACCGGCCGGAAGGTCGCGACCTCGGCGGAGACGTTGTGCAGCGCCAGGTAGTCGACCAGCGCGGCCGCCCCCGGCCCGCGCCGCTGGTATTCCTCGGCCGTCAGCACCCGTACCGCCTGCGCGCGCTGCATCCAGGGCATGGCGCCCAAAACGGCCGCGGCCGATTCGGCGGTGCCATTCCAGCCGATGCACACGCGCTCGCCCATGGTGGTGGGCGCGATCCGCGGGGCGATCAGCACCGGGCGGCCGGAATCGAACAGCACCGCGTGCAGCGCGTCCGACGAGGAGACGTCCTCGCCCGCCTCCGGGTGGGGAACGACGGTGAGGTCCGCGAGACGGGCGAGTTGCGCCACCAGATCCTCCTCGCGGCCCGTCACGGCGGCGTAGCTCGCGGTCGCCATGCCGGCCTTGGGGCGCGCGTCGGCGACCGTCACGCCGTGCTGCGTCACGAAGCGGTCGAACATGGCGTGGACCGCGTGCGCGCGGTCGGAGCTTTCCTTCTCGGTCGCCGACATCATCTCCTCGATCATGGCACCCGAGAGGCCCTCGCCGGCCAAGGGAGCCATGTCGCGGCTGTCCACGCGGACGTGCAACGCGGTCACGTGGGCGTTCCATATGCGGGCGGCGATCAGCGCGGTGGCGAGAGCGGCCTCCCCGGCGGCGGTGCCGGTGAGCGGGAGCAGCAATTTGCGGATGGCCATGAGGGTCGCTCCTTCAGTACGCTTTGAGCGTGCTTTCTAGCACGAACCGCCGCGCGCGCGGACAGCCTGTCGCACAAGAGCCTGTCTCACGAGCGCCAAAGCCGCCTTGGCATCGCCCGCATCGACCGCGAGCCAATCGCCGGTGCCCGGATCGCTTGCGGCAGCCCGGCGCAACACGGCCACATCCGCGTCCGATGCGTCGCCGTGACGTGCGGCGATGCGCCGCTCCAGCGTCGCGAGGGGTGCCTGCAGCCAGACGCCCAGGAAGGGTGCCGCTCCGGCCGCTTGCGCGATCGCGCGCCGGTCGTCCGGGTCCATGAAAGTCGCGTCCGCGATCACCGCGTGCCCGCCGGCGCAGGCGCGTGCGGCGCCGTGTTCCAGCACGCCCAGCACGCGCCGGCTGACGGCTTCGGTGTAGGCGCTTCGCGGCAGGCGATGCTCGGGCGTGACAAGGTGCATCCGCTTGCGGATTTCGTCGCTCCGCAGCACCAGCGCGCCAGGGGCGGCCCCCAGTTCCGGTGCCAGCGCACGCGCGAGGGTGGATTTGCCGCTGCCCGGCAGGCCGCCGATGGCAACCAGCATCGCGGGCGCCGGGCGCAGCAGCGCTTCCGCCATGTCGAAATAGGAGGCTGCCTCATCGGGCCGGCCGGCCGACGCTGCCACATGGGCGCGCACCATGGCGCGCATCGACAGGAAGGGCGGGAGCAGGCTCGCGAGGCCCACGTCGCCGGTGCGGGCGACGTAACGGTTGAAAACCGGGTTGGCGACCGCCCGGCCGGCGCGGTGTTCGAGGTCCATCAGCAGGAAGGCGAAATCGTAGCCGACATCGATGGTGGCCAGGCTCTCGTCGAACTCCAGGGCATCGAACGCCACCGGCTCGCCGCGCCACAGGCACATGTTGCCCAGATGCAGGTCGCCATGCGCCCGCCGCACGAACCCCGCCTCGGTGCGCGCGAGCAACGTGCCGGCGCGCGCGTCGATCGCCGCCCGTATGGTGCCAAGCCATGCGGCGACGGATGCGGGGGCGAGCCCCGCATCCGTCGCCGCGCGCGCGTTGCCTTCGGCCACCTCGCGCAGCGCCGTCACCTGGTCGCGCGTCGCCGGAGCGCGCCTTGCCTGGTCCGCCACCACAGCGTCGGCGATCCGGTCGAGCAGCGCGGGGGTAAGCTCTCCACGGGCGGCGATGACGTCGAGGAAGTCGGCTTCGGGCACGCGCGCCATCCGGACGACCCAGTCGATCGTCTCGCCCCGCCCACCGAGTTCCAGCCCATCGGGCCCGCGCGTCACCGCAACCACGTCGCGATACATGCCCGGCGCCGCCTCCGCGTTCAGTGCGATCTCCCTCCGCGCGGTGCGCTCGCGTTCGGCAATCGCGGTGAAATCGAGAAAGCCGAGGCGCTCGGCCTTGCGCAGCTTCCAGACGGTGTCGGCGCCGATGAATACCGCCGAGATATGCGTCTCGTGGGCCGGCCGCCCCGCCATGCTGGCGAGCAACGCCGCCGTCTCGGCTTGTTCGTGCGGAATGGCCACGGATCAGGTTGGGTCGAAAACGATGCCTTCGTAAAACTCAGCCATGGGGATCTCGATTCCAATCTCCTCCATCGCCAAGGTCATGTCCTCGGTCAGGACACCGCGCGACCACCCTTGCCCATCTTGGGTAAATACGGTGGCATGGATGCGGTCTTGCCGAAGGATGACATAACGCTGCACCGATGGCGTGTCGCGGTATCCGTCATGCTTTTCGGTGAAAGCGACGGTAGCGGTCGAGGGGCTCAGCACTTCGAACACCACGACGGGATGCTGCGCCACGCTGGCGGTCAAGACCTGGGGGGTGCGGACGACAAAAGCGTCCGGGTAGCGGATCGAGCCGGCGACCTCGATCTTGAGTTCCCCACCATGAGCACGACAGGGCCTGCCGCGCAGGCGGATTGCGAGCGATGTCGTCACGTTCACACAGATCAGCGGATGCGCGACCGTGCCCCCGGTCATCGCCACGATGCCATGCCCGTTGAACTCGTATTTCGCCGGCTGCTCCTCCTCCCACGCGAGGAACTCCGCCATCGTCATCGGCCGCCGCAGGGTCTGGCTCATGGCGTCAGCCTATCAGAAATCGCTCACGGATACAGTTTGTGCGTCGCCCATCCGTCCGCCGCCGGCTCGTAGATCGTGCGGTCATGCAGCCGGAACGGCATGTCCTGCCAGAACTCGAACCGCGCGGGCACCACGCGGAAGCCCGACCAGTGCGGCGGACGGGGAATGGTGTCGCCGGGATAGGCCGCGCCGTATTCCGCCACCCGTCGCTCCAGCTCGGCGCGGGATGAGAGCAGCCTGGATTGGTCCGACGCGATGGCACCCAGGCGCGACACCCGCGCGCGGCTGGCGAAATACGCATCCGCCTCGGTCTCGCTCACCCGCTCCACCCGGCCCTCGATACGCACCTGCCGCCGCAGACTTTTCCAATGGAACAGCAGCGACGCATGCGGGTTGGCCGCAAGCTCGCCCCCCTTGCGGCTGTCGTGGTTGGTGTAGAACACGAATCCCCTGGAATCATGGCCCTTCAGCAGCACCATCCGCACGCTCGGAGCGCCCTCGGGCGTGGCGGTGGCCAGCGCCATGGCGTTCGGGTCGTTCGGCTCGGTGCCCTGCGCCTCGGCCAGCCAGGCGGCGAAATGTTCGTACGGATCGGTCAGCATGCGGGAACTCCTGTCGGCGGCGCGGGGCCAGCCACTTGCCCTGCCATACAAGGCTATGTCAGGACATTCCGCATGACCGCAAGCACCACCCAACCCACACGCGGCACACTCATGGCCGGCAAGCGCGGCCTTGTCATGGGTGTCGCTAACGACCGCTCGATCGCCTGGGGCATCGCCGCTGCGTGCGCGGCCCAGGGGGCGCAGGTTGCGTTCACCTACCAGGGCGAGGCGCTGGAAAAGCGCATCCGCCCGCTCGCCGCCAGCATCGGCTCGGATATCATGCTGCCCTGCGACGTCGCCGAGGATGCCAGCATGGATGCGGCCTTCGCGGGCCTCGGTGCCAAATGGCCCGAGATCGACTTCCTGGTCCATGCCATCGGCTTCGCCGACAAGGCCTATCTGCGCGGCAAGTACATGGACACGCCGCGCGCGGCCTTTCTTCAGGCACTCGACATCTCCTGCTTCAGCTTCACCGCCGTCGCCCGCCGCGCCGCCGCCATGATGCGCCCGAACGGCTCGATGCTGACGCTCAGCTATTACGGCGCCGAGAAGGTGGTGCCGCATTACAACGTGATGGGCGTCGCCAAGGCGGCGCTGGAAGCTTCGGTGCGCTACCTCGCGGCCGATCTCGGCGACCGGGGCATCCGGGTGAACGCGATCAGCGCCGGGCCGATCCGCACGCTGGCCGCCAGCGGCATCGGCGATTTCCGCTACATCATGAAGTGGAACCAGTTGAACGCGCCGTTGGAGCGCAACGTCTCCATCGAGGAGGTCGGCGGCTCTGGCCTCTATCTGCTGTCCGACCTGTCCACCGGGGTCACCGGCGAGGTGCATCACGTCGATTCGGGCTACCACACGGTCGGCATGAAGAACCCAAAGGCGCCGGACATCAGCGTCGTCACCGAATAGTTCTCCGGCGGCATGTCGCATAACAGCTTCGGCCATCTGTTCCGCGTCACCACCTGGGGCGAAAGCCATGGGCCCGCGATCGGCTGCGTGGTCGATGGCTGCCCGCCGCGCCTGGCCCTGGCCGAGGCCGACATCCAGCCATGGCTGGACCGCCGCCGCCCCGGCCAGTCCCGCTTCACCACCCAGCGCGCCGAGCCCGACACGGTCCGCATTCTGTCCGGCGTGTTCGAAGGCCAGACCACCGGCACGCCGATTTCGCTCCAGATCGACAATGTCGATCAACGGTCCCGCGACTACGGCGACATCGCCGAACGCTTCCGGCCCGGACATGCCGACCTCGCCTACGAGCTGAAATACGGCATCCGCGACTATCGCGGCGGCGGGCGAAGCTCTGCCCGCGAAACCGCCATGCGCGTCGCCGCCGGCGCCATCGCGCGGCGGGTGTTGGGGGCGGGCGTGCGGGTCCGGGGCGCGTTGGTCCAGATGGGACCGCACGTCATCGACCGGGCCGCGTGGGACTGGGACGCGGTGGACGAAAACCCGTTCTTCTGTCCCGACCGCGCGGCGGCCGCCCGCTGGGAGGCGTATCTTTCGGCCATCCGTAAATCCGGCTCCTCGTGCGGCGCCGTGATCGAGGTGGTGGCCGATGGCGTGCCGCCCGGTCTGGGGGCGCCGATCTACGCCAAACTCGATGCCGACATCGCGGGCGCGCTGATGGGCATCAACGCGGTGAAGGGGGTTGAGATCGGCGAGGGCTTTGCCGCGGCCGGCCTGACCGGCGAGGACAATGCCGACCAGATGCGCATGCACGACGGCGCGGTTGCGTTCGACGCCAACCACGCCGGCGGCATCCTGGGCGGCATCTCCACCGGTCAGCCGGTTGTCGCGCGTTTCGCGGTCAAGCCCACCAGCTCCATTCTCACCCCCCGCCACGGCGTCGACCGCGCCGGCCGGGACGTGGAGGTCGTGACCAAGGGCCGCCACGACCCGTGTGTCGGCATCCGTGCCGTCCCGGTTGGCGAGGCGATGCTGGCCTGCGTGCTGGCCGACCACCTGCTGCGCCACCGGGCGCAGAACCCCGATGCGCCGATCTCCGCTCGTCTGCCGCGCAATTGAGTTGCAACTAACGTTGTCGTATATCGTTACCTACGCCAATCATCGATAGGCTTGCCGCTCAATGAGAACGAAGTCGCAGCGCCCCGCCGCCGAAATCGCCTCGGCCTTCGCCGACCTGATCGGCATTCGCGCCTGGTCGGCGCGACAAGCGGCAATCCAGCTTGCGATGCGGGCGGGCCAGCGGACCGGTCGCGCCGCCATGCAGCGTTACGCCGTCGAGTTCACCATCGAGCGGCTTCGCGCAGTCGTGGCGTCCGCTCCGACCCGCGCCGAGACCTGCCTGCTGGCGATCGCCGCCGAGGCGCTGCGCTGCGCCAACGAAGTGTCGCGCGATGGCCGCGCCAATCTCAAAGCCATGCTGCGGGCCAGCCTGACGGGGGAGGGCACGCTGCTCGCCCCGTTCCATCTGTTCCGGACCGCCGCCCTGCAACGCTCACGCGGTTTCGCCGTCCGCTATGCGGCGCTCGAGGACAACGCGCCGTTCGATCTGCTGATCGAACGCGACGGCGTCGCCGCCGAGATTGCCTGCGACGTGGTATCCGCCGAGGAAGGCCGCGACGTGCATCGCGGCGCCTGGGTCAGCCTGGTCGACGCGATCGACCCTGACCTCCAGACGTGGCTCGCCAACCATCCCGGCCGCTATCTGCTCAAGCTCACGCTGCCTGGGGGCCTGCGCACGGGCGCGGAGGGAAAGCCTGGCCTCGCCGCGCTGCACGGCCGCATCCGCGACATGCTGCAAAGCAGCCGCCGCGCCGACCATGACGAGGCGGCGGTGCTGCGGCTCGATCCGCTGATGCTGGCCGCGGCCCAGGCCGACGAGAACGGCCTGATGAGTTCGCTTCGCCGCGAGTTCGGCCACGAGGCGCATCTGGCGGTCACCGGCTCCGGTCAGGCCATGTTCGTGCTGGCGGCCCGTGCCGGCCGCGAGAACGAGATCGCGGTCGCCATCCGCCGCCGCATGGCCGCCCTGGCGCCGGCCCGCCTGACCGGCACCCGCCCCGGCATCCTGGCGATGTTCGTCGAAGACACCGACGCCGCCGAATGGCGTCATCTGCGCGACCGGCTGGAACTGGAAGGCGAGGCCCGCCAGTTCCTGACCTTCCCGGAAGCCCGTTGCGTGGTCGCGATCGCCTGCAGCTCTCGCCTGGAGTTGTTCGGCGCGGCGGCGCCCCATGCGGCGCCGGACGGCGAACTCCGCTTCCGCAACCCAGCCCACCCGGCGGCGAAGTCGGCGGGTCTGGCGCCGGCGGTGCTGTCTTCGGTTTAGGTCCTCTGCCCTTCGGGCTGCCTGCTCGCGTGTTTCGCTGACGGGTCGATGGCGCAGATTCACCCGCCAAGCACAGCCCCGATCAGAAACTCCCGGTTGCCCTCCGGCCCTGTGATCGGGCTCTCCTCGATCCCCAGCACACTCCACCCCGCCAGCCCCGCCCACCACGCGGCCACCCGCGCGCACACCGCGGCATGCACCGCCGTGTCGCGCACCACGCCCTTCGCACCGACCAGCCCCGGCCCCGCTTCGAATTGCGGCTTGATCAGCGCCACCGCCCAGGCGCCCGGCGCGCACAGCGCGAGCGGCGCGGGCAGCACCGTCTCCAGCCCGATGAAGCTCGCGTCGCACACCAACGCGCCAATCGGGTCGCCCGCGACATCCTCGGCGACCATGCGGCGCGCGTTCAGCCGCTCGCGCACGACCACGCGGGGATCGCTTCGTATCTTCCACGCGAGCTGGCCATGTCCCACATCCACCGCATGAACGCGGGTGGCCCCATGCGCCAGCAGCACATCGGTAAACCCGCCGGTGGAGGCACCGACATCAAGGCACACGCGACCCGCCGGATCGAACCCGAAATGCCGTAACCCATGGGCGAGCTTTACCCCGCCACGTGACACCCACGGGTGATCCTGGCCCTTGATCTCGAGCGGCACATCCTGGCCGATCAGTTGACCCGCCTTCTCGACCCGCACGGTGCCCGCGAAGACCTTTCCCGCCAGGATCAGCGCCTGCGCGCGGGTCCGGGACTCGACCAGGCCGAGATCGACAAGCCGCTGGTCGGCGCGCGGCCTAGCGGCCAAGCGTGCCGGCGACCACCTTCACGATCGCCCCGGCATCGAGCCCGGCTTCCACGATCTGCTTGGCCGGGCTGTCATGGTCGATGAAGCGGTCGGGCAGCACCATCGGTCGGATCTTCACCCCGCCATCCAGCAGCCCGGCCCAGGCGAGATGCTGCATCACGGCCGCGCCGAAGCCGCCCATGCTGCCATCCTCGATGGTGACGAGCAACGCGTGCTCGCGGGCGAGGCGGTCGATCAGGGCGGTGTCGAGCGGCTTGGCGAAGCGGGCGTCCACCACGGTGACGCTCACGCCCCGCGCGGCCAGCGTCTCGGCGGCGGCCAACGCATCGTGCAGGCGCGGGCCGAGGGCCAGGATGGCGGCGTCGGTGCCCTCGCGCATGACCCGGCCGCGCCCGATCGGCAGAACCTCGCCCCGTGCGGGCAACGCGATGCCGGTGCCCTCACCGCGCGGATAGCGCACGGCACTCGGGCGGTCGTTGATCGCGGCGGCCGTTGCGATCATGTGGACCAGTTCGGCCTCATCGGACGGCGCCATGATGACGATGCCGGGCAGGCAGCCGAGATAGGCGAGGTCGAAGCTGCCGGCATGGGTGGCGCCATCGGCCCCCACCAGCCCCGCGCGGTCGATGGCGAAGCGGACCGGCAGGGACTGGATGGCGACGTCGTGGACCACCTGGTCGTAGGCGCGTTGCAGGAAGGTCGAGTAGATGGCGCAGAACGGCTTCATGCCCTCGGTCGCCATGCCGGCCGCGAACGTCACCGCGTGCTGCTCGGCGATGCCCACGTCGAAATGCCGCTCGGGAAATTTCGCGGCGAAGCGGTCGAGGCCGGTGCCGGTCGGCATCGCGGCCGTGATCGCCACGATGCGGCTGTCGGCGGCGGCCTCGGCGATCAGCGCGTCGGCGAACACGCGGGTGTAGTTGGGCGGGCCGGGAGGTGCCTTCACCTGCTCGCCGGTCAGCACGTTGAAGCGGCTGACCGCGTGCAGCTTGTCGGCGGAGGCCTCGGCGGGCGGGTACCCGCGGCCCTTCTGGGTGATCACGTGGATCAGCACCGGCCCGGCATCGTCGGCGTCGCGCACATTGCGCAGCACCGGCAGCAGATGGTCCAGGTTGTGGCCGTCGATCGGGCCGACATAGTAGAAGCCCAGCTCCTCGAACAGCGTGCCGCCGGTCAGGATGCCGCGCGCATATTCCTCGGCGCGGCGGGCGGTGCGCTCGATGCCCTTGGGGAAGCGCTTTGCCATCCGCGCGGCGAGATCGCGCAGCGACAGGAAGCTGCGCGACGACAGCAGGCGCGACAGATAGGCGCTCATGGCGCCGACCGGCGGCGCGATCGACATGTCATTGTCGTTGAGGACGACGACGAGGCGCGAGCGGAGGGCACCGGCGTTGTTCATCGCCTCGTAGGCCATTCCGGCGCTCATCGCGCCGTCGCCGATCACGGCGATGACGTTGCGGGACTCGCCCTTGAGGCCGCTCGCCACCGCCATGCCGAGGCCGGCCGAGATCGACGTGCTGGAATGGGCCGCGCCGAACGGGTCGTACTCGCTCTCGCTGCGCCGGGTGAAGCCGGACAACCCACCGCCTTGACGGAGCGTGCGGATGCGGTCGCGCCGTCCGGTCAGAATCTTGTGCGGGTAGGCCTGGTGGCCCACATCCCACAACACCCGGTCGCCCGGCGTGTCGAACACCGCGTGCAGGGCGACGGTCAGCTCCACCACGCCGAGCGATGCGCCGAGATGCCCGCCGGTGACGCTGACCGCGTCGATGGTTTCGGCGCGCAGCTCCTCGGCGAGTTCCTTGAGCTGTTCGGCCGAGAGGTTGCGCATGTCCGAGGGAATGCGGACGCGGTCCAGCAGCGGTGTCTGGGGGCGGGGGGAGATGAGGGGTGCGTTCATGATTTTTCCGTATCAGCTCCGGCGCCGGACCACATAGGTGGCCAGCGCCCGCAATGTCTCGGCGGCCTGCCGCGCTTCGTCGCTGGAACCCGCCTCGGCGAAGCTGTCGAGGTGGGAGGCGGCCTGCTCGGCCAGCCGGTCGGCCTGGATGCGCGCGCGTTCGAGCCCGAGCACGGCGACCATGGTGGCCTTGCCGGCGGCGGCGTCCTTGCCGGCAGTCTTGCCCAGATCGCCGGTGCTGGCTTCGGCGTCCAGCAGATCGTCGGCGATCTGGAACGCAGCGCCGATATCGCGCCCGTAGGCCGCCAGCAGGTGTCGTTGGGCGGAAGGCGCGCGGCCCAGCATGGCGCCGGCCTCGGCGCTGTACTGGATCAGCCGCCCGGTTTTGAGCGCCTGGAGGCGGGTGATCTCGGGGGCGCCCATCGGGTTCCCGGCGGCGGCCAGCGACGGCGCCACCATGTCGATCATCTGGCCGCCCGCCATGCCGCGCGCGCCCGATGCCAGGCCCAGCGCCAGCACCAGTTCGCAGCGCGCCTCGGGGTTGGAATGGGTGTCGGGCTCGGCCAGCACCTCGAAGGCGCGGGCCTGGAGCGCGTCGCCCGCCAAAATCGCGGTGGCCTCGTCGAACGCCTTGTGGGTGGAGGGCTTGCCCCGGCGCAGATCGTCGTCATCCATGGCGGGCAGATCGTCGTGGACCAGCGAATAGGCGTGCATCATCTCGATGGAGGCGGCCACGCGGGCGGCACACCGGCGATCCACGTTGAACAGGGCGGCGCCCTGCATCACCAGGAACGCCCGCATCCGCTTGCCGCCCCCCAGCGTCGCATAGCGCATGGCCTCGACCAGCCGCGCCTCTGCCCCGTCGGGCATCGGCATCAGATCGTCGAGCGCCCGCTCCACCTCGGCGGCGGTGCGGGTCATGGCATCGGCGAGGCTCTCGCGGGAGGCGACGATGGCGAACACGGGGGGCGCCATCACTCCACATTCCGCAGCGACAGGGCGCCATCGGCGCGGGTGACGATCGCCTGCACCCGCATCTCGGCCTCGGCCAGCTTGGACTCGCAATGCTGGCGCAGCAGCGAGCCGCGTTCATAGGCGGTGATGGCATCCTCCAGCTTCTGCTTGCCGCCCTCGAGGTCGCGGACGATCCGCTCCAGCTCGCCCAGCGCATCCTCGAAGGACAGGCCGGTCACCGGAACGGGTGCTGGGCTGGCCTCAGCGCCAGACAAAGGATGACTCCATGGCGAAGACTCCATGCGATCCCCTGCATGGGGAGCGACCGACTAGGACGAAGCCGCGTGTGCTACCCTCTCCGCCGCCTGCCGCCAAGCCGGAAAGACACGCGGTGTGTCAGCGCCGCAACAATGCGCCGACATGCACGGCGGCCGAGGCGGCGAGCGCCGTGAGATCGTAGCCACCTTCCAGCATCGACACCAGCCGGCCGCCGCAATGGCGTTCGGCATGGTCGATCAACCTTTCGGTGATCCAGGCGAAGTCCGCCGTGTCGAGCCGCAACTGCGCCAGCGGGTCGGCGCGGTGGGCGTCGAAGCCGGCCGAGACGATGATGAGGCCGGGCGCAAAGGCGTCCAGAGCGGGCAGCAACACGCAGTCCCAGGCGGCGCGGAAGGCCGCGGAGCCCGAGCCGGGGGCCAGCGGCGCGTTGACGATGTTGCCCACGCCCGTCTCATCCGCGGCCCCGGTGCCGGGGTAACAGGGGTATTGATGGCTGGAGGCGTAGAACAGCGTGGGGTCGGCGGCGAAGATGTCCTGCGTGCCGTTGCCGTGATGCACGTCGAAATCCACCACCGCCACCCGTTCCACGCCCCAGCGCGCCTGGGCGTGACGGGCCGCGATGGCGGCGTTGGCGAACAGGCAGAACCCCATCGGCGTGTTCCGCTCCGCATGGTGGCCGGGCGGGCGGGTGGCCACGAATGCGGTCCTCGCCCAGCCCTCCATCACCGCGTCCACTCCCATGACGGCCCCGCCGGCCGCCCGCGACGCGGCCTCCGCGCTGCCGGCGCTCATCACCGTGTCGCCGTCGAGCGACACCCATTCGCCGGGTTCCGGGCGCACCGAAAGGATCGCTTCGACATGGGAGGCCGAATGCACCCGCGTTAGTTGCTCGAACGTCGCTTCCGGAGCGGCCTCGCGCAACAGCGCGTGGAACGCCTCGCCTTCCAGCGCCGCGAGCACATGGCGCAGCCGGTCGGCGCATTCCGGGTGATAGGGGCCGGTGTCGTGGTCGAGGCAAGCCGGGTGGGTGATGAGGGCGACGGTCACGGCACTGGCGCCCCGGCCGGCGCACGCTTGCGGATCACGAAACTGAACACGCCCGCCTCCTCGCTCGCCGCCACCAGCGCGTGGCCGGTTTCCTGGCAGAACGCCTTGAAATCGCCCATGGCCGCCCGATCGGTCGCGAGCACGCGCAGCCGGTCCCCCGGTTGCAGCGACCGCAGCGCCTTGTTGGCCCGCAGCACGGGCAGCGGGCAGGTCATGCCCTTCACGTCCAGCAATGTCTCGGTCATGGGCGGTTCTCCTTGGCCCCTATCCTTGAGCAACCTGCGCCCCGATGCCAATCTGCCCGGATGACCCAGCCTGCCCGGATGACCCAGCCTGCCCGGATGATCCAGCCTGCCCGGATGAACCAGTTTGTTGCCATGAACGATTTCCGCATCGGCATCGACCTCGGCGGCACCAAGATCGAGGCGGTGGCGCTCGACCGAGCCGGCACGGAACTTCGCCGCCACCGTGTGCCGACGCCGCCGGGCTATGACGCCACCATCGCGGCGCTCGTCGACCTGGTGCGGGCCACGGAAACCCATCTCGGCGGCGCCGGCAGCGTGGGCATCGGCATCCCCGGCGTCATCAGCCCGGCCACGGGGCTGGTCAAGAACGCCAACAGCATCGCGCTCAACGGCCACGCCTTCGACCGCGATTTCAGCGCGGCGCTCGGCCGGGAAGTGCGGGTCGCCAACGACGCCAATTGCTTCACCCTCAGCGAAGCCGCCGACGGGGCAGGGAAGGGAGCCGGAGTCGTGTTCGGCGTCATCATAGGCACCGGCTGCGGCGGCGGCATCGTGTGGGACGGGCGGGTGCTGGAGGGGCGCAACCGGATTGCCGGCGAATGGGGCCACACGCCGCTGCCCTGGCCCCGCGCGGACGAATTGCCGGGCAATGCCTGCTGGTGCGGTCTCGCCAACTGCCTGGAAACCTGGATCTCGGGCACCGGCCTCGCGATCTCCTGCGACGGGCCGGATGCGCGCGACGCCAGCGGTATCCCCGCCCGCGCCGCGGCCGGCGAGACGCGGGCCATCGTGGCCCTCGCGCGCCACGCCGACCGCCTCGCTCGCGGCCTCGCCGTGGTCGCCAACCTGCTCGACCCAGACGTGGTGGTCCTGGGCGGCGGATTGTCGAACATGGCGCACCTGTATGAGCAGGTGCCGCGTCAGATGAAGCACTACGTGTTCTCCGATTTCATCACCACGCCGGTGGTCCGCAACCTCCACGGCGACAGCTCCGGCGTGCGGGGTGCCGCCTGGCTGTGGCCGGTAACAGGCGCATAACGCCGCCAAATCGACTGCTGACGCCAACCCACCGCCGGTTTTGCCGCCCGATTGACGGGGAACGCGCGGCTTGCCCCTGACTCTCCTCCCACCCGGGCGCAAGTCCCGAGGAGATGAGGAGCAGCACCGTGGACCCGTCCCGCATTGCCCGTGACCACGACAAAGGCGCCGGCCACGACAAAGGCGCCGGCTACGACAAAGGCGCCGGCCACGACAAAAGCGCCGGCCACGACAAAGGTGCCGGCTACGACAAAGGTGCTGGCCACGACAAAGGTGCTGGCCACGACAAAGGCGCCGGCCAGCGCCTGAGGCGCGCCCGCGAAATGACCCGGCTCGGCGCGGACCAGATCTGGCGCCAGGCCGGCATCCCACCGCGCCTGCTGGAGATGTACGAGCGCGGCGCGGTGCCGATCCGCCCCGATCACCTGGCGTCCATGGCACACTGCATGGACATCCCGCTCGACTGGCTGAAACCGGACAGCGACGTGGTGTTCGGCGATGCGCCCGTTCCTCGCCAGATGGCCGAGGCCCTGGCATGACCGCCCCCGCCAAGCCGCTCGTGTTCCTGCATGTGCCGAAGACCGCGGGCACGTCGCTGATCGAGTTGCTCAGCCGCAACTTCGCCGCCGACGAGGTGTTGCGCGTCACCGACACCCACCGCGCCCTGTCGGAAATCGCCGGCGACATCGATGTCGCCATCGCCGCGGGGAAGAAGCTGATCTGCGGCCACTTCCCCTATGCCGCGGTGGCCCATCTCGGCGACGAGGTCGATATCGTGACGATGCTGCGCGATCCGGTGCGCCGCATCGCCTCGCTGTACAAATTCTGGCGCAGCCGCGATCCCGGGCAGTCTGGCGGCAGTGCCGCGGAGTTTGCGTGCCAGTTGGCCCGCGTCTTGTCGTTCGAGGAATTCGTCGCCTGCGAACACCCGGTGATCGCGTCGGCGACGCAGGACGAGATGTGCAAGGCCTATATGGGCCATGCGAGCCAAGCCCCGGAGGGCCTCGACGCGGCCGAACGCTTCCAGTGGGCGCGCGACAGCCTCGCCCGCATGTCGTTCGGGCTGGTGGACGAGATGGAGGCCTCGATGCGGCTGCTGTCGCGCAAGCTGCGGCTGAACCTGCTCGACCGCGTCCACGTCAACACCACCGGCCACGTGCCGGGCATCGCCATCAGCGCGGCCGCGCGCGATGTCATTTTGCGGAACAACCGCGGCGACGCCATGCTTCATGGCCATGCCGAGCAGGTGTTCCGCCGCGAGGTGATGCTGGCCGAGACCGCAGAACTGGTCGCCTCGATCGGGGAGCGCGCGCTCACGTCCATGGTGGCGGATGATCGCGGCAACCATCACTGGGATGCCGGAATGCGGCTCAGCGGGACCGATTGGAACGACCGCGAGTCGCTGCCCGACGGCTCGTTCTATCGGTTCACCTCCGCTCCGGAATCGGTGATCCACCTGCCCAACCCGCATCCCGGCCGCGCCAGCACGCTGACGATCGAGGTCGCATTCTTCAACCGCGCCGGCATGATCGACATGGGCGGCGCGGTGCCGGCCTCCGAGGCGCTGGCGTTCGAGGTAAACGGGGTCCGCGTCATGGCGAGCACGCGCCCGCTGGGCGATGGAGGGGAGGTGTTCTGCCTGCCGATCGACCGCATCGCGGCGCAAGCGGGCTTCCTCTCGGTGGCGCTGAAATCGCGCTACGGGATCAGCCCCGGCGTGTTCGGCTCGCCGGACAAGCGCAACCTCGCCGCTGCCGTGCGCTCGATACGCATATCACCCTAGCGGTCAGCGATTCCGACGCGGAATTGTCGTGCTGTCCCGGCCCCCCTAGGGTGCGCCCCGAGAATACCCGAGGGAACCGCCATGACCGCCAAAATCTGGGACAAATCCCGCCTGCCGTCGCGCCACGTGACCGTGGGGCCGGACCGCGCGCCCCACCGCAGCTATTATTATGCGATGGGGCTGACCGAGGATCAGATCGACGCGCCGTTCGTGGGCGTGGCCACCTGCTGGAACGAGGCCGCCCCCTGCAACATCGCCCTCAGCCGTCAGGCTCAGTCCGTCAAGCGCGGCGTGTCCGAGGCCGGCGGCACGCCGCGCGAGTTCACCACCATCACGGTGACTGACGGCATCGCCATGGGCCACCAGGGCATGAAGTCGTCGCTGGTGTCGCGCGACCTGATCGCCGACAGCGTGGAGCTGACCATGCGCGGGCATTGCTACGACGCGCTGGTGGGCCTCGCCGGCTGCGACAAGTCGCTGCCGGGCATGATGATGTCGATGGTGCGTCTCAACGTGCCCAGCGTGTTCATGTACGGCGGCTCCATCCTGCCGGGCACCTACAAGGGCCGCGACGTGACGGTGGTGGACGTGTTCGAGGCGGTCGGCCGCCACGGCGCGGGCACGATGACCGACGAGGAGTTGCACGAGCTGGAATGCGTCGCCTGCCCCTCGGCCGGCGCCTGCGGCGGCCAGTTCACCGCCAACACCATGGCGACCGTGTCCGAGGCGATCGGCCTGGCCCTGCCGGGCTCGGCAGGGGCGCCCGCGCCGTACGAGGACCGCGACCGTTGGGCGGTCGAGAGCGGGCGGGCGGTGATGGCGCTGCTGAAGAGCGGCCTGCGCCCGCGCGACATCGTGACCATGAAGGCGCTGGAGAACGCGGCCGTGGTGGTGGGCGCCACCGGCGGCTCGACCAACGCGGCGCTGCACCTGCCCGCCATCGCGCACGAGGCCGGCCTGCGCTTCACCATGGAGGACGTGCTGGCCATCATGCGCCGCACGCCCTACATCGCCGACCTCAAGCCGGGCGGGAAGTACGTGGCGTTCGACGTCCACAAGATCGGCGGCATTCCGGTGCTGATCCGTGCCCTGCTCGATGCCGGGCTGATGCACGGCGACACCATGACCGTCACCGGCAAGACGCTGGCCGAGAACCACAAGGACGTGGTGTTCCCGCTGGATCAGGACGTGATCTATCCCGTGAGCCGCGCCATCTCGCCGACCGGCGGCGTGGTCGGCCTGAAAGGCAACCTTGCTCCCGAGGGGGCCGTGGTGAAGGTCGCCGGCATGAAGAATTTGCGCTTCGAGGGCACCGCGCTGTGCTTCGACAGCGAGGAGGAGGCGTTCAAGGCGGTGTCCGACCGCGCCTACAAGACTGGCGACGTGCTGGTGATCCGCTACGAGGGGCCGCGTGGCGGGCCGGGGATGCGCGAGATGCTCTCGACCACCTCGGCCATCTACGGCCAGGGCATGGGGGAGGACGTGGCGCTCATCACCGATGGCCGCTTCTCGGGCGCCACGCGCGGCTTCTGCGTGGGCCATGTGGGGCCGGAAGCGGCGTTGGGCGGGCCGATCGCGTTGTTGCGCAACGGCGACCGCATCGTGCTCGATGCCGACAAGGGCACCATGGACGTGATGTTGACGGAGGCCGAACTCGCCGAGCGCCGCGCCGCCTGGAAGCCGCGCTCGACGGATTACCAGAGCGGCGCGATCTGGAAGTATGCCCAGCTCGTGGGGCCGGCCTGTCTCGGTGCGCTGACGCACCCGGGCGGCGAGGCGGAAACGCACGTCTACGCGGATATCTGATGGTCCGTTGGTAAATAACTGAATCAGTTGGAATCGCGTACCAACCCCTCCAGGTCATGGTCCGCGAAGGCGGACCATCCACGACTTGCGGCGCGGGTCGCGGAAAGTCGTGGATGGTCGGCCTCCGCCGACCAATACGGGTTGATACGACTGTGCGAAGCCTGAGGCGATTAATTGCCATCGAACCCTGATGATCCAGACCTGACGCTCGCTACCCGAGCGTCAGGGGATTGTGTCGCGGGCTGGACCGGGCTCACTGCCACTTCCTCTGGCTATGGGCCTGAAACGATCCTCCAGACGTCGAACCAGCAACCCCGTGCGGCCTTGGCGGGATCGCCCATCATGGCCCGAGCGCCGCCTCGACCGAAGCCGCCAGGCTGAACAGCCGCGCGTCGCCCATCGTCTCGCCCATCAGCATCAGCCCGACCGGAGCCTCGCCACGCACATGGCAAGGCAGGCTGATGGCGCAGCGGTCGAGGAAGTTGCCCAGCGACGGATTGCGGAGTTGCAGCAGGTTCACCCGGTTGTACTCGATCGCGTCCGCCTCCAGCCGCGCAACCGGCGGCGGCGCCAGCGGGCAGGTAGGCATCAGCACCGCGTCATATTCCCGCGTCGCCGCGTCCATGCTGGCCCGGATGCTGTTCCGCGCGGCGAGAAGATCGAGATAGTCGGCGCCGCTCATCGCCTCGCCGCGCAGGATGCGGCGGCGGACCTGCGGGTCGTAGGCATCGCCCTTCTCCGCCAGCAGGCGGCGGTGCCAGGCATAAGCCTCCACGCCCGCGAACCCGCCCGCCGCGTTGGCGCGCGCGATCTCGTCGAACTGCCCGAAACGCACGGCGCTGATCGCGGCCCCGGCATCGGCCAGGCGCTTCAGCGCGCGCTCGAAACTGGCCGCGACATCGGCATCCAGCCCGTCGAGCACGAAATTCGTCGGCACCGCGAGCCGCAACCCGGCAAGCGGCAGGTGGGCCACCGGGCCTGGGGCTTCGCCCGCCAGCACCGCGTCGAACACGGCGCAGCACGCCACCGAATTGGCCAGCGGGCCGATCGAGTCCAGGGTCGGCGAAAGCGGCAGCACGCCGGCGATGGGCACCCGCCGCGCGGTCGGCTTGTAGCCGACGATGCCGCACATCGCCGCCGGCACGCGGCATGAGCCGCCGGTGTCGGTGCCGAGCCCCGCGAACGCCATGCCGTCGGCCACCGAGACGGCGGCCCCGGACGAACTGCCGCCTGGGATGCGGCCGGCCGCGCGGTCCCACGGGCTGCGCGGCGTGCCGTGATGGGGGTTGATGCCGAGGCCGGAGAAGGCGAACTCGGTCATGTTGGTGCGGCCCATGGGGATAAACCCCGCCGCCAGCAGGCGGGCCACGACGGGAGCGTTCGCGGTCGCCGCCGGGGCGCCGTTCAGCACGACCGAGCCTGCGCGCGTGGTCTCGCCGGCGATATCCACCAGATCCTTCAGGCCGATCGGAATGCCCGCGTATTTCCCCAGTCCCCGTCCGGCCCGCCGCAGCGTGTCGCTCGCATCGGCCATCGCGCGGGCTTGCGACGCATGCACGACGATGAAGGCCCGCGCCCCTTCGCCCGCCGGGTCGGCGATGCGTTCGAGGCAACCCTCCACCAGTCCGCGCGCGGAAATTTGACCGGAGGCAAGGCGGGCGGCGAGGGATTCGAGTGTGTGCATCGCCAAAAGCTGCCCGGCGAAACGCGGCAGGGCAAGCCACCTTCGCCTCTCCCGCGGGGATACCTTCCTTCCCCCTCCCCACAAGGCGGTCGCAAGGCGGCGAGAGCCCGGATTGACGTTTCCCCGCCGCGCCGCCTTGATCGCCGGCAAATCCGGAGGAACCTGCCATGGCGCCCGCAAAACCCGTCCTGCTCACCGGCGCGTCCGGCGCCCTCGGCCGCGTGCTGGCACGCCACCTCGGCGCGCGCGGCTGGGCGCTCCGTCTCACCGACATCGCGCCGTTCCCCGATGCCCTCCCCCCCGGCTGCACATTCACCCCCGCCGACCTCGCGGACGGACTGGACATCCTGCGCCTGGCCGAAGGCTGCGGCACGATCCTGCATTTCGGCGGCATCTCGGTGGAGCGGCCGTTCGAGGAGATCGTCGGCCCCAACCTGCGCGGCCTGTACCACATCTACGAGGCGGCCCGCCGCGAAGGCGCGCGGGTGCTGTTCGCCTCGTCCAACCACAGCATCGGCTTCCACGAACGCGACGTGAAACTGGATGCCGACTGCCAGTTCATGCCGGATGGCTATTATGGTTTGTCCAAAGCTTACGGCGAGTTGATGGGACGGATGTACTGGTACAAACACGGCGTGGAGAGCGTGCTGGTGCGGATCGGCTCAAGCTTCCCCGAGGTGAAGGACGCCAGGATGCTTTCCACCTGGCTGTCCTACGGCGACCTCGCCGCACTCTGCGAACGGGCCACCCTGGCGGAACGAACCGGCTGCGCCGTCATCTGGGGCGCGTCCGCCAACAGCCGCGGCTACTGGCGCCACGACGCCCGCGAAAGCATCGGCTGGGCGCCGAAAGACAGCGCCGACCCGTTCGCGGCCCAGGTGGCAGGCGTGGTGTCCGACAGCCCGATCCAGGAACGCTACCAGGGCGGCGGCTATACGGTGATGGACTACACCCGCAAGGAGCCGCCGCCGGGGGCGCTGTTCTAGTGGATAGAATCTGACGGAAGCATCCGTCAGATTCTATCCACTAGCTTCGATTTTCCACTAGCTTCGATTTTCCACTAGCTTCGATTTTATGGGCCAAATTCCCTGACGCTCGGGTAGCGAGCGTCAGGTTTGGACCACTAGTACAGCCGCGAGCGGTAGGCCTCCGCGATATCGGCGTCCGCCGCGTCGGCGCTCATCACGCTGGTCTGCTCGGCGATGATGGCGCCGAGGCTGGGGAAGCTGGCGCGCTCCACCTGCTGCCCGGCATCCCATAATTTCGAGCGGATCAGCGCCTTGCCGCAGTGGAAGAACACCTCCTCGATCGCGACCCGCAGCCCGGCCACCGGCAGCTTCCCCTGGGCGGCGAGGGGGGCCAGCGCGTCCGGATCGGTCACGATCCGGGCAGCCCCATTCGCCCGCAGCGTCTCGTTGATCCCGGGCACGAAGAAGATCAGCCCGACATGGCCTCCCGAGATCACGTTCTGGAAGCTGTCCACCCGCCGGTTGCCCGGCCGGTCCGGGATCAGCAGCGTGACGTCGTCGAGCACGGCCACGAACCCCGGCGCGTCGCCGCGCGGACTCGCATCGACATGGCGCCCCTCGGCATCGGCGCTGGCCAGCACCAGGAACGGCGACAGCGCGATGAACCCTCTGCAATGGCGGTCCAGCCGGGCCAACGTCTTGCTCTCGGCCAACCGGCTGATCGTGCCGAAATGCGTCCGCAGCGCCGCCTGATCCGAGATCCCATCCATCTGCACGCTCCCGTGTTGCGCGGCATTTGTCCCGCTTTCGCGAAAGCGGGGCAACTCGCCCGGAAAACCGGCGTTGTCAGGGTGCCCGCGACATGGCTCCCCCAACCCATCGGCGCGGGCCAGTGCCGGCGGCGCGATCTCCTCCCAGATTGCGCCGCCGTTGCACGGGTCCCTCACTCCGATCAATCTGCGCCGATGAAAACAGATATCGGTATTATCGGCATCGGGGGCCGCATGGGCATTGCGCTGGCGGGCGAGGTTCGCGCCGCTGGGGCCGCTCTCGTCGGCGGCTTCGAGCGCGAGGGCACCCGCAGCAACGAGACATTGTTTCCCGATCTCACGAGCCTCGCGCGCGCCAGCGCCGTGGTGCTCGATTTCACCCACGCCTCCGCCGTGGCCGGCAATGCCGCGTGTCTGGCCGCGTGCGGCGCCGCCTGGGTGCTCGGCACCACCGGCCTGTCGGCGGCGGACGAGGCGGCGGTCACCGAGGCGGCCAAAAAAATTCCGATCGTCCACGCCGCCAATTTCTCGACCGGCGTGAACCTCCTGCTGGCGCTGGCCCAACGCATGGCCGAGGCGCTGCCGGCGGCCAGCTACGACGCCGAGATCGTCGAGATGCATCACCGCCAGAAGGTCGATGCCCCGTCAGGCACCGCCATCGCGCTGGGCCAGGCGGTCGCCGCCGGGCGGGGCGTGCGGCTGGAGGATGTGCGCGAAAGCGGGCGCGACGGGCACACCGGCGCGCGCAAGACCGGCGCGATCGGTTTCGCGGCCCTGCGTGGCGGGCAGGTGGTGGGCGAGCACACGCTGCTGTTCGCTTCGGCCACCGAGCACATCGCGCTCACCCATCGCGCGTTCGACCGGGGCACCTTCGCGGCCGGTGCGGTGCGCGCGGCGCTCTGGATCGCGGGCAAGCCCCCCGGCCTGTACGGCATGAAAGACGTGCTCGGCCTTGCGTGAGCCGATGTTGACCCCCACCCCCCTTTGCGCCACAAGCCGCGCTCCCCGTGACCGTTTCGGGGAATCAACCGCGACAACACGGGATTGCACATGCGCGACACGGGTGAGTTTCTTTTTACCTCCGAATCCGTTTCGGAGGGCCACCCCGACAAGGTCGCCGACCGGATCAGCGACACGGTGCTGGACGCGTTCCTGACGGCCGACCCGTATTCGCGGGTTGCCTGCGAGACGCTCTGCACCACCAACCGCGTGGTGCTGGCCGGCGAAACCCGCGGGCCGGACAGCGTGACGCACGAGCAACTCGAGCACCTGACGCGCGAGGCGATCAAGGACATCGGCTACGATCAGGCCGGCTTCAGCTGGAAGCACGCGTCGGTGGAAATCCACCTGCACGCCCAGTCCGCCGACATTGCCCAGGGCGTCGACAGCGCCGGCAACAAGGACGAGGGCGCCGGCGACCAGGGCATCATGTTCGGCTATGCCTGCACCGAGACGCCGAGCCTGATGCCGGCGCCGTTGCATTACGCGCATCTGGTGCTCCGCCGCATCAACGAACTCCGCCGCGCGGGCGACGCCTCGGTGGCCGGCCTTCAGCCCGATGCGAAAAGCCAGGTGACGTTGCGCTACGTCGATGGCAAGCCGGTGGGCGCCACCAGCTTCGTGATCTCCACCCAGCACGACGAGGGCGTGGCGCTGAGCCGGATCAAGGAGCAGCTGACCCCCTTGATCGAAAGCTGCCTGCCCGAGGGCTGGATGCCGCCGCATGACGAGATCTACATCAACCCCACGGGCAATTTCGTGATCGGCGGCCCGGACGGCGATTGCGGCCTGACCGGGCGCAAGATCATCGTCGACACCTACGGCGGGGCGGCACCGCATGGCGGCGGCGCCTTCTCGGGCAAGGACCCGACGAAGGTCGACCGCTCCGCCGCCTATGCCGCGCGCTATGTGGCGAAGAATGTCGTCGCCGCGGGCCTGGCCGACAAGTGCACGATCCAGGTCAGCTACGCGATTGGCGTCGCCAAGCCGCTGAGCGTGTATTTCGACCTGGCGGGCACCGGCAAGGATGTGGATGAGGAGAAGCTGGCGAAGGTGGTGCAGGAGATGGTGAACCTCTCCCCGCGCGGCATCCGCGAGCATCTGCACCTCAACCGCGCGATCTATGTTCCGACCAGCAGCTACGGCCATTTCGGCCGCACGCCGGATGAGGACCTCGGCACCTTCACCTGGGAGAAGACCGACCTGGCGGCGGAGCTGAAGCGCGCTTTCGGGCGCTGAGCTTCGGCCGGCTTGAATGGGGCGGCGCCGGCGACGGTGCCGCCCTTTTTCGTTGGAGGGTGCGATGAGCGACTGGCCCGAAGGGGTGCCGCAACGGCTGTACGGGCGGCGGCGGGGGCACAAGCTGCGGCCGCGGCAGGACCGTCTGCTGGAGGAGACGCTGCCGCGCTGGCGCTTCACCGACACTGTCTTCGCGCAGGGGCGGCCGCTGTGGCTGGAGGTCGGCTTTGGCGGCGGCGAGCACACGCTGGCGCTGCTGTCGCAGCATCCCGACACCGCGATCATCGCCTCCGAGGTCTATGAGACCGGCATCTGTTCGCTGCTGACGGAGATCGTGCCGGAGGGGGCGGAGGCGGTGGCGCCGCCGCCGCCGCGGCTGCGGCTGTGGAACGAGGATGCACGCGAGCTGCTGCTGGCCCTGCCGCCGGGGTCGCTGGAGCGGATGTATCTGATGTTCCCCGACCCCTGGCCGAAGGCGCGGCATGCCAAGCGGCGCTTCGTGCACCCCGAGATGCTCGGGGTGGTGGCGGCGGCGCTGAAGCCGGGGGCGGAGTGGCGGATCGCGTCGGATGATCCGACCTACCAGGCCTGGGTGAGGGAGGTGTTTGCCGGGCAGAGCCTGTTCGATGGCGACGCGCCGGCGGAGACGCGGCCGGAGGGGTGGCCGGCGACGCGGTATGAGGCCAAGGCGCTGGCTGCGGGCCGCAAGCCGCTCTACTGGGTGTTCCGCAGGGGCTGACCCCCGGCCGCGGGGTGGCGCTGCCCCTCACGGTCGCCTTGCATTGCGGCGGGCGCCGTTCGGGCCGTCAGGGACGGAGGCGGCGAGCTGAGGCCTTCGCGCTATGCGGCGCGACCATGACAGTGCTTGTACTTCTTCCCCGACCCACAGGGACATGGCGCGTTGCGCGGCGTGTCCGTCCAGGTCGAAGGGTCGTTCGGGTCATGCGCCGCCAGCGCGACATCGCCGTCGTAATCGCTGCCATCCGCCGCGGGGTGTCGCATATCCGTGATGCGGATCGGCTCGGGCATCGGCGGCGGCGAGTCGGGGCGGATTTCGACGCGCATCATCAGCGACGTCACCCGCTCGCGCAGGTCTTCCAGCATGGTGTTGAAGAGGTTGAAGGCCTCGCTTTTGTACTCGTTCAGCGGGTCGCGCTGGCCATAGGCGCGCAGGCCGATGCCCTGGCGCAGATGGTCGAGCTGCAGCAGATGCTCCTTCCACACCTGGTCGAAGAGCTGCAGCAGCAGGCTCTTCTCCACCATGCGCATCATGTCGGGGCCGATATCGGCGGCGCGGGCGGCGGCGGCGCGGTCGGAGGCATCCAGCACCTTCTCCAGGATGGCGTCGTCGTCGATGCCCTCCTGCTTGCCCATCGCCTCGATGTCGAGGTCGAGGTTGAGCGCCACGCGCACCCGCTCGTTCAGCGCGGCCAGGTCCCATTGCTCGGGGTAGGAGTTTTCCGGGATGGCGGCGCGTACGATGTCATGCACCGTCTCGTGCCGCATCCCGGTGATGGTCTCCGACAGGTCCGTCGCGTCCATGTAGAGGCGGCGCTGGCTGTACACCTCGCGCCGCTGGTCGTTCATCACGTCGTCATATTTGAGGAGGTTCTTGCGGGTGTCGAAGTTGCGG
>JANXTF010000058.1 GCA_025352565.1 Rhodospirillales bacterium | reverse complement strand
GTGCCAAGTGCTCGCCCAACACCGTGCAATGGACCTACGACAACTGGGAACTGGGGCACGCGCTCGGCCGCGCCGTGATGGCGCGCGGCGGCAACAAATGGTTCCTCATCACCAGCGACTACGCTTTCGGCTACGACCTCGCCGCCAACACGCGCGATGCCGTGGTGACAGGTGGCGGCACGGTGGCCGGTGAGGTGAAGCACCCGCTGGGCACGGCGGATTTCTCGTCCTACCTGCTGCAGGCGCAGTCGAGCGGCGCCAACGTGCTGGCGCTGGCCAATGCCGGCGGCGACACGGTGAACGCCATCAAGCAGGCCAACGAGTTCGGCCTCACTGGCAAGATGACCATCGTCGGGCCCATCGTGAACATCAACGTCATCGCCGCCACCGGCCTCAAGGCCGCCACCGGTGTTCTGGCGGTGACACCCTTCTACTGGGACATGAACGACGCCACCCGCGCCTTCGCCAAGCGCTTCGCCGCCAGGCATCCGCGCCACATCATGCCCAACGACATGCAGGCTGGCGTATATGCCGCCGTCACCCACTATCTTAAGGCGGTCGCCAAGGTCGGCGGCGCCGCCGACGGCCGCGCCGTGGTCGACGCCATGAAGGCCATGCCGACCGACGACCCGCTGTTCGGCCAGGGCAGCATCCGCGCGGACGGGCGCAAGATCCACCCGGTATTCCTGTTCGAGACCAAGACCCCGGCCGAGAGCAAGAACGAGTGGGACATGTTCAAGCTCATCGCCACGGTTCCGGCCGACCAGGCCTTCCGCCCTCTCAAGGACGGCAGGTGCCCGCTGGTGAGCGGGTAACCACCTCCCTGCCGTCGATTGGTAACCAAACGATTGCCGCCGCCTTGGCCGGGGTCCGCAACCTTGCGTGACCCGTGCGTGCCTGCGAAACTCGCCGCATGGAACCACCTGACGGCCTCCCCCCGGCCGAACGGCTGCTCGCCGCCATCACCATCGCGCTCTGCGTCACCATGGCGGTGCTGGACACCTCGATTGCCAACATCGCGCTGCCCACCATCGCCGCCGATTTGCACGCGACTCCCGCCGCCTCGGTCTGGGTGGTCAACTCCTTCCAGATCGCGGTGCTCGTGTCCCTGCTGCCGGTCTCGGCGCTGGGCGACAGCCATGGCTACCGTCGGGTGTTTTCGGCCGGCCTCGTGCTGTTCACAGCCGCCTCGCTCGCCTGCGCGCTGGCCACCACCCTGCCGGTGCTTGTGGCCGCGCGCGCGGTGCAGGGGCTGGGGGCCGCCGGCATCATGGGGCTCAACATGGCGCTGATCCGCTACGTCTATCCGCGCGCCCAGCTTGGCCGGGGGATCGGGGTCAACACGCTGGCGGTCGCGGTGTCCACGGCCGCCGGGCCCGCGGTCGCGGCCCTGGTGCTTTCGGTGGCAAACTGGCCATGGCTGTTCGCCGTCAACGTGCCGTTCGGGCTCGTGGCGATGGTCCTGGTCCGCCATCTGCCGCGCACCCCCGCCTCGGGCCAGCGCCTGGACCTCGCGGGCGCCGGCACCAACGCACTGGCGCTCGTGCTGCTCATCTCCGGGCTCGAAGCCTTTGCCGAACCGGGAACCCATCTTCTCGGGGCGGCACTCCTTGTGCTGGCCGTCATCGTCGGCACGGCGTTCGTCCGCTCGCAGCTTCGCATGCCCAGGCCGCTGTTGCCGGTCGATCTGTTCCGCCGCCCGATCTTCTCGCTGTCCATCGCCACCAGCATCAGCTGCTACATGGCCCAGACCATGGCCTATGTCTCGCTGCCCTTCCTGTTCCAGCAGGGGAGCGGGATGTCGCAGATCGAGACCGGGTTGCTCATCACCCCCTGGCCACTCACCGTCGCATTCGTGGCCCCCATCGCCGGCCGCCTGTCCGACCGGATATCGCCCGTGCTGCTGGGCGGCGCCGGGCTGTGCCTCCTGACGCTCGGCCTGCTGCTGATCGCCTTCCTGCCCGGACACGCGGCTGGCTGGGCGCTGGCCTGGCGCATGGCGCTGTGCGGCGTGGGCTTCGGGCTGTTCCAGGCGCCCAACGTGCATCTCCTGCTCAGCAGTGCGCCGCGCGAGCGAAGCGGGGCAGGCAGCGGCATGACCTCCTCGGCCCGCCTGCTTGGGCAGAGTCTGGGCGCCGCCCTGGTCTCGGTCCTGTTCGGCCTCACCGCCGGCGGCGGCGGCACCGTGGCCACCGGCGCCATCGCCTGCCTCACCACAGCCGCCGCAGTGGCGGGCCTCGCCGCCCTGGTCGGCACGGCAAGGCTGTTCAACCGGTAGGACGGAACAGCGCCGCGCATTTCGCCACCCCTGCGAAATCGAAAGCCGCGCCCTCCCGGTGGAACACCGGGGGCTCCCCGATCGGCGCCGAAACCGTCACCTCCCCGCCGCCCGGATAAATCCGTCCGCTCCAGAGATGCACCCAGCGCGCTCCGGCCGGAAGATACACGGGCCATTCGGCGACGCTCGCCGCATGCACCGGCGCCACCAGCAGATCGGCCCCCAACAGATACGCGTTCTCGACCGCGTAGGCCCGCGCATCGTCCGGGAAATGCAGGAAAAGCGGCCGCTGCATCGGCAGTCCGCGCGCCACGGCCTCGTCGGCCAGCGCCTGGAACACCGGCAGCAGCGCGGTATGCACCCGCACCATGCGCGCGAGATGCGCCATCGCCTCGGCCGAGTCGTGGAATTGCAGGTTCTCCCCCGGCCGGTTGCCCTCATGCGTCCGCATCACCGGCGTGAACGCCGCCATCTCCGCCCAGCGTTGCAGCAATTCCAACGTACGCACGTTGCCGAACAGGCTGGTGTAGCCGCCGATGTCGCTGTGATGATACGGGTTGCCCAGCAGTCCCGACGACAGCGCGCCGGTGATCACCGTCCGCAATCCGTCATGGCGCGAGAAATCCACACTCTGGTCCCCCGCCCACAGCAGCCGGTTGTGCCGCTGCACCCCGGTGAACCCCGCGCGCATGAAGAACACCACGTCTTCGCGGTCCGTCACCGCCTCGGCATTCACCCGCGCCCAGATGGTCGGCCACGCATTGTGCAGCAGCTTCGCGTCGCCATGCGCGAGCCGCGCATCCACCGGCAGGTATTCGCCGAAATCGGCCATCCATCCCGACAGCCCGATGCCGAGCATGTTCCGCCTGATTATTCGCTCGGCGAACCACGCGCTGGCGGCAGCCGCGGTGAAATCCACCACGCCGCAATCGAACTCGCCGAAATCCACGCGGTACGTGCCGCCCGCATCGTCGCGCGCCAGATGCCCCAGCGCCTCCGCCTCGCCGAACAATGTGCCGTCCACGCATAGATACGGGTTCACGTAACCCAAGAACCGTATCCCCCGCGCCTGGAGCGCGGCGATACGGTCGGGCAGCGCCGGGTAGCGCGCGGGGTTCCACACCCAATCCCAGAACAGCCGCGTGCCGAACGAGGTCTGCCGCACTCCGGCCCAATCCTCGCACCACAGCGCGGACACCGCGACGGCGGCATCGAGGTATTTGTCGAGCAGATCGAAACTCGCCGCACCCTGCTTCAACCCGATGATCGCACCCGCCATCGCCCAATCCGGCAGGCGGGGAGGGCGGCCGAACCGGGTCGAGAGCTGCTCCACCAGCCCGATCAGGTCGGGTGCCGCGAAGAACTCGATCCGCTCCGGCGCCGCCCATATCTGCAACTCATGGAAGTCATCGGCGCTGAAATCGAACACGCTGTAGGCGCTGGTCTCGACATGCGCCGCGTACAGCAGCGACGACAGGAAGGTAGGCTGCGGATAGTTCGTCGTATGGAAATCGCCGCCCGCATGCCCTGCCGCGTCGGCCTGCCGCGTGATGTCGGTGGTCTTGTCGCGCCCGACCCCGGGCTCGGAGGTCCACAGCGGAAACGCCCGCCCGCGCAGGTTCAGATACGACATCTGTTCCCCGCAGCCCCACACGCGCTCATCCGCCTCCGCGCGCAGTCGGAACCAGAAGCGGTTCAGCCCCGGCGTGGCGCCACGCATCTCCAGCGCATCGCCCACGACCGCCATCTCCAGCCACGCTTCTCCCGTGCTGAATCGCAACAAATCACCCGCGATGACGACATCGGCCAGCGCCACGCGCTCGCTCACCGAATCGGAAATATCGAAGTTCCCCCGATACATCTCCATCGTCTCGACGCCGCGCCCCACGCAGACGAAGGGCGCCTCCCGCGTGTGCCGTGCGAGCAGACGCCCATCGAGCCATAACGCAAAGCCGCCCGGCGTGGCCTGGAGCCGCAGGCTCATGACAGCGCGAACCGCATGTGCCCGCCCAGGCTCTCGCCGAGCGCCAGCGCCATCATCACCTGATCGTCCATGCGGTTGACCCCGTCATTTATGTTCGTCACCGGCATGTTCGTCACCGGCCCGAAGCGCGACGATCGCCACCGCCGCCTACATCCGCAGCGGGCCGTGCGACAACTTGGGCAACACATGGCGCGCGAACAAATCCGCCTCCGCCGCGTGCGGATACCCCGATAGGATGAACGCCTCCATGCCCAGCGCGCGGTATGCGTTCAGCTTGGCCAGGACCTGGTCCGGATTGCCCACGATCGCCGCCCCGCAGCCCGAGCGCGCGCGCCCGATGCCGGTCCACAGATGGTCCTCGACATAGCCATCGTTCTGCGACGCGGCCCGCAACTCCGCCTGCCGCTGCACGCCCACCGATGCGCTGTCCAGCGACCGCTTGCGGATCGCCTCGCCCTCGGCGTCGTCCAGCTTCGACAACAGCCGGTCGGCCGCCGCCCGCGCCTCCGCCTCCGTCTCGCGTACCACGATATGCACCCGGTAGCCGAATTTCAGCGCGCGGCCATGCTTCACGGCGCGGCCCCGCATGTCGGCGATCAGCTCGCGCACCGCCTCCATCTTGTCAGGCCACATCAGGAACACGTCGGCCGCCATCGCCGCCGCCTCGCGCGCGTCGGGCGACATGCCGCCGAAATAGAACGGCGGGCACCTGCCCGACACCGTGGCGGCACCCGCCGGATCGAGTTTCAACCGGTAGAATTCGCCCTGGTGATCGAGCGCCTTGCCGTCGAGCAGCGTGCGTAGGATCTGCATCACCTCCACCGTGCGCCCGTAGCGCGGCTTGCTTGCCAGCGTCTCGCCGGGAATGTCGGACGAGATGATGTTGATGGTCAGCCGGCCGCCGAGCATCTGGTCGAGCGTCGCGAGCTGCCGCGCGAGTTGCGGCGGCCACATCTCGCCGCACCGGATCGCGGCTAGCAGCCGCATCCGCCGCACCGACGGCGCGATCGCGGCACCGAACGCGATCGCGTCGATCCCAAGCGTGTAGCCCGACGGCAACAGCAGGTTGTCGAACCCCAGCTCGTCGGCCGCCATGGCGATGCCACGGCAATGTTCGTAGCTGGATCGCAACTTTGCATCTGGCACACCGAGGAATTCGTAGTCGTCATCGCACAGCGCGCTGAACCACGAAACTTCGCAGGGCGGCATCGTGTCGCTCACGGCAGACGTTCCCCACGCGACGCGGTCAGAATGGCATACCAGTCCACGCGGGTCATGTTCACGGTCAGCGCCTCGCCGGACCGGCGGATGCGCGCCGGGTCCTGCGATCCCACCAACGGAATTGGCGCGGACGGATGCGCCATGATCCAGGCATGGGCGACGGCGATGCGCGACACGCCTTGCGGTTCGGCCACCGCGTCGAGCGCCTCGATCACTTGCTGAACCCGCGCATCGGCCGGCTCCGCCGCACCCAGGCGCCCGCCGCCCAGCGGCGACCACGCCAGCACCGCCATCGAACATTCAAGCGCCTGGTCGAGCGTGCCGTCGGACAGCGGCTCGATTGCGAGTGCCGAGAACTCCGGCTGGATGCTGGCCAGCTCGAACGGCATATGCGCCTGCAACGCCCGGACCTGCGACGTCGTGCAGTTCGATACGCCGGCCTCCAGGATTTTCCCCTGGTCCCGCAGTGTTTCCAGCGCGCGCGCGATTTCGGCGGGGTGCGCCAGCATGTCCGGCCGATGGATCTGGTACAGCTCGACCCGTTCCACGCCCATGCGCCGCAACGAAATCTCGCATGCGGCGATCAGGTAGTCGTGGCTGGAGTTGTACGGCGTCCCCAGCTCGATCCCGCCCTTGGTCGCGAGCACCATTTGCCGCCGCAGATGCGGCGCCCGTCTCAGCACTTCGCCCAGCAACGCTTCCGCGGCGCCGAACCCTTCGCTGCCCGCGCCATAGATGTCGGCCGTGTCGAACAAGTTGATCCCGGCCTCCATCGCGGCCTCGATCCGGGCCTGCGCCAGCCCGATCTCGGCGCCCGCGAAGCGCCACATGCCCCAGGCGAGAGGAGACACCTTGAGCTCTGGCCCCAGCGCCCGGGGCGCCGCGATCCGGTCAATCAGACTTGCACTCACACGCCACTCCCGTCGTAAAACGCCTCAGCCCACCCGCACCTTCACGTAGCTGCCCGGCGCATCCTCGATCGGCACCAGCTTGCCGTCTCCCGGATGCCGCGCCGGAACCATCGTCTTGTCCAGGCCGGTGATCCAGCGTTGCCAATCCGGCCACCACGAGCCCGCGATTTCCGTGGCACCGGCGAACCACGCCTCGGGGTCGTCCGGGAGTTCCGGGTTGATCCAGTGGCTGTACTTGCCGCCCTCTGGCGGGTTCACCACGCCCGCGATATGGCCCGACGCGGCCAGCACGAAGCGGTTCGCGCCGCCCAGCAGATGCGTGCCCACGTAGGTCGTTTTCCACGGCGCGATGTGGTCCTCCCGCGTCGAGATGAAATACGCCGGGATATCGACGCGGCCGAGGTCGATCGGCACGCCCGCCAGCGTGATCCCGCCGGGCGTGGACAGCCGGTTCTCCTGATACATGTTGCGCAGATAGAAGCTGTGCATCCGCGCCGGCATCCGCGTCGAATCGCCGTTCCAGTACAGCAGGTCGAACGGGAAGGGGTCGTTGCCGAGCAGGTAGTTGTTCACCACGAACGACCAGATCAGGTCGTTCGCCCGCAGCATGTTGAACGTGGTCGCCATCTCGCTGCCTTCGAGGAAGCCGCGCTTGTCCATCTTCTCCTCGAGCGCCTTGAGCTGCTCTTCGTCGATGAACACGTTCAGTTCGCCGCTCTCGCGGAAATCCATCATCGTGACCAGGAACGTGGCGGACTTGATACGGTCGTCGCCGGTCGCCTTCATGTAGGCGAGCGTCGACCCCAGCAGCGTGCCGCCCAGGCAATAGCCGATCGCGTTCACCTCGCGCTCGCCCGTCGCCAACTCGATCGCGTCGAGTGCGGCGAGATAGCCTTCGCGCATATAATCCTCGAAGTTCTTCTCGCTCAGCCGCTCATCGGGGTTCACCCAGCTGATCATGAACACCGTGTGGCCCTGCGACGTCGCCCAACGCACCAGGCTGTTCTTCGGACGCAGATCCAGGATGTAGAACTTGTTGATCCAGGGCGGCGCGATCAGCAGCGGGCGCTTCAGAACCGTCTCGGTGGTCGGATCGTACTGGATCAGCTGCATCAGGTCGTTTTGGTAAACGATCTTGCCGGGCGACACCGCGATGTTTTCGCCGATGCGGAATGCGTCCGTGTCGGTCATCTTGATGCTGAGCCGGCCCTTGCCCCGTTCGAGGTCGCTCAGCAGGTTGTGCAGCCCCTTGATGAGGTTCTCGCCCCGCGTCTCGGCGGTCTTGCGCAGCACCTCGGGGTTGGTCAGCAGAAAGTTGCTCGGGCTCATCGCATCGACGAACTGGCGCGAATAGAAATCGACCTTCTGCGCGGTCGGCGCGTCCAGCCCGTCCACATGCGTCACCACGTCCTGAACGTAGCGGGCCGACAGCAGGTAGGATTGCTTGATAAAGTCGAAAACATCGCCTTCCTTCCAGGAATCGTCCTTGAAGCGGCGGTCCTTCGGGTCGGTCTCGATCACGGGGTCGGAAGCTCCCCCCCACATGCGCCGGGCGGTGTTCTGCCAAAGCGACATGTAGTCCTGCCAGAAACCCATCTGCGCCTGCAGAAGCTTGGACGGGTTGGCCATCAGCCGCGCGGTCATCTCCATGAAGGCGCTGCCGATGTTGAACGGATCGCTGCTGCCGGGGCCTTCCTGCGCCTGGCGCTTCAGCCACTCGCCGACGATCCGCTGGGAGCGTTCGGCGATGTCGGACATGGAGCGGCCAACCTCTGCGGCGCCCGGCATCGGCTTCGGCGCAGCGCCTGCATCTGGCTTCTCGGTCGCGGTCATGTCAGGTTTCCTTTCCGTCGGTTCCCCCTCGCGCTACACGGAGTTGACAAAAACGTGTGGCGGGAGCGGGTCCGGGTTATGTCGATTGGTCGTTGGCTTAGTACTACAGGTCGCCCCTTCATGCTTCAAGCGCCCCTGGCGCGGACCGCGCATGCCGCATCCGCGTCGCTGCTGCTCGTGGGCTCGCTCGCTGGCTGCTCGTCCGGCACTTCGGTCGATCCGGTCGATTGGTGGCGCAGTCTGCAGGACGGCCCGATCGCCGATGTGCGGCCGCCGCCGCCCCAGGCCGACGCGCCCTATCCGAACCTCGGCTCGGTCCCGGCGCGGCCCACCTTCCCGGACGCCGCCACGCGCGGCAAGCTGATGAGTGGCCTGGTCGCGGACCGCGCCAATGCCCAGTACACGGCCAGCTCCAACCCGATCACCGCGGTGCCGCCCGTGGTGGCGCCGCCGAAGCGCCCGACGGCCGCCGAGGCCGCCGATTCGGACGACACGTCGGGCGCCGTTCTCCCGGCCGCCTCGGCGCCTCCACGCGCCGCCCCTCTGCCTGGCCCGATGCCGGCTTCGGCTCCGCCGAAGCGGGCGCCGGTGGAAAAGGTCGGGCAGACCGCGCTTGGCTCACCCGCCGCGCCCGCGCAGCCATTGCCCTCCATCCCGGCGTCGCCGCCGCCGGCGCCAAGCTTCGCCGGGGTGCCGGCCACCGCGCCCGCCCCTCCGGTGCCCGCGCCCCCCCAGCCGGTCGTCGTGGCACAGGTTCGCCAAGGCGGCCCGGTCAGCGTCGCGTTCATCCCAGGCTCGGCAACGCTGCCGCCCGGCGCCGCCGGCGCGCTGACCCAACTCGCCAAAACCCGCGGAACGAACGCGATCACGGTCACCGGCTTCGGCGACGCGCCCGCCACCGACGCGCCCACCCAATCTGCCGCCCTGCCGCTGGCACTCGCCCGCGCTCGCACCATCGCCGCCAATCTGCTGGCGGCCGGCGTGCCGTCCAGCGCCATCACGATGGATGCGCAAGCCTTGGGGCGCGGCGGCGTGGCACAGGTCGTGAACTGAGCGAGCGTCGCCGGATGCGGCCCTATCTGCGCGCCTGACTCCGCCTCGGCTTAACTCCGCCTTGGCCGATCCCGGTCCAGCGGCGGCAGCAACGCCGCGATGATGCCCAGCGCGGGCAGGAACGCACAGACTCGATACACGAAATCGATGCTGGTCGCGTCGGCCACCCATCCCAGCACCGCCGCCCCCACGCCGCCCAACCCGAAGGCCAGGCCGAAGAACAGGCCAGACACCAAGCCCACCCGCCCAGGGATCAGCTCCTGCGCGTACACCAGGATGGCCGAGGAGGCCGACGCGAGAATGAGTCCGATCAATGCGCTGAGCACGCTCGTCCAGAACAAATTCGCGAACGGCAGCGCCAGCGTGAATGGCAGCACGCCCAGGATCGAGAACCAGATCACATAGCGCCGCCCGAATCGGTCGCCCACCGGGCCGCCGCCCAACACGCCCACCGCGAAGGCCGCGAGGAAGATGAAGAGATGCACCTGGGCACTCTGCACCGACACGTGGAATTTCTCGATCAGGTAGAACGTGTAGAAGGTCTGGATGCTGGCCACGTAGAAGAACTTGGTGAACAGCAGCCCCACGAGGATGCTGATCGAGAACGCCACCTTGCCACGGCTCAACGCGGCACCGCCGCCGCTCCGCACGGCGCGCTTGCCCTGCGTGGTTTGCACCCGGCGATACCACATGCCCACCCAGGTCAGCACCCCCATCGCCAGCAGCGCGCTCAACGAGAACCAGGCGATGCTGCCCTGGCCGTGCGGCACCACGACGAACACCGCCAGCAGCGGCCCGAGCGCCGTGCCGGCGTTGCCGCCGACCTGGAACACGGATTGCGCCAGCCCGAACCGTCCGCCCGAGGCCATCCGCGCCACCCGCGACGATTCCGGGTGGAAGACCGAGGAGCCGAGGCCCACGAGGGCGGCGGCCACCAGCAGCACGGCGTAGCTGCCCGCCATGGACAGCAACAACAATCCGACCAGCGTGAACCCCATCCCCACCGGCAGCGAGAACGGCAGCGGCTTGCGGTCGGTGATCAGCCCCACGATCGGTTGCAGCAGCGATGCGGAGATCTGGAAGGTGAGGGTGATCAGGCCGATCTTGACGAAACTGAGGTCGTAGCGTGCCTGCAATATCGGATAGATCGCCGGCAGCAGGGACTGCATCATGTCGTTCAGCATGTGCGAGAAGCTGATCGCGAACAGGATCGCGAACGCCGTTCCGGCCGGCTTGGCGGCGAGGCTGACGGGCGGCGGCGACGTCATTTGGCTCATACGGTCAGATCCTGCGCATGGGGATGGTCCAGGCGAGCGCGGCGCCGATGGCGCTGAAGCTCGCGATGGTCAGGAACGCGGCACGAAACGCGTCCTCGATCTCGCGCTGCACCACGGCGAGGCGGCCGGGGGCGATGTCGGCCAGCGCCGCCGGTCCCACCTGCACCAGATGGGCGAACAGCTTTGCGGTGTCGAGGTCGGCCGCGGCCAGCGTGCCGAACAGCACGGTGCCCACGAGAGCAGCCCCGAACGCGGCCCCGATCGAGCGCGAGAACTGCACCGAGGCCGCGGCGGCACCGAGTTGTTTCGGCCCCGCCAGAATCTGGACCGTCAGCTGCACCACCGGCATCGCGGTCCCGTGCATGAGAGCGATGGCGGCGAACAGCCACGGCAACTGGCGCAGCGACAGATGCGGCGCCAGGAAGGCGAGGCACACCACCAGCACCGCCACCAGCGGCAGACCGATCGAGGGCATGATCGCGGTGCGGCCGGTTTTGCTGATGATCCTCCCGGTGAATACCGAGCCGACGGCGATGAGCGCCGTCAGCGGCAGCAGGAGCAGCCCCGTGCTGCCCGGATCCGTGCCGCGCGCCACCTGCAGGTAGATCGGCAGCCAGGTGATGAGCGACACCAGCGAGGCGCCGACGCAGACCGCCATCGCGTCGGCGCGCCAGATCGACGGCTGGCTCAACAATTTGATCGGCAGCAGCGGGGCAGGGGTCCGCCGCTCCTGCCGAAGCAGCAGCGCCAGCGACACGGCCGCGATCGCCACGAGGCCGATGATGAGCGGCAGCAGCCGCGCGTCGAAGCGCTGCGCCTGTTCCAGCGCCAGCAGCAGCGGCGTGATGAACAGCGCGAACAGCCCGGTGCCAAGGAAATCGAAACGCAGCCTGCCGCCGCCCGTCTGCCGCGCCGGCAGCCGCGCCGCCAGCGCCACCGCGAGGACGCCCAGCGGCAGGTTTATCAGGAAGATCGAGTGCCAGCCGAAACTCTGGGTGAGCCAGCCGCCCGCCACCGGCCCGAAGGTCGAGGAGCACACGAACACCGAGGCCATGTAGCCCTGGTATTTCGCCCGTTCGCGCGGGGGCACCACCTCGCCGACCAGCGCCTGCGACAGCGTCATCAGGCCGCCGCCGCCGAACCCTTGCAGCACGCGCGCGGCGGTCAGTGCCAGGATGCTCGGCGCCACCGCGCACAGGAACGACGCCAGGATGAAAATGCCCAGCGCCACGAACATCAGATGCTTGCGCCCCAGCACGTCGCCCAGTCTGCCATAGACGGGGGCCGCGATGGTGGCCGCCAAAAGGTAGGATACCACCACCCACGAGATCCGCTCGACATCGCCGAGTGAGGCCGCGATGCCGGGAAGCGCGGTCGAGACGATGGTGCCGTCCACCGCCGCCAGGAACATCGGCAGCATGATCGAGGGAAAAACCGTGAAGAACAGTTTTCGCGAATGGAGCGGCGTTATCTCGCCGGCCGGCGTCGGATCAGCGGCGGAGGACATGCCGGCTCCCATGGCGCATCAGATGAGCGAATCCCGCCCCATCGCCAGGAATTTCTCCCGCCGCCGGGCGATCAGTCCCGGGCCGTCATGCCCCAGCAACGGCGCCAGCGCGGCCCCGATCGCATCGGCCAACCCGGCCAGCGCCGCCGCCGGGTCGCGCTGCGCGCCGCCCAACGGCTCCGGCACGATGGCGTCGATCAGCTTGAGCCGCTTCAGGTCGTCCGCCGTGATCCGCAGCGCCTCGGCTGCCACCGGCGCCTGGGCCGCGTCGCGCCACAATATCGAGGCGCAGCCCTCCGGCGAGATCACCGAATAGACCGCATGCTCCATCATCAGCACCGCGTCACCGGCTGCCAGCGCGATGGCCCCGCCCGAGCCGCCCTCGCCGATGATGGCCGCCACCACCGGCACGGGCGCGGACAGGCACGCCTCGATCGAGCGCGCGATCGCTTCGGCCTGTCCGCGCGCCTCCGCCTCGATGCCGGGGAACGCGCCGGACGTGTCCACGAAGGTCAGCACCGGCAGCCCGAACCGGCCGGCAAGCTCGATCAGCCGCCGCGCCTTGCGGTAGCCCTCGGGCCGCGCCATGCCGAAATTATGGGCGATGCGTGTTTCGGTGTCCGAGCCCTTCTCGGTGCCGAGCACCATCACCGCGCGCCCCCGGAACCGCCCGATGCCGCCCAGCACCGCGCTGTCCTCGGCAAAGGCGCGGTCTCCGGCCAGCGGCGTGTACTCGGCGATGAGCGTCGCGATGCAGTCCCGCGCCTTGGGCCGATCCGGGTGCCGCGCCACCTGCGTCTTCTGCCAGGGCGTGAGCTTCGCGTAGGTCGCGCGCAGCTGCCGGTCGGCCTTTTCGGTCAGCCGCGCCACCTCGTCGGCGATGTTGATGCCATCCGCCTCCGAAAGGTGCCGTAGCTCCTCGATCTTGCCTTCGAGGTCGGCGACCGGTTTTTCGAAATCGAGGTAATGGCGCATGCTCTGGCTGTAGCATCATGCCCCGGCGGGGTCAGCCCCTCCCGCTCGCGCCAGCGGGTGATGCGCTTCCACCAGGCGTTGCAGCCGTTCGGCCAGAACATGCGTGTAGATCTGCGTGGTCGCGATATCGGCGTGCCCCAGCAGCAATTGCAGGCTCCGCAGGTCAGCCCCGCGCGCCAGCATGTGGCTGGCGAAGGAGTGGCGCAGCACGTGCGGGCTTACCCGTGCCGGGTCGATGCCCGCCGCCAGCGCCGCCTGCTTCAACGTCAGTGCGAAACCCTGCCGTGTCATCGCCTGGCGGGCCGGACGCCCGGGGAACAGCCATCGGTCCCGCCTGCCGCCCGCCAGTGCCGCCGCCGCGTCGCGCGCCGCGTCCGACAGCGGCACGATCCGCTCGCGGCCGCCCTTGCCGCGGATCAGCAGCACCACGGCGTCCCCCGAAAGCGCACTCCGGGGCAGGCCCAGCAGTTCGGACACGCGCATTCCGGTCGCATACAGGATTTCGAGTGCCGCCGTCAGCGCCAGGGCCTGCGCGGGCGGCCGCGAGCGCGCCGCTTCCAGCAGCGCATCCACCTCCGCCTCGCTCAGATATTTCGGCAGGCTGCGCGGCAGGCGGGGCGAGTCGAGCAGCTCGGTCGGGTCGTCGGCGCGAACCTCCTCGCGCACCAGGAACCGAAAAAACTGCCGCACCGCCGAAAGCCGCCGCGCCTGGGTCCGCGCCGCCAGCCCCGACCCCGCCAGCGCACCCATGTAACCGCGCAGCGACTCGGCCGATGCGCCGGCGATGCCGCCGCCAAGATGCGCCGAAAGGTCGTCCAGATCCGACTGATAGGCCAGCAGCGTGTTGCGCGCGGCGCCGCGCTCGGCCACCAGCATCTCGAGGAACGCCTCCACATGGCGGTCCATCGGGTGCCGACCCTAGCGCGCGAAACGATCGTTCGGCAGCACCCGCTGGATCTGCTTCAGGCGCGGCTCGGGCGGAAACGCGCCGAGCACCACCATCCCCACCCCGAGCAGGCACACACCGAGCAGCAATACGAGCAGAAAGACGCGGCGCATGGGTTCCCCGGAGCTTCAGGCCGTGTGCTAACGTCAGCAGCCATGACACGCAACACATGACAAGAACCGCGGTCCTTCCAGAAATCATGCGGGAGGTGGCCCCCCTGCCGGAACATCTGGCCGGGCGCAGCATCGTGCTGGTCGGCCTGATGGGCGCCGGCAAGACCTCGATCGGCCGCCGGCTGGCCGCCCGCCTCGGCTTGCCGTTCCACGATGCCGACGCCGAGATCGAGCTTGCCGCCGGCTGCACCATCGCGGAATTGTTCGAGCGTTTCGGCGAACCCGAGTTCCGCGCCGGCGAACGCCGCGTGATCCGCCGCCTGCTCACCGTGGGCGGCCCGATCGTGCTGGCCACCGGCGGCGGCGCCTTCATGGACCCGCTGACCCGCGCGGCGATCCGCGCCGACGCCGCCAGCGTCTGGCTGCGCTGCCCGCTGCCCACGCTGGTCCGCCGCGTTTCCACCCGCCAGCACCGCCCGCTGCTCCGCGATGCGGACCCGGCCGAGGTGATGACCGCGCTGATGGCCAAGCGCCACCCGGTCTATGCCGAGTCGGACCTCGTGGTTGATTGCGGCGACGAGAGCCCCGACCACACCACATCCTCCGTCCTGCGCGCCCTGCTGGAGTGGCACCCGCCGCGCCGCCTTTCGGTGGCGCTCAGCACCGCCCGCTACGACGTGGTGGTGGGGGAAGGGCTGCTCGCCCGCGCCGGCGGCCTGCTGGCGCCCGTGCTGCCTCAGAAGCGCGTCGTGGTGGTCACCGACAGCGTGGTGGCGGAGCTGCATCTGGCGACGCTGATGGCCGGCCTGTCCGAAGCCGGCATCGCCGCCCGCTCCATCGTCGTCCCCGCCGGCGAAAGCGCCAAAAGCCTGGACGGCTATGCCGCTCTGGTCGATGAGATCCTGCAGGCGGGCGTCGAGCGCCAGACCGCGATCGTGGCCCTCGGCGGCGGCGTGGTCGGGGACCTCGCGGGCTTCGCCGCCGCCAGCGTGCTGCGCGGCCTGCCCTTCATCCAGATCCCCACCACGCTGCTCGCCCAGGTGGACAGCTCGGTCGGCGGCAAGACCGGCATCAACACCCGCCAGGGCAAGAACCTGCTCGGCGCCTTCCACCAGCCCCGCATGGTGCTGGCCGACACCGCCACGCTGGCGACGCTGCCCCGCCGCGAACTGCTCGCGGGCTACGCCGAGATCGCCAAGGCGGGCCTGATCGCGGACGCGGCGCTGTTCGCCTGGTGCGAGGCCAACGGTACGGCCATCGTCGGCGGCAACCGCGAACGCCAGGCCGAGGCGGTGATGCGCGCCTGCGCCTTCAAGGCCCGCGTGGTGGGCGACGACGAGCGCGAGGAAAAACCCAATGACGGCCGCGCGCTGCTCAATCTCGGCCACACCTTCGGCCACGCGCTGGAAGCCGAACTCGGCTACGGCACCATCCTGCACGGCGAGGCGGTCGCCATCGGCATCGGCCTCGCCTTTCGCCTCTCGGTCCGTCTGGGGCACTGCCATGCGGCGGACGCGGCGCGGGTGGTCGGGCACATCGAGTCGGTCGGCCTGCCGGCGGAACTCGCCCACCTAAACCGCAGGCTATCGGCCGCGAACCTCATTGCCCACATGCGCCGCGACAAGAAAATGCGCGACGGCGCGCTGCACTTCGTGCTGACGCACGGCATCGGGCAGGCCTTCACATCATCGGACGTGCCGGCCGAGGCGGTGGCGGGATTACTCAGGGCGGAGGGGTGCGACGCATAACA
The DNA here is from genome assembly GCA_025352565.1 of Rhodospirillales bacterium. Classification (GTDB taxonomy): domain Bacteria; phylum Pseudomonadota; class Alphaproteobacteria; order Acetobacterales; family Acetobacteraceae; genus JANXTF01. The sequence goes on along the minus strand of JANXTF010000058.1, from coordinate 24,665 downwards.
AACAGGCCCAATCGGCCGGCGAAGGCCGAGCGGGCTCTGCCGGTTCGCCGAGAACCTCGGCCTGCGCCGAGGAAACCGCCAAATACGCGTTTACGCCGCGCCAGCCGCGGCCGCGCGCTTGGCCCGCGAGCGCGCGATGCGGCGCTTGATCACCAGCGCCTCGACCGGCAGCTTGCTGTTCGGCGTCGAGAGCAGGAATGCGTCGATTCCGCCATTATGCTCCACCGTGCGGATGCCGCGGGTGGACAGGCGCATGTGAACGGCGGTGCCCAACACGTCCGACAGCATCGAGGTCTGCTGCAGGTTGGGCAGGAAACGCCGGCGGCTCTTGTTGTTGGCGTGGCTGACGTTGTTGCCGCTCAGCACGCCCTTGCCGGTGATCTCACAACGCCGCGCCATCTTGATCCATCCTCATAGTCGATCAGCCACGCGGAAAGGCCCGCGCGCCGGGGTGATTGAGCGGCGGCTTATGCGGGAGGGCAGGGGAGTCGTCAAGGATGACAACCGGAAACCCGCGCCCAACTCTACGCCATGCCCGTCCTCCGCGTCGTCCTTGGCGACCAACTCACCCACGACCTCGCCACCCTGACCGACGCAGCGCCTGGCGACGTGGTGCTGCTGATGGAGGTGATGGACGAGTGTACGTATGTCCGCCACCACGCCAAGAAAATCGTCCTGATCCTATCTGCCATGCGCCACTTCGCGGCCGAACTCGCGTCGCGCGGCATGACCGTGGACTACGTTCGCCTCGACGATCCCGCCAACACCCATGCCTTTCGGGGCGAAGTGCTCCGCGCGGCCGCCCGCCACGACGCCAGCGCCATCGTGGTTACCGAGCCGGGCGAATGGCGCGTGCTGCGCGACATGCGGAGCTGGCACGAGGCGGCCGGATGCCCCGTCGAAATCCGCGACGACGACCGCTTCCTCTGCTCCATTCGCCAATTTCGCGGCTGGGCCCAGGACCGCCGCACCCTCCGGATGGAGTTCTTCTATCGCCAGATGCGCCGCCAGCACGATGTCCTCATGGACGGCGCGCAGCCCGAAGGCGAGCGCTGGAATTTCGACCCGGAGAACCGCAAGAAACTGCCGCCATCCCATGCGGTGCCGCCATCCCCCGGCTTCGCCCCGGACGGGATCACCCAGGAGGTGATGCGCCTGGTCGCCGACCAGTTCGGGGCGCATTTCGGCGGCGTCGAAAACTTCTGCATGCCGGTCACCGCCGCCCAGGCCGAGGCGGCACTGGCCGATTTCGTCGTCCACCGCCTGCCGGAATTCGGCGACTGGCAGGACGCCATGCGGACCGACGCGCCCGTGCTGTTCCATGCGCTGGTCTCGACCTCGCTCAATTGCGGCCTGCTGCGTCCGCGCGCGGTCATCGCGGCCGCCGAGGCCGCGTATCGCGCGGGTCATGTGCCACTCAACTGTGCCGAGGGCTTCATCCGCCAGATCCTCGGCTGGCGGGAGTACATCCGTGGCATCTACTGGCTGCACATGCCGGATTACGCTCGCCTGAACACCATGCGGGCCGACCGCCGGCTGCCGTGGTTCTACTGGTCCGGCGAAACCCGCATGCACTGCATGGCCCAGGCGATCGGACAGACCCGCGAACACGCCTATGCCCACCACATCCAGCGTCTCATGATCACCGGCAACTTTGCGCTGCTGGCGGGACTGGCACCCGACGACGTCGATGAGTGGTATCTTGTGGTCTACGCCGACGCCTACGAATGGGTCGAAATGCCGAACACGCGCGGCATGGCGCTGCACGCCGATGGCGGCATCGTCGGCTCCAAGCCTTATGCGGCCTCGGGCGCCTACATCAACCGCATGAGCGATTATTGCGGCAAATGCTCCTATGACGTGCGCGACGCGACCGGGCCGCGCGCCTGTCCGTTCAACGCGCTGTACTGGGATTTCATGGCCCGCCACGCCGAACGCTTCGCCGGCAATCAGCGCATGGCCATGCCGTTGCGGAACCTGCAACGTATGGCGCCCGACCGAATAGCGGCAATCCGCGCGCGGGCGGCCGCGTTCCTTTCGGCAATGGACCAAGGAGAGATGGTATGAGCAGCATCCGGCCTGCCCGCCCCGCCGACGGCATCGCCTGGCTCACCGGCGCCTCGAGCGGCATCGGCCTCGCGGTCGCCCGCCGCCTGCTGCGCGACGGCTGGACCGTGGCGCTCACCGCCCGCACGCGGGACAAGCTGGATGCGCTGGCCGCCCAGTTCCCCGGCCGCGTGATCGTGGCGCCGGGCGACATCACCAACGAAGCCGCGATGCGCGAGGCGCATGACCGGGCCGTGCGGGAAAGCGGGCGCGACGTGGCGCTGGCAATCCTGAACGCCGGGTCGTGGCACCAGATGGGCGCGCGGGACTTCGACCTGGAGCAATTCCGCACCTCGGTCGAGGTGAACCTGATCGGCACCGCCACCACGCTGACCGCCGTGATGCCGGGCATGATCCGCCGCCGCGCGGGGCAGATTGCCATTACCGCCTCGGTCGCGGGCTATCGCGGCCTGCCCATGGCGGTCGCCTACGGCGCCACCAAGGCCGGCCTCATCAGCATGGCCGAGAGCCTGAAGTTCGACCTCGACAAGCTTGGCGTAATGACAAACGTGATCTGTCCCGGCTTCGTGCGCACTCCCATGACCGACCGCAACGACTTCCCGATGCCGTTCATCATGGAGCCGGCGGAGGCCGCGGACCGCATCGTGGCGGGACTGAAGCGGGGCGGCTTCGAGATCGCGTTCCCCGCACCCACCGTCTATTTCCTGAAATTTCTACGCTTGCTGCCGGCTGCATTGTTCTTTTCGGCGGTGGGACTGGCGGCGGGAAACAAAACCACGGGCATCGGCAACCAGAAACCGAAAATTGCCGCGAGAAGGTGACAGTGCTTCTCCCTCCCGCGAGAGCTATCGGATTCACACATCGTTTCTTTCTCCTCCCCCCTTGTGGGCCCCCCTTGTGGGCAGGGCCGGGGTGGGGGGCGAAAGTCAATCCCTCCGCGTCTGGGTATAAGACGGCGCCAAACCCCGGGACTCGCGCGACGCGGATAACCCTTGGCTTTTCGAGGCTGCCGATATTCCGAGCCGGGTCGGTTAATCCACCCTGGCGTGACCCGCCATCCCGCGCCACATCCCGCCCATGCCGCATCCCGACACTTGGCTGAAAGTCCTGCCCGACGGATTGTTCTGCGAGCCCGGCGGGTTCCATGTCGATCCCGCCTGCCCGGTGGATCGCGCCGTCATCACCCATGCCCATGCCGACCACGCCCGTCCCGGCAACCGCGCCGTACTCGCCACCGCCGAGACGCTGGCCATCATGCGGACGCGGATGGGGGAGGCGGCCGGTCCCGGCCAGGCGCTCCGTTGGGGCGAACGCATTCAAATGGGCGAGGTGACGCTGTGGATGCAGCCCGCGGGCCACGTGCTCGGCAGCGCCCAGGTGGCGATGGAATGGCGCGGCAGCCGGGCCGTGGTCAGCGGCGACTACAAACGCCGCCCTGACCCCACCTGCGCCCCGTTCGAGCCGATCCCGTGCGACGTGTTCGTCACCGAGGCCACCTTCGCCCTGCCGGTGTTTCGCCACCCGCCCGACGACCTCGAGATCGGCAAGCTGTTGGAAAGCGTCGCGCTGTTCCCCGACCGCACTCATGTCGTCGGCTGCTACGCGCTCGGCAAGTGCCAGCGCCTCATCGCGCTCCTGCGCCGCGCCGGCTGGGACCACCCGATCTGGCTGCACGGCGCCCTGATGTCGGTCTGCGACACCTACCGGGAACTCGGCATCGAACTCGGCGAGCTGCGCCCCGCCACCGTCGCCGCCAAGGCCGATCTCGTCGGCAAGATCGTGCTGGCACCGCCCGGCGCCATCGCCGACCGCTGGGCGCGGCGGCTGGCCGAGCCCGTGGTGTGCCTCGCCTCGGGGTGGATGCGCGTGCGCCAGCGCGCCAAAAGCCGCGGCGTGGAACTCCCCCTCGTCATCTCGGACCATTGCGACTGGGACGAGCTGCTGCAAACGCTGGACGACGTGGGCGCCCCGGAAGTCTGGGTCACCCATGGCCGCGAGGAGGCGCTGATCCACGCGGCCGGCTTGCGCGGCATTCGGGGGCGCGCCCTGCGGCTGGTGGGCTACGGCGACGACGACGAGGATGTGCCCGCGTGATCGCCTTCGCCCATCTGCTCGAACGCCTCGTCTTCACCCCTGGCCGCCTCGCCAAGATCGCGCTGCTGCGGCGCTATTTCGAGACCGAGACGGACCCCGATCGCGGCCTCGGCCTCGCCGCCATCGCCGGAGACCTCGCTTTCGCCGCCGCCAAGCCCGGCCTGATCCGCGACCTCGCGGCCTCGCGAACCGATCCCGCATTGTTCGCCTGGTCCTATGATTACGTGGGCGACCTCGCGGAGACCGTCGCCCTCATCTGGCCCGAGGCGCTCACCAACGCGGCACCGCCCGCCTTGTGGGAGGTGGTGGAAACCCTCGGCACGGCGCCCAAGGCCGAACTGCCCCGGATCGTTGCCGGCTGGCTCGACGCCTCGGATGCCTCGGTGCGCCTCGCCATCCTGAAGCTTATCACCGGCTCCTTGCGCGTCGGCGCGTCCGCCCGCCTCGCCAAGACGGCGCTGGCCGAAATCGCCGGCGGCCTCGTCATGCCCGACGACATCGAAGAGGTCTGGCACGGCCTTGCCCCGCCCTACCTCGAGCTGTTCGCATGGGTGGAGGGCAAGGGGCCGCGCCCGGACCCGGCCGACGCGCCGGTGTTCCGCCCGCCGATGCTGGCCCACCCGCTCGAGGCCTCCGACATCGCGGCTCTCGACCCCGCCGCATTCCGCGCGGAATGGAAGTGGGACGGCATCCGCGCCCAACTTGTCGCGACCCAAGGCGGCCGCCGCCTCTATTCGCGCGGGGCCGAGGACATTTCCGGCGGCTTTCCCGAGATCGTCGGTGCCATGGACTTCCACGCCGTGCTCGATGGCGAGTTGCTGGTGCTGCGAGACGGCGCCATCGCCCCCTTCGCCGACCTCCAGCAGCGCCTCAACCGCAAGGTGGTGGGCGCCAAGATGCTGAAGGATTTCCCCGTGCATGTCCGCTTGTACGACATCCTGTTCGATGGCGCCGAGGACCTCCGCCCGCTGCCGTTCGACGAGCGCCGGCGGCGGCTGGAGGCCTGGTTCGCCCGCACAAGCCCCGCGCGCATGGACCTCTCCGAACAGATCCCCTTCGCCAACGTCGCCGAACTCTCATCGATCCGCGACGGCACCCGAGCGGCTTCCATCGAGGGCCTGATGCTCAAGCGCGCCGACAGCCCCTATGTGCCGGGCCGCCCGAAAGGCCAGTGGTGGAAGTGGAAGCGCGACCCGCTCACCATCGACGCCGTGCTGATGTACGCCCAGCGCGGCCACGGCAGGCGCAGCTCGTTCTACAGCGACTACACGTTCGGCCTCTGGCGGGAAGGCGAGGGCGGCCGCGCCGAACTCGTGCCCGTGGGCAAGGCCTATTCCGGCTTCACCGACCAGGAACTCAACCTGCTCGACCGCTGGGTCCGCAACCACACCATCGCGCGCTTCGGCCCGGTGCGCGAGGTCGCGAAAGACTTCGTCCTGGAAATCGCCTTCGACGCCGCCCAGCTCTCCACCCGCCACAAATCGGGCGTCGCGCTGCGCTTTCCCCGCGTGGCGCGGCTGCGGCAGGACAAGCCCGCCGCCGAGGCCGACCGGCTGGCGACGCTGATGCGCCTGGTGGAGAACCTCCCGGCCTAGCTAGAACCGGGTTGTCAGATCGGTCAGCCACTCCGGCGACGCCGCCACGAGCAGCGCCTCCAGCCGGTGGTCGAATCCGGTCAGGATCATCGCCGCCACCACGAGCGCCCCGCCGCCCAGCGCCAGCCGGCCGGTTCGCCCCGCCTGCATCATCCGCCCACGCCAGCGCAGCATCGCTTGGCGCGACACCGAGGCGAGCACCAGCAGCGGGAGTGCCGCGCCGAGCCCGAAAACCAGCATTGTCGCCGTGGCGATGCCCAGATCGTGCCCCTGCGCCGCCAGCACGGAGGCGGCGCCCAGTGTCGGCCCCGCGCACGGGCTCCAGACCGCGCCCAGCACGACGCCGATCATGAACTGTCCCGTCAGGCCCGTCGGTGCCAGTCGGCCCAGAAACCGGTTCCCCGCCGTGCCGACGCCCCCGGTCGCCAGCGCGAGGCGGCCTTGCAGCACGCCACTCAGCAGCACCACGCCCATTATTCCCAGCATCAGCGCCGAGCCAACGCGGAACACGTCGCCGTCCAGCCCGATCGCGAAACCGAGTGTCGCGACAAACACGCCGATAGCGGTGAACGACAGCGCCAGCCCCGCGGCGAGTACCAGCGGGCCGCCGCGATGCGCCGCCGCGGCGCCACCCAGCACCAGCGGCAGCAGCGGCAGCACGCAAGGGGAGAGCGTCGACAGCGAACCCGCGACCAGCGCGAGCCCGACGCTCCCCGCTCCCATCATCTCAGCTCTGCGTTTTGGTGACCAGCGCGCGGATCTCGTTGGCATCGGTGATCCCGGTGGCGCGGGCGTGCTCGGTCGCACCGTGGAACGCGATCAGCGTGCTCTGCATCTGCACCCGCATCTGGCGCAGCACGTCCTTCTGGGTGTCGAAATCGACCTTGAAGACCTGCACATCCTTGAACGCCGGCTCGGCCCAAAGCTTGGACAGGATCGGGCGCTGCTTGGCGCAGGTCGGGCACCAGCTCGCATCCACCTCGATCAGAATGGGCTTGCCGGCGTTCTGGGCCGCGACGAAGGCCGCCTGGGTGAAGGGCGCCTCAGTGGCGGCCCGGGCCGGCGCGAATGCCGCGACCCCCGCGAAAGCGAGCAGCCCGACGAGGAGAAACTGGAGGCGGCGCATGGTGTTTCCTTTCTGGCAAATCAGTCCTGAGGCTTGTTTCGCACCCGCCGCCGGATGGTTACAGAGGGCGGGCGCAGGTCGCCGCGTCGTCAGCCGTCCCGCATCACCCAGTCCTCAAGCTTGATACGCGGGAGCTGAAAGCCCTCGGCGGCGTGGATATACCCGCCCGCGCCGTTCATCCGTCCGATCAGATCGAGCTTCGGCGTGTCGATGTAGCAACGCTCGCGGTCCATCACGGCGTCGTCGCGCACATGCATCGCGACGATCCGCCCCAGCACCAGCGTGCGGTCATGGTGCAGCTCGATCGCCATCATGCGTTCGCACTCGAACGCCACCGGGCTCAGCGCGATGCGCGGCGGCCTCACCTTGGTGCTCGGGGCCGTTTCCAGCCTCGCCTGGACCAGTTCGTCCACCTCGGGCGGAAAGTCGATCGCGGTGATGTTCATCGCCTCGGCTGTTTCGGCAGAGACGAGGTTGACCACGAATTGCCCGGTTTCGCGGATGTTGTTCCCCGTGTCTTTGACATCCCCCGGCTTGCGGCCGCCGATCCCGATCACGAGCACCGGCGGCTCGTTGGAGAACGCATTGAAGAACGAGTACGGCGCGGCATTCACCCGGCCGGCCAGATCCTGCGTCACCACCCACGCGATCGGGCGCGGCACGATGGTGGAGATCATCAGCTTGTAGCGTTCCTGTTCCGTCAGTGTCGTGAAGTCGAACAGCATGGGCGCTCCGGATGTTGGGCGAGGACGCAGGGTGGCGGGCGGCCCGGGCTCTGTCCAGCCAGCCCACGCTTGCGCCCGCCTCCAGGCGCATGTCAGCTTGTTCGGCCAGGGGAGAGCGGCCACGCATGAGCACGACCACGACGAAGCCGCCGCCGAAGGCGGCCCCGCCCGCGCCTGTCACGTCGGCGCCTGTCACGCCCGCGCCCCAACTTCTCACTCTTGCCATCGACATCGGCGGCACCCGGCTCAAATGCGGCATCCTGAGCGAGACGGGTGCCGTGTTGCAGGGCCCGCTCCGCGTCGATACGCCCAAACCCGCGCCGCCCGCCGCCGTGCTGACCATCCTTGAGGGAATGATCGGACAATTGGGCGCGTTCGACCGTATCTCGATTGGCTTTCCGGGGATGATCCGTCGGGGCAAGGTGCTCACCGCCCCAAATCTCGGCACCGAGGCCTGGCGCGACTACCCGCTCGCCGCCGAATTGGCCCGCCGCGCCGGCAAGCCCGCCCGCCTGCTGAACGACGCGACCGTCCAGGGCCTCGGCGTCATTCACGGCCATGGCCTCGAATGCGTCATCACGTTGGGAACCGGCATGGGCTTCGCGCTGTTTCGCGACGGCAGCCTGTCGCCGCAACTCGAACTGGGCCAGCACACCGCCCGCAATGACATGAGCTACGACGAATATGTCGGCGATGGCGCCATGGTGGATGTCGGCAAGAAACAGTGGAACAAGCGCGTCCGCCGCGTCATCGCCGCCCTCGATGCCTTTTGTGCCTTCGACGAACTCCACATCGGCGGCGGCAATTCCAAGCACATCGCCTTCGAACTGCCGCCCCGCGTGCGCATCGTGTCCAACGAGGCCGGCATCACTGGCGGCGTGCGCCTGTGGGACGCCGGCCTCGACCACATGCCCGATTTCGCGCCCGACACGCCCGGAGCGCCAACATAACCATTACGTCAACTTGCCTTTCCTTCCCGACCAAACCCATTTATGCTGCAGTGCAGCGTAACCCGCCGATGCTTGCGCCGGAGGTCGCGGAGGATAGAGTGGGACACGGCATGGTCGTGCCACGCCCATGCCGCCGCGTCCGCCCGATCATCGACGAAGCAGAAGGATAACAGTCGTGGCAAATAAAGAGTCGCAGAACGTTCAGGACGTGTTTCTGAACCATGTGCGCAAAGGCAAGACCCCGGTGACCGTGTTCCTGGTCAACGGCGTCAAACTTCAGGGCATCATTACCTGGTTCGACAACTTCTCCGTGCTGCTCCGGCGGGACGGGCACACGCAGCTTGTCTACAAGCACGCCATCAGCACCGTCATGCCGGGCGCGCCGATCCAGCTGTTCGACGGCGTCAAGGCCGAGCCGTCCGCCACCACGCTCACCATGGTGCCTCGGGAGACGGCAGCTGCCGAGGAAAGCTGACGGCCACCGCGGCGCGCCCACCCGCGCCGCGGTCATCCTGCCATGGGGCAGGCAAGACCGTGTGGTCTCGGACACGTCGCGCGCCGCCGAGGCGCGTCTGGCCGAGGCCGTGGGACTCACCGCGTCGATCGGCCTCGTCGTGGTCCACACCGCCATTCTGCCGCTCCGCAGCCGCCCCGCCACCTTGCTGGGCGAAGGCCAGGTGGCGGCGCAGGGCGCGCTGATGGCCGAACAGGAGGTCGAGGTCGCGATCCTCGACGCTCAACTCAGCCCGGTGCAGCAGCGCAATCTGGAAAAGGCGTGGTCCTGCAAGGTCATCGACCGGACCGGCCTGATCCTCGATATTTTCGGCGAGCGCGCGGTCACTCGCGAGGGTAGCTTGCAGGTCGAGCTTGCCCACCTCGATTACCAGCGTAGCCGCCTCGTGCGGTCCTGGACGCATCTTGAACGCCAGCGCGGCGGCTTCGGCTTCCTCGGCGGTCCGGGCGAAACCCAGATCGAGGCCGACCGGCGGCTAATCGGCGACCGCATCGTCAAGCTCAAACGCGAACTCGAACAGGTGCGGCGGACACGCGGCCTGCACCGCACCTCGCGTAAGCGGGTGCCGTTTCCGGTGGTGGCTCTGGTCGGCTACACCAATGCCGGTAAATCGACGCTGTTCAATGCGCTGACCGGCGCCGAGGTGGCGGCCAAGGACCAGCTTTTCGCCACTCTCGATCCCACCATGCGCGGCATGCGCCTGCCCTCGGGGAGGCGGATCATTCTGTCCGACACGGTGGGCTTCATCAGCGATCTGCCGACCGAACTGGTGGCGGCCTTCCGCGCCACGCTGGAGGAGGTGGCGGAGGCCGACGTCATCCTGCATGTCCGCGATGCGTCCCACACCGACAGCATGGCCCAGCGCGCCGACGTGATCGCGGTGCTCGACGGCATGGCGACCGACGAGACGCTGGACGGCGACTGGCCCAGCCGTACCATCGAGGTGCTGAACAAGGCCGACCTCATGGGCGGCGTTGAAGCGGTGCCGCACCGCGATGGCTGCATCGCGGTGTCGGCCATCACCGGCGAGGGCCTTGCGGCGCTCTCTGAAGCGATCGACGTCCGCATCGCGGCGGGGATGCAGCTGGTGGAGTACGACATCCCGGACTCCGACGGTGCCCGCCTGTCGTGGCTCTACGACCATGGTGAGGTGATCGGGCGACAGGAGAACGATGGCGCGGTGCATGTAACCGTGCGGCTGCTGCCGGCGGATCGCGCCCGCTTCGAAAGATGACCGGCTTCGGGCTGCGCGAGGCCAACGCGGTCGCGCAGCTGCTGCAGGCCGCCGCCCGCGCCGAGATCATGCCCCGCTTCCGCCGACTCGGCAGCGGCGACATCCGCATGAAATCCGGCCCGTTGGATCTGGTCACCGAGGCCGACGAGGCGGCGGAGCGGATGATCGCGCAGGGCCTGCGCCGCATCTTCGCCGGTTGCCATGTGGTCGGCGAGGAAGCCGCCTCCGCCGACCCATCCCTCCTCGGGGGCCTGGCCGACGCCGATCTCGCCTTCGTGGTCGATCCGGTGGACGGCACCGCCAACTACGCCGCCGGCCTGCCGCTGTTCGGCGTCATGGCGGCCGCCATCATCCGCGGCGAAATCGTCGCCAGCGTGATCCACGATCCGGTCGGTGACGACACCGCCTTCGCGATACGGGGGGAGGGCGCCTGGACCGAGGCTCCCGATGGCAGCCGCGTCGATTTGCGCGTGGCAACCCCCGTGCCGGTGGCGTCCATGAGCGGTGCCGCTTCGTGGCGCTATCTGCCCCCCGACCTGCGCCTCGTCGTTTGCCGCAACCTGCCGCGCGTCGCCGCGGCGTGGGATTATCGCTGTGCGGCCCACCAGTACCGCCTCCTGGCCGGCGGCCATTGCGACTTCATGATGTTCAACCGCCTGCTCCCCTGGGACCACGCCCCCGGCTGGCTCCTCCACCAGGAAGCCGGCGGCTTCTCGGCGCAATTCGACGGCACCCCCTATCTGCCCACCGTCACCAGCGGCGGCCTGATCTGCACGTCGGACGAGGAAGGTTGGCACGCCCTGCGGGCCGCGCTTCTCGAACTTCCTCCCCACCCCGTACTTCCCACGAGGCGGAGGGAGAAGTAGGCGATGGGTGCCGCCGCCAGCGCCGACACCTTCAAGGATGCCCTGATTGTCCTGGCCGCCGCCGGCGTCGTGATCCCGCTGTTCCACCGCCTCCGCATCAGCCCCGTCTTCGGCTTCATGCTGATCGGCGCGGTGGTCGGACCCTTCGGCCTCGGCCGGGCGGTCCATGCATTGCCGTTTCTCGCCCGCGTCACCATCACCGATCCTGCCGCCATCGAGCCTATCGCCCGGCTCGGCGTGGTCATGCTGATGTTCATGATCGGCCTCGAATTGTCGTTCGAGCGGCTATGGGCGCTGCGCCGGCTGGTGTTCGGCCTGGGCGCGCTGCAACTGATCGCGGCCACGCTGCTGCTGGCCGGGGCGGCGCTGCTCGCCGGATTCCCGCGCGGGGCCGCCCTCGTGTTGGCGCTCGCCGCCGCGATGTCGTCCACCGCCATCGTGTTGCAGGTGCTGGAGGAGGGCGGGGAGAGCGGATCCCGGCTGGGCCGCGCCGGCTTCGCCATCCTGTTGTTCCAGGACATCGCCGTGGTGCCGGTGCTGTTCGCGCTCAGCCTGCTGGCGCCCCGCGCGGCCGGTGCCGGCCTCGCGGATTTCGCCGTCATCGTCGGCCAGGCGGTCGCCGCGGTGGCGGCGTTGGTGGCATTCGGCCGCCTCGGCCTCCGCCCGCTGTTCCGCAGCGTCGCCCGCACCCGGAGCCCGGAACTGTTCATGGCCGCCTGCCTGCTGGTGGTGATCGGCTCGGCGCTGGCGACCGACGCCGCCGGGCTTTCCATGGCGCTCGGCGCCCTGATCGGCGGCCTGCTGCTTGCTGGCACCGAATATGGCCGCCAGATCGAGGTGACGATCGACCCGTTCAAGGGCCTGCTGCTCGGCGTATTCCTGATCTCGGTGGGCCTCGGCCTCGACCTCGGCCTCGTGGTCGCCCACCCGCTGCCCGTGCTGGGCGCGGCCGTGGCGCTTCTCGTGCTCAAGCTCGCCGCCACCGCCCCCGCCGTCCGCGCCTTCGGCCTGCGTTGGCCGACATCGCTCCAGGCCGGCCTGCTGCTGGCCCCCGGCGGCGAGTTCGGCTTCGTCATCCTCGCCATCGCCGTCCCGGAAGGCTTCCTGTCCCACGACGTCGCGGACCCCGCCCTGGTCGCCATCGCCCTCACCATGATCGCGACCCCGCTGCTCGCCCGAATCGGCACCGGCGTCGCCGCGCGCGCGGCCGCCATCCCCGAGACCGACCCGGCGCTCGACGCCCACCTCGCCGCCGTCGGCCCCCCACGCGCGCTGATCGCCGGCTTCGGCCGCGTCGGCGAGACCGTCGCTTCCCTGCTGGACGTCCATCGCATCTCTTACGTTGCCATCGACAGCGACCCCGACCACGTCGCGCGCCAGCGTGCCCTGGGCCGCCCGGTGTTCTACGGCGACGTGACCAGCCTGGCCCTGCTCCGCCGCCTGCACCTCGACACTGCCGATGCCATCATCGTCACCATGAACGACCCTCGCGCCGTCCAATTTCTCGTGGCATCCGCCCGCGCCGAACGCGCCGACCTTCTCGTGGTCGCCCGCGCGCGCGACGCGGACCATGCGGCGCAGTTGTATCGCGCGGGAGCGTCGGACGCGGTGCCCGAGACGATCGAGGCCAGCCTGCAGCTGTCGGAGGCGGTACTGGTCGATCTCGGGGTTGCGATGGGGCCAGTGATCGTGTCGATCCACGAGAAGCGGGCCGAGTTCCAGGCCGGGATCAAGGCGATGGCGCCGGGGGTGGAAGTGCGGATGTGGGGGGGGAGCCGGGTGCGGGATGCGGGGGCGCGGTAAGCCAGTTGAGAAACCGCGATTCTGGTCGGCGTCAGATCGCGGCGGCCGGACGGATATCCCCCGCACCGGCTGCCATTAGGCCCTCACTATAAAAGATTATTGCACACCATTTCGTTTTCATCGAGGTCACGAAACACTCGACAATCAACCGGCACGGCTGCACGCGAACGTTGAGGCTGTGCCAGCGTCCAAAAAAAGACCGCGGGACTTGGTCCGGTGAGGTGGAGATGCGTCCCGCGACAGTAAGACCGGCAACGAGTCTTGTTTGGGCAATTTACCTCACGGCCGTGCCAGTTTTGCTGGTTCAGAAAACTCATAAATTAGACGATCCATGGACGAAGCCGGTTATTTCACAACCTCCGAGCGAATTAAGATTTATAATGATAACCCAAAATGGCGGGAATCGGTGTTGTTTCAAAAATTTGACTATCGATTAACGCCATATTTCAGTTGTCAATTCTTCAATTACGCATTAGTTGGGGTTAACGATTGTTGCGTCGAGGCAATCGAACGGCATCCAGGCTGAGGCGGACACTGACATGGCGACCATCACCGGTGGAACAAATGGCGGCAGCGTCCTTCACGGCGGCAGTTCGTCCGACGTGCTCAATGCACTGGGCTATTTCAACCGCATCTATACCGGCGGCGGCAACGACACGGTCAACGCGGGCGCGGGCGGTGCCACCGTGGTCGGCGGCAGCGGCAACCTCACCGCCAATCTGGGCGGCTATTTCAACCAGGTCGATGCCGGCCCCGGCAACAGCACGGTTTCGGGCGCGCAAGGTTACACGACGGTCAATCTTGGGCCGGGCAATGACAGCGTGGCGCTCGCCGGCTTCTTCAACCATGTGAATCTCGGCGACGGCGATTCCACCGTCAATGCCGGCGGCAGCTTCGGCTCGGTCAGCGTCGGCGGCGGCAATTCAAGCATCGCGGTCGGCGGTTACAGCGACACGGTCATCGCGGGCGACGGCAACCAGACGATCACGGGGTTCGCCGGCTTCGCCAACATCAAGGTCGGAAACAGCCACGGCGCCACCTCCATCTCGGGCGCGGGCAATTTCGACACCATCGTCGCCGGCAACGGCAACCTCACGGTCACTGGCGCCACCAGCAATTCCTTCGTCAAGCTCGGCAACGGCAACGACTCGGTCGCCGTCTCCGGCTATTTCGACACGGTCACCGCCGGCGACGGCAGCGTCACCGTCAATGGCCCGATGGGCAACTCCTCCGTCGTGCTGGGCAACGGCAACGACCTTGTCTCACTCAGCGGTTACGCCAACATCATCAAGGTCGGCACCGGCGCGGACACGATCATCGCGGGCCAGGGCATGGCGACCATCACGGCCGGCGATGGCAACAACGTCGTCTCGGTTTCGGGCTATTACGACACGGTCACAGTGGGCCATGGCAACAATGTCATCGGCACGTCCGATGGCCTCTCCACCATCAACGCCGGCGCCGGCGCCAACACCATCACCGCGCATGGCTACTACAACAGGTTCAACCTCACCGGCGGCTCCGACACGGTCGAGGCCGGTCTTGGCGCCGACACGATCTCGATCGCCGGGACGGCGCTGACCATCGCGCCGGGCAGCGTCAACACCTCCGTGTTCATCAACGGCGGCAGCGGCAATTCCTCGATCACCGACAACGGCACAGGCACCGTCATCAAGGTTGGCGGCAGTGCCGGCACGGTCACGATCGACCCGTCGCTCGATCAGTCCTGGGCGCTCGACCTCACCGCCGTCGGCGGCGGCATCGGCGTCGTGGCCGACCTGTTCAGGCCCGGCACGCTCAGCTCCGATCCGGTCGCGGGCACCACCACGCTGAACCTGCACAACGGCACCATGATCGTGTTCGAGGGCTTTACTCCGGCGCAAGTGGAAGCCCACGGCTTCAAGCTGGGCTGACCGCTCGCGCGCCGCCAGGTTCCCGCGCCGTGAGGTTCCGGTACCGAGCGGCGCTATGACCCGGTTGGAACTGGAAATCGCGGGCGGGAGAGCGGGAATGGCAAGCAGAGAGAGCGCGATCACACGGGCGCAAGGCTTCTTCGATGATGGCGGCTTTCGCGATCGGCTCGCCGCGCTGGTCGCCATCCCCAGCACCTCGCAAGACCCCGGCCACGAGGCCGATGTCCGCCGCTACCTCGAAGTCGGCATCGCTCCCTGGCTGCAAGCCATGGGCTTCACGGTCGTCGTGCATGACAACCCGTGCGCGGGCTTCGGTCCGATCCTCACCGCCGAACGCATGGAGGACCCGTCGCGTCCCACCGTGCTCACCTATGGCCATGGCGACACGGTGCGAGGCCTGGCCGACCAGTGGGAGCCGGGTCTCGATCCTTGGGTACTCGCCGAGCGGCCCGATCGCTGGTACGGACGCGGTACGGCCGACAACAAGGGCCAGCACGTGCTCAACCTCTCGGCGCTCGAAGCCGTGCTGGCCGAGCGCGGCGGCAAGCTGGGCTTCAACCTCAAGCTGGTGCTGGAAACCTCCGAGGAGCGTGGCTCGCTGGGCCTGCGCGAGTTCATCGCGGCCAACGGGCCGTCGCTTGCGGCCGACGTGCTGATCGCGAGCGATGGCCCGCGCGTCGGCGCCACCATCCCAACGGTATCGACCGGCACCCGCGGCACCTTCCACTTCGACCTCGTGCTCGAGGTGCGCCCGGGCGGCGTGCATTCGGGCAACTGGGGCGGCATGACCACCGACCCCGCCATCGTCATGGCCCACGCCATCGCCGCCATCGCCGACCGCCACGGCAAGATCCTGGTGCGCGACTGGCTGCCGAGGAACGGCATGCCGGCCGCCGTCCGCGCGGCCCTGGCAGGCCTTGAGCTGGAAGCCGAGGGCGGGGCCGCCACCATCGACGCCGACTGGGGCGAGCCCGGCCTCACCGCCGCCGAGAAAGTCTATGGCTGGACCAGCTTCATCGTGCTCGCCATGGTCTCGGGCCGGCCGGAAAACCCGGTCAACGCGGTGGCGCCCGACGCACGCGCCCACTGCCAGATCCGCTACACCGTGGACAGCGACACCACCCTGTTCGAGCCGGCTCTGCGGCGGCATCTGGACGCGGCGGGCTTCCCCGAAATCAGCATCGCGAACGCCGGCGTGCGCATGGAGGCCAGCCGCACCGACCCGGCCGGCCCCTGGGTGCGCTGGACCGTTGCCAGCATGGAGCATTCACTCGAACGCCACGTCCAGGTGATCCCCAACGCCGGCGGCGGCCTGCCCGGCGACGTGTTCGTGGACCATCTGCGCGTGCCCCTGGTGTGGATTCCGCACAGCTACAATGGCTGCAAGCAGCACGGCCCCAACGAGCATTTCCTGAAGGCACCCGCACGCGAGGGTATCACCGCGTTCGCCGGCATCTGGTGGGATCTGGGAGAGGGCGGGCCCGCGGCGCCGGCGGGGCGCGCCTAAACCGTCCCCGTCGCCACCAGCAGCCCGTACACGATCGCCACCCCGCCCAGCACGCCTGCGCCGAGCGCCAGCGCGCGGACGCGCGTCACCACCGACACGGAGGCCAGCACGATGGCGATCTGCAGCGCGCCGACCACCATCTCGTATTGATGGTACAGGTGGAACGCATGGTCGCGCTCGGCGGTCTGCACCTTGGTCTTTTCCAGCAGCTGCTTGCGCCCGCCGCCGACCGGGTCGTCGTTCATCCGCTCGACCTGCGCGCGCGCGGTCGCGATCTTCTTCTGGATAGCGGCGTCGCCTCCCGCACCCGGCAGGCTTTCGAGCACGCTCGCCTCCAAGGCGAACACGTTCCCGCGGATGGTGCGCGCCTGATAGAACGCCCAGTCGTCGCTGAGCGCCACATGATGCGTGAGATAGGCGTTCTGCGACGCCTTCTCGCCCATCTCGCTCAATGCGAGGGCGGCGGCCAGCACCGAGATCATTACCGCCACGCGGCGGACGTCGTGATGCTGACCTTCGGATGCCTCATGCGCGCGATCCAGGCTCTCGCGCGCTAAATCTGCGTTTTCGGACATGTATATGCTGACCTGATCGGGGAAAAAGGGGGAAACTCTAGCGGGTGACGCCGAAACCCAGGAATCCCGCCTGCGGAATGGCCGTGCCCGGATTGCTGGCACCGGGCGCGGACTGGCCGGGCGCGGATTGGCCGATCGCGTATTGCCGATCGGAAGCCGGGGCCGCCGCACGCGGCGCGCGCGGCGAGGGAACGGCCGTGGCGGCCCGCGCCGGTGCCGCGCGTGGCAATGCGAGGGCGGCCTTGGCGTCGGCGGCCGCTTGCCCCGCGCTGCGTCCGCTGTTGTTGCTATCGCCCGGGCCGCGCATGGAGAGCAGCAGGAAGGTGATGTCGTTGCGCCCAAGATCGACCGAAAGCTCGGTCGGCGTCATCCCCAGCACGTTGCGGCCGCCCAAATCCGCGCCGCGGTTCAGCGCATCCCGTGCGGCGGGCATGTCGCCCCGGTTGATCGCGTCGAACAGCGCGTCGGTCGGCTGCAGGTCCACCACGCCCTTGTCGGCCGGGGCCACCTCGCCCCCCCCCGCGCGCGTGCCGGGCAGCGCCGGCGGCAAGGGCGCCTTCGGTCCCTTGCCGGGGCCCGGGTTCACCACCGGGCCGGTGGGCGCGCCGAGGTTGTTGCCCATGATGCCTGTCTGCGCCGATGCGCCCTGGCCGAAGACGACGCATCCAGCGAGCGCCACGCATCCGATCGCGGCAAGACGGAGGGGGCGGCGAAGCAGTTTCATGCAAGTGTTCCGAGCTAGCGAACGACGTTGAGCCAGAAGAATCCGGCATTGAGATAGGTCGCGTAGCACGTCCACGCCAGATAAGGCACCATCAGCGCCACGGCCGTGCTGGAAAATCGCGCGAATGCCCGCATGGTCACCCCGATCGCGACCAGCAGCGCCACGATCACCGCCATGCCGAGCGCGATGCTGTGCAGCCCGAAGAAGGCCGGGGCCCACAGCGCGTTCACCAGCAGGTGCCACCCCCAAAGCCGCAGCGCGCCGCGATGGGAGGGACGGCGCCAGACCAGCCAGGCGGCGACCCCGATCATACAGTAAAGCGTCGTCCAGACCGGCCCGAACACCCAGTTGGGGGGCGTACCGGGCGGCGGCGCGATCGTCAGATACCAGATACGCACGCTGGGCACCGTCACCGCCCCGGCGGCGATGCCGACCAGTTCGCTCAGGCCGATGAAGCCCAGCAGCGCCAGCAGCGATGTCCACGGCGATGCGGCGCCCGGCGTGATGCCTGGGCCGGACCCATCGGATTTTCCGGAACCGTCGAATTTCTGGAAGACACCTCTCCCCTGGCCACGCCCGTTATCTAGACCGCCTCGCGCCGCCAGGCCACCACCACCAGCCCGAGGATGAGCGGCAGTGCGGCCCAGGGCGGCAGCAGCGGGGTCGCATCGATCCCGGTCACCAAGTGATCGCGCCGCCGCTCCAACCCGATCCACCCGGCGCCGGATTGCACCCGCCCGGGTTCCGTGCGGCGTAAATCGGGCGCGCCCGCCGGGTCGAGCCACGCCACCCCGCCGCCCGACTCGCGGGCGACCTTTTCCAGCAGCGTGGCGGTCGCGCGCATATCGGCCAGTTCCTGCGGATTGGCAGCGCCCGCGGCAGCATAGGTGGTGTTCGTGCCATCGCTCACCCGCCATACGCCGGGCAACTCCGCCGGCAGGCTCGCGACCGCGCGGCCGGGCCGGGTCGGCGTCAGCGCCATCGTCTCCGCATGTCCGTCTGGGTCGGTCACGGTCACGCTGCCGGGCGGGCCGGTCTCGGTGGTTTGCCGCGCGATCGCGAGGCGCCCGCCATCCACCGTGGCGGTGAGCGACTTCTCCTCCAGCTCCGGCTCCTTCATGAGCCAATGCGCGAGCCGCCGCAGCAGCTCCGCCTGCGGGCCGCCCCCGTCATGGCCGCGCGACCACAGCCATATCTGGTCCGACAGCAGCAGCGCCACGCGGCCCTCATCCACCCGGTTCAGCAGCAGCAGCGGCTCGCCTGCCGGACCGCTCATCACCGCGTCGCCCTGCGCGTCGGCCGTGCCGATGCGCCGATACCACTCGCCCCAACCCGGCCCGCCTTGCGCCTGCCACCCCGGCAGTTCCCCGGTCACCGGATGGCGGGTGCCGATATCGGTCACCAGCGGACGGAACGGTGCGTTCGTCACGCTCTCCTGGCCGGTCGCCGGCCGCGCCGGCAGGACGCTCCCGAGCGGGGTGTTGGCCAGGCTCGCGGCCCCGGCGAATTCCGGTCCCACGCTCATCAGCAGCGCGCCCCCGCCGCGCACGTAATCGGCGATGTTGCGCAGGTAGGTCGGCGGCAGGATCGAGCGGTTCTGAAAGCGGTCCAGGATGATCAGGTCGAACTGCTTGATCTTCACCTGAAACAGCTCGCGCACCGGAAAGGCGATCAACGCCAGCTCGTTCAGCGGCGTGAGATCGTCCTTCTCAGGCGGCCGCAGGATGGTGAAATGCACCAGATCGACCGCCGGATCGGCCTTCAGCAGCCGCCGCCAGGTGCGCTCGCCTTGATGCGGCTCGCCCGACACCAGCAGCACCCGCAGCCGGTCGCGCACGCCGTTGATGGTCACCACCGCGCGGTTATTGACCTCGCTCACTTCGCCCGCGAGCTTCCCAGCCGTCATTTCCACCACGGTCGGGCCGCCGCGCGTGATCGGCACATCGATTTCGTGCTCCACCCCGATCGGCACGCTTACCTCGCGCGGCGGCTCCCCGTCGCGCCTGATGGTCAGCCGGGCGGCACCGCCGAACGCGAGGCCCGCGCGCGGCTTGCCAAGATCCTCAATCGCGATCCGCAGCGAAACCGATTTGCCGACTATGCCGTAGGAGGGCGCGTCGATCACCCGCACCCGCCGGTCGATCTCCTCGCCCCTGGCCGCGATCAGCACGTGCAGCGGTGCGCCGCCCGGTGCCACCGGCGGGATGTCGTGCGCCTGCCCGTCGGTGATCGCGACGATGCCCGACAGCCTCCCGCGCGGAATGTCGGCCAGCGCCCGGTCGATCGCCGCGAACAGAAGCGTGCCCTGGTTGCCGCCCTCGGGCACCGTCACGGTTCGCAGTTCCAGGTCCTTGAACGCCGCCGCCTGGGCCTCGATCCGGAGCCGCGCCGCCGCCGCCAGACGCCCCCGCTCGCCGACCTGCATCGATGCGGTCTGGTCCACCACAAGCAGCCCGATGTCGGGCAACATCTCCTGCGTCTCGCGCACCAGGCGCGGCCCCGAAAGCCACAGCATCAGCACCCCGAACGCTACCGCACGCCACACCGTGCCCCGCGCCCGCCGCCAGAACGCGGCGCCCAGCGCCGCCACGCACAGCGCCGCCAGCGCCGCGAGCAGCCACCAGGGCAAGGCGGGGTCGAACCGAAGCGAGGCGAGCGCGGTCTGCATCGTCTATTGCCCCAGCCGTTCCAGCAGGGCCGGCACATGGACCTGATCGCCCTTGTAGTTGCCGGTCAGCGCGTACATCACGAGGTTCACGCCGAAGCGGTACGCCAGCGTCCGCTGCCGGGCGCCGCCGGGGATGGTGGCGTACGGGTTGTTGCCCTGCCCATCGACCGCCCATGCGGCCGCCCAGTCATGTCCGCCGATGATGACCGGGCTCACGCTGTCGTTGGTCCGGTCCTCGTCGCGCTGCACCCACACCGTGTCCCCGGCATAGCGCCCGGGAAACTCGGGCAACAGATAGAATGCGCGTGCCAGCACGTGGGCGGGCGTCAGCGCCGCCAGCGTGGGCACGGCCAGTCCCCGGCCGAACTGCTCCAGCGCGTCCTCCGTCCCGGGCGCGAACCCGGCCCCGCTGCCGCCGTCGCGGGTGTCGATCACGATGATTCCGCCATGCGCCATGTAGTCGTTCATCGCGGCGATGGCGGCACCGGATGGGGGTGCGGCGCTGGGCGAGATCGGCCAGTACAGCAGCGGATAGAAGCTGAGGTCGTCCTGCCCCGGCGCCACCCCGGCCGGCTCCGCCAGCGCCGTCGCGGTGCGACGGTTCACGTACTCCGAAAGCCCCGCGAGCCCGGCCCGCGACACGCCGTCCACCTGCGCGTCCCCCGTCACCACGTAGGCCAGATGCGTCGCCAGCCCCGGATTGGCCGGGGGTGCGGCGTGGGTCGGCCCAGATGCCAGCATCGACGCCAGCATCGACGCCAGCATCAACGCCCGACTGGCCGCGGCCGGCCGCAGCAGCCCGCGCAGCCGCAGCGACAGCAGCAGATCCATCGCCAGCAGCGCCAGCGCCGCCGCCAGCAGCCACGGCGCCAGCGCGCGTTCCGGCGTCACCCCGCCCAGAGCCTCCACCGTGCCGCCCGCGATGGCTGGCGACGGCTCCAGCTTCGGCAAATTGGTCGCGAGGTTCAGCACACGCCGGCCGCTTTCCGGGCCGTAGAATCCCGGCGGATGGCGTGGCGAGGCGGCCTCGGTGGCCAGCGCGCGCGCGGTAACCGGCCCGGCACCCGCCGGTGGCGCGCCCATCTGGCCGAACCCGTCCATGGTCTCCACCGGCGCCAGCGGCGGGCCGTCCGGCGCGTCGGCCCCCGCCACCCCCACCGACAGGTCGACCATCCGCCGCAGCATGTCCACGAACAGGCCGGACAAAGCGAGGTCCGACCAGTCCGCGTTGGCCGTCACATGGAACAGCACCACCCGGCCGGCGCCGCGTGATGCCTGCGTCACCAGCGGCGTGCCGTCCGTCAGCCGCGCCCAGGTCGCCGCCGCCAGATGCGCGCCAGGTTCCGCCAGCACCTGCCGCGTCACCTTCACGTCCGGCGGCACGTCCAGCCCCGCGAACGGGCCGCCGGGCGGGAAGGGGGCCAGGGAAGCCGGCTGGCTCCACGACATCGCGCCGCCCAACCGCCGATCGCCCGCCAGCAGCTTCACCGGCAGCAGACTGTCCGGATGCTCCGCCGTCCGCGGCCCGGCGAAGCGGATCAGCAGCCCGCCTTTCGCGACCCAGCTTGCGATCGCGTCATGCTCCGGCCCGTCCGCCACTACATGGTCGGCCAGCACCAGCACCGAGAGTTCACGCGACAACAGGCTGGCAAGGTCGCCGGTGCGGAGTTCGGCGCTGGGGTCCAGCGCGCGGCGCAGATAGAACAGCTCCCCGGTCAGCGGTGCATCGGCCGTCACGGCGTCACCCGCCAGCAGCCCGGCCGGCCGCCGCCGCCACCGCTCGTCGAGCAACGCCACCGCGCCGGCAGAGGCGGCGCCTTCGATCGCCAGCCGCGCAAGCCGGTTGCGGAGTTCGGGCGGCAGCCGGATCGGCGCCTCGGCCGATGTGGCGCCGGGCGGGAAGGCGGCGACCACGCGCGCCAGAGTCCGCCCGTCGCCCGCCTGCGCCAGCACCGCCGCCGCCTCGGCCGAGGCGCGCGGCGCCTGGATCACGCGCGCCACCAGCCGATCGGCTTCCGCGCGGGGCGGCGCCATCAGCCGTGCCGGGGCGACCGCGTCGCGCAACTCGATCACCGGGCCGGCCCCGGCCATCGCGGTGGCGAAGCCGTCCCACGCGGCGCCGTCGGTCAGCCCGTCCGCGATATACGCGACCGCCCCGTGCCATCCCGTCAACGCCGAGGCCGCCGCCTTGCGGTCGCTGTTCCAAGGCTTTGGCCGCAACGCCGCCAGCCGGGGCCGCAGTTCCGCGGGCGGGGAGGCGGGGCCAGCCAGAGGCGCGTCGCCCAACATTCCCGGCGCCGTGGTCAGCAACGCGACTGTCCGCCCATCCCGCTCGGCCCGGTCGATCACGCCGCCGGCCGCCCGCATCCGCGCCGCCCAGTCGGGCGCGGCCGCCCAGCCATCGTCGATCACCAGCAGCACCGGCCCGGCCCCCGGCAACGCCGTGCCCGCATCCAGCACCGGCCGCGCCAGCCCCACGATCACCAGGGCCGCCGCCGCCATGCGCAGGGCCAGCAGCCACCACGGCGTGCGCGCAGGCGTCTCCGCGTTCGCGTGCAGTCCGAGCAGCAGCCGGACCGCGGGGAAACTCTCCTGGCGCGGCGAAGGCGGCGTTACCCGCAGCAGCCACCACAGCAGCGGCAACCCCGCCAGCGCCAGCAGCAACCAGGGCGAGGCGAAGATCACCGCCTGCCCGCCTGCGGCGCCAGCGCCGTGTACAGCGCCAGCAAGGCGGCCTCGGGCGGATGGTCCGTGCGATGCACCGAAAACCCGAACCCGGCGGCGGCACAGATCGCGGCCAGCCCCGCCTGCTGTTCGGCCAGCCGTTTGGCATAGGCGTCCCGCACCCCCTCCACGCGCGGGATCAGCGCGCTCAAGCCCCCTCCCACGCCCTCGAAGCGCACCCGCCCGCTATACGGCAACAGCGCCTCCGCCGGGTCGAGCACCTGCACCATGTGCCCGCTCACCGGGATCGCCGCCAGCCGCCCGATCGTGGCCCGGATCTGCTCCAGCGGCGCCAGCATGTCCCCGATCAAAACCACGCGCGCATGGCGCGGCAGGGCCGTTTCGCCCGGCATGCCGTCGCCATCCGCCATTTCGCCGAGCTGCTCCGCCAGCCGGTCCAGGCCGCGCCCCGCGACGCTCCGCGCGCCCGGCGTCATCAGCCGCACGCGCTCGCCCCCGCGCAGCAGCAGCGACGCGAGCGCCAGCAACAGCAACTCCGCCCGCTCGCATTTCTCGGTGGTGGCGTGGCGCGACCGCCAGTGCATGCTCGGGCCCCCATCGCGCCACAGCGCCACGGTCTGGGCGGCCTCCCACTCCGTCTCGCGGATGAAATGCCGGTCCGAGCGCGCCGATTGCCGCCAGTCGATCCGTGCCGCGCTGTCGCCGTCCACGAACGGCCGGAATTGCCAGAAGCTGTCACCCTGGCCCACGCGCCTGCGCCCATGCACCCCTTGCGCCACCGTCGCCGCCACTCGCTCGGCCGCCACCAGCAGCGGCGGCAGCCGGCTGCCCAGCGCCTCCGCCCGCCGCGCGGAGGCCGCTTGCGTCACGCGAGCGCCTCGACCAGTTCGGCGATGATGTCGGCCAGCACCACCCCCTCCGCGCGGGCGGAGAAGTTGAGCGCCATGCGGTGCCGCAATACCGGCGGCGCCAGCGCCGCCACGTCGTCCAGGCTCGGCGACAGTCGCCCGTCGAGCAGCGCCCGCGCGCGCGACGCCAGCATCAACGCCTGTGCCGCCCGCGGCCCTGGCCCCCAGGCCACATGCCGGCGCACGATCTCCCGCGTGGCGCTCTCCGGCCGCGCACCGCGCACCAGCCCCAATATAGCATCCACCACGCTCGCGCCCACGGGCACGCGACGGATCAGCGCCTGGGCCGCCAGCAGCGAGGCCGCGTCGAACGCCTGCACCGGCGCCGTCTCGGCGGTGCCTGTGGTTGCCAGCAGCATGGTCCGCTCATCGGCCAGATCCGGATACCGCACCTGGATCTCCAGCAGGAACCGATCCAGTTGCGCCTCGGGCAGCGGATACGTGCCCTCCTGCTCGATCGGGTTTTGCGTTGCGAGCACATGGAACGGGCGGGGCAAAGGATGCTCCACCCCGCCGACCGCGACCCGCCCCTCCTGCATCGCCTGAAGCAGCGCGGATTGCGTGCGCGGGCTCGCGCGGTTGATCTCGTCGGCCATCAGCAACTGGCAGAACACCGGGCCGGGCACGAAGCGGAACTGCCGCCGCCCAGCCTCGCCCTCGTCCAGCACCTCGCTGCCCAGAATATCGGCCGGCATCAGGTCGGGCGTGAAC
>JANXTF010000045.1 GCA_025352565.1 Rhodospirillales bacterium | reverse complement strand
ATCGCCGGGGGCACCGGCGGCGGCAATTTCACGGGCGCCACCGGCGGCGGCAACGACATCGCCGGCGGTTCCGGCAGCGTGACCATCACGGGCGGCGGCAATGCCGACGTGCTCGTCGGCGGCTCTGGCAACGACTCGATCGTCGCGGGCTCCGGCAGCAATGTCAGCATCGCGGGCGGCGGCGGCGCCGACACGTTCGTGGGCGGCTCCGGATTCGACAATTTCAAGGTCGACGGCGCTGACACCATCTCGCTCGGCACCGGCGGCTCGAACGTCTTCGTCAGCTCCGGCTCGGCCTATGTTCAGGGCGCGGTCGGCGCTTACACCGGCACCGGCTTCTCGCTCGACTTCAGCAACGGCAGCACGGCCAGCACCGTGCTGGGCGGGACCGGCAGCTACCACATCGCCGCCGGCGCCGGCGGCGGCCAGTTCACCGGCGCCAGCGGCGGCGGCAACAACATCGCGGGCGGTGCTGGCAGCGTGACCATCACGGGCGGCGGCAATGCCGACGTGCTCGTCGGCGGCTCTGGCAACGACTCGATCGTCGCGGGGTCCGGCAGCAATGTCAGCATCGCGGGCGGCGGCGGCGGCGATACATTCGTGGGCGGTTCCGGTTTCGACAACTTCAAGGTCGATGGTGCCGACACCATCTCGCTCGGCACGGGCGGCTCGAACGTCTTTGTCAGCTCTGGCTCGGCCTACGTGCAGGGCGCGGTCGGCGCTTACACCGGCACCGGCTTCTCGCTCGACTTCCTTGGCGGCGCCGGCGCCAGCACCGTGCTCAGCGGCACTGGCAGCTACCACATCACCGCGGGCGCCGGCGGTGGCGAGTTCCATGGCGGCACCGCCGGGGGCAACGTCATCGCCGGCACCGGCGCCATGACGATCTTCGGTGGCGGCGCCGGTGACTATCTGCAAGGCGGCGATACCGGCAGCAACGTGATCACGCAGGGTGCCGGGTTCGAAATCCTGTCGGCCGGCATGGGCAACGCCACGCTGATCGGCAACGCCGCCAAGGGCGATTTCAGCTTCGAGAACATCGGCACGCTGGCGGGCGCCTACACTGTCGAGGGCTTCCACACCGGCGACCTGATGCACTTCAAGGATGCGGCGACGGCGAGCTACGCGCTGGGCCATTACGATGTCAGCTCGGGCGTCAACGGCACCATCACCCTGGCCGACGGGGCGACGATCGTGCTGCAGGGCTACACGAACACCCTGGGCACCCAAACCGGCTACGGTGGTGGACCGCACACCGATCTCGTGACCTAATCCGCTTCCTCTTCCCGCCGAAGAGCACGCCCGGTCCTCGGGCGTGCTTTTTGGTTTTTGGCCGAGCTGATCGCGATTCGCCCCTGACCACGCTCCTTCCCGATACCGGCACGGCCCGCGCGGCGCTCGACAAGGGGCGGGCCGCGTTGGAAGCTGGCTTGTCCGAGGCAGCGGATGCCTGGATCGACCGCGCCGCGCGGCTGGCGCCCGGCGACCCGACCGTGGATTTGCTGCGGGCCTCGGCCCTGATCGACAAGGATCGGGCGGCATGCCGGGAGGCGGCGGATGGTATGCTGCTGCGCCATCCGCGCTTCCGCGACGCCTACATCCTGCGGATTGCCTGCGAGGTCCGCGATGGCCAGACGGCGGCCGCGCGACACGCGTTGACCGCGATGCTGCGACAATTCGCGCCCCCGGAGGATGAAGGTTTCCGCCGTCTTGCCGACGAGGTCGCGCGCGACGCCGGTGCTCCAGGATGGCTCGGCCTCACAGCCGACGGGACAGTGGTTGTCCGGGCCTTGCCGCGGGCCGGCAGGGTCGAACTCCTGCTTGATGGCGTGGCAGTCAAGCCAGGGCGTCCCGCCCGGCTGCCGCCGCAATGGCGCGAGGCGCGCGAGCTGCGGGCGACCTGCCGCGGCGAGAGCCTGATCGGCGCGCCGCTGCCGATTGCCCCGTTCGCGCGCACCGAAGGCGTGGCCGAGTGGGATGAGGTGAGCGGGCTCACCGGTTGGGCCCGGTACCCGGCCGACCCGGATCGGCCCGTCACGCTCCATGTCCGCACCAGCCATGGCACCGCGATAACGCTCGTCGCGCGTGACGAAATCCCGCTCTCCGACGCGAGCCGGGATGTGGTCCGGGCGCGACGGTTTTCCCGCGAACCCGGCGCGCTGCCCGAAATCGGCGAGATACGGGTGCTGGGGACCGACAAGCGCGATCTGGCGGGAAGCCCGCTCTGGCTCGGTGCCGAACAGGCGGCCAGCGTGGCGGCGGCGTCGCGGCTGGGGGGGCTCCATGCCGCCACGCCGCGCGCGGTCGATGCCGGACCCGACGGGTGGCGCCCGCTCAACGCCAGCCTGCTCGCGCGGATGCCGGCCCGGCACCACGAAGCGCCGAGCCGGCCACCGCTCGACGTGGTGATCCCGGTGTATCGCGGCGTCGGCGATCTCCATGCCTGTCTGGCGACGTTGCGGGACCAGTTGCCCCGGAGCGGCCGCATCGTGGTGATCGACGACGGGGCGCCCGACCCCGAATTGCGCGACGCGCTGGAGGCGGCCGCGGCCGGGGGTGCCATCCACCTTCTCCGCCACGCCGAAAATCGCGGCTTCCCGGCCGCCGCCAATAGCGGCTTGCGGTTCGCTGGCGCGCGGGACGTGCTGCTGCTCAACAGCGACACGCTGCTGCCGCCGGGGGCTCTCGCCCGTCTCGCGGATGCCGCCTACCACGCGGCCGATATCGGCAGCGTGACCCCGATGACCAATGATGGGACCATCCTGTCCTATCCCCGGATCGACGCGGCCAATCCGGTGCCGGACATGGCGGCGCTGCGCGAACGCGACGCGATGTTTCGCGAGGCGCATGGCGGCCGGTTGGTCGATATCCCGACCGGCGTGGGCTTCTGCATGTTCCTGCGCCACGACTGCCTGGCGGAAACCGGCCTGCTGCGGGAGGACGCGTTCGCGCAAGGGTATGGCGAGGAGAATGACTGGTGCCTGCGCGCCTCCCATCTCGGCTGGCGGCACGTCGCGGCGGCAGGGGTGTTCGTGGCCCATGTGGGCGGGCAGTCGTTCGGCGCGGTCAAGTCGCATCTGATCGGCCGTAACGTTGCCGTGCTGAACCGGCTGCATCCGGGCTATGACCGCCTGATCGCCGATTTTGTCGCCCGCGACCCGCTCGCGCCGATCCGCCGGGGGGCCGATATGGCGCGCTGGCGGATGGGTGTGGCCGATGCCGGAGCGATGGTGCTGGTCACCCACGACATGGGCGGCGGCGTCGCACGGCATGTGCGCGAGAGGTGCGCGGCGATCCGCGCCCAGGGAATGCGGCCGGTCGTGCTGCATCCCGGTCCGGATCACGCGATGTGCCGCGTCACCGATGGCACCGAGGATGGCTTCCACAACCTCGCCTTCGCGCTGCCGGGGGAGTTCGACGCGCTGGTTGCGATGCTGGCCGACAGCGGGACGCGAGCGGTTGAGCTGCATCATCTGCTCGGCCATTCGCCGCTGATGCTCGATCTCGCCGCGCGGCTCGGTGTCCCGCTCGACGTCTACATCCACGACTACGCGCAATGGTGCCCGCGCATCACGCTTGTCAGCCACGGCGAGAGATATTGCGGCGAGCCCGCGCGGATCGCGGACTGCGTCGCCTGTGTCGCCGATCTCGGCGAGCGCATCCGCGAGGCGATCGGCGTCGCGGCGCTGCGGGCGCGGTCTGCCGCGTTGCTGGGCGGCGCGCGGGCGGTGATCGTTCCGTCAGAGGATGCAGCCCGGCGCATCCAGCGGCATTTCTCGCTCACGCGGCCGCTGATACGCCCGTGGGAGGACGACGAGGCGCTGGGCGAATCCCTCGCCATGGCGAGGGCTTCACAGGCGGCCTCTGCCGGCGGGCGCACGAAAATCGTGGTGGCGGGCGCGATCGGAACCGACAAGGGATTCGACGTCCTGCTCGCCTGCGCGCGCGATGCGGCACGACGCGATCTCGAGCTCGAATTCGTCGTGGTTGGCCACACCGCCGATGACGGGCGGCTGCTCGACACCGGCCGCGTGTTCGTGACCGGCCGCTACGAGGAGGCCGAAGGGGCCGGCATGGTGATGGCGCAGAACGCGGCGCTGGGGTTCATCCCCTCGGTCTGGCCCGAGACATGGTGCTACGCGCTCTCGACGCTGTGGCGCGGCGGGCTGCGCGTGGCGGCGTTCGACATCGGCGCGCAGGCGGAGCGCATCCGTCGCGCCGACGCGGGCACGCTGCTGCCGCTCGGCCTGCCGGCGCCGCGCGTGAACGACCAGTTGCTGCGGCTTACGGCGACCGGGTAGCGGCGGTAAGGCGCTCGCGCCAGAAACCGGCCACCCATTGCCGGTAGAGGTCGGGCGAAAGCCGGGTGGCGGGGAAGGCGCAGAAATACCAGCCCACGTCGGGGCTGTCCCATTCGGCCAGGGTGAAGCGGCGGCCGAAGGCGTCGAACAGCTCGAAGCCCAGCCCCGCGAAGAACGCGAAGAAATCGTGCCGTGTGTAGCCGAAGCACGTTCCGGCCCATTCCAGCGCGTTCTCGAACACGATGAACGGGGCGCTCCGGGCGATCAGGGCGGCGCCGCCCCGGAACGCGGAAAGCTCGGCGCCCTCCACGTCCATCTTGATGAAATCCGCGCGCGTGTCCGCCAGCATGTCGTCCAGGCGACGGAGCGGGATGGTGATCGTCTCGGTCTGCATGCCGACGGGCGCGAAATGCAGCGAGGAGAACGCTGAACTGGTGATGTTGCGCAGGAACGCCGCCTCGCCGGTCGTGTCGGACAGCCCGACCGCGTGGTAGCGGACGAAATCCTCCACCCCGTCGATCCTGGCCCAGCCGCGATTGGCCTCGACCAGATCGGTCAGCGGCTCGAACGCATGGACGCAGCCGGCCGGGCGCACCCGCCGGGCGAGCGCGATAGTATGGCGACCACCATTGGCGCCGCCATCGATGGCGATGGCGCCCGGCGTGACCAGATGGTCTGCCAGCATATCGATCAGGTCCTCGTAATGCTCGCCGAGATCCACTCCGGCCGCTTCGAGAGCAAGCTTGCCGGGCAAGGGATCGACGATGTCGGTCATGCGGCCGCCTTGTCTGCCTGGGATGAAAGCTCACCGATTTCCGCCCAGATCAATGCCCAGCCGGCATCGTTGCGATAATCGCCCGCCTGTGCCCGCTCCGCCACCAGCGCCGCCGCCTTGGCGGGCGAGGCCAGAAACTCGCCGAGCAGCAGCGCGGAGTCCAGGAGCGTGGTACCGGAAAACAGCGTTATGCTCGGCACGGCGGCGCGGTCGATCATCTCGCGCACGCCTTCCAGGGCGGGCGCGCTCGATATGTCGATGACCAACGCCGGGCGCATCCCGCCATCGGTGAAGCACCGGGCGCGGGCCGTCTCGTCCGCCGCGACCACCAGGACCGGCACGGGCGACAGGCGGGCGACCACGGCGCGGGTGAAGTCCAGCAGCGGGTCATCATGCGAATCGGCCAGGATCACGATCTGGTCGCGCGGTGCGGCGCGCAGACGGGCCAAGGCCGTGCCGCGATTGCCGCGCCACAGGCTCGGCACGCGGTGAGTGCGTTCGCCGTGAAGACCCCCGAGGCCTCGGCGCGAGACTGTCACGACCTCGCGGAAACGCCGCGTGAGCCGCGACAGCATGGCGGCGGCGCCTGCCTCGTCGCCGCTTAAAAGGGCGGTATCGAGATTGAAGTAGGCGCGGCTCGGCAGGCGCGCCTCCTCGTGTGCCCAAGACGAGGTCGCGGCGGTGAACCATACGGCGACATGCTTCTGGCGCATGGCCTCGGCGAGCGGGAGCACTCCCGGCCGGCCGAGCCCCATCGCCCGCAGCCGCGCCACCGTCGCGGCCTGGGCGCGATGCGGGGCCAGCACGAGACGGTGGAAGCCCGCGAGAAGATGAAACGGGGCCGTGTCCCACCCCT
The DNA here is from genome assembly GCA_025352565.1 of Rhodospirillales bacterium. Classification (GTDB taxonomy): domain Bacteria; phylum Pseudomonadota; class Alphaproteobacteria; order Acetobacterales; family Acetobacteraceae; genus JANXTF01. The sequence continues at coordinate 53,465 of JANXTF010000045.1, read as the reverse complement.
GTGCCGCCGCGCCGCCGTCGATGAACATGCTGACCTCGGTGAGGTGGGTCAGATAATGCGCGGTCTCCAAGGCATGATCGAGCGCCAGCGAGCCATCGAACACCGCGGCGAGCGGGAGCACGATGCACAGGCCGGGCGGGACATGGTCGAAGCGTTCGATGGTCTCTGCGAAGCCTCGCGCGATCTCCGCCGCGATGTCGCGCGCGATCACTACGGACAGTCCCGCAAGCTCGTCGACCAGCGCCGGCCGGTTCACGATTTCGCGGCAGGCCGCCATCATGGCATCCATCGAGGGCAGGGTATGGAAGGGATGGCGGGCGGGATATCCCTCGAAGGCATGGGCCAGCGCCACCACCGCCTTGCCGTGGCACAGCGCCTCGCCGACCTTGATCTTGAGGCCGGTGGAGACCGCCATCGGCGCCACCACCACATCGACATCGGCGTAGAAGCCGGACAGGTCCGGCAGGCGGCCGAGCAGGTCGATCCAGGGCTCGGGCGCATCGGGCAACAGGTCGCAGATGCTGCCCGCGACGACGATTTCGCACGGCAGCAAGGTGCGGGAGACGAAGGCCCGGATGGCGGCGAGGTAGGCGTTGACGTTCACCAGATTGATGTTGTTGGCCGCCCCCACGAGGCCGAAGCGGATGATGGCGCCGGGCGGCCTCGCGGGCGACACATCGACGGGCTCGTGGAACGGCATGTTCACCACATGACGGATGCCGAGGGAACGGAAGAAGACCGCCTCCTGCGGCTTGATCGACCACACCACGTCGGCGCGGGACAGCGCCAGGCGCTCCTCCGCCTCGGTGGTGTGGAAGAACTCCGGGCCGATGCCGGCCGATGCCAGCAACTCGCGGCGGCCGGAAAAACGGTCATGCGTGTCGAGCACGCGCAGCACGCCGCGCGGGCAGTGCGCGAATGCGCGGGTGAGCCAGGTGTAGTTGACCACCAGCACATCGACGGCGTGGGTGCGGAAAACCCAGTCCAGCATGTCGCCGATCGCCCGGTCCCACCATTCGTCGGCGGTATGGTCCTGTGACTCGGCTTGCGTGTGCAGCGGGCGTGTGACCGGGACGGTATAGTGCTCGTCCCACTGCGCCGACATGGCGGCGGCAGCTCCGGAGGGCACGCCGTCGCGCCATTCGTTCTCGCTCGGATAATGCACGAAGATGATGCGCGCGCCCTGCTCGCGCATCGCTTGCGTGAGATGAAACACGCGGCGCCGGTTGCCGGCGTTGAGCGGCCAGGTCGGCGTGGGCGACAGCACGACGACGTTGAGGCCGTGCCATGCCGGAAGGTGCTCAGGCGGCATCGTCGTCGTTCAGGCCCGCCAGAATCGCGTGGACGGCGTCGTAGGTCGCACCCACCTGGTCCGCGAAATCATTGCGGTCAGTAAGGGGCAGGGCCAGCCCGCGCAAGGTCCGGTCGGCCGGCTTCCGGCTGGCCAGAAAGGCCTTCGTGCGATCCCATGCCGGCCCGGCGCCGCGCTGCAACGCGTCCGGCGCGCGCACGAAATCCGATACCGCCTGCCACGCCACACGCTTGCGAAACCAGGCTTGATGCAATCGGGCGGCGAGCACGAGGTGCTCCACCTCCGCGTCCGGGCTGTAGCCGACGAGTCCGCCACGCGCGGCGATGCGGTCCTGCAGGTCGGTTTCGTCGTTGGACATCAGGGCCGACCCGCCGCCGACGCGCCCCAGCGCGGTGCTGAAGCCGCCGGCTTGCCTCACGGCGTCGGTCCGGTAGCAGAGGTTCGCACCGACGACCCATTCATGCGGCGCGATCAGCCGGGTTTCCTCGCCCAGATCGCAGGCTGAGAGATAGCAGAGCATGCGGTCGCCAAGCCAAGCCGGCCGCGCGCCCTCGAAGCGCAGACGCACGCGACCGCCGACCACCTGTACCTGCGGGCCGAGGCGTTCGAACGTCGCGATCATGTGTCGCAGCCATGACGGGCTGGCGACCGCGTCGTCGTCGATGAAGGCGACGAACGGCGCGGTCGTGGCCTCGATCCCCAGGTTGCGCGCGTGCGACAGGCCGGCGACCTTCTCGTGATGCCACAGCAGGTTCCGCGTGCCGCGCCAGCGATGCGACATCTCCCGCGAGCGCGCGGCATCGGGCGAGTTGTCGATGACGGTGATCTGGAAGTCGTTCGCGGGCATGTCCTGCGCCACGATCGAGGCGATCGCGCTGTCGAGCAGGTTGTACCGTTCATAGGTGCAGACGACGACGTTGATGAGCATGGGTGGGAAGGTTCAACCCCGCGATGCGGTCATGGCCGGCCGCCGCCGCGACGGGTCGCGCCTCGGATAGCAGCCATGTGGCACGCATGCTACGGTATTTGTCCCCGAAAGGGGATTTTCGACGTGAGGCGCGATGACGGACGATGACAAGGGCCTCCGGCTCGATGCCCTGGAGGCCGATTTGCGCGCATTGCGCGAGGACCACGAGAGGCTGCGCGGGCAGCTTGTGGCGCTGACGGAGATGGAGCGTTTCCGCGATGTGATCCTGAGGCGCCATACCCCCTCCGTGCTGCCGCCGCCATCGAGCGGCTCGCTCGATGCGCGCGACTTTGCCGAGCAGGCCGATGGGCTGCACTATCTGGAATACGGGCCGCAGGGCGAGGCCTATCGCTGGACCGGTCCGGGCCACATCACGCGCGTGCGTTTCAACGTCGATCGCTCCGTGCCGGTGATGGTGACGCTGCGGCTGGTCTCGTTGGGCTCGCACACCGAGCAGGATCGCCTGGCCGTGGAAATCGACGGCGCCACGTACCCGATGCGCCTGACTCCGGAGCCAGGGACGGTGCTCGAGGCCGGCCCCGTCCCGCCGCGCGCTGGCGTCGGCCCGACGGAACTGCTGTTCCACGTTCCCGTGCTGTTTTCGCCAGACGGCGCCGACGCGGCCGATTCGCGACGGCTGGGCGTGGCGCTGCGGTGCGTGGAGATCGCGCCGGCCTGAGCGGCTTCAGCGCCGGCCGTCATCGAAGCTTCATCGTGCGGCAACAAGCGTGTCGCCGTGGCGATGCTAGACGCTCCCGTGTTTGAGGGGCACGGGATGCTTGAACTGCAACAACTGGTCCGGCGGTTTGGCCATCGCGTGGCCGTGGACGGTGCCACGCTCGCGATCCCGGCAGGCCAGATGGTCGGTGTGATCGGCCGCTCGGGCGCCGGCAAATCGACCCTTCTGCGCATGATAAACCGGCTGATCGCGCCGACCTCGGGCCGTGTGCTGTTCGAGGGGCGCGACGTGACCGCGCTGCGCGGCCGCGACCTGCGCGGCTGGCGGGCCAGTGCCGCGATGGTATTCCAGCAGTTTAACCTGACGCCGCGCCTCGACGTGCTGACCAATGTGCTGTGCGGGCGGCTGAACACCGTGCCCGCGTGGCGCGCGCTGCCGAAGATTTTCACGCCGCGCGAGCGGACGCTGGCGGTGCGGGCGCTCGACCGGCTCGGCATGGCGGATTTCGCGTTCAGCCGCGCCGACGCGCTTTCGGGCGGGCAGCAACAGCGGGTGGCGATCGCGCGGGCCATGATGCAGGAGCCGCGGCTGATCCTCGCCGATGAGCCGATCGCCTCGCTCGACCCGATGAACGCGAAGCTCGTGATGGACGCGTTGCGCGATATTAACGCGCGCGACGGCCTGACGGTGCTGTGCAACCTGCACACGCTCGATATCGCGCGCGAGTACTGCCACCGCATCGTCGCCATGGCGAACGGGCGCGTGGTGTTCGACGGCCCGCCCGCGGCGCTCACCGCGAGCGCGGTGCGCGAAATCTACGGCAACAATACCAATGGAGAACAGCATGTTTCGCAAACTCGCATCCGTCGCGCTCACAGCGGCGCTGGTGCTGGGGCTTACGGCCTCGGCGCAAGCACAGTCCTATAAGGATACCATCAAGGAATTCCGCATCGGATTGCTGGGTGGTGAGAACACGTCGGACCGGCTGAAGCGCAACGATGAATTCCAGAAATTGCTGCAGGCCAAGCTGGGCATCCCGGTGAAGCTTTTCCCCGCGTCCGACTACGCGGGCGTGATGCAGGGCATCGCGGCGGGCCAGTTGGAAGCCGCCGAGTTCGGCGCATCGGGCTTCGCGGGTGCCTATCTGGACTGCAAGTGTCTCGAGCCGATCGTGGTGCCGCAGGAAAATGACGGCTCGACCTATTACTATTCGGTGATCGTCACGCGCGCCGATTCCGGCATCAAGACACTGGCCGACCTGAAGGGCCGCTCGCTTGCCTGGGCCGATCCGAACTCGACCTCGGGCTACCTGATCCCGAGCAGCACGCTCAAGACGCAAGGCATCGACCTCACGCCGGGCAAGTATTTCAGCACGCTGGGCTTCTCGGGCGGCCACGAGCAGGGTGTGGTTGCGGTGTTGAACAAGCAGTATGACGCGGCAGCCACCTGGACCTCGGGTCAGGGCGACGAAGCGACGGGCTACAGCCGTGGCAACCTGAAGTCGATGATCGACAAGAAGATGCTGAAGATGTCGGACATTCGCATCCTGTGGCAGTCGGGCAAGATCCCGAACGGCCCCTGGGCGGTGCGCTCGGCCATCCCGGCCGACCTCAAGAAGGTGTTCACCGACTTCCTGCTCGATCTGCCGAAGAGCAACAAGAAGGTCTATGACGACATCGAGCAGGGCACGGGCATCGGCTACGCGCCGGCGACGATGGACCTGTACAAGGACATCATCTCGCTGCGCGAAGCCGAGCAGCAGGGCGGCCGTAAGTAAGTTGGCCGTCGAGTCCTCATCTCCCTCCCCCTCGTGCGCCCCCTTGTGGGGAGGGCCGGGGTGGGGGGAACCCTCCTCGGACGTGAATAGTGTTGCCCCCCAGCCCAGCCCTCCCCGCGAAAGGGAGGGAGAAGGAAGGTGAGCGCCTCGCTCGACCTGTTCGAGACCCGCTACGCGGCGCTGCGCCGCAAGCGGCGGACGACGACGCTGCTGGGTGCTGCTATCTTCGTGCTGCTGGTGCTGTGCGCGATCTTCGACACCGAGTTCTACCCGTCCAAGCTGCTCGCTGGCATCCCCAAGATCGGCGAGTATTTCGACAAGCTGTTCAGCGTCGCGCCGGCGCGCGGGCAGCCGCGGGTGGCGGTGCTGGCCTGGGACCATCTGTTCGGTGGCATCGACGAGGCGCAGTCGGTCGCCTACTGGTTCTACCGTTTCGGCACCTACGCATCGCTGCTATGGCAAACCATCCAGATGGCGTTCGTCTCGACCATCATGGGGGCCACCATCGGCTTCGCGCTGTCGTTCCCGGCGGCACGCAACCTGGGCACGCCGAAGCTGGTGCGGCTGGCGACGCGTCGGGCACTGGAAGTCGCGCGCTCCGTGCCGCAAGTGGTGCTGGCGTTCATCCTGATCTGGCCGTTCAGCATCGGTCCGCTGGCCGGCATTCTGGCCATCGGCATCCACACGGCGGGTGCCCTGGGCAAGCTGTTTTCGGAGATCAACGAGAACGCCGACATGCGGCCGGCGGACGGCATCGCGGCGGTGGGCGGCGGGTGGCTTGCCGTGGTGCGCTACGGCTTCGTGCCGCAGGTGCTGCCGAACTTTGTCAGCTACGCGCTGCTGCGTTTCGAGATCAACGTGCGGTCCTCCACCATCATGGGATTCGTCGGTGCCGGCGGCATCGGGCAGGAGTTCCGGCGCGTCATCAGCTTCAACATCTATGAGGAGGTGAGCGCCATCGCGATCCTGATCGTGGTGATCGTCTCGGTGCTCGACCTTACCTCGGAGCGGGTGCGCGCGCGGTTCATGGCGGCGCGGACGGCATGAGCAGCATCATCAGAATGGACGCGCTGACCGACGCGGATGTGGCGGCGGCGCGCATCCGGTTGCCGGGCGCCTTTGCCGATAACAGGCGCGTCCTGCGGATCGTCTTGTGGACGGCGTTCGTGGCCTATCTCGCCTATCTGCACTGGGCGTTCGATTTCGGCCGCGTCCTTACCGGACTGCCGCGCCTGTGGGTGATCGTGCGGCTGATGGTGGACTGGTCGGGGTTCCTGGAATGGGACCATACGGCGATCCTGACGGCGCTCGTGGAAACGCTGGCGATGGCTTTCCTCGGCACCCTGCTCGCGGCGGTCATTGCCTTACCGCTTGGCTTCCTGGGTGCCCGCAACATGACTGCCAACCGCGTCATCCGCTTCCTGTTCCGCCGCGGGTTCGACGCCTGCCGGGGGCTCGATCAACTGGTTTGGGCGCTGGTGTTCGTGCGCGCGGTGGGGCTGGGCCCGATCGCCGGCGTGCTGGCGATCTTTATCGCCGACACGGGTGTGCTGGCGAAGCTATATTCCGAGGCGATTGAAACCGCCGAGAACGGCCAGATCGACGGGGTGCGGGCCACGGGGGCGGCACCGCTGGCGGCGATCCGTTACGGCGTGGTGCCGCAGGTGCTGCCGATCATGCTGAGCCAGGCGCTGTACCAGTTCGAGTCCAACACGCGCGAGGCGACCATATTGGGCTTCGTCGGCGCTGGCGGCATTGGGCTGCGGCTGTCCGAGCGCATCCAGATCAACGCGTGGGATCAGGTAGCCTATATCATCGTGTTGATCCTGCTGACGGTCGTGGTCATCGACACGATCTCGGCCCGCCTGCGCGGCAGGCTGATCCGCGCGGGCGGCCTTAAGCGAACCTAACGCGGCACGAAACGCTTAGCCCCTGAGTCCACGCGAACCAACGGGAGACCTGTTCATGAGCCTTCTCGATTCGATCATCGGCGGCATTGTCGGCCAGGGCCAGGGCCAGCCGGCATCGCCCATCGCGGGCATCCTTGGCGGCCTGCTGGGCGGCGGGAACCATGGCTACAGCCAAGGGGGCTACAACCAAGGGGGCTACGCCCCGCAAGGCGGCGGCGGGCTCGCAGGAATGCTGGGCGGCGGCGGGCTGCAGGGTTTGCTCGGGCAGTTTCAGCAGGCCGGCCTCGGCCACATCGCACAGTCCTGGATCAACAACGGCCCAAACCAGCCGGTATCGCCCGACCAGCTTCGCAGCGTATTCGGGGATCAGCAGATCCAGAACATGTCGCAGCAATCCGGGATGCCGCAGCAGGATATGCTGTCGCAGATGGCGCAGCACCTGCCGAGCGTGGTGGACGGCATGACGCCCAACGGCCAGATGCCGGGCAACGAGCCGCAAAGCGTCAGCGTCTAGCGGAACGATGCGCCCCTCTCCGCAGCGGGGAGAGGGGCGCGGGCCGCCGATTATCGCTGATATTGCTGTTGCGGGTATCCCTGCTGCGGTTGGGGCCGTAGCTGCGGCTGGGATTCCTGGCCCGAGGAGAAGCAGCCCAGTTCGTAGCAGCCGAAGAGAGCGGCGGCGCCGAGTCCGAGCTTCATCCGGGTGGACATGCCGGTTTCCGGCTCCTCCTGTCGCGTCGCGTAGCCCTGGCGCGGCATCGGTCCCGCGCCCGCGACACGCAAAGATACGCGGTGGGCGTTGTCGGGACGCGTGCCGGCGGGGATGAAGTCCACCGACATGACGGTGCCAGGCGTGAGCGAACCGACATATTGGGCAAACTCGCGGATGCCGGGAAACACCAGCCCGTTCACCGCGATCAAATTGTCGCCACGCTGAATGCCGCCGGCGGCTGCCGGCGAGCCAGGGCGCACCTGGATCACGCGCAGGACGCTGAAATCGAGGCCCTGTTCGCTGATGCGCTGCGTGCTCTCGACGCTGAGCCCGACCGAGGCACCGGCCGGCGGCAGGCTGGCGGCCTCGCGCGAGCTGAGCATCCGATAGCCCATCTGGTTGCCCCGCCGCCCCTGATCGCCGCGGCCCTGGTCATTCCGGCCCTCGTATCCCCGATATTGGTCTCCTCGATTCGGGTCCCCCCGATAGGGTTCGCCCCGGCCTTGCTGGGGCTGGTAGTCCTGGTATTGCGCCCGCGCCTGCTGCCCGGCGCCGCATTGGAGCAGGAGCAGCGAGGCCGTCGCCGCGATCGCGATGGTTCGGTTTGCCATGATGGACCCTGTGTTTACGCCAGACCTTACAACGAGGGCGGATCGAACGGGTTCGCCATCATGCCATGTCGAACACCAGCAGTTCGGCAGCGGCCTCGGCGTGCAGGTGGAGCGCGGATGCGTCCGTCAGCGTCGCGCCGTCGCCGGCCGCGAGCGCCTGGCCGTCCAGTCGAACTGCGCCGCTGGTGACCTGCACCCATTGCGTGCGGCCCGACGCCACCGGCAGTTCCGCCTCCTGGCCGGGATGCAGCCGCGCGCACCAGAGGTTCACGTCCTGGTGAATGGTGATCGAGCCGTCGCGGCCGTCGCGCGAGCCGAGCAGGCGGAGACGCCCGTCGAGCTCGGCCTTGTCGAAGGCTTTCTGCTCGTAGCCGGGCACCAGCCCCGTGCGCTCCGGGGCCAGCCAAATCTGGAGGAGGTGAACGCTGTCCGTGCTCGACGGGTTGTATTCGGAATGGCGGATGCCGGTCCCGGCCGACATGCGTTGCAGTTCGCCGGGCCGGATTACCGCCTGGGTGCCGGTGCTGTCCTTGTGTTCGAGCGCCCCTTGCAGCACCCAGGTCAGGATTTCCATGTCGGCATGGGGATGCGTCGGGAAGCCTTTCCCCGGCGCCACGCGATCCTCGTTGATGACCAGCAGCGCCCCCACACCCACGTGGCGCGGGTCGCGGTAGCCGGCGAACGAGAAGGTATGATGGCTGTCGAGCCAGCCATGGTTGGCATGGCCGCGATCTTCGGATTTGCGGATGGTGAGCATCGGGTACTCCTTCAGGTCGGGGATATGGCTACGCGATGCGGTGGTGGCCACACCGGCGCCGAGACCTTTTCGCTTTACCGGTCGGGGCGCGGGTCGCAAAAGACCGCGTGGAATACCCTGAAGCGCTTCCCCTGGCCGTGCATTATCCAATCCAGACCGCCGGCCGAGGCCCGCTCTTTTTCGTCCATGTGCCGAAAACGGCGGGGATGGCGCTGCGCGAATACCTCGCCAACCAGTACGAAGCCGGCGAAACGTGCCGGGCCACGGGTTGGGCGGAATTGGCGCGGGAGGACGCGGAGGGGCTGGCACGCTACCGTCTGGTCCAGGGACATTTCGCCCCGAGTCTCGCGGCATTGCTGCATCCCGGCATCAGGACGCTGATCGTGCTGCGGGAGCCGGTCGCGCGGACGGTTTCGGTGCTGCGCCACATACGGCGCGACCCCGCGTTCCACTGGCTGCATGAGCGCGCGAAGTCGATGTCGCTGCACGACATGACGCATGATCCGGCCCTCATGGCCGAAGCGGCGAATGGCCAGGTGGGCCTGCTGTCATCGACGCGGCCCGCGCGGGACGTGCTTGCGGCCATCCGTGCCGCCGAGGCCGCCGGGGGCCGGCCCGACCCGTATGCGCGGGAGGACACGCCGCTTCTCGAACGCGCGGTGAGGCGGCTGGAGGCGCTCGACTTCGTCGGCACGACCGAACGGCTCGGCGAATTGCTGCGCCTGCTCGGGCAAGAGATGCACTATCATCCTGCCCTGCGGCTTCCGAGCGTCAACCACGCGCCCGCCGACGCGGACGATCTGTCGGCTGCGGATTTGGAGCATGTGCGCGCGGCGAACGATCTGGATTCGCGGCTTTACGAACACGCACAAGCCCTCATGGACCGGCGCTTCCTCGTTGCGGGCTTCCAACGCCTGCTTCGGGAAGGCATCTACCGGCCGCCGGCCGGCGACTTCGAGATCGACCTCGCGCATCCCATGCCGGGCTCCGGCTGGTACCAACCGGAGAACGAGGGTGGCGCGTTCTGGCGCTGGACCGGCCCCACGCGGCGCTTCACGCTTGAACTCGCGTTGGTGCCTGGGTGCGGATACGACGTGACGCTGGACTTTACCGTCGGCACGCCAGGGCAGCTTGCCGCGATCGGGGTTACCGCGGGTGACCAGCCGGTTGCCGTCAGCTGCGTTGGCCTGCACCCGTGCCACGAATGCCGCTTCACCGTCGCGCCGAGCGCGATCGAGGCCGGTGGGATGTGCCGGCTGGTGTTCGACGCAAGCGAGGTTTTTCGTCCGAGCGACGCGGGCGGCAGCGATATCCGCCCGCTCGGGCTCTGTGTCACGCGGGTGCGCTTCGCGCGATCGCCCGCCTGACCGCCGCTACCGCCAGCCGAGCAGCGCGCGCTCGATCCGGCCCAGGACGAAAGACACGATAAGCCCCATAACCGACAGCACGACGATGCCAGCCAGCAGGCTGTCCGTGTCATAGAGATTGCCCGCCGACAGCACGAACGCGCCGATGCCCTTCTCGGCGCCGATCATCTCGGCGGCCACCAGCAGGATGATCGCGGTCGAGGTGGTGATGCGGAAGCCGCTCAAAATGGCCGGCAGGGAGTCCGGCAGCACGATCTTGCCGATGATCGCCATCCGCGACAATCCGAAGCTCTGCCCCATGCGGATCAGCCCGCGCGGTACCCCGTCCACGCCGGCCATGGTGTTGATGACGGTGGGAAAGAACACGCCGAACGCCAGCGTGACGATCTTGCTGCCCTCGCCGATGCCGAACCAGATGATGAACAGCGGCACCAGCGCGATTTTCGGGATCGGGAACAGCGCCGACACGATCGCCATGCCGGGGGAGCGGGCGAGGGTGAACAGGCCGACCGCGAAGCCGACCGCCAAGCCCGCGGCGGTACCGATCAGCCAGCCGAACGCCAGCCGCCGGAGCGAGGCGCTCAGGTGCAGCCACAGCTCGCCGCTCACGCTGAGGTCGAACAGGGCGCGGGCGATCTGCGCCGGGGCGGACAGGAACTTTGTCGAGATGAGCCCGGCCGAGGCGCCGGCCTGCCAGAGCACCAGCACGCCGATCAGCGTCGCCGCCGCCGCCAGCGGGATGTCGCGCGGGGCGAACCCCCAGGCACGGAACGGGACGGGGTGGCCGCGCGGATCAGGCACGCTTCATCTCCCGGTCAGCCGTGGCGGCGTCCTCCCGGATCAGCCGCCACAGCATGGCTTCGAGCGAAACGAGGTCGGGATCGGACGGCCGCCGCTCCAGGATGGGACGGTCGATGCGGATGATCTCGCGCAGCCGGCCGGGCCGGCGCGACAGCACCGCCACTTGGTGGCCGACGCGCACCGCCTCGCTGAGGTTGTGTGTCACATAGATCGCGGTAACGCCGCTGCGGGCGATGAGGCCCGCGAACTCGTCGAGCAACAGGTCGCGCGTCTGGCCATCGAGCGCCGACAGCGGCTCGTCCATCAACAGCACCGCCGGGCGTACCGCCAGCGCGCGAGCGATGCCGACACGCTGGCGCATGCCGCCGGAAAGCTGCTTGGGCAGCGCGTCGCGGAACTCGGTCAGGCCGGTGAGCCCCAGCACCTCGGCAATGCGGGCGTGGCGCGAAGCCGTATCGAGTCGCGTGCCCTCCAGCGCCAGCGACACGTTGCCCGCGACGCTGCGCCACGGCAGGAGCGAGAAATCCTGGAACACGTAGGTGAGGGGGTTGAGGCAGTCGGAGCGGGCCTCCCCGTCCATCCGTACCGTCCCCGAGGTGGGCGCCAGCAGGCCGCCGAGGATGCCGAGCAGGGTGGATTTGCCGCAGCCCGACGGGCCGACCAGCACGAGGACCTCGCCGGCCTCGGCGGTCAGGCTGATGTCATCGAGCACGGAGAGGCTCTTATAGGCATGACTGATGCAATCGGCCCGCAGCCGCACGGAAGACACGCGCGACCGCCTGGTCAGTAGCCGGGATAGACGGCGTAGCCCCGGTAATGTCGCGGCATGGCGTAGTACGGCGTCGCGTATTGTGGCTGGTAGGGCATCGCCACGTAGGTCTGTTGCCAGTGCGCCGGCGGCGCGTAGATGGGCGCGGGCGCATAGCCGGGCGGCGGTTGCGGGGCCGGCATCCGCACATGGGCGGGTTGCGGGATCGGCCGGGGCGGGAACGGGGGCGGAAGCGGGAGATGCTGCGCCACCTTGGGTTTCGCGGGCGCCTGGCGCAGCCTCGGAAGCTCCGCCTGGGCCAGCGCGACGGGGGTGGGTTGAGGCGCCGGCGTGCCTGCGACGAAAGCCGGCGCGGGCGCGGCGGTGACCTGTGCCGACATGGGTGCCGGGGCCGGCGCGGCGACGAACAATGAGGCGGCGCCGACCGCGGCTCCGGCGCTGGCCAGCATGGCGCCTGCCCCCCAGATCATCGCGTTTCGGAGCGTGAAGTCCCGCAGAGACATGGCCGATCCTCCCGAACCTGAGGCGCCAGGGTAGAGGTCTGGCACGGAGTCGCCAAGCTTGCTCTCGATTACGGCCGCAGCATGGCGGCGCGGATGTCGTCCAGCGTCGCGAGGTCGTCGATGGTGGGGGGCGGGTTGGCGTCCTGCCCGTCGGCGATGCGGCGGATGCTGGCGCGCAGGATCTTGCCGGAGCGGGTTTTCGGCAGCCGCGACACGACGCGGGCGAGCTTGAACGCGGCCACCGGGCCGATGCGGGCGCGCACGAGCGCCACCAGTTCGGCCGCCACCTCGTGTTCGGGGCGATCGACCCCGGCCTTCAGCACCACGAAGCCAAGCGGCGCCTGGCCCTTCAGCGCATCGGCCATGCCGACGACCGCGCATTCGGCCACATCGGGGTGGCCCGCCAGCACCTCCTCGATCTGGCCGGTGCTGAGGCGGTGGCCGGCCACGTTGATCACATCGTCCGTGCGGCCCATCACCGAGACGTCGCCATCGGCGTCGATGGTTCCCGCGTCGCCGGTGCGGTACCAGCCGGGGAAGTCCGACAGGTAGGCTGCCCGATAGGCGTCGTCGCTGCCCCAGAGCGTCGGGCCGCAGCCGGGGGGCAGCGGCAGGCGGATGGCAAGGTTGCCGGAGGTTTCGCGGGGCAGGATGGCGCCCGCATCGTCCAGCACCTGCACATCGTAGCCGGGCGCGGGCCGGCCGCCGGAGCCGGGTTTGCTGGGGAACAGGCCGAAGCCGCGGAAACCGGCGGTGATCGGCCAGCCAGTCTCGGTCTGCCACCAATGATCGACCACCGGCTTGCCGAGGGCGCCTGCCGCCCAGATGGCGGTCGGCGGGTCGCAACGTTCGCCGGCGAGGAACAATGCGTCGAGCTTCGAGAGGTCGTGATGCGCCATCAGGGCGGCGTTGGGGTCCTGCTGCTTGATGGTGCGGAGCGCGGTGGGGGCGGTGAACAGGACGCGGACGCGGTGTTCGGCGCATACCCGCCAGAAGGCGCCAGCGTCGGGCGTGCCGACCGGTTTGCCCTCGTACATGACAGTGGTGCAGCCCGCGAGCAGCGGGCCGTAGACGATGTAACTGTGGCCGACCACCCAGCCCACGTCGCTGGCGCACCAATACACGTCGCCGGGTTTCATCCCGTAGATCATCGACATGCTGCGATGCAGCGCCACCGCGTAGCCGCCGCAATCGCGCACCACGCCCTTGGGCTTCCCGGTCGTGCCTGAGGTGTAGAGGATGTACAGCGGATCGGTGGCGCGCACCGGCCTGCACGGAGCAGGCGCCGCGCCGTGCATCGCTTCCAGCAGATCGGCGTCGCGCGCGCCCATGTCGGCGCGCAGCATGGGGCGTTGGAGGATAAGGCAGTGGTCCGGTTTGTGGGCGCTGAGCGCGATGGCTTCGTCCAGCAGCGGCTTGTAGGCGACAAGCCGCCCCGGCTCGATGCCGCAGCTGGCCGAGATCACCGCGCGTGGCTTGGCATCCTCGATGCGCTTGGCGAGCTCGGCCGCCGCGAACCCGCCGAACACCACGGAATGCACGGCACCCAGGCGCGCGCAGGCGAGCATCGCCATCACCGCCTCGGGCACCATGGGCATGTAGATCACCACCCGGTCGCCCATGCCGATGCCGCGCGCGGCAAGTGCCCCGGCCATGCGCGCGGTGGCGTCGCGCAGTTCGGTGTAGGTGAGGGTGCGCTTCTCGCCCGTCGCCGCACTATCCCAGATCAGCGCCGGCTGGTCGCCACGGCCGCCATCGGCGTGGCGGTCGAGCGCGTTATGGCAGACGTTGAGGCGGGCGCCCGCGAACCATTGGCCGAACGCGCCCATCTCGGGAGCGAACACGCGGTCCCATCGCTGCTCCCAGTCGATCCCTTCGGCGGCGCGCGCCCACCAATCCTGCGGGTTGCCCTGCCAGTCGGCGTAGGCGGCCTCGTAAGGCGTCATCAGCCGGTCCGCTGCGGCATCGCCACGGGCACGATGGTGCTGACGATGGAGGCGTCGAGCGCCTCGTAGCCGGCATAGTCGATGGTGGCGTACAGCTCGGCGCGGGTCTGCATACGGTCCACCTGGTTGTGGGTGCCCCCGTCGCGCCTGATGGCGGCGAACAGCTCGGCCTGCGCCTTGTTGGCGACGCGGAGCGAACTCACGGGCCAGATCACCATGCGGTAGCCCATCTCCGCGAATTCGGCTTCGGTGAAGAAGGGGGTGCGGCCGAACTCCGTCATGTTGGCGAGCAGCGGCACGCCCGGCATCCGGCGGGCGAATTCGCGGAACATCTCGGCGGTGTTGAGCGCCTCGGGGAAGATCGCGTCCGCCCCGCTGTCCATGTAGAGTTTCGCGCGCGCCACCGCGCCGTCCATGCCTTCGGAGGCGGCGGCGTCGGTGCGGGCCATGATGAACAGGTGCCGCCGGGCGCGGCGGGCGGCGGCGACCTTGGCGGCCATGTCGTACGCGTCGGCCAGCTTCTTGTCGTTCAGATGGCCGCATTTCTTCGGCAGAAGCTGGTCCTCGATATGGACGGCGGCCGCCCCGGCATCCTCGAACGCGCGGACCATGTTCATCACGTTCAGCGCCTCGCCATAGCCGGTATCGCCATCGACCAGCACCGGCAGGAAGCTGGCGCGGGCCACCTGGCGGACGAAGAAGCACGCCTCGTCCACGGTGATGATGCCGAGGTCGGGCAGGCCCATGGACGCGGTCATGGCGGCGCCCGAAAGGTAGAGCGCCTCGAACCCGGCGGCCTTGGCCTGCAAGGCGGCCTGGCCGTTATGGGTGCCGGGCATGCCCAGGATGCCGCCACGGGCGAGCAATGCCCGGAACCGCTCGCCGGCGGGCTGGGTCGGGCAGTCGGCGCCGATCAGGTAGCTCATGCGCGGCCTCGCTGCGCCAAGGGAACGAAGGCGACGTCGTCCGGCCCGGTGTAGTTGGCGGTGGGGCGGATGATCTTGCCGTCGTCCCGCTGCTCGATGACGTGGGCGCTCCAGCCGCTGGTGCGCGCGATGACGAAAAGGGGCGTGAACATGGCGGTGGGCACGCCCATCATCCGGTAGGAGACGGCGCTGAACCAGTCGAGGTTTGCGAACATCTTCTTGGTCTCGGCCATGACACGCTCGATGCGCTCGGCCACGTCATACAGCGCCGTGCTGCCGGCCTCGTCGCTGAGGCGCTTGGCGACGCGCTTGATGACGACGTTGCGCGGGTCGCTGACGGTATAGACCGGGTGGCCGAAGCCGATGACAACCTCTTTCGCGGCAACGCGGGCGCGGATGTCGGCGTCGGCATCGTCCGGCGTCGCGTAGCGGCTCTGGATATCCAGCGCCACCTCGTTGGCGCCGCCATGCTTGGGGCCGCGCAGCGCGCCGATGCCGCCGGTGATGGCGGAGTGGATGTCGGACCCGGTGCCGGCGATGACGCGGGCGGTGAAGGTCGAGGCGTTGTATTCGTGCTCCGCATAGAGGTTGAGGCTCGTGTGCATGGCGCGCACATGGCTTTCCGACGGCTTGCGGCCGTGCAGCAAATGCAGGAAATGCGCGCCGATATTGTCGTCGTCGGTCTCGACCTCGATGCGGCGGCCATTGTTGGTCCAGTGGTGCCAGTACAGCAGCATGGAGCCGAGCGAGGCCATCAGGCGGTCCGCGATGTCCCGCGCGCCGGCGCGGTTGTGGTCATGCGCCTCGGGCAGCACGCAGCCGAGGGTGCTGACGGCGGTGCGCATCACGTCCATGGCGTGGGTGGAGGCGGGGATCTGCTCCAGCACGGATTTCACGGCGGCGGGGATGCCCCGGAGCGCCCGCAACTTGGTTTTGTAGGCGCGAAGCTGGGCCGCGTCGGGCAGGCGCTCATGGACCAGGAGATGGGCGATCTCCTCGAACTCGCAGATATCGGCCATGTCGAGGATGTCGTAGCCGCGATAATGCAGGTCGTTGCCGGTGCGCCCCACCGTGCACAGCGCGGTGTTGCCGGCGACCACGCCGGACAGGGCGACGCTCTTTTTCGGCTTGGGGCCGGTCGGTTGGGCTTCGCTCATGGTATTCCTCCGCGTGGGTGGCGCAACTTGCGGCGGGGGCGGGGTGGCGTCCAGTGGCGGCGGTTTGAGGTTTGCGGGGTTTCCGCTATCCTGGCCTGCCAAACGCGAAGGATCGTACGTGTCGGATAGTCTCGAGGACCGCCTGAACAAGCAGAAAACGGCCGGCGATGCCAAGCGTCAGGCCTATCTGGCGGCCATGCAGGCGCGCGCGGCCAAGATCGACGCGGAGAATTTCGCCAAGCGAGTGCCTCGCGTCATCGAATACTTCATCGGCCTGCGCAAGGCGATCGCCCGGATGATCGGCGCGGACGAGGACCTGGCGCCGTTCCCGGTGCCGCCCGAATTCGACGGCAGCAAGGTGGCCGAGCGCGATATCCGCGTGGCGGACGACTCGGGCCATCCCGTGTGGCTCGAATTCGAGAAATGGGGCAAGGATAACGGCCTGCTCATCATCATGTCGGCCGAGACGCCCGCGACTATCACCGTCACGGTCGGCTGACCGCGCCCATCCAGAGCCTCGTGCTGGTCGGCGCGGGGCATGCCCATGTAGCGGTGCTCCGTGCTTTTGCCATGCGGCCGATGCCGGGCGTTCGCCTCACGCTTATCGCGCGGGAGGTGGAAACGCCGTATTCCGGCATGTTGCCGGGGTTTGTGGCGGGGCATTACGGCTTCCACGACATCCACATCGACGCGGGGCGTCTGACGCGCCGGGCGGGCGGGCGGATGTTCCATGACGAGGCGGTGGGGATCGACGTGGCCGGCAAGAGGGTGCTGTGCCGGGGTCGGCCGCCGGTGCCGTACGACGTGCTTTCGCTGGATATCGGCTCGCGGCCGAACACGGGCGTGCCGGGGGCGGCGGCGCATGCCATTCCGGTGAAGCCGATCGACGGTTTTCTTGCGCGGTTCGAGGCGTTGCGGACGCGGGTGGCGGCGGGTGCGTCGCGGCATGTGTTGCTGGTGGGCGGTGGCGCGGGTGGCGTGGAGTTGCTGCTGGCGGTGCAGCGGCGGTTAGGCGGTGGGGGGCACATGCGATTCACCTTGATCTCTGGCGCCGCCGCCATCCTGCCTGGCTTTCCTGACGCATTTCGGGCCCGGTTTCGGGCCGTCTTGGAAGCGCGCCGCATTGCGCTGCGGTGTGGCGCGCGCGTGACAGCGGTGGACGATGGCGGCGTAATCCTGGCGGGCGGCGAGCGCATCGACGCCGACGAGGTGTTGTGGACCACCGAGGCGGCGCCGGCTGCGTGGCTGGCCGAAACCGGGCTCCTGCTCGACGCGGCCGGTTTTCTGCGGGTGGATGCGCGGCTGCGTGCGGTCGGGCATGACGACGTGTTCGCGGCCGGCGACATGGTGGCGTTCGAGCCCGGCGGCGTCGCCCGCTCCGGCGTGTATGCGGTTCGCGCGGGGCCGGTGCTGGCGGCGAATATCCGCGCGCGCCTGGCCGGCCGCGCGCCGCGCCGTTGGAAGCCGCAGCGTCGGGCTCTCTACATCGTCTCGACCGGCGACCGGCACGCCATCGCCACGCGCAACGGCCTCGTCGCCGAGGGCGGCTGGGTGTGGCGGCTGAAGGATCGGATCGACCGGCGCTTCATGGCCCGCTTCAACGACCTGCCGCCGATGCCCGCATCGGTGCCGGCGAGGACGCGGAACGCTGCGTGACGGCGTTACAGGCGGCGGGCTACGCTCAAGCGGCGGTCATCGGCACCGTGCGCGCGGGCAGCGGCGTGAGCGTGCCTGGCGACAAGTCGGAGGGAAACGACCATGCGGACCATCAAGGGACCGGCGATCTTTCTGGCGCAATTCGCGGGCGACGCGGCGCCGTTCGACGGCCTTGCGGGGATTGCGCGCTGGGCGGCGGGGCACGGCTACAAGGGTGTGCAGATCCCGAGCTGGGATGCGCGGCTGATCGATCTGGCGCGCGCGGCCGAGAGTACGACGTATTGCGACGAATTGCGCGGGACGCTGGCAGATGCCGGGGTGATGTTGACCGAGCTTTCGACGCATCTTCAGGGGCAGCTTGTCGCGGTGAACCCGGCCTATGACCTCGCGTTCGACGGTTTCGCCGCACCCCATGTGCGCGGTAATCCGGCCGCGCGGACGGCGTGGGCCACGGAACAGTTGATGCTGGCGGCGAAGGCTTCGGCGAACCTTGGACTTTCGGCGCATGCGACGTTCTCAGGCGCGCTCGCATGGCCTTTCGTTTATCCGTGGCCGCAACGCCCGGCCGGCTTGATCGAGACGGCGTTCGACGAGCTGGCGCGGCGGTGGCTCCCGATATTGAACGCGTTCGACGCGGCGGGGGTGGATCTGTGCTACGAAATCCACCCGGGCGAGGATCTGTTCGACGGCACGACGTTCGAGATGTTCCTCGAGCGTGTCGGCAACCACCCGCGCTGCAACATCCTGTATGACCCGAGCCATTTCGTGTTGCAGCAGCTGGATTATCTGGCGTTCATCGACCTGTACCATGCCCGCATAAAAATGTTCCACGCGAAGGATGCCGAGTTCAACCCGAGCGGC
Source organism: Rhodospirillales bacterium (assembly GCA_025352565.1). Classification (GTDB taxonomy): domain Bacteria; phylum Pseudomonadota; class Alphaproteobacteria; order Acetobacterales; family Acetobacteraceae; genus JANXTF01. The sequence goes on along the minus strand of JANXTF010000045.1, from coordinate 34,754 downwards.
AGGCAGGGGGTTTATTCGGGCTACGCGCCATGGGCGGAGCGGGCGGGCCGGTTCCGTTCGCTGGGCGATGGGCAAGTGGATTTCGCATCGGTCTTCTCGAAGCTGTCGCAGCACGGCTTCGATGGCTGGGCGGTGCTGGAATGGGAGTGCTGCATCAAGGACAGCGAACAGGGCGCGGCCGAGGGGGCGCCATTCATCGAGAGCCATATCATCGAGGTGGCGACACGGGCCTTCGACGATTTCGCGGCGAGCGGGGTGGATGAGGCGACCAACCGCAGGCTACTGGGAATCGGCTGATGGCGCGGCGCCTGCGGCTCGGCATGGTGGGGGGCGGGCAGGGGGCCTTCATCGGGGCCGTGCATCGCATCGCGGCGCGGCTGGACGATCGGTATGAACTGGTCGCGGGCGCGCTGTCGTCCGACCCGGCACGGGCGCGGGCGAGTGCGGCGGAATTGCATATCGCACCCGATCGCTCCTATGCCGATTTCACCGGGATGGCGGCGGCGGAACGGGGGCGTGAAGACGGCATCGACGTGGTGGCGATCGTCACGCCGAACCATCTGCATTACGCGCCGGCGCGTGCCTTCCTCGACGCTGGCATCCATGTGATCTGCGACAAACCGCTGTGCCATACGCTGGAAGATGCGATCGCGTTGCAACGCGCCGCGCATTCGTCCACCGCGCTGTTCGCGCTGACGCATAACTACACGGGATATCCGCTGGTGCGTCAGGCGCGTGAGATGGTGCGCGATGGCGGCCTGGGCGATATCCGCATGGTCCAGGTGGAATACGCGCAGGATTGGCTGACCACGAAGCTGGAGGATACCGGCCAGAAGCAGGCGGCATGGCGCACCGATCCGGCACGGAGCGGGGCGGCGGGCTGCGTGGGCGATATCGGGACGCATGCGTTCAACCTCGCGGAGTTCGTGAGCGGCAGGCGGGCGGAGAGTGTCGCGGCCGACCTTTCGAGGTTCGTGCCAGGGCGCGCGCTCGACGACAACGCGCACATGTTGCTGCGCTACGACGGCGGCGCGCGCGGAATGCTGTGGTGTTCGCAGGTGGCGCCGGGAAACGACAACGCGCTGCGGCTGCGGGTCTATGGCACCAACGGCGGGCTGGAATGGGCGCAGGAGCAGCCGAACGAAATGCGGTTCACACCGTTCGGCGAGCCGCCGCGCACGATCCACCGCGCGGGTTCGGGTGCGTCGGCTGCCGCTGGGCACGCAAGCCGCATCCCTTCGGGCCATCCCGAGGGGTATCTGGAGGCGTTCGCGCAATTGTATCGGGATTTCGCGGAGCAGATTTGCGCGCGGCTGGAGCATCGGGCGCCAGACCCCGCGTGCCTGCTGGTGCCCGGCATCGAGGCGGGCTTGCGTGGCATGCGCTTCAGTGCGGCGGCGCTCGCTTCGAGCGCGGCGGATGCGGTCTGGCGGCCAATTCAGGCCCGGTAGCGCGCCGGGATGATCCAGTTGGCGCAAGCCGTCATCAGCAGGGTCGTGGTCATCAGCAGCAGCGCCAGCGCCGAGGCAAACGGCCAGTTGTTGTTGGTGCTGAATTCCCAGTACAGCAGGGGCGCCATCATCTGAAAGCGCGGGCCGCCGAGCAGATACGGGGTCGCGTAGGCGTTCATCGCGAGGATGAAGCACAATATGCCGGCGGTGGCCGTGCCCGGAAGCGCCAGGGGCCAGACGATTCGCCAGAACATGCGCGCGGGCGGGGCGCCAAGGCTGCCGGCGGCTTCCTCCAGCCGCGTGTCGATGGTCTCGATCGTGCTCTGGATGGTCAGCACAACGAACGGCAGGTTGATCGACACGATGCCGGCGATCACCGCGAACGAGGTGTACATCACCTCCATGCCACGCCCGTTGAACCAGCGGGCAACGGCGTCGATCACGCCGCCATGGGCGAACAGGATCATCCAGCCGACCATGCGGACCGTGCTGCCGATGAACAGCGGCAGCACGATGCCGAGCATACACGCGGTCTTCCAACGGCTTTGCATCCGCGCCAGCCGATAGGCCAGTGGCAGGCCGAGCAGCAGGCACAGCAGGGTCGAGAGCGCCGCCACCGCAAGGGTCGTTCGCATCACGCCGATATAGAACGGATCGGAGAAGAACCGCAGATAGTTCGCTCCCGTCACCGTCTCGATCATCAGTTCGGTGCGGTCGTAGCGGTTGAGGCTGAAGCGCAGCAGCAGGAGCAGCGGCGCCATCAGCATCACCATCACGACAAGCGTTGCCGGTGCCAGGAACGTGGCGGCGGCGGCACCCTGCCGCCGCTCGCCCGCCGCGTCCATGTCAGCTGCGCTGCATGTTCTTCTTCCACCACTCCGACGTGTCGGTCTGCAATTTTCCCACGATGCTGTAGTCCGGCATGAACAGTTTCGGGGCCGGCTGCGGCATCGCCAACTGGTCGCTGATCTTGCCGCTCAGGGGCGAGTTGTCGACCGTCGGCAGATAGCCCATCTTTTCCGCGAAGGCGCGTTGGGCCGGCGCCTCCAGCATCGCGTTGAGGTATTTGTAGGCGGCCGGCTTGTTGGGTGCGTTCTTGGGCACGACCATGCCGGACATGTACAGGACCGACCCCTCGGTCTGGAACGCGGCCTTCACCGGAATGCCGGCGTTCTGCCACATGACCACGCGGGCCATCCACATGATGCCCACGTCGATCTCGCCGGACTTGATGCCGGCGCCGATGGAGTCGGTGGACGGGTACAGGCGCAATCCGTTGGCGTTCAGCTTCATGGCCAGCGCCTTGGCGTCGGCCGTGTCCACCTTCGTCACGTCGCCGCTGGTCGCGAGTGCCGCGGCCATCATGATATAGAAATAGTTGACGTCGCCCACGCCGACGCGGCCCTTGTATTTCGGGTCGAGCAGATCGCTGAACGTCTTGGGCGGCTCCTTGATCTTGTCGGGATTGTAGATGATGACCTGCGGGCTGTAGATGTGCGGCGCATAGAAATCGGTGCGCAGATTGGGCACGACATGGGCCATGTTCGGAACTTTGGTCGCGTCGAGCTTCTCGAGCAGGCCGGAGGCTTCGAGTTCGTAGGCGCGCACGGCCTGGACGCACACCACGTCGTCCGCACCGCGTGGCAGGCGGCGCTGGGCGTACATCTTGGCGACGCGCGGGTCCTCGTCGCCGAGATCCTGCACCACCTTGATATGCAGCGGCGCCACCAGCGGCTCGTCCACGTTGGCGCGCAACAGGTTGGCGTAGTCGCCACCCCATGTGGCGATCACCATCTGCTCGTCCTCGGCGCGCGCCGTGCCGCCGAGGAGAGGCGTTGCGGCGGCGCCGGCGAGCAGGGCGCGCCGGCTCAGGGAACACTCGGACATGCTTGTCATCCTCATTGTTGTTGTTGGATAGCATCGAGACGTGAATGGCCGGGCTTCACCGACCATCCGGGTGGGTTGAGGTCCATCAAAGGCATTTCGGCGGCGTCGAACAGGCGTTCGGCATCGACGCCCCATCGCACCGCAACGCTCTCCCCGGCATGGTGCAGGCGAGCGGGTCCGGCGGTGGCGTCGCGCACGACGATGCGCCGGTCGGGTCCGATACGCACCAGGTGCTCGCGTATGGCGCCGAGATAGCTCGCGAGTTCCACCGTGCCCGCGACGCTGCCGGGGACGGCGGGGCCAGGTGGGCCGAGGGACAGGCGTTCCGGACGGAGCGCCAAGGTGGCGGGACCGGTCGCGGCGTAGCGGCCGGCGAGATGCAGCGTCGTGTCCTCGACGGCGAAGATGCCGTCCGACAGCGCGCCGCCCAGCATGTTGGCGCGGCCGATGAAGCCGGCGACGAAGGGGGTGGCGGGGCGCTCGTACACCTCCTCCTGGGTGCCGGTCTGTTGCACGAAACCGTCCTTCATCACCACCAGCCGGTCGGCCATCGCCATCGCCTCGTCCTGATCGTGCGTGACCATGATCGTGGTCAGGCCCGAGGCGCGCTGCAACAGGCGGATGTCGCGGCCGACATCGGCGCGCAGCGCGGCGTCGAGGTTGGACAGCGGTTCGTCGAGCAGCAGCACGCGGGGGTTGATGGCCAGGGCGCGGGCCAGCGCCACGCGTTGCTGCTGGCCGCCGGAGAGGTTGCGGGGCAGGCGGTCGGCCAGGCTCTCCAGCCGGGTGAGGCGCAGCATCTCGGCCACGCGGGCGTCGCGGGCCGGCCGCGGCGTGCCGCGCATCTCCAGGCCGAAGGCGATGTTGCGGGCGACCGTCAGATGCGGGAACAGGGCGTAGCTCTGGAACACGAGGCCCATCTCGCGGCGATGCGGCGGCAAGGCGAGGATGCTGGCGCCATCGAGACGCACGTCGCCAGCCGTCGCATCGATGAAGCCGGCGACCATCCGCAGCGTCGTGGTCTTGCCGCAGCCGGAAGGTCCGAGCAGGACCACCAGTTCGCCTTCCGCGATGTCGAGACTGACCGAGCCGACCGCCACCGTGTCGCCGTAGCGTTTCTCCAGGCGGTCGAGCGAAAGGCGGCTCATACGGCCACGCGGCTGATGCGGACCTGGCGGTCCAGCAGCACCAGGGCGCCGCCGACGAGCACGATCTGCGCCACCGCGATGGCCGCGATCAGCGGGTCGATGTGATACTGCAGGTAGCTCAGCACCGCGATCGGGAGCGTGGTGAGGCCGGGCGCGGTGAGGAACAGAGTCATTTCCAGGTTCTCGAACGAGACGATGAAGGCGAACAGCGCGCCCGCCACGATGCCGCCGCGCATGGCGGGCAAAGTGACGCGCCAGATGACCATGAGCGGCGTGGCGCCCAGGCTGGCGGCGGCTTCCTCGGCCGCGCGGTCGTGGTTGGCGAGCGAGGCGAGGCACAGGCGGACCACCCAGGGCAGGGTGATGAGCACATGGGCCGCGACCATGAGCCAGACCGAGCCGCTGAGCGCCCACTCGGTCCGCTCCTCGATCAACACCGCGAGGACGAAGATGCCGAGGCCGATGGCGACGCCGGGAATGGTGAGGGGCGCCAACAGCAGCGTGACGGCCGCCCGCCGGCCCCGGAAGCGATAGCGCGACAGACCGATACCCGCCGGGATGCCGACGGCGAGGCTGATCGTGGCGGCGCCAAGGGCGGTGAGGCCGCTGGTGCGGAGCGCGCCGCCGAACTCGGGCAGGATGCGGGCATACCAGGCGAGGGTGTAGCCTTGCGGCGGGAACACGATGATCGTCTCGTCGAACACGCTGAGATAGACGGTCAGCACCAGCGGCACGAAGATCACCGCGGCGCCGACTGTGACCAGCGCGTTGGCGGCGAGGCGCGAGGGACTGAGGGCGAATGCCGTCACGGATTGCTCAAACCTGCGGTTTCACCCTAACCTGAACGGGATCAGGCCAGGGTGCAACGCACCATCACACACGGACGGAGCGGATTGATGGTTGTGGGCGTCGGCGGTTCCAGCTTCGCGGCCGAGTTGGCGCGCATGTCGCCGATGACCGGGGGCGTGGTGCCGATCACCACGGAGGAATTGGCGGGCAGGGTGGCCAAGGCGCAGACGATGCTGCGGGCGCAGGGAATCGAGGCGCTGTATCTCGATACCTCGACCAGTCTGCGGTATTTCACCGGCATCGCACTCGGCCTGACCGAGCGGCTGCACGGCGCCGTGATCCCGGCCGAGGGCGAGATCGCCTATCTCAGCCCCGCCTTCGAGGAGCCGAAAACCCGCGCCATGCTGCGCTTCGGGGGCGACGTGCGGGTGTGGGAGGAGCACGAGGACCCGACGGCGCTGGTGATCGAGACGGTGCGGAGCCTGGGCTACCAGAAGGGCACGCTGGCGATCGACCCGGCGACGCCGTTCACCACATTCGACGGGCTGCGCCGCGCCGGCAACAGCTTCTCGTTCGTGAACGCCGTCAGCATCACCGCCGCCTGCCGGCAGGTGAAGTCGGCGGCCGAGATCGCGTTGATGCAGGTGGCGATGGACATCACGCTGGAGGTGCAGAAGGCAGCCGCGCGGGGCCTCGCGCCGGGCATGACCACCACGGAGGTGCAGGGCTTCCTCGATGCCGCGCACCGCAAGCTGGGCGCGGTGCCCGGCTCGCGCGCGGTGCAGTTCGGCGAGGCCACGGCCTATCCGCATGGCGTGCCCTATCCGCAAACGCTGGCGGATGGCGACATGGTGCTGATCGATACCGGCGGCTTCGTCGAGGGCTATCGCTCCGACATCACCCGCACCTATGTGTTCGGCGACCCCACGCCCCGGCAGCGCGAGATATGGGAACTGGAGCGGCGCGCCCAGATGGCCGCGTTCGAGGCGGCGGTGCTGGGGGCGCCATGCGAGGCAATGGATGCCGCGGCGCGCGGCGTGATCGCGGCGGGCGGGTTCAGCCCCGACTACGCGACGCCCGGCCTGCCGCATCGCACCGGCCACGGGATCGGAATGGATGTGCATGAGGAGGCCTATATCGTGCGCGGTAACAAGACGCCGCTGGTTGCCGGCATGTGCTTCTCGGACGAGCCCACAATCTGCATCTATGGCGAGTTCGGCGTGCGGCTGGAGGATGCGATCTACATGACCGAGTCGGGCGCGCGCTGGTTCACCGCGCCCTGCCCGTCGGTCGATGACCCGTTCGGCGCGGTTGCGGCGTGACTACGGGTGGGATGAACCGGCGCCGGCCCTACCGGATCGCCGGTCCCACCAGGTCGGTTGCGGCAATCCATCTCGCATGATCTGACCGGTCCGTTCCGACAGGAGTTACCGCATTGGCTTTCCTTGGCACCGCCGTCCGCTCGTATCGTCACGGCCTGATGCGCGATTTGATGGATCGCGAGGGGCTGGACGCGCTGGCTTTCACCAGCGGGGATTTCTTTCAGTTCGCCACCAATTTCCACACCGACGTGCTGCCGTGGGAGCGGCCGATCCTGTGCGTGGTGCCGCGTGACGGCGAGCCGTTCGTGGTGCTGAACGAGTTGTCGACCAACCATTGGCGCTACGCCGCCGGGGATCAGCGGCTTTGGGTGACGGACGCCATCACATATGCCGAGCATCCGCGCCTGGCCGCGCGGGTGCCGGTTCTGGCACAGTGGCCGGAGATGGTGGCGGATCGGCTGCGCGCGGCGGGGCTTTCGCGGGCGCGTATCGGGGTCGAGGCGGCTGGCGGGCCGCTCGGGCGTGCAGCGTCGCTGCTGCCGAAGCTGGTGCTGGAGCCGGTGCTTTCGGGGATGCGGGCGTTGCGCTGGGTGAAGCACCCGGACGAGATCGGGCTGATGCGCGATATCGCGGGGCTGACCGACTGGGTGCAGGACCGCTACCGCGAGGCGATCCGCCCCGGCCGGCTGGTGATGGAAATGGACATGGCGATGGCCGTGCGGCTGGTGGAGGAGGCGGCGGTGCGGTTTCCGGCGCAGCATGTGGAGGTGATGCGCTGCTGGACGCTGTCCGGCCCGCCTTCGGCAGCACCCCACGGCGACGGCAAGTCATCCAGCGCGCGGATCGAGACCGGGCATGGGCTGGTGAACATCGTGGTCGTGCGGGTGAACGGGCTGGTGGTGGAGAACGAGCGCACCTGGTTCTGCGGCCCGCCAAGCCCCCGGCAGGCGGCGCTGTTCGCGGCGGCGTCGGGCGCCAACGAGGCGGCGTGCGCGGCGGCGGTGACCGGGGCACCGGTGTCGGCGATCGACGCGGCGGCGCAGGCGGTGATCGAGCAAGCGGGGTTCGCCGAACACATTCTGCACCGGACCGGACACGGCATGGGTACGCTGGGGCATGAATTCCCCGAGGACATGGCGTTCAACCATCGGCCGCTGCTGGAACGCGAGGTGTATTCGGCCGAGCCGGGGCTTTATGTGTTCGGGCTGGGTGGCTTCCGGCATGACGACACGGTGGTGGTGGGAGCAATGCCGGAAGTGTTGACGCAGGCGCCGAAGGATCTGCGGAGCCAGACGATCACGTAACTGGCGCGGGAACGTGGAAGGCGCGGGCGATACGCCTCGCCTTCCGTCGTTTCTGTCAGCTGGGCGTCACGCCGTGTGGAGCGCCGTGCAATGCCGCAGAACCTCCGCGCCGCTGACGTTCCATGTCGTGACACCACCCACCATCAGCACCTGTGTCAGCCCCTCCGCCAGTTCCGCCAGGGTGAGACCCAGGCGCATCGCGGCGGCGGCGTGGTTCTTGGCGCCGGTGGTCTGGCCCGCCAGCACGTCGAGCAGCGCGAAGATGAGTTCCTTGGTTTTCAGGTCGAGCGCGCCGCCATCCGCGCGGTCGCGCATCACGGCGTCACGCATCAGGCTGTAGCCGGCGAAGGCGCCGGGCGCGTGCTCGGCCATCAGGCGGAAATTATCCGGCACGCTGCCGAAGGTGGCGGTGAAGCTGTCGAAGCCCTTCTGGATGGCGGCCTCGGTGAGATCGGTCATGGCTGGTTCCTCGGGTGGGTTGGGCGGACGTATTTCGGGGCTGAACTCACGGCGCCGCCCAGCCCTAAATACCCGGGCTTCTTAGCCCGAATTGTGCTTTGCGGATGCGACGCGTCAGCTCAGTGCCGGATATGATGATCGCAGCTTGGTTTCGGCGGATAGCGAGCCATCAGCTTTCAGTTCAGTTCAACCGCTCGCGCGCAGCCGCCCCGGTGACGTCGAACGCGGGGGCGTCGAACGCCGGAGCGGCGGCAGGGGCCAATTGCTGCACGTTGCTGAACAACTGCCGCACCGGGGCAGGGGCCACCGTCGTGATGCCGGCGGTCCGCAACAGGGCCGCGACGAATCCGCGTCCCCAGCCGATCGGCGTGCGGTCCTCGATCCGGCTCCACAGCGTCTGCCACCGGCTCTGGCGTTCGGCGATGCTCATGGTCAACGCCGTGTGCAACGCGTCGGCCACCATGTCGGCGTCGTGCGGGTTGACCAGTATGGCCGCGTCGAGCTGCTGGGCGGCGCCCGCGAACCGCGAGAGCACCAGCACGCCGGGATTATCGGGATTCTGCGCTGCCACGAATTCCTTTGCGACCAGGTTCATCCCGTCGCGCAGGGGCGTCACCAGGCCGACCCGCGCCAAACGCATATAGGCGGCGCCCAGCTCGCGCGAGCAGGCGCGCGTCACGAGGCGCAGAGGCTGCCAATCCGGCTCGCCGAGGTCGGCGTTGAGCCGGCCCGCCTCGGTATCGAGCGTCGCCCGCAGGTTCTGATAGGAGCCGACCTCCTTGCGCGACGTGGCGGCGATTTGCACCAGCGTCGCGTGGCTGCTCCATTGCGGATGCTTCTCCAGCAGCCGCCGATAACCGGCCAATCGCTGCGGCAGGCCCTTGGTCGGGTCAAGGCGATCGATGCCCAGCAGCAACGCCTCCGGGTCCAGGCTGCGCCGCAGCCGCATCGCCGGGGCGCTCGTCTCCATTCCGGCAGCCGTCTCGGCGAACCGCCTGGCGTCGATCTCCACCGGGAAAACGCCCAGCCGGACGGTGCGCTGGGCAAAGCTCAACAATTTCGGTCCGATTTGTTCGGCCCCGGCGAACGCCTTCGCGGCGGCAACGAAATTGTTCAGGTCGTTGTCGGTCTGGAAGCCGACCAGATCGGCCGACAGCAGGTCGCGCACCAAGGTCGCGACCTCGGAAGCGGCGCCCAGCACATCGGGGCTGGCGAACGGGACATGCAAAAAGAAGCCGATGGGGTTCTGCACGCCACGCGACCGCAGCGCGGCCGGGAGCGCCAGCAGGTGGTAGTCATGAACCCAGATCAGATCGGATGGCCGCAGCAGGGGCACCAAAGCCGCCGCCATGCGGGCATTCACCCCGCGGTACACGCGCGCATCCGCCCGGTCGTAGCGCATCAGCTGAGGCAGCGTGTGCAGCAGCGGCCAAAGCACCCCATTGGAGAAATTGTTGTAATAGCGGTCGTGCTCGTCCGGCGTCAGGTCAATCGTCGCGAAATCAATCGCGCCGGCGCTTTCCAGGCGCGTGGGGGTCTGGGTAGCGGTCGCCGAGACATCGCCGCTCCAGCCGAACCACAAGCCGCCCCGGCGCTCCATCAGGCCATCCAACGCCACCGCGAGCCCACCGGCCTGTGCTCCGGAATCCGGGCGCGGGACGCGGTTCGACACAACAATGAGACGGTTCATCAAGCCTCCAGCAGGGCCACCGGCAGCTTGGACAGGAGTTCACGCACCCTCATGCGCCCACCCGCGTCGACAATCCTCGGAGCCTCGATCCCATTGTCCAGCACATCGGACCAGAAACGGCTAGCAAGATTACGCGGCAAAACTATGGCGGTTGCGTGCCAGTCCGCCGGCGAAATCAACGGGCGCCCGGCATCTTTGAGCAGGCCGGCGGCAAGCCGCGACACGGCCACGATCGCCGCTCGCCCCTCATGCACGCGGGCAAAGGCGATCACGTTGTCCGCACCCGGTCCCTCGACCTTGATCGGCACATAGGCACCCACCGCGAACAATCCGGGGGCGCGACCGCGCAACGCCAGGGCGCGCGCGATCATCGCCTGCTTGACACGGCCGTCTTGCCAGCTTTCCAGCAACTCTCCGGGCGACGCGGCCCGCTCGAGCGCCGCCTGTCGGGCATCGAAATCGACCGGCGTCCGGTTGTCCGGATCGACCAGCGAGAAATCCCAGAATTCGGTCCCCTGATACAGATCCGAAATGCCCGGGCTGGTCAGCCGCAGCAGAGTCTGGCCCAGGGCATTGACCGCCCCCGCCACGGCGATGCGATGCGCGAACTCGCCCAGTTCGCGCGCGAGCGGGGCGGAACGCGCCGGGTCGAGGCATTGCGCCAGGAAATCCTGGCAGGCGGCCTCGTAATCCGCGTTTGGCGCCGCCCATTCGGAATGCCGCTTGGCCTCCCGCAGCGCCTTTTCCTGCCAGCCCGCCAGCCGGTCCCGATAGGCCGCGAGCCCTTCCGCGTCGTCGAAAGCGAGCCCGAGGGGCCAGGCCGCGACGATCATCTGATACAGCATGATCTCATCCGCCGCGTCCGGCGCCGGGTGGCCATCGAATTCGCGTTTGGTCGGCGCGTTCAGCCGCACCCAGCGTTGCAGCGCCGCCTCCCACTCGTCCGGGAGTTCGCTCAGCACGGCCAGACGCACCCGGGTGTCCTCGCCCCGTTTGTGGTCATGCGTGGCGGTGGCCAGCAGCGCGCGCGGAAACCGCTTCAGGCGATCGCGGGCGGAGGCATGGAAATTCGCCACCGGCATGGCGAATTGCGATGGCTCGCTCCCCACCTCGTTGCGCGAGATCAGCCGGCCATAGCGATAGAACGCCGTATCCTCGACCGACTTCGCCGCCGTCGACATGATCCACCCGCACGCCGTCGATCATCCCTTCGGCGTACAGCCGCAGGATCGTGGCGTGGGTGGCGTCGAACACCTCCGCCTTCTCGACCCGCACGCCCGCCAGCCCGTTGATGTCGAAGAAGCGCCGCCAGTTGATCTCGTCGGCCGCGGCCCGCCACCATGCCAGCCGGTAGGATTGCCGCTCCAGCAGCAAATGGAGCTTCTCTCGTCCTTCGCCGACCATGGGGTCGTGCGCCGCCAGTGCTTTGCGGAACCCAGCCGCGTCGCCTGAATGGGCCGCGCGCAACGCCGTTCGGTTGATTTCCGCCCGCCGCCGGATGGTGTCGCGCCCGCCCGGCCCGGTCTCGGCGAAGCGCTCCGCCATTCCCGCCATCCCGCCTTCGCGCAGAATCGACGGATAGTCGCGCGGCGCGATGGGAAAGCGGTGCTCGCCATAGACCGACGCGAAGAAACGCCCGTCCGTCTCGTCGAACTGAAGCCTGATATCCCCGTTTGCCAGCGCCTCGCCGTAGGAGGTGCCAAGGAACGGCGCCAGCAGCCGGTTCCGCAGGCTCGCATCGGGCGGGTCCCAGTCGATATCGAAATACTCGGCATGGGGGCTGGCCCGGCCCCATTCCAGCACGTCGAGCCACCAGGCGTTGTCCGATCCGCCGACGCCCATGTGGTTCGGCACGATATCCAGGATCAGCCCCATGTCATGCCGACGTAATTCCGCGACCAGCCGCTTCAAGGCGTCCTCGCCGCCGAGTTCCGGGTTGATCTGGTTGTGGTCCACGATGTCGTAGCCGTGCATGGAACCCGGCCGCGCCTTCAGCAGCGGCGAGGCGTAGATGTGGCTGATGCCAAGCCGCTTGAAATACGACACCAGCGCGGTTCCGCGATCCATCGGGAAATCGCGGTGGAATTGCAGGCGTGCGGTGGCGCGAACCAGCGTCATGACGTGTGGTCTGCCGCCTTGCGGCTGCGCGACAGGGCGGCCAGCCGCGCAGCCACCTCGGGCGCGTCCAGCAAGGCGGCGGCGGGGCCGTCGAGGCGGCGGCGCCAGTTGGGGTGCTCGTCCATCGTGCCGGGCAGGTTGGGCTGCTCGATCCGCCCCAAGGCGTCTTCCACCGGCAACAGGACGAAATCGCACGCGGCGCGTCCAATATGGGCGCAGGCGGCATCGACCACGCGCGCCGGCTCATGGGGCGGCGGTGCGTCGCCCTCGGCGGCCCCGCTGGCGCGGAACGCGTTCCACAGGCGCGGCCGGTCGCGCTCGCGGGCCTCGGCCTCGTAATAGGCAGCGGTGTCGTCGCCCATCAGGCGCAGTTCGCGCCGCCATTGCAGGTCCCGCCCGCTCCACCAGCCTGCCACGGTCGGCAGGTCATGCGTGCTGGTCATCGCGGTGGCGCGGCCGGACCACTGGCCAGGGGGCTCGAAATAAGCGTCCTTGCGCTCGAACCACAGCACCCGCATCCCGAGCACGCCAGCGTCGATCAGGCGCGGTTGGAACCCGTCCGGCACGGTCCCCAGATCCTCGCCCAAAACCACAGCGCCATGGCGATGCGATTCGAGCGCGGTCAGCCGCATCATGTCCGAGACCGGGAATTGCAGATAGGCGCCGTCGCCCCGCGCCACTCCCTCGGGCCGCACCCATAGCCGCTGCAACCCCATCGCATGGTCGATCCGCACGCCGCCCGCATGGCGCAGGGCCGCGCGCAGCATCTCGATATAGGCGCTGAAACCATGCTCGCGCAGGCCGCGCGGCGAGAACGCCGCCAGCCCCCAGTCCTGGCCTTCGGGGCTGAGCAGATCGGGCGGCGCGCCGACGCTGAGGCCGGTCAGCATCTCGTGTTGGCGGCTCCAGGCATGGCTGCCACCGCTGTCGGCGCCCACGGCCAGATCCGAGATCAGGCCAATCCGCATCCCCGCCGCCCGCGCCTCGGCTTGCGCCGCCGCGAGACCCCGGTCGGCCAGGAATTGCAGATAGGCGTGAAATCGGACTTCGACGACATGGTCTCGCGCGAACGCCTCGACGGCTGGGTCATGCGGGTTGCGATAGGCTTCGGGCCAGTTCCGCCAATGCCACCGGCCCGGGTCCTGGCCGTAGAAATGGGCGTGCAGCGCCTCGAATCGCGCATGCGCCTCCAGCGGCTCGCCCTCGGCGGCGCGGAACGCCGCGAAATGCTCCATGTGGATAGCCTGCGCGAACATGGCGCGGAACTGCGCGAGGCGGTCGCGTGCGCAAGCGGGCCAATCGACCAGCGTATCGGCCTCCCGCAAAGCCTCTCCGCGCGGCGCCTCGGCGTGCAGCACGTTCAGCATGATGCGGCTCGACGGTGCATAGGGGCTGAAACGATCCGGATCGGCCGAGAACTGCGCGTGTACCGGGCTGATCGCCACGGCGTCCGCCCCATGGGCGGCGGCATTGCGCACGAAGTCGCGCAGGCTGCCAAAATCGCCCAGGCCGCCATCGCCCTCCCGCCGCAACGCATAGAGCTGCACCGCGAGGCCCCAGGGACGGCCGGGCGGCAAGGCAGGACAGGAGCGTGGCGCCACCGCCAATGTCACCTCGCGCGACGCGAGGCTCAGCGCGTGATATCCAGGAATATGGATCGGCGGCAGGGCGCCCTGTCCCTCGGACACGGTGCCGTCCTCCAGCACGAGCCGCCAGCGTTCGGCCGTCTCGATCGCCTGGCCGATCTCCGCCGTCATCAGCGGCAAGGACGCGGCAGCCGCTCCCAGTAACTTAAGGTTTTCATGGATTTCGGCTTCGCTGCCCGCCGCGATCCCGGTCGCCCGCAACACCGCTCGCAGCGTGTCGGGCGTCACGTGATGCGTGGCACCCCGGTAGTCGCGCCAGCTCGGCGCGATGCCAGCGGCTTCGGCGAGGAGGCGAAGCGCGGCGTCCGACATCAGTCGGCTTCCAGCAGGAATGCGACCGTCGCGCGTGGCCGCACGTTGCCGCCACGCACGCGATCGCCGTCTCCGGCGTTGCTCTCGAACAGGATTTCGCCGTCGAGATCCCCGATTGTCAGCGCATGTGCCCCGAGATTCATGACCAGGATCAACTCGGCTCCGTCATTCAAGGTCCAGCGCGCCACCACCCCGGTCTCGCCCAGCGCCATCGCCCCCAGGCTTCGGCAGCCCTTCAGGCGCGGCACGATGTGGCGCTTTCGCAATTCCAGCAACAGACGATAATGCGCGACCACGCTCGCCTCCGCCTCGCTTACATCCGGGATCGAGAGCTCGAAGGTCGCGGCGGCGTTCGGGTCCGGGATGCGCGCCCGCCGTACTGGATTGGCGAAGGCGGCGAAATGCGCGAACTCGCGGCGCCGCCCTTCCCGCACCGCCCCGGCGAGTTCGTCATGATGGTCGGTGAAGAACAGGAACGGCGCGTGGCTGCCGAACTCCTCTCCCATGAACACCAACGGGATCATCGGCGCCAGCAGCAGCAACGCGGTGGCAGCGGCCAAGGCTTCCGGGTCCGCCAACTGGTTCAGCCGCTCGCCCATGGCGCGGTTGCCGATCTGGTCGTGATTCTGCAGACAGTACACGAACGCCGTGGTCGGCAGTTGCCCGCTCGGCTCGCCACGCGGGCGGCCGCCATGCGGCGACATCTCGCCCTGGTAGGCGAACCCTTCCGCCAGGCACCGCGCCAACTGCGCGGCGGGGTTTTTGAAATCCTCGTAATACCCTTCCGTCTCGCCGGTCAGCATCACATGCAGGCAATGATGCGCGTCGTCGGCCCATTGCGCGTCGAAGTGCCCATCGAGCAGCGTCGCTTTGTTGCCTTCATGCTCCAGCACCAGCGCGATCTCGCGCCCGCTCTCGACGCCAGCCCGGATCGCGCTGGCGAGTTTCGGCAGGAAGCCGGGCTCCGCGATCGCATGCACAGCATCGAAGCGCAGCCCGTCGAAGCGGTATTCGTTGAGCCAGAACAGCGCGTTCTGGATGAAGTGGTCGCGCACCTCCGGCCGCGTGAAATCGATCGCGGCTCCCCAGGGCGTGTGCTTGCCTTCGTCGAAGAACGCGTGCGCATAGGCGTGGAGGTAGGCGCCGTCGGGGCCGAAATGGTTGTAAACCACGTCGAGCATCACGCCGATGCCGAGGCTGTGCGCGCGGTCGATCAGCGCCTTCAAGTCGGCCGGTGTGCCATAGGACTCGTCGGGCGCGAAAGGCAGCACGCCGTCATAGCCCCAGTTGCGACCGCCCGGAAAATCCGCGATCGGCATGAGCTCGATCATCGTGAAACCGATATCGCGCAGCCGCTGCAACTGTGACATGACGCCGGAAAATCCGCCCATCGCGCCTGCATGCAGTTCATAGACCACGGCCTCGTGCCAAGGCCGGCCTTGCCATGCACCATGATGCCACGCATGCGCGCGCGGATCGACCACCACGCTCGGGCCATGCACGTCCCCGTCCTGCCGGCGTGAAGCGGGGTCAGGCACGCCGAGGCCGTTGGGCAGCCGGTAGCGATAGCGCGTGCCGGCGCCGACGGGCAGCCGAACCTCGAACCAGCCGCCCCGCACGGGAGTCATCGCGTGCGGTTCGCCCCCGGCAAGTTCCAGCGTCAGCGTTTCGACACTCGGTGCCCAGATGCGAAACAAGGTCTGGCCGTCGGTTTGAAGCTCGGCCCCGAAAGGCAGCCGGTGCGCGAAGGTGGTCGGTGGCATGCAATTCCCGTCTGTGGCGGCCGGCCGCGGATTAGCCTTTCAACTCGGGCGGAACACAATTGTCGCCAAAGGCGGAAGGACGATCTCAAGCGAGCAGGGCTGTCCGCCATGCGGCACATCGCACGCCGAAACCTGGCCGCCATTGCCGACATTGGAGCCCCCGTAAACGCCAGCATCGGTGTTCAAGACCTCGATCCACACACCCGCTCGCGGCACGCCGACGCGGTAGCCGTGGCGCACCACGGGCGTGAAGTTGCACACCACCAGCACCGGCGGGTCGTCCGCCGTCCCGAACCGCAGATAGGCGAACACGCTCTGTTCGCGGTCGTCCATCACCACCCAGCGGAACCCGTCCGGCTCGCAGTCGCGGCGATGCAGCGCGGGCGTGTCGCGGTACAGGAAGTTGAGATCGCGCAACGCAAGCTGCACGCCGGCATGGCGCGGGTCGTCGAGCAGGAACCAGTCGAGCGAGCGGTCATGGTTCCATTCGCGCACCTGGGCAATGTCACCGCCCATGAACATCAGCTTTTTGCCGGGATGCGTCCACATGAAGCCGTAATAGGCGCGCAGATTGGCGTATTTTTGCCACTCGTCGCCCGGCATCTTGCTCAGCAACGAGCCTTTTCCATACACAACCTCGTCGTGCGACAGCGGCAGCACGAATTTCTCCGAGAATGCGTACACCAGTCCGAACGTCAGTTCGTCATGGTGCCAGCGCCGGTCGATCGGCTCCTCCTCCATGTAGTGCAGCGTGTCGTGCATCCAGCCCATGTTCCACTTGAAATGAAACCCGAGGCCGCCCTCATCGGCCGGACGGCTGACGCCCGGCCATGCCGTGCTTTCCTCGGCGATCAGCACCGTGCCGGGCGCCCGCTCGGCCACCGCCCGGCTCAGTTCCTGGAGAAACGAGACGGATTCGAGGTTCTCCCGCCCGCCGTACTGGTTCGCCACCCACTCGCCCGATTTTCGGCTGTAGTCGCGGTACAGCATCGACGCCACCGCATCCACGCGAAGGCCATCCACGTGATAGTGCTCCAACCAGTGCAGCGCGCTGCCGATCAGGAACGCGCGCACCTCGTTGCGGCCGAGATTGAAGATGTAGGTGTTCCAGTCCTGGTGGAACCCCTCGCGGGGGTCGGCGTGTTCGTACAATGGCGTGCCGTCGAAGCGCGCCAGCCCGTACGCGTCGGTCGGGAAATGCGCCGGCACCCAGTCGAGAATCACGCCGATGCCGGCGTCGTGCAGCAGGTCCACCAGACGGGCGAACGATTCCGGCGGCCCGAGCCGGGCACTCGGCGCATACTGGCCGAGCGGCTGATACCCCCAGGAGCCGCCGAATGGATGCTCCATCACCGGCATGAATTCGACATGGGTGAAGCCCATGCGCGTGACATAGGGCACCAGCCTGTCGGCCAGTTGCGTCCAGCCGTCGGCGCCGCCCGGCTCGGCCTGAAGCCAGGATGCGGCATGCACCTCGTAACAGGATATCGGCGCGTCCGGCGTCTGCAACGCACCGCGCCGCGCGAGCCATGATCCGTCGGTCCAACTCAGCGTCTCGTCCACCACGATGGAGGCGGTCGCCGGGGCGATCTCGGTGGCGCTGGCGACCGGGTCGGCCTTGAGCGGCAGCATCCAGCCATCCGGTCCAAGGATCTCGTATTTATAGAGCGCACCTGGGCCGATGCCCGGCACAAACATGTCCCACACGCCGGCGCTGGCGTGCAGCCGCATTGGATGGGTGCGGCCGTCCCAGTTGTTGAAATTGCCAACGACCGAGACGCGACGGGCGTTCGGCGCCCAGACGGCGAAGCGCACGCCGGACACGCCGTCCATGTCCGCGACATGCGCGCCCAGCGTGCGGCCGATCTCCCGGTGACGTCCCTCGGCCAGCAGATGGATGTCGAGGTCGCCGAGCGCCGGACCGAAGGCATAGGGATCATCGGCGATCCGCGTGGCTCCCGTATGCGTGATCCGCAGCCGATAGCGGACACGGGCGGGGATCGACCCGACCCAGAAGCCGGACGGGTCCACCCGGTCCATCGTGGCCAGCTTCAGCATCGTGTCGCGCGCGACGATCTCGATCCCGTCGGCATCGGGGACGAACGCGCGAACCGCACAACCGCCGTCGAAATCATGCGGCCCGAGCACCGCAAAGGGATCGCCATGCCGCGCCTGGACGATGGCCTCAATGGCCCCCTGGTCCGGCAAGGCGCTCGTCATGCCACTGGCTCCGCGACCAGGATACGGTCAGCGATCTCGACCAGCCCGCGCAACGGAATGGCCAGCCAGGTCGGCCGGTTGGCGGCTTCGTAGCGCACTTCATAGGCCGCCTTCTCCATCAGCAGAAGGTCCAGCAGCGGCGCCTCGGCGGCAAGCGGGACCCAGCTTCGGTCGGTGCCGGCCAGGACCTCGCGATACGCGCGCAGGAAGATACGCGCTGAGTCCTGGCGGAAACGCTCCAGCAGCGCCATCCGCCGCTCATCGGTCAGCGCGGAGGCTGCCCCACGTCCGCCCGCTGCCGCAGCCGCGGCGTAGTCGAAGCTGCGCAGCAGGCCTGCGACATCGCGCAGCGGGGAGGATTTGCCGCGGCGCTGTTCCATCGGCCGGGCCGGCTCGCCCTCGAAGTCGATGATGTAGGCGTCCCCCTGCACCACCAGTACCTGCCCCAAATGGAAGTCGCCATGCACGCGGGTCTGCAGCGCACCCCGTCCTTCACGTGCGAGGCGTCCTGACGCATCGTGCAGCCCGGCCTCACGGGACAACAGCGATTCCGCGAGTGCCCGCGTGTCGTCGTCCGGCCATGCCTGGATGCCGCGCAGCATGGCAAACGCTGAATCGAGCTGTTCGCGGGCACTTTCCGCCCAGCCACGCAGGATTGCGTCGTCGGCTTCTTCGGGGGCGAACTCCGGGGCGTCGCTGGGTTGCGACAGTACGGCGTGCAACTCGCCCAGCCGCTTGCCGATCGCGGCGGCAAAGCCCGCGTATTCGGCGAACACGTCTTCCTCGTCCTCGCTCTTGCCGTGAGACTCGGCGATTTCCTCGACCGCGCGGGCGAGAAAGTCGAGCGTCCAGCCCCAGCCGTCTCCCTGGTTGCGCACAAACGCCTGTGCCAGCATCAGCGTATGCGGCGTGCCGTCCGGTGCGTGGCGTACGACCTCGCCGTACAGCGCGGCGGTGTTCGCGAAGCCCCGCTCGGTAAGGTGGCGCGTCATCTCCGCCTCGGGATGGATGCCTGCCACCACATGGCGCACGATCTTGAGCACGACCGCGTCGCCCAGGATCAGCGAGCTGTTGGACTGCTCGGCCGACAACCTGCGTATCTCGGCGTCCTCGGGAATGCCGAGGTTTGCCAATTGCGGCGTTGCCCGAAACACCAGCTCACCCTCCGGCAGAGCCACCCGCGTGCCCGCGAGCAAGCCGGCCATCACGCCAGTGGTGAAAGCGTCGACCGCAAAGCCATCCGTCAGTGTGCCCACACGCCGTCCGCGCCGCACACGCGCCAGCGCGAGTTGCTGGGTCAGGGGCCCGGTTGTCTCATCCTCCCACGAGATCCCCAGAGGCAGGGCGTAATTCTCGACGCGCTCGCCGACATGAGCGGAGATCTCCGACAGCAGCACGTCCCGCACGCCCGGCAGCCTTACGCCGTAAGCGATTTCGACGCCCTTCAGCGTATCGGCTTTCGACGCGAACCAGCGCCGCTTCAGTACATAGGCCGGCAGCGCCTCGCGCTCGATGATCTGGCGGCCATGGGCCTGCAGGACTTCCTCGATTTCGCCCCGGATCACGATGGTCGCCAGATCGGGGAGCGGCTCAGGCGCCTGGGTGTGCCAACTCGGCAACTGGGCCATCGTCGCCAACTGGAACCAGAAGAAGCCGTAGGGAGCCAGGGTCAGCAGGTAGGTGAGTTGACCTACCGGTGGGAACACCGATCCACCGACGATATCGACCGGGACGCGACCGGAAAACGCTGACAGGTCAAGCTCCACGGCCTGGGCGGTGCGCGACAGGTTGCACACGCACAAGACGGTGTCGCCATCGTCGCCGGGCATCGCGCGAAGGTAGGCGAGCACCTTGCGGTTGCCGGGATGCAGGAAGCGCAACGTGCCGCGCCCGAAGGCCGGGAAGCGGCGGCGCACGGCGAGCATGCGGCGCGTCCAGGCCAGCAGGGAGTGCGGATCGGAATCCTGCGCCTCCACGTTCAGCGCCTGGAAGCCATAAACCGGGTCCATGATCGCGGGCAGCACGAGGCGGGCGGGATCGACGCGCGAGAAGCCGCCGTTGCGGTCGAACGACCACTGCATCGGCGTGCGCACGCCGTCGCGGTCGCCGAGATGGATGTTGTCGCCCATGCCGATCTCGTCGCCGTAATAGATCACCGGCGTGCCGGGCATCGACAACAGCAGTCCGTTCATCAGTTCGATGCGGCGGCGATCATGTTCCAGCAATGGCGCCAGGCGGCGGCGGATGCCGAGGTTGATGCGCGCGCGGCGGTCCGAGGCGTAAGTCTCCCACAGATAGTCGCGCTCGCTATCCGTCACCATCTCGAGGGTCAGCTCGTCATGGTTGCGCAAAAACACCGCCCACTGGCAGTTGACCGGGATGTCGGGCGTTTGCCGCATGATGTCGGTGATCGGGAAGCGGTCCTCGCGGGCGATCGCCATGTACATGCGCGGCATGAGCGGGAAGTGGAAGCTCATGTGGCACTCGTCGCCGTCGCCGAAGTATTGCTGCGCGTCCTCCGGCCACTGGTTGGCCTCGGCCAGCAGCATCCGCCCCGGAGCATGCGCGT
The DNA here is from genome assembly GCA_025352565.1 of Rhodospirillales bacterium. GTDB lineage: Bacteria > Pseudomonadota > Alphaproteobacteria > Acetobacterales > Acetobacteraceae > JANXTF01. Next base: position 14,076 of record JANXTF010000045.1, on the reverse strand, counting down.
CCATCTCGGCGCGGATGGTTTTGAGGATCGCATGGGTTTCGGCGAGGTTCTCGTTGTTGGTGCCCTCGCGCTCCACCAGATACGGCACCGCGTCCAGACGCAGCCCGTCGATGCCGAGATCGAGCCAGAAGCGCATGATCGACAGCACCTCCTTCAACACGGCCGGGTTGTCGAAATTGAGGTCCGGTTGGTGCGAATAGAAGCGATGCCAGAAATAAGCGCCGCCCTTGTCGTCCCAGGTCCAGTTGCTCTTCTCGGAATCGACGAAAATCACGCGGGTCCCGGCGTATTTCGTGTCGGTGTCCGACCATACATAAAATTCGCGCTCGGCCGATCCGGCGGGCGCCTCGCGGGCACGCTGGAACCAGGGGTGCTGGTCGCTGGTGTGGTTGATGACCAGTTCGGTGATGACGCGCAGGCCGCGCTCATGCGCCGCCTGGATCAGCATGCGCACGTCGTTCAGCGTGCCGTATTCCGGGTGCACGCCCCGGTAGTCGGCGATGTCGTAGCCGTCATCGCGGCGGGGCGACGGGTAGAAGGGGAGCAGCCAGATGGCGGTCACGCCGAGTTCGGCGATGTAGTCGAGCTTCTGCAACAGGCCCGCAAAGTCGCCGACGCCGTCATTGTTGGCGTCGAAGAAGGACTTCACGTGGACCTGGTAGATGATCGCGTCCTTGTACCAGAGCGGATCCTCGGTCTGCGGGGGCGTGGTCATGGATCGATCAGCCTTTCGGGCGGACGCGCCAGATGGCGCAGGGGGCGGAGGCGTCCAGCGCGATGCGCTGCCACTTTCCGCCCAGGATAAAGCTTTCATCGCGCAAAAGATCATCGACGACGATCTCCGCATGATCCGGCAGTCCCCACTTCCACAACGGCAACTCGATCGCAGCCGATTGCGCGGTGGCAGGCGTCAAATTCACCGCCACCAGCACCACGTTGGCGCGGTCGCGCGTCGCCTTCTCGTAGAAGAGGATCTGATCGTTGTCGGCCGGCAGGAAGCTGACGCCCAGATGGGTTTGCAGCGACGGATTGAAGCGGCGGATCTGGTTGAGCCGGGCTATGTCGGCAACGATGTTGCCGGGGCGGTGCCAGTCCCATGCCCGGATTTGGTATTTCTCGGAATCCAGATATTCCTCACGCCCTGGCAGCGGCGTCGCGTCGCATAGCTCGAACCCGCAATACACGCCCCACAGTCCCGACAGCGTGGCCGCGAGCACGGCGCGTGCGATGAACCCCTCCCGCCCGGCGGTCTGCAACGGCACCGGATTGATGTCTGGCGTGTTGACGAACAGGTTCGGGCGGAAGAAATCCGACATCGGGGGCGTCGAGAGTTCGGTGAAATACTCGGTCAGCTCGCGCTTGGTGTTGCGCCAGGTGAAGTAGGTGTAGGATTGCCCAAACCCGATCTTGCCAAGCCGGTTCATCACCTTCGGCCGGGTGAACGCCTCGGCCAGGAACAGGGCATCCGGGTATTTCGCCCGCACCTCGCCGATCATCCACTCCCAGAACGGCAAGGGCTTGGTGTGCGGATTGTCCACGCGAAAAATGCGCACGCCCTGTTCTGCCCAGAACAGCGCGACCTCGCACAAGGCGACCCATAAATCCGGGATTGCGGCCTCGGCATAGAAATCGACGTTGACGATATCCTCGTATTTCTTCGGCGGGTTCTCGGCGAACCGCATCGAGCCGTCTGGACGCCACGCGAACCAGTCGTGGTGCTGCTTCAGCCACGGGTGGTCGGGCGAGCACTGGATGGCGAAATCAATCGCCAGCTCCATGCCGTGCCGTGCCGCCTGTTCCCGTAGATTTCGGAAATCCGCCAATGTGCCGAGCTGCGGATGGGTGGCGTCGTGGCCGCCCTCCACGCCGCCGATGGCATAAGGGCTGCCCACATCGTCCGGCTCGGCGCGCAGCGCGTTGTTGCGGCCCTTGCGGTTCATTCGGCCGATCGGATGGATCGGCGGAAAATACAGCACGTCGAAACCCATGTCGCGGATGCGCGGCAGATGGCGCGCCACATCCGCGAAGCTGCCGTGGCGAGCCGGGTCGTCGCTCATCGAGCGCGGAAACAACTCGTACCAACTGGCAAACCGCGCGGCGGAGCGGTCCGCCTCGACCGGGAATTCATGGGGAGGGCGAACCGCGCGCGGGCGGGTGTCGGCCTGCGCCATCAGCCCGGAGAGCTCGTCGGACAGCAGGGTGCGCACCTGCGCGGCGAGCGGCGCTTTGTGCAACTGCCTGCCCAGTGCCTCGAGTGCGGGGCGCAGGCGCGCGGGGCAACTGGCAATCGCGGCCTCGACCAAATGGCCGCCCTCCATCGCCTCCAGCCGCAAATCGACACCTGCGACATTCTTTTTCGCGATCTCGTCGCGAAACGAGGCGAATGCGTCCCGCCAGGCTTCGACGGTGAACAGGTAGCGGCCGAGGCCGCTCAGGGGAAATTCCGCCTGCCAGCGATCATTGCCGATCGTGTGCATCCGTATCTCGGACCACTCGGTTTGCGTCGCGGCACGCCAGAGCAAGGCAACGGCCACTTTGTCGTGTCCATCGGCAATCACGTCGGCCTCGACCCGCACCAATTCGCCGACGATGCGCTTGACGGGGAAGCGGCCATCGTCGACGGCAGGCGCGATGGCCTCGATCGACACGCGCGGGCCTTCGGCGGCCCGGCGCGCGGTCTCGGACAAGGGTGGCCGCGTCGATACCATGCACGGTGCTGCCGACAGCGGCATCACGCGCGTCTCGGCCGGCGCCAGTCCGACGATGCTCGCGGCATCTAGTTCGATGTTCGTGAAACCGGCCAGCATGCCGTCCAGCGGTATGACGCAGGGGTGCGACAGGTTCAGGTTGGAGAGAATAAGTGTAGCCGCATGGGCCGTCGCACTGCTCCATGGCGTCCGCATGATGGCCAGGCTGTCGCCGCCGCCGCCGTGCAGCACCAACGGGTTGCCGGTGGGCGGGGGCCGGGCGTTCGCGGCGGCGATCTCGCAAACCAGCGCCGCGTCGGCGGTCGAACGGTCAGGCACGATGCGGGCGGACTCCATCGGCCGGTGGGCAAATCCCTCGAATCCCGACGGCATCAGCCACCCGTCTCCGATGGCGGCCGCGAAACCCACCATCCGTTTGGCCGAAGCGGGCGCGTCGGAGGCGTGCGCGGCCAGGCGCGGCCCGAATGGCGCTTCCACCGCCATCACAACGGGCGCCACACGCCGCAGCCGCAGGTATTCGGCCCACAGCCAGTCCGCGTGAAAATCCCAATAGGGCAGGGAGGAGAAGACAAAATCCAGACCCCGCCCGGCAAGGCCTGTCTGGCGTTCGGCCGCGAGGCCTGGGGTCCAGCCATAGGCTGTCATGTCGCCCGCGCCGCGTGCGCCACAGATGATAGCGGACAGGCAGGCCGCGGGAACGCGATCCAGGCCCAGAAAGCGGAAACCGGCTACGCCAGCGGCAACCCACCCCGACAGGAGGGTCGCCCACCAGGGCGCCAGAATTTCCGCCTCGGTGTCGAAACGCGCCCAGGCCGCTGCACCGCGCGACGTGTTGAAACGCGGGTCCAAGCCTGGGCCGGCACCCGGCTGGGCGAAGCATCGCGGATGCTCCGCTGCCGTGCGCCCGCTGGCGGCGAGCGCGGCCAGCGGAACGTCAAGCAGCAAAGCCAACCCGCGCCCCGCGCAAAGCTCCGCAAGCCGCGACAGAACGGCGCGCGCCGGCTGTTCGGTCTCGAACACGCGATGGGCTCGATCGAGGTCGGCCGGAAGGAACAGGTCGTCCGCGGCGAAGACCGGCGCGACCATGACGTCGGTGAAGCCCATCGCCGCCGCCTGGTCCAGCACGGCGGCCCAGCGCGGAAGCGGGCCGATGGCGAGGGGATTCAGATAGAATATCCGGGGCAGGCGGGCTGGGACTTCATCGCCGCCGTCTGCCGCCGAGAGGGCCTGATTCGTCACGAGTTGATCAATTCCCCGAGCAGTGTCTGCCGCCGGTTCCGGGCGACAGGCCATGAGCGCGTCAGCCGATCGGGGGTTCCCGGCGATAGCCGGCGGGTCTGGTTGGACCGGTCTGGGCGGATCAGTCCAGCACGACTCCCCCGGTCACCGCCTGGTAGGTGGCGATGGCCAGGGTCACCGGTTCGAACGGCTTGGTGATGACGAAAGCGGGTTCCAGCGCTTCGCCCGTCAACAGCCGCTCGGGATAGGCGGTGACGAAGATCACCGGCGCTTTGTGGTGCTTGAGGATGCGGGCGACGGCGCTCGACCCGTCGCCGCCGATGCCGAGGTTGATGTCGGCCAGGATCAGCCCCGGCTTCTCCCGCTCGGCGATGGCGACTGCCTCGGCCTCGGTCGCGGCCACGCCGACCACCCGGTGGCCGCAGTTCTGCACCAGTTCCTCGATGTCCATGGCGATGATCGGCTCGTCCTCGATGATGAGCACGGTCGTGGCCGCCGAGGCGCACAGATGGTCGCGGGCGCGGTGCAGCAGGTCGGTCGCCTCCGCCGTGCCCAGGTTCACCAGCGGGGCTGCGTGCTCGATGGATATTTCCTCGAGCGAGGTCAGCAGCAGAAGCTGCCGCTGCTTGAGGGACAGGCCGTGGGTCCCCTGGCGCGGTGGGGTGCTCACGTCGAACCGGCTGGTGACCCGCCCATACAGCGTCAACCGCGCATCAGCTTCCCCCGTCTCGGACAACATCTCTTTCAGCGACTCGGCAACCAGACCGTCGCCGACGCTTTGGCTGCCGGTGAGGGCGCGTGCATAGCGTCGCGCATAGGGCAATGCGCGGATCAAGTCCTCGCGACGTAGGCTGGACATGGAACCGGAACCCCCTGCAGATGACATGGCTATGCGCTGCTGCCGCCCCGGATGGAGCGGCAAAACACATCACATAGATGTAGGGACGATTTGACCAGAGTCGATGTGGCGCGGGCTGATTCCAACCCAACGGATCCCGTCCGAACGGAATCCATTCGGATGGATTTACGGCGCGCGCTGATCGCATTGCTGCCCGAGTTGCGGGGCTTCGCGCGCTTTCTGGCCCGCCAGGCGTCGGAGGCGGATGATTTGGTGCAGGAGGCCGTGGTGCGTGGCTTGGCGGCCCTGCCGCAGTTTCAACCGGGCACCAATCTGCGGGCCTGGATGTTCACCATTCTGCGCAACGCGTTCTATGAGCAGCAGCGCCGCCGCAAGACGGAGGACCGTGCGCTCGCCCAGTCGTTCGACGAAAGCGAGGTCGGCGCGCCGGCCCAGGACGGACATCTCGACCTCTCCGATCTGCACCGCCAGCTGTTCACGTTGCCGCCTCTGCTGCGCGAGGCGCTGGTGCTGGTGGGCGCCCAGGGCCTCAGCTACGAGGCGGCGGCTGTGATCTGCGACGTGCCCGTCGGCACCATCAAGGCGCGCGTTTCGCGGGCGCGCACCCAGCTATCGGCATCCATGCAGCGCAGCCCTCCGGCCGAAAAATAGCGTCGCTCGCGTTCTCGTGAAGCAAGCGACGCAACGCATTCGTGGCTCCGTTCATTGTTTGGTTATGAATGCTGCAACGGAGTTTCAGATGACGACCCTCTGCTTCCACGATCAGGTGATCGCCATTCTGCCAAAATTGCGGGTGCAGGCTTTGGCCCTGACCCGCAACCGCGCGGGTGCCGAGGATCTCGTGCAGGACGCGGTTTGCAACGCGTTGTCCGCCGAGGAGAGTTTCATTCCCGGCACCAATTTCGCCGCCTGGATGCACCGCATCCTGCGCAACCGCTTCATCTCGAACCTCCGCAAGCGCCGCGATACGACCGACATCGACGATGTGCCCCAGTCGGCGTTCGCCACCGAGGCGCCGCATGAAAACCGCTTGGCCCTGAAGGAGCTGGCGAGCGCGATGACCCGGCTGCCAGCCGATCAGCGCGAAGCGCTGGTGATGGTGGTGATCCATGGCATGAGTTACGAGGCGTTGGCCGAGGCGACAGGCTGTGCCGTCGGCACCGCGAAAAGCCGCGTGTTCCGGGCGCGCCGTCAACTCGAGGCTTGGCTGATGGGCGACCAGCCGGAAATCGGCAGCCCCGACCACAAGCGCGCGACGCTTCGCTTCGATGCCCTGCGTGACCGGCTCTCGGCGCCGGCCTCGACGCCCTTGTAGTTTCGCAGGGACTTCGCAATTATCCCGCAAATAATATCTGATGCCTGAAGTCGGGGCGGTGACCGCGAGGGAGTCGCCCCGATCACTCTTTGGGGCGAAAGCCAACCGAAATGACACGACCGAAGGAGCCTGTGCCCAGGGACGTGTCGCGCGAGGACAAAGTGCCCGAGAGCGCATTCGACAAATGGCTGGAACGCGGGCTGCATCAGCTTTTCGACGACGTGGCGAACGAGCCGGTGCCCGAGGAACTTCTGCGCCTGATCGAGGGCGATCGGAAGGGGTGAGCATCGTCCTGCCGGCGCGGCGGTGATGCTCCGCGTCAACACGATCCGTGCGCGGTTGATGCTATTGCTGCTGGCGGCAGCTTTGCCGATCGCGTTGCTGGCGGGCTTCGTGGTGTGGCAGCAGTTCCAGGAAGGCCACGACGCTCATCTTTTCGTCAGACGGGTGACTGAACTGCTTTTGTTGATGCTGGTCGGGTTCGCCGTCGTCGGGGTTGGCACCGGCGTTGCGGTGGCCGAGCCGGTGAAGCGCCTGTCCACAGCGGTTCGCCGTTGGCTGGCGGGTGGTCCGTTCGATCCGGCTGGGCTGGAAGGCGCGGCGGTCGAAATTCGTGAATTCTCCGACGCCTTTGCCCGGGCGACCGAGGCGCTCTCCGAGCAGCAGCGCAAGCTGCGGGCCGCGACCGCGCAGCAGGAACTGCTGATGCAGGAGATCCATCACCGGGTAAAAAACAATCTGCAGATCATCGCCTCGCTGTTGAACTTGCAGGCCAGCCGCATCCGCCAACCGGAGGCCAAGGCTGAATTCCAGTCCGCGCGAGACCGCATCAGGGCGCTCGCCACCTTGCATCGGCACCTTTACGCCCACGGCGAACTCCACACGATCAACATGCGGGCCTTCCTCAACGAGTTGTGCGGCCAGCTGCTGCAGGCGATCGGCGACGGCGGCGCGCGGGACGAGCAGCGCGTGTCGCTCGAGATCGAGGCACCGGAACTGCAGATTTCTTCCGACCAGGCGGTGCCGATCGCCTTGATCGTGACCGAGGCGGTGAGCAACGCCGTGAAATACGCCTTTCCGGGCAGCCGGCAGGGCCAAATCCGCGTGCGGCTCACGCTTATCGGCGACGGTGCGCGGCTGGAGATCGCGGATGACGGCGTGGGCATCCCGGCCGGGCGCGCCGAGACGGAAACCGGAGTGCGCGACGGTCTGGGGCGGCCGCTGATCCGCGGTTTCGCCCGTCAGCTTGGAGCCACGTTGTCGCTGACCGAGGAGAACGGCACGCGTTACGTGGTCGATATCCCGCTCCAGCGAGAGCGGCCGGCGATGGCCCAGCAGACTGGATGACCCAGAAGACTGGATGACCACGAAGATTGGCGGTGGCATTGCCTGATTTCGCGGTGCTGGAAATATCGGCGCAGGGATGGGATGCTGCCGAATGAAACAAGCCCTGCACGAGCGGCTGATCGGTTGGCGACGCCACCTTCATGCCCATCCGGAACTGTCGCTTCACGAGCACGCAACGGCGCGCTTCGTGGCGGCACGGCTGGAGGAACTCGGGATTCCGCACGTGACCGGCGTCGGCGGCGCGGGCATCGTCGCCACGCTCGCCCGCGGCCCCTCCAACCGCAGCGTTGGCCTGCGGGCGGACATGGACGCGCTGCCGATCACCGAAACCACTGGGCTGGCTCATGCTTCCCGCAACCCGGGCGTGATGCATGCCTGCGGGCATGACGGGCACACCGTCTCGCTGCTTGGCGCGGCGGCGCTGCTGTTGGCCGACCCGAATTGGAGTGGCACCGTGCAACTGGTGTTCCAGCCGGCGGAGGAGGGGTATGGCGGCGCGTTGAGCATGCTGGCCGACGGGCTGCTGGAGCGGTTCCCGATGGAGCGGATCTTCGGCTACCACAACTGGCCGGGCCTGGCGGCAGGGACCGTGGCGATCCATGACGGCCCTTGCATGGCCGGAGGCGCGCGCGTTTCCATTACGCTGCACGGCTTGGCCGGCCATGCCGCCATGCCGCATCTGACGCGGGACACGATGGTGGCGGCCGGCCACCTGATCGTGGCGCTGCAATCGGTGGTGTCGCGCAACATCGACCCGCTGGAGACGGCGGTGATCTCGATCGGCATGGTCGAGGGCGGGGTGGCCGCCAACCAGATATGCGACGTGGTGACGCTGCGTGGCACGCACCGCACCTTCAAGCCCGAGGTGCGCGACGCGGTCGATGCCGGCATTCGCCGTGTGGCGGACGGCATCGCCGCAACCTTCGGCATGACCGCCGAGGTGGAGATCACGCCCGGCATGGGGCCTGTGGTGAACGATCCGGCCTGCGCGGCGATGGTGGCCGACGCGGCGGGGGAGGCGGGGCTGACCTTGCGCCGCGATCTGCCGCCGACGATGGCGAGCGAGGATTTCGGGTGGTATCTGTCCCGGCGACCCGGCGCATTCATGTGGATCGGCAACGGGGCGGGCGATGGCGGGCGCGGGCTGCACAACCCGAATTACGACTTCAACGACGCCATCCTGCCAGCCGCCGCCGCCGCACTGGCCGGCACCGCCAAGCGGGCGTTGCTCGCGGCCTAGGCCCCCCCGCCTTGCGGCTCAAGGGGGAGGGCGAAGGAAAGTGTGCGCCCGTGCGCGCGCGTGCTATAGTTTAGTGACCATTCCCCGCATCCCCCCCGGAGTTCCCCGTCGGCATGTCTGACCCCGCCGCGACGCCCACTGATTCCGAGAATTACGACGCCTCGTCGATCTCCGTGCTGCGCGGCCTCGATGCCGTGCGCAAACGTCCCGGCATGTATATCGGCGATACCGATGACGGCTCCGGCCTGCACCACATGGCATTCGAGATCATCGACAACGCCGTGGATGAAGCCCAGGCCGGCTTCGCCCACCGCGTCACCCTCACGCTGAACGGCGACGGCAGCGTGACCGTGACGGATGACGGCCGCGGCATTCCCACCGATATCCATGCCGAGGAAGGCATCTCGGCGGCCGAAGTAGTGCTCACCCGGCTGCACGCCGGCGGCAAGTTCAACCAGAACTCCTACAAGGTCTCGGGCGGCCTGCACGGCGTCGGCGCCGCCGTGGTCAACGCCCTCTCCGAATGGATGGAGGTCCGCATCTGGCGCGAGGGCCAGGAGCATTTCATCCGCTTCGAGCACGGCGACTCGGTCGCCCCGCTCAGGCTGGTCGGGCCCGCCGACCACCAGAACGGCACCGAGGTCACCTTCAAGCCCAGCACCGGCACGTTCACCAAGGTCGAGTTCGAGTTTTCCATCCTGGAACGCCGCCTGCGCGAACTCGCCTTCCTCAACTCGGGCCTCGAAATCCAGCTGCGCGACGAGCGCCACGCGCCGGTCGTCGAGACCAATTTCTGCTTCCAGGGCGGCCTGGTCGCCTTCGTCGAGTGGCTCGACCGCTCGAAGGTGGCGGTGTTCAAGCCGCCGATCAGCGTCACCGCCTCCGCCGAGGCCGAGGGCATCCGGGTCGAATTCGCGCTGTCCTGGAACGACAGCTTCCACGAGACCATGCTCTGCTTCACCAACAACATCCCCCAGCGCGACGGCGGGTCGCACCTCGCCGGCTTCCGCCAGGCGCTCACCCGCGTCGTCACCAAATACGCCGAGGGCATGGGCAAAAAGGACAGCGTGCAGCTGACCGGGGACGACATGCGCGAGGGCATGACGGCGGTGCTGTCGGTCAAGGTGCCGGACCCGAAATTCAGCTCGCAGACCAAGGACAAGCTGGTCAGCTCCGAGGTGCAGCCGGTTGTGCAGGCCGCCGCCGCCGATGCCATCTCCCATTGGCTCGAGACCCATCCCCGCGAGGCCAAAAGCATCATCGGCAAGGTGATGGACGCGGCCGTCGCCCGCGAGGCCGCCCGCAAGGCGCGCGACCTCACCCGTCGCAAGGGCGTGCTCGACGTCTCCACCCTGCCCGGCAAGCTGGCCGATTGCCAGGAGCGCGACCCGTCGAAATGCGAGCTGTTCATCGTCGAGGGAGACAGCGCCGGCGGCTCGGCCAAGCAGGGCCGCGACCGCAAGTTCCAGGCCATCCTGCCCCTCAAGGGCAAAATCCTGAACGTCGAGCGCGCACGGTTCGACCGGATGCTGGGCAGCGCCGAAATCGGCACGCTGATCACCGCCCTTGGCACCGGCATCGGCATGGGCGAGGTCGAGCAGGGCGGCTTCTCGGTCGAGAAACTGCGCTACCACCGCATCGTCATCATGACCGACGCCGACGTGGACGGCTCTCACATCCGCACCCTGTTGCTGACGTTCTTCTTTCGCCAGATGCCGCAATTGTTCGAGCGCGGCCACATGTACATCGCCCAGCCGCCGCTCTACAGGGCGAAACGCGGCAACGACGAGCGTTACCTGAAGGACGACCCGGCGCTCGAACGCTTCCTGCTCGACAAGGCGCTCGGCGAGGCCCGGCTGACCTACGCCGATGGCCGCGTGCTGCAGGGCCCCGAACTGGACGAGGAGGCGGTGTGGCTCCGCGAGGCCGCCAGCCGCCTGCGCCGCCTGTCCGTGGTGATCCCGATCGCGCTCCTGGAACAGATCGCCATCGTCGGCGCGCTGACCCCCGACGAGACCCGCCAGACCGCGGTGAGCCAGGAACTGGTGCGGCGCCTCAACGCGGTGTCATTGCCCGCCGAGCGTGGCTGGGCCGTGGTGCCCGGCACCGCCGCCCTCACGCTGGCCCGCACCGTGCGCGGCGTGTCCGAACGCCACCAGCTGGACGCGGCGGCGCTGCGCAGCTCCGAGTCGCGCTGGCTCGCGGAACGCACCGAAGCCTTCGCCTCGCGCTTCGCCGCCCCGGCGCAGTTGAAGCTGGACAGCACGGAAACGAGCGTCGCGGGACCCGCGAGCGCGTTCGACCGCATTCTGGCCCATGGCCGGCGGGGGCTGACGATCCAGCGGTTCAAGGGCTTGGGCGAGATGAACCCCGACCAACTCTGGCGCACCACGCTGGACCCCGCGATACGCACGCTGTTGCAGGTGAAGGTGACGGACGCCGAAGACGCGGCGCAGGTGTTTTCGACGTTGATGGGCGACGTTGTGGAGCCGCGGCGGGACTTTATTGTGACCAATGCGCTCAAGGTGGCGAATTTGGACGTGTGAAAGGTCTTTTGGTCACCCCGCGAAATAGCGCATCTTCTATGTGATTAAATGAATGTGATTCCGCGAACATTCAGAAATCGTGTCACGATCACCATAAGGCGTCCACGGTGACATCTAAGCTGTCAGTCCAGAGGCTTTACCTGTTTTTTCAGTAGCTTAAAGACAATGACATTAACGCCTTGCGGGGCGAGTTATAGTGAGGAGATTGGCCAAGCTTTGAGGTGAGCGCCGCCGCAGCGCCTGTCGATGCCGAGCGGCCCGGCCTTTGAACGGCTACAATTGCGGGCTGCCAGAAGCGCGTTGCCTGGACGATGCACGGGAACTCGGACACGTGCGGGCGACAGCGGCATGCCGATCCTGGCTCTGTCGCGCTACGAGAAGGCCGTCGAGCCGGCCGAAGGTGGCGAGCAGCTGGCCGCCATCGGGGGATGCAGCGAGCGCCTGAACAGGCGTGCGCACTCGGGGCCGTACTGGTCAGGGTGCTGGGGGCCGATAGGTCTCGCCGGCCTCTCAGCGGGCTGCGTTCGATCGCCTTGTCGAGCCCCCTCCCGCTGTTAACCGATCGGTCTCGGGAAGTGTCGCTGGATATCGAGAACCATTCCGACACTATGGCCGTCGACGCATGCGCACACGAGGAGAGTGGTCCCGCTCGTTGGTGTGCTTGGCTGGACCGAGGTCGTCGGTGCCCATCAGATTATTGGCTACAAGGGCGACCTCTCGACGGAAAACAAGCGAGGTCGGTGCCGGACGAGCTGCCCGAAGCGCGCTTCGGCTTGGCGCGTGGCCGCGACTTGCTGGGATCAACGATTGTTTTTGGAAAGGCACTCCGGCTGTCAATCGGCACGCAAAAGGGGCTCTGACGCACTTTCGCTGATGCATGGTATTAAACCGCGCCGATCAGCCGTGCTTCGAGCAAGTCGAGTTTTGCGCGGCCATACATCTGCCGTTTAATCATCTTGAGCCTGGTGATCTGACCTTCGGTTTGGCCGTTCGACCAGGGTTGGATGATGGCGGCCCGGATTGCTGCGACGTCTTTGGTGACGCCGCGTGCAAGCGGAGCGATGAGGCTGGCCCTGGCGTGCTCAATCCAGCCATCCAGGCGGGCAGCCGCCTTGGTCCGGATCATGATCTGGAACCGCTCCACCAAAGTCCTTGCATCAGCTAGGCCGGGCACTCCCGCTTCAACGGCAGCAACAATTACAGTGTCGGCCTTGGTCAGGTGATCGCGCCCCATGCCCATCAACCGGGCCAGGGTGCGTGCCGACGGTGCTTTCATCAGACCCTGCGCCTGCATCTGGTCCGCACGTCGACGTCGCGTCGTCCACTCGCTGACAACACGCTGGGATCCTCGGAAGCCCTGGTCGGTGAGCCTGCGCCAGAGTTCGGCGCCGTTGCGGCAGCCCGCCGCCCATTCGGCATCCAGCACGGGCAGGTAGGCCTCAAGGGAACTTTGCCGGACACGGAACACGTCACCGCGGGCACCCCGGACAGTGTGGCGCACCAGCTTGCGGCTATGCCGCGTTCGACGCACGATCTCCTTGATAGGGTGTCCGGCCTCCTTCAACGCCATGATCTGCCGCGTGGTGTCCTCGCGCCGCAGGAACCCTTCGTATTGGAGCCGCTCGGCCGAGGTCAGCAGGGCCGGGTCGACCGTCGCCGCGCCCAAAGCATTTCGGATGGTGCGCATCGACAGGCGCACGGCGTCCAGGAATGCGGCGCTGGCGTTCTCCATCAGGTGCCAGCGATCGGCAACCTGAATGGCACCCGGCAGCGCGCGGGCGATAGCCTCGCCATAGCCGCCGCCCCGATCACGGGACACGATGCTGATCCCAGGGTGCCCACGCAACCATGCTTCGGCCGTCGCCTGTTCCCGGTCGGGCAGCAACGCCACGACGCGCCGGCGTTCCAGGTCGCAGATGATCGTGCCGTAGCGATGGTTGCGCTTCCAGGCCCAGTCGTCGATCCCGATCACGGCCAGCGTCTCGGTTCGAGGCAAGGCGCGCCGCCGGACGACGCGGAGCAGCGTGTCGTTGCTGACCGGCAGCATGAGACGTTGAGCGAACCCAGCACCGGGCCTGCCGCCTAATGCCAGGCCAAGATGGTGGACGATCTCTTCAAGGCGCCCGGTGCGCCGGGCTCGCTCGGCCAGCACCGTCGTGTCGAACCGTTCGGCAAACACTTCACGCCGACAGCCCGGCACGCCGCACCGGAACCGTCTTACCAAGAGCCGCAGTCGGACGAGGCGCCCTGCGCACGGCAGATCGGAGGGCTGGCGGACATAGTGACTTTGAACACGGTGCGAGACCACGCCACACAACGGGCAGGCAGCTGTGGTGGCGCTGCTGCGGGCCGTTACAACCAGCGTGTTCTTGCCCTCATCGACACCGTCCACCTCCAGCCCGAGCGGGATCAACGACGCAAAACCGAACCGCAACGCCATGGATGCCCCTGTCATGAACATCATGCCAAATCGCCACAGAACAGCAGCGGAAATGAGTCAGAGCCCTTTTTTCACGCCGAATCACAGCCGGAACGAGCACAGTCAAGAATAGGCACCTACGAACCCAGATAAAAGCAAGCCAAGATTCGAAATGTTTACTAGCGAGGTCAGTCAGGCCTCACCCCCAGCAAAAACTTCTCAGTGTCCGTCAAGAAACTTCTTGAGCCATACGAATCGGATGTGATTCAAGGAAGGCCGCTCCGTTTGAGAGGCTGTCATGTGGACCGTTGAAAACCGCCCTCGCTACAACCGCGACCGTCCGCGCTACCCGAGCGACCTCTTGGACGATGAATGGGCGTTGATCGCGCCGCTGATCCCGCCG
>JANXTF010000005.1 GCA_025352565.1 Rhodospirillales bacterium | reverse complement strand
GTCAGCGGCTCGAAATAGACCGCGCGCGCCGCGCCGGCCTGGGCCTCGAGCTGGGTCGGGCGGATGCCGACCAGGTCGGCGAGGAAGAACAGGTCGAACTTGCCGCGCTCGGCAAGCTGCGCCAGCTCGACGCAGCGGCGGTAGTTGAACGGGCTGTCGGTTTCGGCCTGCGGATGGCGCCAGCCGGCGACATGGTGGCCGCCGGGCCAATAGAAGACGCCGAGCCTGATCTTGTCTTGCCGCTTGTCGGACATGGGGGTGACACCTTCTGAAGCTCGCTCCCACGACATACCGGCGGATGACACCTGCTGGCGCATAAGACTTTCGCCATGGGGGATTTGCGGGATGGATAGGGTCGGCGGATTTGCCCGGGGTCCGGCGGCCCGGTAGCCTGACGCGAAACACGCCCCGAAAGGGCGGTCGCACAAGGGGAGGGCGATCGATGAACCTGAGGCAAATGGAAGTGTTCCACGCGATCATGAGCGCGGGCTCGGTCACGGGCGCGGCGCGGCTGCTGAACGTGACGCAACCCGCGGTCAGCACCGTGCTGCGGCATTGCGAAACGCAGCTGCGGGTCAAGCTGTTCGACCGGATCGGCGGCCGGCTGCACCCGACCCCCGAGGCCCACGCAATCTATCCCGACATCGCGAACATCTTCCAGCGGGTGGACACCGTGACCCGGATGACGCGGGATCTGGTGGATGGGCGGTTGGGGCACGTCACGGTGGCGGCGACCTTCTCCGCCGCCAACGGGCCGCTCGCCGCCGCGGTTGCGCGCTTCGTGCGGGCACGGCCGGCCGTACAGGTCTCGATCCAGGCGCTGCCCAGCGCGCAAGTGATCGACCGGGTCGCGCGGCGAGAGGCGGATTTCGGCCTGTGCTACGGGCCGGCGCGAGACCCGGCGATCGAGGCCGAGGTGCTGGAAGCGTCCGAGATCGCCTGCATCATGCCGCGCACCCACCCCCTTGCCAGCCGCGACGTGGTGACGATCGACGACCTGGCGGGCCAGGATATCATCACCTACGGGCCCCACACCGCGATCGGCACGCCGATCGAGGAGGCGTTCGGCGCGGCCTGCCTGGCGTTCAAGCGCCGAATCCAGGTCAACTACTCGATGACGGCCTTCATCCTGGCGGCGGAGGGCGCCGGGATCGCCATGGTCGAGCCGATGCTGTTGCACGCCGCCTCGATGCCCTGCCTGGTGGCCCGCCCGATCCATCCGCGGATCGAGGTTCATACCATGCTGATCCACGCGATCGGCCGGCCGCCCACGAAAACGAGCAACAAGCTGGTGGCGCTCATCCGGGAGCAGATCAAGAACGACCGTGCGGCGCGGGACGCCTTGGCCCGGCCCGCGCTCGCCGCCATCAGCCAGGGTTATGCAGCCTTGGTGAAAGCTTAGTATCCGCGCCGCGACCCGCGTCATAGCGTGAAGCCGTTCGACACAGGCGGGGCACGGCGATGCACAGCGAAACGCTTTCGGATCTCATCCAGAACAACGTGCGCCGCAGACTCGCGGCGGGCGAAGTGGCCATCTCGATGATCGTGCGGCTGGTACAGTCGATCGAGATCGCCAACGTCGCCAAGGCCTGCGGCTTCGACTCCCTCTATGTGGACCTGGAGCATTGCTCCTTTTCGCTGCAAACCACCTCGCAGATTTGCATCGCGGCACTCGATGCGGGGGTGACCCCCTTCGTGCGGGTGCCGAGCTACGAGGCGGAATTCGTCTCCCGCGTGCTGGATGGCGGGGCGATGGGGGTGATCGCGCCCCATATCTCCGGCGCGGCCGACGCCGAGCGCGTGGTGCGGAACGCCAGGTTCCCCCCATTCGGCAACCGCTCGGTCTCGGTCGGCACGCCGCAGCTGCGGTTTCGGAACTGGCCGTTGAGCGAAGCCCGGCAATTGCTGAATCAGGAGACCACCGTGGTGGCGATGATCGAGACGCCCGACGCCGTGGAGCGGGCCGACGAGATCGCCGCGGTCGAGGGTGTCGACATTCTGATGATCGGCACCAACGATCTATGCGCCGAGATGGGCATCGACGGGCAGTTCGAGCACGAGCGCGTCAAGCGCGCCTATGCGAAAGTGATCGAGGCCTGCCGCAAGCGCGGCAAGGCGACCGGCATCGGGGGACTCGCGAGCAAGCCCAGGCTGATGGCCGAGTTCGTGGCGGCCGGCGCGCGTTACGTGTCCTCCGGCGCGGACCTCAGCTTCGTGCTCGCCTCCGGCACGGCGCGCGCCAAGGAGATCAGGGCGTTGCAGCTGGGCTGATCGGGCCGCCATCACATCGGTTTATGACTACCCCTGGTAGCGTTATTCGACACGGGCCGGTAGCCAGGGTAACCCGCCAGTAAGAACGTCGCCGCTCAGAGCGTCGATAGACCGGCCAAATCGCCTTGGGAGGGACAAGACTATGCAAAGACGCACATTCGTGGCTGCGGCATCCGTGGCGGCAGCCGGGTTTGCCACCCGCGCCCGGGCGGCGGACCCAATCAAGATCGGCGCGATCAACCCCTATTCCGGCGGTGCGGCGCTGTATGGCGACGAGACCACGCGCGGCTACGAGCTGGCGGCCATGCAGGCCAATGCCAAGGGCGGCCTGCTCGGGCGCACCATTATTATCGTCCGGGGCAGCGCCACCAACCCGCAAGAGGCGATGGCGGTTGTCGAGCAACTGGCCGGGCGCGACAAGGTGGACGCCTTCATCGGCACCTTCATCAGCGCCGTGTCCAACGCCGCCAGCGAGGCGGCGCTGAACAACGGGAAACTATACTGGGACACCCAAGCGCTCGCCGCCCAATTGACGGAGCGCGGGTTGCCGAACTTCATCCGGTCCGGTCCGAATTCCGCCGACTTCGCCGAAAGTTCGGTCAACGCCATCACCGGGCTGGTCGCGAATGGCCTCGGCAAGAAGCCCAAGGATATGTCGGTCTGGATTCAGCACGAGGATTCGATCTATGGCACCACGATCGCGAAAGACCAGCAGGCCGGGCTGAAGGCGGCAGGCGTCACCATCGTGGGCGTGAACGCCTATAGCGCGCGCGCCATCGACCAAACGGACGTGATCCTGCGCGCGCGCAACGCCAACCCCGACGTCTGGCTCGCCACCGGCTACACGGCGGACAACAACCTGATGCTGCGCACGGCGCGGGACCAGGGATTCAAGCCGAAGGCGATGTTGCTCACCGGGTCTGGGGACACGTTCGAGACGCTCGATGCGATGGGCAAGGAATACCTCGAAGGCATCTTGGTCGTCACCTATCCGCGGTCCGACATCAATCCGGCCTATGGTCCAGGCGCGCCGGATTTCTTGCAGGCGTACCGGAAACAATACAATCGCGACCCGATCGCCCCCCAGGGCTTCACCGCCTTCGTCGGCGCGCAGATCATGTTCCAGGCCATCCAGGCGGCCGGGTCCACGGATTACGAGAAGGTTCGCGTCGCCGCTGCCGCCATGGACCTGCCTGTCGGCAGCGCGCCGAACGGGTTCGGCGTGAAGTTCGACGCCAAGATGCAGAACACACGGGCCAAGCCGGTCATCGTGCAATGGCAGAATGGCACGCCGGTGACGGTCTTCCCCGAAAAGGCCGCGCCGATCGGCGGCAAGATCGTGGATCTGGCCCGCAAATAGGCGGTCGCGGCGGCCTTGGGCACTCTTCTCAGCGTCTTGTTGTCCGGGCTGCTGCTTGGCGGCCTGTACAGCCTCGTCGCGATCGGGCTGAACCTGATCTTCGGCGTGATACGGGTGGTGAACTTCGCCCAGGGCGAGTTCGTGATGCTCGGCATGTATGCCACCTTCGTGGCCTACAACCTGCTGCACATCGACCCGTATCTCGCGATCCTTCTCGTCTTTCCGCTTTTGTTCGTGTTCGGCATCCTGGTGCAGCGGTTCATCCTGCAGCGGCTGCAAAACGAGCCGATGATGCAGGTCTTCGCCACCTTCGGCCTGCTGATGCTGCTGCAGAACCTGGTGCTCGCCGTCACCGGCGGCGCCGCCTACAGCATCCGGACGCCGCTCTCCAGCATGGCGATCGCGGTCGGGCCGGTGCAGGTCAGCGTGCCGCGCGTGATCGCGCTGGCGGCGGTCACGGCCGTTGCCCTGATCCTGCAATGGGGCTTGCGCAACACCATGACGGGCAAGGCCGTGCGGGCAGTGGCGCAGGACCGGCGCGCCGCCCGGCTGATGGGGATCGATGTCGAGCGCACCTACATGCTGACCTTCGGCGTGGGCGCCGGGCTGGCCGGCATGGCGGGCGCGCTGCTGACGCCCATCTTTACCCTCTCGCCGCAGATCGGCGGCAACTTCATCCTGGCCGCCTTCGCCGTGGTCGTGCTGGGCGGCCTGGGCAGCGTGCCCGGCGCCTACATCGGCGGCTTCCTGATCGGCATGACCGAAGCCCTGGCCGGCTACTATCTCGACCCTTCGCTGAAGCAGGCGGCCTGGTTCGCGATTTTCATCATCATGCTGATCGTACGCCCGACCGGGCTGTTCGGTCTCGCCGGCGCGGAAGAGGTGGGATTGCGTGTCCAGGAGTAAACGGGCGATGCCCCGCATCCGTACCTTCCGGCAGGAGTTGCCGCCGCTCGCACTGACCGCGGTGCTGCTGGCCGCGCTGGTGGGCCTCTATAGCGGCGACAATTTCACGCTGAACATCCTCGCCACCACTTTCCTGTTCGCCGGGCTGGCGACGGCCTGGAATATCCTCGGCGGCTTCGGCGGCCAGTTCTCGCTGTGTCATGGCGTGTTCTTCGCCGAAGGCGCGTATCTGACCGCCAACATGGTCCTGGGCGCGGGCTTGTCGCCCTGGTGGTCGCTGGCACCCGCCGCGGGGTTGGCGGCGGCGACGGCCGTGCTGATCTCGTGGCCGGCCTTCCGCCTGCGCGGCCCTTTCTTCGCCATCGCCACCATGACCTTCAGTGAGGTCGTGCTCGTGCTGGCGAACTACTTCGAAAGCATCACCGGCGGCCCGCAGGGCATGCGCGTGCCGTTCCGCCCCGGCTGGCAGAACATGATTTTCACCGGGCGCATCGCGTATGCCTGGCTGATGCTTGGGTTCTTGCTGCTCGCGCTCATTGTCAGCCTGGTGCTGCTGCGCAGCCGGCTGGGCTACTATCTGCAAGCCGTGCGGGACAACGAGGCGGCGGCCGAAGCCTCGGGGATCGACGTGCTGCGAACCAAGCTTATGGCGTTCGCGATCAGCGCGGCCGTGACCGGCGTGGGCGGCAGCCTGTTCGTGATGTATGTCCGCATCGTCGATCCGCCGACGTTGTTGACGTTGTCCGACGTGGGAGTGCGGTTTGCGTTGATCGCCCTGATCGGCGGCGTTGGCACGGGCTACGGCCCGCTGTTCGGCGCGTTGCTGGTCGTGCCGCTCGAAGCCTGGCTCCGCGCGGAATTGGGCGCCTACGCGCCTGGCTCCAACCTCGTCGTGCTTGGCGCCGTCCTGGTCCTGGCTGCGTTGTTCTTCAAGCGTGGATTGGTCGGGGCGTTCCAGTCGCTGCCGCTGCCCGCGCGCTGGACCGGACGGCTGGCGCGGACATGAGCGCCACGTTCCTCTCGCTGCAAGGCGTGTCCAAGCGGTTTCTCGGCCTGCTGGCCGTGGACGAGGTCAGCTTCGACGTCGCGGCCGGCGAGCTGCTCAGCGTCATCGGACCGAATGGCGCGGGCAAGACCACCCTGTTCAACCTGCTGACGGGGCAGTTGTCGCCGAGCGCCGGGCGGGTGGTCTTCAATGGCGTCGACATCAACGGTCAGCCGCCGCAAGCGCGCGCGCGGATCGGCTTTGGGCGCACGTTTCAGATGTCGCAGACGCTCACCTCCCTCTCGGTGCTGGAGAACGCCATGATCGGCTCGTTCCTGCACCACCGGCACATTTCGGCTGCTGCGGACCACGCCTATGCCAGCCTGGAGCTGGTTGGGCTGCAACATCGCGCCAACATCACGGCCGGCGAGCTCACGCTCAGCGAGCGCCGCCGCCTGGAAGTCGCCCGCGCCCTTGCGCTCGATCCGAAGGTGGTCCTTCTCGACGAAGTCATGGCCGGCCTGAACCAGACCGAGGTGCAGGGGATGGTCGATCTGGTTCGAACCCTGAACGGGGGAGGCCTGACGTTCCTGGTCATCGAGCACAATTTGAAGGTGGTCCGACAGTTCTCGCACCGGGTCGTCGTGCTGGACCGCGGTGCCAAGCTCGCCGAGGGGTCGGCCGAGGAGGTGCTGGCCAACCCAGCCGTCATCGAAGCCTATATCGGCAAGAGCAAGCAATGATGTCATTGCTCACCGTCGAAGGTTTGTGCGCGGGCTACGGCGAGCTGCCGGTGCTGCACGAGGTTTCGTTGCACGTTGCGGAAGGCGAGATCGTCGCCATCGTCGGCGCCAACGGCGCAGGCAAGTCCACCCTGCTATCGGCGATCGCCGGCCTGTTGCGGCCGACCGCCGGCCGGATCTCGTTTCGTGGCGCCGACATCACCGGCCGGGCGGCCCATCGTGGGCCCGGCGCCGGGTTGGCGATGGTCCCGGAAGGGGGAAAGCTGTTTCCCTTCCTCACCGTCGAGGACAACCTGCTGCTGGGCGGCTACACGAACGAGGACGCGAAGGCGCGCGCGGCCCGCCTGGACGAGGCCATGGACACCTTCCCGATCCTGCGCGAACGGCGCGGCCAGCTCGCCGGCAAGCTCTCGGGCGGGGAGCGACAAATGTGCGCCGTCGCGCGCGCGATGATGAGCCGGCCGGCGTTGATGATGCTGGACGAACCTTCGGTGGGCCTGTCTCCCCTGATGGTGGAGCGAATTTTTTCCGTGGTGGAGACGCTGGTCCGGCGGGAGAAGCTGACGGTGCTGCTGGTCGAGCAGAATGTCGGCGAGGCGCTGGAGTTGGCCGACCGGGCCTATGTGCTGGATCACGGGGCCATCGTGCTGGGCGGCCCGGCTGCGGAGCTGCGGCGCGATGCGCGTATTCGTGAAACCTACATGGGACTGTGAGAGGCTGCCGCTCCAGGACAAACGTCGGCACGTGAGCCATTGCCCAGTTTTCGGGCATTGGACGCCGGACGCCAGATAGGGTCCACTAGACCATGGCCGCAAGATGGCCTGTGGGGAAAAAGACGGGATGGCGGACGAAATGGCGGCGATCGAGGCGGGCGGCACCTCCATCGCCAATCGGGTACTCGCATGAACGCGCTGCTTCGTGTCGAGCAGGTGAGCAAGCATTTCGGCACGCGCGAAAACGGCGTGACGGCGGTTGACCGCGTCTCGTTCGGCGTGGCGCAAGGCGAGTTCGTCTCGGTCATCGGCCCGTCGGGCTGCGGCAAATCGACGCTGTTCCACATGATCGGTGGGCTTGTGGCGGCCACCGAAGGCCGCATCGACGTCGAGGGCGACGCCATTCGGGCGCCGCACCCGGCTATCGGCATGGTGTTCCAGGAGGAATCCTGCTTCCCCTGGCGTAACGTCGTCGACAACGTCGCCTTTCCACTGGAACTGCAAGGCATGGCGCGCGCCGAGCGCCACGAACGCGCGCGCCACTTCATCGACATGGTCGGCCTGCACGGCTTCGAGCGCAATCAGCCGTCCGAACTGTCCGGCGGGATGCGCCAGCGCGTGTCCATCGCCCGCACGCTCGCCTCCCAGCCGCGCATCCTGCTGATGGACGAACCCTTCGCCGCCCTCGACGAACAGACGCGGCTGCTGCTCGGCGACAAGGTGCTGCAAATCCAGCAGGAACTTTCGCAAACCACTTTGCTCATCACCCACAGCATCACCGAGGCGGTGCAGCTTTCCGACCGCATCCTGGTGATGAGTTTCCGCCCCGGCCGCATCAAGCGCGAGATCGTGGTCGATCTGCCGCGCCCCCGCACGTCGGACGCGGTGGTCAGCCCCGCCTTCGGGGCCTACGTCGCCGACATCTGGAACGATCTGCGCCAGGAGGCCACGTTAGGCCTCGCCGCAGCCGACCGCAGACGCACCTCCGCCGCATGAGGTTCGCCGCTCCCCTCAGCGGTATAATGGTCCTGCTCGCACTGGGCGGGCTGCTGCAATTCGCGATCCAGATGGATTTTATCAGCGTCTATGTCCTGCCGCTGCCCAGCGACATCCTCGCCAGCCTGCCCCGCCTCGTCGCCGAGGAAGGCGTGCTGGGCCGCTTCGCCACCACCGCCGGCGAGACGCTGGCCGCCGGATTGCTGGCATTGCTCGTCGGACTGCCCATGGGCCTGCTGCTGCACCGCTCGCTGCGGATGCGCGCGGCCTTCGAGCCATGGGTCGCGGCACTGGCGGCCGCACCGCTCATTCTCGCGTACCCGTTGTTCCTCGTTCTGTTCGGCCGCAGCCCGGCCACCATCGTCGTCATCGGCTTTATCTCGGCCCTCCCGCCCGTGGTGCTGAAAACCATCGAGGGCTTCGCCGCCACCCGCCGCGTGCTGCTGAATGTGGGCCGCAGCCTGCGGCTGACGCCCGGCCAGGAGTTCCGGAAGATCCTGTTCCCCGCCGCCATTCCGCAGATTTTCGTGGGATTGCGGCTGGCACTGGTGTTCGGTCTCATCAACGTGGTGGGGGTCGAATTTCTGATCAATCTCGGCGGCCTCGGCCAGCTCATCAACGACCTCGCGGAACGCTACGATCTGCCCGGCACCTGGGGCGGAATTCTGTGCGTGGTGCTGGTGAGCATCGCGTTCTTCACCGTGCTGGACGGATGCGAACGATGGCTGCGGCGGCGCGCATGACCGGCACCGCCGCGCCGCGCCTCGCGGCAACCTTGCTGCTGCTCGCGGCCTGGCAGGGGCTGGCACTGTCCGGCTGGCTGTTCCAGGACGTCGTCCCGCCGCTCCAAACCGTGCTCGGCGGCCTCGCAAGCGTGCTCTCCTCGCGCGACTTCTACGCCAATGCCGCCATCACCGGCGCCGAGTTGCTGGTGGCGCTGACTGCGGGCGGCATCGCCGGCGTGCTGGTCGGCGTCGCGCTGGGCAGCTCCCGCTTCCTCTCGGGCGCGTTCGAACGCTGGGTGAATTATCTCAGCCCGACGCCCAAGATCATCCTCTTCCCCGTTCTCATCATGATGTTCGGCGTCGGCGTCGGCTCCAAGATGGCGATGGGCTCGGTGTCCTGCTTCTTCCCCGTCGCCATCAGCATCGCCGCCGGCGTGCGTGGGGTGGACCCGGCCTTGCTGCGCGTCGGCCGCAGCTTTCGCGCCACGCGCGCGCAGACATTGCGCAAAATTCTCCTGCCCGCGATGGCGGCCCCCCTGGTCAACGGCGTGCGCCTCGGCTTCGGAGTGGCGCTGATCGGTGTGCTGCTGGCCGAGACGAAGCTATCGAACAAGGGCATCGGTTTCATGATCATGGAGGCGTATCACCGCTTCGATATGCCTCGCATGTATGCGTTGCTGATCCTGGCGGTGGCCTTCGCCGCCACCGTCAATCTGCTCGCCGGCCGGGCGGCATCCCGGCTCGGCGGCCAACATCAGGGAACATTGCGATGAAACGCAGGATCTTCACGGCGGCACTCCTGACAGCGCCGCTCCTCGCCCGCTCCGCGCGCGCGGAGGAAACGTTGAGGCTCGCGATCGGCCAGCGCGGCAACTGGGACACCTCGGTGTCCGAACTCGGCCAGCGCATGGGCTTCTTCAAGAAGCGCGGGCTGGTATTGGAACTCCTCTACACCGCGGGCGGCGGCGAGACGCAGCAGGCGGTGCTGTCCGGCAGCGTCGATATCGGCATCGCCGTCGGTCTGCTCGGCGCTTTGGGCATCGCGGCCAAGAACGGCCCGGTTCGCATCATCAGCGCCGAAACCACGGGTGCGGCCGACTTGTTCTGGTACGTCCCCGCCGCCTCGCCGCTGAAATCCGTGTCCGACCTCGCTGGCAAGACCGTGGCGTTCTCCACCGTGGGTTCGTCCACGAACACCGTCGGCCTCATGATGCAGGCGCAATCCGGCGTGCCGTTCAAGCTGACCGCCACCGGCGGCCTGCCCGCCACGCTGACGGCCACGATGTCCAACCAGATCGACGTCGGCTGGAGTGCGGCGCCGTTCGGCGTCGAGGCGCTGCAGCAGGCCAAGATCCGCCTGCTGTTCCGGGGCAGCGACGTCAAAGCCGCGCAGGCGCAGACCGTGCGTGTCAACGTCACCCACGCCTCCGTCCTGGCTCGCCGCAAGGCCGCGATCGAGCAGTACATGCAGGCCTATCGCGAGACGGTGGACTGGATGTATTCGAGCCCCGACGCCATCAAGATCTATGCCGAGTTCGCGGGCGTCTCGCCCGAGGTGGCGCAACTCACCCGTGAACAGTTCTTTCCCAGGGCGGCCCTCGAACCCGACCGCATCGCCGGCACCGAATCGGTGATGGAAGACGGGGTGAAACTCAAATACCTCAGCGCCCCGCTCACCCAGCAGCAACTCGACCTCGCGGTCCAGTTGCAAAAACCCGTGCCCTGATCCCAAGGGGATGTCGACGCTCAGATTTTGTGCGTCTCCAGCGATGCCGGGTGAAACAGCTCCTCCGGCGCCACCAGCCGCGTCGAAAGTCCCTCCGCATGATGCCGGGCCAGAAAGCGCTCCAGCACATGACGGTTCGGCGCCAGTCCGTACGGCCAGAAATCCTCCCCCATCAGCGCCCGCGCGGCCCGCAATTGTTCCTCGACGAACGGCAAGGTCACCTTGGTGGCCGATGTGTCCGACAATTTGAGCAACGCCAGGGATTTCGATTTCTCGAACGCCTTGCAGACCGCCGACGGCAGCCATGGGTGCTTGTCGGCGAGCGTTTTGCGAATGCCCAAAAGATGCATGATGGGGAACATCCGCGTGCGCCGGAACCACGCGGCGGCCTCTGCTTGCGGGTCGGCGAACAGATAGCCCACATGCGGATGACCCCGATCGAAGCACGAGGGCGCACGCGGCCCGATCACCGCGTCAAGCTCGCCCGAGGCCAACAGCCCCGAGATGGTGGCGCCTTCAGGCACATTCTCCAGCCGAACATTTCCCGGCAGCGACAGCGTGATCTTCTCCACCCGGCCTGGCTGCTCATAGCCGCCGCGCACCCAGGCGATGTCGGACGGCGCCACGCCGAAATCCTCCTCCAGTATCATGCGCGCCCACACATTTGCCGTGAGCTGATATTCCGGCACGCCCACCCGCTTGCCCTTCAGGTCCGCCGGGGTTTTGATCCGATCGGTCCGCACATAGACCGAGGTGTGCCGAAACGCGCGTGACGGAAACACCGGGACGCCGACATAGGGGCAATCCCCGGCCGCGGTCTTGACGGTGGTGCTGCTCAGCGAAAGCTCGGTGATGTCGAAATCGGCGTGGCGGAACGCGCGGAAGAAGATCTCCTCCGGGTCCAGCAGCATGAATTGCGGGTCCACACCGTCGATCTGGACGGCGCCGTCCACCAGCGGACGCATTCGGTCATAGTCGCCAACGGCGACGGAGAGTTGCAATTTGGCCATCGCTCGTTTTTTCTTCCTTGAAGCAGATTGGGAGCACGCGGATATCGCGGACCCGCTCCGCCGGCATTGTCAGCGCCGCCACGCGGGGGGGGGGGGATTACGTCCGCATCGCCTACGGCCGCGTCGGATCGAAGTGCTTCCGCAGATCCTGCCAGCACTCCATATAGCCGTCCTGCAACTCCGCGAGCCCGGCCGCCCACGCCGTCACGCGCTGCGGGAAGCGCGTCTCGAGCATGAATGCCAGCGTGCCCGCGAGTTTGTGCGGCGCGAGGGTCGCGTGGCTTGCCTTCTCGAACGCCTCGGTATCCGGACCGTGCGGCAGCATGGAATTATGCAGGCTCATGCCCCCCGGCAGGAAGCCCTGCGGCTTGGCATCGTACACGCCGTGGATCAGCCCCATGAACTCGCTCATGATGTTCATGTGGTACCAGGGCGGACGGAATGTGTCCTCTGCCACCAGCCACCGCTCCGGGAACACGACAAGGTCGATGTTCGCCGTGCCCGGCGTTTCGGTCGGCGCCGTCAGCACCGTGAAGATCGACGGGTCGGCATGGTCGAACAGCAGCGGCCCGACCGGGGAGAACCGACGGAGATCGTATTTGTAGGGCGCGTAATTGCCATGCCACGCCACGACATCGAGCGGCGAATGGGCGAGCGGCGCCACCCACAGATTGCCACCCCATTTGACGGTCATGGTCGCGGGCGTGTCCCGCTCCTCGTATGCCGCCATGGGCGTGTAGAAATCGCGCGGGTTGGCGAGGCAGTTCGCCCCGATCGGCCCCCGTTCCGGCAGCGTGAAGGCACCGCCGTAATTCTCGCATAGATAGGCGCGCGCCGGCTCCCCCGGCAGTTCCACCCGCATCTTCACGCCGCGCGGGAGCACCACGATCTCGCCGGGTTCGGCGTCGACGATGCCGAATTCGGTCCAGAACCGCAGCCGGCCCTGTTGCAGCACCACCATCATTTCCGCATCGGCGTTGTAGAAATACTCATCCACCATCGAACGCGTGACGAACACCAACGATGCCGCCATGCCGGCCTGGCTGGCGGCATCGCCCGCCGTGGTCACGGTCCGTATCCCCTCGACAAAGCTCACGGCCTCGCCGGCCAACGCCACCGGATCCCAGCGCAGAGGTGCTATCGGCATCTCGTGTTCGGCGCAGGGCGCGCTGCGCCACAAGCCCGACGATGCTTTTTGGAAGCGGCCGAAATGCTTCACGGTCGGGCGGATGCGATAGAGCCACGTCCGCTCATTGGTCTTGCGCGGCGCGGTGAACGGCGAGCCGCTCAGTTGCTCCGCATAAAGCCCATAAGGGCAGCGTTGCGGCGAATTGCGCCCGACCGGCAGCGCACCCGGCAGCGCCTCGGTCTCGAACCCGTTGCCAAAGCCTGAGAGATACCGCGGCGAGACGGCCGCGTGGCGATCGGCGGCGGCTCGCGGCTCAACGAAAAGATCCATTGCACGCACCTGTCCTGGAAGGGTGGCGTTCACGGCCGCGCTTTGACCCAGCCCCGCTGCGACCTTGCACAGGATGCCTGAAGACGATGTGCTTTGCGAGACGTCTCGCGGCGCCCGGGGGCGTTACAGCCGGCCGATGCGCCCGAAAAATCCCGCGATTTCCAGAGCTGCCCGAGCGGGCTCCTCCCGATGCGGAAAATGGCCCACGCCGGGGAAGCATGCGAGATCGAGATTGGCGAAAGTCTCGCCAAGGCGGTCCGTCCAGGCAAACGGAAAGATGGGGTCGTGTTCCGCCCATCGGACGCAGGTGCGGGTCGCAATCGGCGCGAGCGCGGGCGCGCTCCCCTGCATCATGGCGATCCTGCCGGCATGGGCCGCGCGATAATAGGCGAAACCGCCTGCCAAATTGCCCGGCTGGAGGAAATTGTCGACGAAACGCTCGATCACGTCATCGAAGGCATCCCTGCGGTGGCACCAATGGCGCAGAATGTGGTCGATGTAGAGGTGGCAGGCCTCGCGGGAGCTGCCCAGCAGTGCGGGCGCCATCTCCATCTGATGGAAGGACTGATACCAGATTTCATTCAGCCGGTCCGGCTGGCCCATCCGCGCACCGATGCCGGGATAGACGAAGTCGAAGAAGAACAGACCGCTGAACCGGTCAGGCGCGGTGCGGGCCATCGCCTGCATGACGGCACCGCCGACATCGTGTCCGATAACACCGACCGTTCCGACCCCGAGAGCGTCGAGAAGCGCGATCATATCGGCGGCATGTTCCGCCGCGCCCCAGGGACCCGGCGGCTTGCTGCTGTCGCCGAACCCGCGAAGATCCGGCGCGATCAGGCGGTATCGATCCGCGAGGCGCTCCATCACCGGCTCCCAGGTCAGCCAGAATTCCGGCCAGCCATGCAACAACAGCAGCGGCTGCCCGGCGCCGGTCGCGGCGACGTGAAACATGCCGCCATTCGCCGCAACCGTCACATGCTCCATGCCGCGTTCTCCCTCGACAAGCCAGTGGGCCTCGACAAGCCGGTCGGATTCAACCGGCCGGTCGGATTCAACAGGCCGGTCGGCTTCAACAAGCCGCCCGGCGCTGCGCCACGATGGTAAGGGCCACGCCGAACAGAATAAAGCCCCCGGCCA